>NZ_JBIVAB010000007.1:0-248271 GCF_044745345.1 Pseudomonas sp. NPDC087029 | reverse complement strand
CGAGCGCCGCCCGCGCGGCGCATCGCGGATAAATCCGCTCCCACATTTGTTGCAACGTACCTATGCCTGATAGGCCATGGTTGTCAGCCTTGGTGGCACGACGCGATTTCTCGGCGGGCGCTAGAAGCGGACGACCATGGCCTGACAGACCGTGGCACGTTGCAATGAATGTAGGAGCGGATTCATCCGCGATGCGCCGCGCGGGCGGCGCTCGATTTCAACATCACCACAAATTCAACGACATGCACCAGGCGACACGCGCTACCATTCAGCTCTCCCTCGAGCATTGGCCCTCTCTGCTCATACCGAATGAAGCGTCGTGGAGCTCCTTGATGACCCTGCACATCCACACCCCCCTGATCGAATCCCGCCCTCTTTCGCTGGCCGCTGGCCGTGCGGTCTGGCTCAAGCTCGATGCCCTGCAGCCCTGCGGCTCGTTCAAGCTGCGTGGCGTGGGCCATGCCTGCGAAGTCCACCATGCCCGTGGCGCGCGCCATTTCGTTTCCTCCTCCGGCGGCAATGCCGGCCTGGCGGTGGCCTATGCCGGTCGCAAACTGGGCGTGCCGGTAACGGTAGTGGTGCCTGAAACCACCACCGAGCGGGCCAAGGAGCTGCTGCATCAGGAAGACGCCAAGGTGGTGGTGCATGGCAGCTCCTGGCAGGAGGCCAACGCGCTGGCGCAAACCCTGGTCGGGCCGAACGATGCCTTCATTCACCCCTTCGATGACCCGCTGCTGTGGGCCGGCCATGCCAGCCTGGTCGACGAGCTGGCGGCGGCGGGCTACAAGCCTGACGCAGTGCTGCTGTCGGTGGGTGGCGGCGGGCTGCTCAGCGGCGTGGTCGAAGGCCTCAAGCGCAATGGCTGGCATGATGTGCCGGTGCTGGCGGTAGAGACCGAAGGCGCCGCTTCGCTGCACGCGGCGGTGCAGGCGGGCCATTCGGTGGAGCTGGAGCGCATCGCTTCGGTGGCCACCTCGCTGGGTGCCAAGCGGGTGGCAGACCAGGCGTTGGTGTGCGTGCGCGAGCACCCGGTGCACAGTGTGCTGGTGAGCGATCGTGCGGCGCTGCAAGCGTGCGAGCGGTTCCTGAACGATCATCGCGTGCTGGTGGAGCCTGCCTGCGGGGCGGCGTTGGCGGTGGCCTATGAAGCGAAGGCATTGAGCGGCTACCAGAACGTGCTGGTGGTGGTGTGTGGCGGGGCCACGGCGACACTGGGGCAGATTCAGGATTGGTTGAAGCAGGTCGATTGACGTTGATCTTGCCGGCCTCATCGCCGGCAAGCCGGCTCCCACAAGGTTCGGTGCAGGGTCTCCCACAGGGTTCGGTGCAAGGTCTGTGGGAGCCGGCTTGCCGGCGATGAGGCCGGCCGATCACTCAAGCCATCGAACGATCCACCGCACCCGCCCCTACAGATTGGCCAACTGCGCTCCACGCAGCGGCTGTTCATCGGATTTTCATTGAGCTGCACACCCCGTGATCAGGATGTTCACACAAGCCTGTTCCAATGCCCCTGCACAACGCAAAAAATCCCGCTCCAAGGGCAACGAGCACGACGAAATACTGCTCCCACCCTTTCGATATGCAGCAAGTGAAGGCACAATGCGTGTCCTTTTTTTGGCCGGCCTTGCCGGGGGCCTTTAAATGATCAAGACGCCGTACTACCTCATCGATAAAACCAAGCTGCTGGCCAACATGGAGAAGATCGCCTACGTGCGCGAAAACTCCGGCGCCAAGGCCCTGCTCGCCCTCAAGTGCTTTGCCACCTGGTCGGTCTTCGACCTGATGCAACAGTACATGGACGGCACCACCTCTTCGTCGCTCTACGAGCTCAAGCTCGGCCGCCAGAAGTTCGCCGGCGAGACCCACGCCTACAGCGTGGCCTGGGCCGACGACGAGGTCGAGGAAATGCTCGAGAACTGCGACAAGATCATCTTCAACTCGATCGGCCAGCTGCAGCGCTTTGCCGAACAGTCCGAAGGCAAGGTCCGCGGCCTGCGCGTCAACCCGCAGGTGAGCAGCTCCGACTACCTGCTGGCCGACCCGGCGCGCCCGTTCAGCCGCCTGGGCGAGTGGGACCCGGAGAAGATCGAGAAGGTCATCGAACAGATCTCCGGCTTCATGTTCCACAACAACTGCGAGAACGGTGACTTCGGCCTGTTCGACAAGATGCTCACGCACATCGAAGAGCGCTTCGGCCACCTGCTGCACAAGGTCCAATGGGTGAGCCTGGGTGGCGGCATCCACTTCACCGGCGAAGACTACGCGGTCGATGCGTTCTGCGCGCGCCTGAAGGCCTTCTCGGAGAAGTACGGCGTGCAGGTCTACCTGGAGCCGGGCGAAGCCGCCATCACCAACAGCGCCTCGCTGGAAGTGACCGTGCTCGACACCCTGTACAACGGCAAGCACCTGGCCGTGGTCGACAGCTCGATCGAAGCGCACCTGCTCGACCTGCTGATCTACCGCCTCAACGCCAAGATGGCCCCCAACGATGGCGAGCACACCTACATGGTCTGCGGCAAATCGTGCCTGGCCGGTGACATCTTCGGCGAGTACCAGTTCGATCGCCCGCTGGCCATTGGCGATCGCCTGTCGTTCATCGACACGGCGGGCTACACCATGGTCAAGAAAAACTGGTTCAACGGTTTGAAGATGCCGTCCATCGCGGTCAAGCAGCTCGACGGCAGCGTCGAACTGGTGCGCGAGTTCGGTTTCGAAGACTACGTTTCCAGCCTGTCCTAAGACCGGCACTCAAAAGTAAGGAGCAACAGGTAAATTGAAGAAGAACGTTCTTATCATTGGTGCAGGAGGTGTCGCCAAGGTGGTGGCCCACAAGTGCGCGCAGCATAACGACGAACTGGGTCGTATCGCTATCGCGTCACGGAACATCTCCAAATGCCAGGCCATCATCGACAGCGTCAAGGCCAAGGGTAGCCTCAAGGTACCCGCCGACATCCAGGCCTTCTCGCTCAACGCCCTCGATGTCGAGGCGACCAAGGCACTGATCCGCGAGACCGAATCGCAGATCGTGATCAACGTCGGTTCCGCGTTCCTCAACATGTCGGTGCTGCGTGCCTGCATCGATACCGGTGTCGCCTACCTGGACACCGCCATCCACGAAGAGCCGGGCAAGATCTGCGAGACCCCGCCGTGGTACGGCAACTACGAGTGGAAACACCTCGAAGAGTGCCAACAAAAGAACATTACCGCCATTCTCGGCGTCGGTTTCGACCCGGGTGTGGTGAACAGCTACGCAAAACTTGCGCAGCAGCAGTATTTCGACAGCATTGATTCGATCGACATTCTCGACGTCAATGCCGGTTCCCATGGCAAATACTTCGCCACCAACTTCGACCCGGAAATCAACTTCCGCGAGTTCACCGGGCAAGTCTGGAGCTGGCAGAACAGCCAGTGGACCAGCAACACCATGTTCGAAGTCAAGCGTACCGACGACCTGCCGGTGGTGGGTTCCCAGAACCTGTACCTCACCGGCCACGACGAAGTTCACTCGATCTCCAAGAACCTCAACGTGCCGAACGTGCGTTTCTGGATGAGCTTCGGCGAGCACTACATCAACGTGTTCACCGTGCTGAAGAACCTGGGCCTGCTCTGCGAGCAGCCGGTCAAGACCGCCGAAGGCCTGGAAGTGGTACCGCTCAAGGTGGTCAAGGCCGTGCTGCCTGACCCGGCCTCGCTGGCCCCCGGCTACACCGGCAAGACCTGCATCGGTGACCTGGTCAAGGGCACCAAGGACGGCCAGCCGCGCGAAGTGTTCATCTACAACGTGGCCGACCACGAAGAGGCCTACGCCGAGACCGACAGCCAGGGCATTTCCTACACCGCTGGCGTGCCGCCTGTGGCCGCCGCCTTGCTGGTCGCCCGTGGCGAGTGGGATGCCAAGCGCATGGTCAACGTCGAGGAGCTGCCAGCCGAGCCGTTCCTCAAGGCGCTGGACGTGATGGGCCTGCCGACCCGCGTGAAAGATGAGAAAGGCGATCGTCCCTGGGACGCTGAAGCCTAAGCAGTAGACAGAAGGGGCGCCCATAGGGCGCCCCTTCTTTTTTGCCTGTTGCGGCCCTATCGCCGGCAAGCCGGCTCCCACAGGTATCTGTGGGGCAGTCGCTACTTCCTGGCCTCCAGAATCAGGTTGAACGGCGTCTGCGTCGCTCGCCGAAACTGCTTGAACCCCGCCTCCTCCAACACCGCTCGCAAGCGTGCCTCACCCGCCTGCGCACCCAACCCCAGCCCCACTTCCTGGGACAGCGAGTTCGGCGTGCAGATGAAGGTCGATGCGGCATAGAACAAGCGCCCCACCGGCGTCAGGTTGCCGTCCAGGGAATCCTCGGCATACGGTTCCACCAGCATCACCGTACCGTCGGCCTTCAGCGCCCGGTAGGCGTGCCGCGCCGCACCGACCGGATCGCCCATGTCATGCAGGCAGTCGAAAAAGCACACCAGGTCATGGTCATGGCCCGGGTAATCCTTGGCCGAGGCCTGCTGGAAGCTCACGCGCCCCTCCAGCCCTGCCTCGCGCGCGCGCGTGGTGGCCGTGGCGATGGACGGCGCATGGTAGTCATAGCCAACGAACGTCGATGCAGGGAACGCCTGGGCCATCACCAGCGTGGAAGCGCCATGCCCGCAGCCCACATCCGCCACTTTCGCCCCGGCCTGCAGCTTGGCGACGACGCCGTCGAGCGCCGGCAGCCACTGGGCTACAAGGAAGGTGCGATAGCCCGGCCGGAAGAACCGCTCGGTGCCGCTGAACATGCAGGGGTGATGGTCGCCCCAGGCCAGGCCGCCATCGCCGCGCATGGCGGCCACCAGCTTGTCCTTGTCGTGGAACAGCGCCGCCACCACCGCCGCACCGCCAGCCATGTAGGCGGGGGAATCCTCCAGCGCCAGGGCCATGGCCTGTTCCTCGGGCAGTACGAACTGGCCTTTGTCGTGGGTCATGTAGCCCGACGCCGCCTGGGCATTGAGCCATTCGCGCACCAACCGCGGGTGGCAACCGGTCCGGGCGGCCAGCGCCTCGGGCGTGGTCGGCTGGCTGTCGGCCATGGCCCGATAGAGCCCCAGCTCGTCACCGAGGATGACATTGGCCAGGGTCGCCGCCGCGCCCATGTCGCCCACCAGCTTGCCCATGAAATCGTGAAGCCTTGCCTCGTCCATGACCAGCCCTCCTCTGCAAGAAGGCCACCGTCGACGGGGGAAGTCCGGTCCGAGGGGGCGGTGGTCATTTTTGATAGATGATGATGTCTCGTCGTAAGTCTAGCCCTCGCCTAGGGTGCGGTCGCTGGTGCGGCCGCAGCCGTCGGCGGGTTCAGCTGCAGCACCTCGTTGGTATACGCCCACTCCTTGAGCACCTCGTCAGGATGATCGTTCAGGTGCATGCCATACGAAGGGATGATCTGCTTGATCTTCGCCTGCCAGGCCGCCGAGGCCACCTTGTCCTTGAACACCTTGTTCAGCAAATCGAGCATGATTGGCGGCGCCGTGGAAGCGCCTGGCGAGGCGCCCAGCAGGCCGGCGATGCTGCCGTCCTTGGAGGTGACGACTTCGGTGCCGAGCTTGAGCACGCCGCCCAGCTGTGGGTCTTTCTTGATGATCTGCACGCGCTGGCCCGCCTGCCACAGGCGCCAGTCCGCCTTGTTCGCCTTGGGGAAATAGGTGCGCAGGGCGTCGAAGCGGTCATCGTCGGACTGCAGCACCTGGCCTACCAGGTATTGCACCAGGTCGAACTCGCGCACGCCCACACGCACCATCGGCCAGGTGTTGTGCACGCTCACGCTGGCGAACAGGTCGAGCAGCGAGCCCTGCTTGAGGAACTTGGTCGAGAACGTGGCGAACGGCCCGAACAGGATCATGCGCTTGCCATCGAGCACACGGGTGTCCAGGTGCGGCACCGACATCGGCGGCGCACCGGTGGCGGCAATGCCATAGGCCTTGGCCATGTGCTGCTCGGCAATGGTCGGGTTGTCGGTCACCAGGAACGAGCCGCCCACCGGGAAGCCGGCATAGTCCTTGGCCTCATCGATGCCGGACTTCTGCAACAGCGGCAACGCCGCACCACCGGCACCGATGAACAGGAACTTGGCATCGCTGGCAGCCTTGTTGCCATCCTTGAGGTTCTTGTACTCCACATGCCAGGAGCCATCGTCGTTGCGGGTGATGGCCTCGACTTCGGTGGAGAGCTTGAGGTCGAAATTGGGCCGCGACTGCAGGTAGGCCACGTACTGCCGGGTGATTTCACCGAAGTTGACGTCGGTACCGATGGGCGTCCAGGTCACCGCGAGCTTCTGGTTCGGGTCGCGGCCTTCCATCATCAGCGGTACCCACTTGCGGATCTGCGCGGGGTCTTCGGAGTACTGCATGGGCTTGAACAGGGGGCTTGCCTGCAGCGCTTCGTAGCGCTTCTTGAGGAAGCGGATATTGTCGTCACCCCAGACGAAACTCATGTGCGGGGTGGTGTTGATGAAGGAGTGCGGGTTCTTCAGCACGCCTTGCCTGACCTGCCAGGCGAGGAACTGGCGGGTGACCTGGAACGACTCGTTGATCTCCACCGCCTTGCTGATGTCGATCTTGCCGTCCTTTTCCGGGGTGTAGTTGAGCTCGGCCAGGGCGGAGTGGCCGGTGCCGGCGTTGTTCCAGCCGTTGGAGCTTTCCTCGGCCACCTTGTCCAGGCGCTCGACCATCTGCATCGACCAGCCAGGCTCCAGTTCGTTGAGCCACACCGCCAGGGTCGAGCTCATGATGCCGCCGCCCACCAGCAGCACATCGACCTTCTTGCTCTCGGCGGCCTGGGCGCTGAGCATGCCCCAGGCCAGCGTCATGCCGGCCACCAGCAGCTTCGATTTGAGCGTGATGTTCATTTCTACTCCCGCGAACTCGCTGTCGGAAAAGTCCTGCACAAGCTTAGCTGACGGATTTTGTCGGGTATGGCCAGCGTCCAGGCTGTACGTCCTGCATATTTTTCACATCCGCTTCACTCCAGCGCCACAAACACAAGGCTAATGTGCCGCCAGTTTCGGGTGACAGGCCAGGCGGCCCACCCTTCGGACCCGAGCCCTGGAGTGCCAGCATGCTGGAGAATGTGATCGATACACCCCTGCGCCCCGCGCGCCTCAGGCGTCGGCGCTTGCACTGGCTGTTTGGCGGGCTGCTGGCGGTGTCGTTGCTTGGCCTTTGGCATTTTTCCCGCCCCCAGGTCAGCGACCTGGGCAGCGTGCAACAGATGAGCGAGCACGGCGTCTACGCGGCCTGGGCCAAGGGCGAGGTGATTGTGCTGGTGCGCCATGCCGAACGCTGCGATCGCTCCAACCATGCCTGCCTCGATGACCCCAGCGGCATCACCGTCGATGGCAGCCAGGCGGCGCAGGCCGTGGGCGACGGTATCAGGCAGCTGGGCCTGGGCGCGGCCGATGTGCTTGCAAGCCCGGAAGTGCGCACCCGCCAGACCGCATCGTTCATTTTCGGCAAGGCCATCGAAACCCAGGACTGGCTGATGCGATGCGACAGCACGTTCGCCGACGCCGCGTTTGCCCACAAGCGTGATGCCCGCAACCTGATCCTGGTGACCCACAGCGGCTGCATCGACCAACTGGAGCGCCAGTTGGACGTACCTGGCGGCCAGCGTGACAGTGGCTACGCCAGCGCGCTGTTCGTCACCAAGGGCAGCGACGGCAAACCCCATATCCTGGGCCAACTCAATGCCAAACAATGGCGCGAACTCGTCAGCGTCACAGGGAAGTAACCATGTCCAGAACCATGTCCAAAACCACACCAACCCCTTCACGCACCACGTTCTACATCAACAACCTGGCATTGCCGCTGGCGCTGGCTGTGGCGGTCTTTTTGCTGTTCGACCTCACCGAGCTGGACCGCTGGATCAGCAACCTGCTGATCGACCCGGCCACCGGCAGCTTCCCGCTGCTGCATGACCAGTGGTTCGAGAGGGTCACCCACAAATGGCCACGCATCCTGCCGGACTGGACCGGCGAGGCGGCGGTGATCGGCTCGCTGCTGTCGTTCATCTGGCCACGCCTGCAGAACCACCCGAACGCGGGGATAACCCGCCTGTTCGACAAGACCCGTATCAGCCCGGTACTGCGCTTTACCGCCCAGCATCGCCGCGACTTGCTGTATGTGGTGGTCGCCTTCGCCCTGAGCACCACGGTGATCCACTACCTGAAAAGCCACACCAGCGTGTATTGCCCGGTGGAAACCACCCTGTACGGTGGCCATGAGCTGCAAAAGGAGTGGTATGAGAACTTCACCCTGCTGAGCAAGGCCGGCGATGGCCGCTGCTGGCCTGGTGGCCACGCCTCCAGTGGCTTCACCCTGCTGGCCCTGTACTTCGTGGCCCTGCGCCACCGCTGGCAGCATGCACGCAAGCTGCTGGTGGCGATCCTCTTGATCGGTTTCGTGTATGGCACCACGCGGGTGCTGCAGGGCTGGCACTACATGTCGCACACCTTCTGGGCCGGGATCGTCGTCTGGTTCGCCAGCTGGGCGACCGCCCTGCTGTTCTATGGCCGACCAGCCCTGCAAGGCATCGAGCAGACGGCAGCGGAAAACCCTGCGGCGGACGCCTATGCTTGAGCAACCCCACTGCACTGGAGGGTGCAATGCCAAGCCGCGAAACCGCCGTGCTGCGAAGCTGGCAGCACAATGCCCAGGCCTGGATCGACGCCGTGCGCAGCGGCGCCATCGAAAGCCGCCGGCAAGTGACCGACCAGGCGATCCTGCTGGCCATCCTGGCGCGCCAGCCTGAGCGGGTACTGGACCTGGGCTGCGGCGAAGGTTGGCTGCTGCGCGCCCTGGCCGATCGCGGCATCGACGCCACCGGCGTGGATGGCGATGCTGCGCTGGTCGCCGCGGCGCAGGCGGCCGGTTCGCCACGGGTGTACCAGGCCAGCTATGAGCAGTTGGTCGAAAGCGCCAAAGGCGTAGGCGCCGGTTACGACCTGATCTGCGCCAACTTCGCCCTGCTGCAGCAGGACATCATTCCCCTGCTCGCCACCCTGAAGACGCTGCTGGTACCCGGGGGCGCGATGCTGATCCAGACCTTGCACCCCTGGAGCGTGGCCAACGGCGACTACCAGGATGGCTGGCGCGAGGAGTCCTTCAGCGGCTTCGCCGGGCACTGGAAGCCCATGCCGTGGTACTTCCGCACCCTGGCCAGCTGGCTGAATGCACTGGACATGGCCGGGTTCAGGCTGGCCAGCCTGCAGGAGCCGCAACACCCGCAGAGCGCCGTGCCGCAGTCGCTGTTGCTGGTGGCCGAGTAACGCCGCCGCGATCCTGCTTGAGCGGCTGCGTGATGAGCGCCACCACCTAAGTTCGTCGTGACGCTGGTAGTTAGCGCTGGGCGGTGCTTTGCTCGGCTGGCGGCGTCAGGTGCAAGACCCGGTTGCGGCCGCCTTCGGCCAGCAGGTAACCGCCCTTGCCGTCCGGGGTGATGGCCTGGGGCGCCTTGAGGAAGGTCAGCACCGTGTGTTGGGTGCCGTCGGCATCGACCCGCAGCAGGCGGGCACGGTGCGTGCTGTCTTCGCTGATCCACAGGCCACGCTGGTCGCACAGCAGGAAGGTAGGGTTGCGCAGGCCCTCGACCACCACCGGGTCCTGGCCATCGTCGGCCAGCGCACGCACCTTGCCGGTGGCTTTTTCGGTGTAGAGCAGGCGGCCGTCGGCGCAGCGGGTCAGGCCTTCGGTTTCGGTCAGGTTGGCGCGCAGCACCTCGAGCTTGCCGCTGGCCCACTCGTAGCGCATCAGCCGGCCATTGCCCTTGCGGTCCTCGATCGCGTACAGGTGGTCGCCATCGTTCCACAGCCCTTGCACGCTGTCGCCGTCGAACAGGTGGGTGACCTGGCCATCACGCGACAGGCTGACCGGCGCCTGCCCGCCCTCCTGGCTGAACACCCAACCGCCCTGGGCTGCGACCATGCCGTCGGGTTTGGACAATTTGTCGATCAGGACCACGCGCTCGCCCTGGGCGGTGATCTTGAGGATGCTGCCGCGGCCATCGTCCAGTTCGCGGCTGACCAGCAGGCTGCCATCGGCCTGCACCAGCAGCGAGGCGGCCTTGGTCACGTCGCGGTGCAGCACATCGACGCCCCAGCCATTGCTGGCCTGGACCGGGTAGAAACTTTGCCAGGCGAAGAAACCGAGGGTGGCGGTGAGCACTGCAGCAGTGGTGGTCAGGGCGATACGGGTGCCGCGCTGGCGCAGGATGGGCATGGGCTTGGGGCTCCTGGAAAGTGCAAAGGATCCTAGCAGTGGAATGTGAAAAAAATGTCAATGCGCCGGAACCTTCTCGCGGGCGTGGCGTCAGGCGAAATCATCCACACACAAAAGGATATAAAAAGAACAAATCAATCTAACCAAATGGAATTAAAAAATTGAAAGCCAAACGCCATCTCCTTAGGCTGGAAACATCCCCAGCCAGCCGTTCAAGGAGCTTCCCCCATGCCTGCCCGTGCCTTCTCGCCCCTGCGCCGCCTGCTAGTCGGCGGCCTTCTGGCCACCGTCGCCAGCGCCCTGCTGCCCTGGTCCAGCGCCGTCGCCGATGACGCCAAGATCCTGCGTATCGGCTACCAGAAGTTCAACAGCATCAACATCCTCAAAGGCAGCGGCGCCCTGGAAAAAGCCCTGGCCCCGCAAGGCGTGAAAGTGACCTGGCACGAGTTCGCCGCCGGCCCGCAACTGCTCGAAGCGCTGAGCACCGGTGCCATCGACCTGGGCCACGCTGCCGATGCGCCTTCGGTGTTCGCCCAGGCCGCCGGCAAACCGGTGGTCTACCTCGCCGCCGAACAGCCCTACCCGCGCGGCATCGGCCTGGTGGTGCGCGAGCAGGACCAGCTGGCCAGCGTGCAGGACCTCAAAGGCAAGCGCGTGGCCACCGGCCGTGGCTGGAATGCCCAGTACCTGCTGGCCGTGGCCCTGGAGCAGGCCGGCCTGAGCTACCAGGACATCACCCCGGCCTACGTCAACAATGCTGCCGATGCCGTGGCCGCCCTGCAGTCGGGCAGCGTGCAGGCCGCCACCCTGTGGGACCCGTTCCTCGCCGCCGCGCAAAGCCAGCCGGGCCTCAAAAGCCTGCGCGATGGCAGCGGGCTGACCAACAACCGCACCTTCTACCTGTCTACCGCGGCCTTCGCCGACCAGCACCGCGCGCTGCTCAAGACCTTCTTCACAGAGCTGGGCAAGGTCAGCCAGTGGGCCAACGCCAAACCTGCCGAAGTTGCCGCGCTGCTGGCGCCGCAGCTGGGCATCAACCCCAGCGTGCTGCAGGTAGCCAGCGAGCGGCGCAACTACAACGCCGTGGCCATCACCCCGCAGATCGTCGCCGAACAGCAGAAGCTGGCCGACACCTTCCAGGGCCTGGGCCTGATCCCGCACAAGCTGCAGGTGGCCGATGCCGTCTACCCGACCTCCGTGCTGCCTTGACCGAAGAGCCCCAGCCATGCCACGCCCGATCCGCTTCAACGCCTTCAGCATGAATGCCGCCAGCCACCAGTCGCCTGGCCTGTGGCGCCACCCACGCAACACCAGCGTGGCCTTCAACCGCCTGGACTACTGGACCGATTTGGCACGCCTGCTCGAACGCGGGCTGTTCGATGCGCTGTTCATCGCCGACGTGCTGGGCATCTACGACGTCTACCAGGGCGGCCCGCAAGCCGCCCTGCGCGGCGGCGTGCAAGTGCCGGTCAACGACCCGCTGCTGCTGGTGCCGGCGATGGCCGGGGTGACCGAGCACCTGGGCTTTGGCGTGACCTTTTCGCTGACCTACGAGCACCCGTATCCCTTCGCCCGGCGCATGTCCACCCTCGATCACCTGAGCAATGGCCGGGTTGGCTGGAACATCGTCACCGGCTACCTGGACAGCGCCGCCCGCAACCTGGGCCTGGCCCGCCAGCTTGGCCACGACCAGCGCTACGACCTGGCCGAGGAATACCTGCAGGTGCTGTACAAGCTCTGGGAAAAAAGCTGGGAAGACGACGCCGTGCGCCTTGAGCGCGACACCGGCCGCTACATCGACCCGAGCAAGGTGCACGCCATCGGCCATGCCGGCGAGCATTTCCAGGTGCCTGGCATGCACCTGTGCCAGCCGTCACCGCAGCGCACCCCGGTGCTGTTCCAGGCTGGCGCCTCGGCGCGTGGCCAGCAGTTCGCCGCCCGGCATGCCGAGTGCGTGTTCATCAGCGGGCCGACGCCCACGGTACTGCGCCGCTATGCCGACGGCATCCGCCTTGCCAGCGAGGAGGCCGGGCGTGGCCGCGACGAGGTGCTGATCTATGCCCAGGCGCTGCTGATCGTCGCCCCTACCACCGAGCAGGCCCAGGCGCGCTTTGCCGAGTACCGCCGCTACGTCGACCTGGACGCCGCCCTCGCCTTGCTGTCGGGCTGGACCGGCATCGACTTCGCCGGCCTCGACCCGGACACCCATATCGAATACGTCGAGAACGACGCCGGCCGCGCCGCGCTGGCGGCCTTCACCGCCGCCGACCCGAACCGGCGCTGGACCGTGCGTGAAGCGGCCGAGTTCGTCGGCCTTGGCGGCCGCGGCCCGGTGCTGGTGGGTGACCCGCAGGCCATCGCCGACCAGCTGGAGCACTGGCTGGACCAGACCGGCGTGGACGGTTTCAACCTGACCTACGCCGTGCAGCCGGACGACCTCACCCACGTCGTCGAGCTGCTGATACCGGAGCTGCAACGCCGCGGTCGCTATCCCCTGAACTATGCCGAGGGCACGTTGCGCCACAAGCTGTTCGGCAAGGGCGACCGCCTGCCAGAGGCCCATGCAGGCCAGCAGGTGCACATTCAGTAAGCAAATACCGGGTATTTCAACATTTAATTTGTGGATGCCGCGGGCTGGCCCATATGCTGTCCGCACATCCCCTGCACGCACCGGCCGGTGTGGTCCAAGGCACGGGGAGAGAACAACAAGTCGAGACCGTTCATGTCGAATCACTCCTACTTCGCCCCCCACGGTGGGCACCCGGCTCAAACCGAGCTGCTGACTGACCGTGCCATGTTCACCGAAGCCTATGCCGTCATCCCCAAGGGCGTGATGCGTGACATCGTCACCAGCCACCTGCCGTTCTGGGACAAGATGCGCATGTGGGTCATCGCCCGCCCGCTGACCGGCTTCGCCGAAACCTTCGCCCAGTACATCGTCGAAGTGGCCCCGGAAGGCGGCAGCGAGCGCCCTGAGCAAGACCCGAACGCCGAAGCCGTAGTGTTCGTCGTCGAAGGCGAAATCGACATCACCGTCGAAGGCAAGCTCCACACCCTAGGCCAGGGCGGCTACGCCTTCCTCGCCCCAGGCGCCGAATGGAGCCTGCGCAACAACAGCAAGTCCAACGTCACCTTCCACTGGCTGCGCAAGCACTACCAGAAGGTCGAAGGCCTGGACATCCCCGAGTCGTTCGTCACCCACCGCGACAACGCCACCGTCATCGAAATGCCGGGCACCGAAGGCCGCTGGGTCACCACCCGCTTCGTCGACATGGCCGACATGCGCCACGACATGCACGTCAACATCGTCACCTTCCAGCCGGGCGGCGTGATTCCGTTCGCTGAAACCCACGTCATGGAGCACGGCCTGTACGTGCTCGAAGGCAAGGCGGTATACCGCCTGAACCAGGACTGGGTCGAAGTGGAAGCCGGCGACTTCATGTGGCTGCGCGCCTTCTGCCCGCAGGCGTGCTACGCCGGCGGCCCAGGCAAGTTCAGCTACCTGCTGTACAAGGACGTCAACCGTCACGTGCACCTGACCCTCAACCCCAAGCGTTGATCCCAGGTTGCTGAACGAAGCCCGCCAACCTGGCGGGCTTCGTTTTTGCCGCGCATACTGCAGTTTCCCCTTTTGCGCGGTACTCGCCATGAACCGCTGCCTGCTGCTTGGCACCCTGCTGCTGGCCACCAGCGCCCTGGCCGACGATGGCTGGAACCTGGCCTACGACCGCGAAGGCATTCGCGTCTACCTCAGCGGCGCGGCCGATTCCCCCTACCAGCAATTTCGTGGTGTCAGCACCATCAAGGCCAGCGTGCGCACCCTGGTCGACCTGCAGGAGAACCTGCGCGTGGCCTGCAAATGGCTGTATGCCTGTGACCAGATGCGCCTGGTCGGGGTCGACGGCGACAGCACCTGGGTGTACCTGACCACCAACCTGCCGTGGCCGACGCTGCCGCGCGACATCATCCTCAAGGTCACCACCGAACGCCTGGACGACGGCACCCTGGTGCGCCACCTGAGCGCCGAGCCCAACAAGCTGCCCGAGGAACCCGGGCTGATCCGCGTGCAGCACCTCAATGGCGAGTGGGTGATGAAGCCGCTGGGCGAGCGCGAAACCGAAGTGACCTACCAGTTGCAGGCCGACCCGGCCGGCGATGTGCCCGGCTGGCTGGCCAACCGCTTCGTGGTGGATGCGCCGGTCGTGACCTTGCGCACCCTGCGGGCGGTGGCCGAGCGCCAGCCCTGAGGCGCTTTACTGCACGACGCCGCAGGCGAAGCGGGCCCCACCACCGCCGAGTTTTTCCGGATGGTCGCTGTGGTTGTCAGCGCCGGCATGCACCATCAACGCGTGGCCCTTGAAGTCGTCAGCCTTGAGCCGCGGCGCCAATACCGGGTAGCTGGCCTTGCCGTCTGCACCGACATAAAGCGCCGGCAAGTCGCCGCGGTGGCCGCTGTCGTCATACGGGCCCTTGTGCGCATTGCTCTTGCCCGGGTCCCAGTGGCCACCTGCCGCGCCGGCGGGCACGGGCTTGCCGTTTTCTTCGCTGGGGGCGCAGGACGGGTTCTGGTGCAAGTGGAAGCCATGCACGCCCGGCGGCAGGTCTTTGAGGTCGGGGGTCAGCAGGGTGCCGTATTGGTTCTGCTCGATGCTGATGGTGCCGATCGACTGGCCGGGGCCGTCTGGCCCGGCGAGCTTCAGCTCCACGGTCTGCGCGGCCTGGGCGAGGCCGGTAGAGGCCAGTAATGCGGTCAATAGCGCTGCTTTCATCGGTTTTCTCCATGGCAGGTGACACGGGCATAGCGCCCGCGCAAGAGATCGGACTGCCAAGGCCTGCGGGCATTCCCTCCAGCCACAGACTGAAACACAATAGCGCCTCGCCCGCTCAACCCCGGAGCCTGCCCGCGTGTCTCTCAAAGCCCTGCGCACCCTGGTGACCATCGCCCGCCACGGCACCTTCGCCCGTGCCGCCGACCTGCTCAGCCTGACGCCGTCGGCGGTGAGCCTGCACATCAAGACCCTCGAAGACGAACTGCAGGTGGTGCTGTTCAACCGCAGCCGGCGCCAGGTGGTGCTGACCGAGGCCGGGCAGCTGGCGGTGGCGCGCGCCGAAACCATCCTGGCGGCCTACGACGAACTGGCCGATGCCTTGGCCAGCGGGCCGAGCCTGCGTGGCCGCCTGCGGCTCGGCGCGATCCACACCGTGCTGGCGCGCCGCCTGCCCAAGGCGCTGGTGTGGATCAAGGCGCACCACCCGGACCTGCACATCAGCGTGGCCTCGGGCATGTCGGCAGAGCTGGCGCGGCGCGTGGAAGACGGCGAGCTGGATGCGGCGATCACCACCGAGCCGGTCATGCCCTACCCGCAGAGCCTGGACTTCACCCCGCTGTTCGAAGACCGCTTCTGGGCCATCGCCAGCCCCGAACTCGCCGGCCAGAGCCTGCCCCAGTTGCTGGCCAGCCAGCCTTTCCTGCGCTTCGACAAGCGCGCCTGGGCGGGCCGGCAGATCGAGCAGGAGCTGCGTCGCCAGCACCTGCAGGTCAGTGAACAGATGGAGCTGGACAGCCAGGAAGCGTTGGCGAGCATGGCGGTCATGGGGCTGGGGGTGGCGATCATCCCGATGGCTGACGACGACTTGCAAAGGCTGCCAGCGGCAACCTGCCTGCCCTTCGGCGAGCCACAGCTCAAACGCCGGGTGGTGCTTCTGGAACACGAGAAAAGCCAGCGGCGGCATTTGAGCGCGGTGCTCAAGACTGCACTTGAGGCGTGACTGACCGTGCAGTTTTCCTCAACGGTGGCTGCAGAAATACGCGTTTTTAATGATTGATCGGTGCGACTAACCTGTGCCCGTACCCGATCACGGAACGCCCGCCATGCTCCACCTGCTGCTCACCACCTTAGTGCCCATCATCCTGCTGATTGCCCTGGGCACGCTGCTGCGCATCCGCGGCTTTCTCGCCGAGAGCTTCTGGCCAGGTGCCGAACGCCTGAGCTACTACGTGCTGCTGCCGTCGCTGTTTCTCCACGGCCTGGCCACCGCCAACCTCGATGGCGTGCCGGTGCTGGGCATGGTCGGTGTGCTGATGCTCTCGACCCTGCTCGGCGCCGTGCTGCTGGTGCTCTACCAAGGCGCGGTGAACCATGATGGCGCCGATTTCACCTCGGTGTTCCAGGGTGGCGTGCGCTTCAACAACTACATCGGCGCCACCCTCGCCGCCGGCATCTACGGCAGCGCCGGCATCGCCCTGGCGGCCGTGGCCAACGCCGCCATCGTGCCGCTGGTGAACCTGCTGTGCGTGCTGGTGTTCGCGCGCTTCAGCGCCCGCCACAGCTCGCCGGCCACGGTGCTGCGGGCCATTTTTGCCAACCCGTTGATCGTCGGCTGCGCCGGTGGGCTGCTGCTGCGGGTGACCGGGCTGGGCCTGCCGGCGGGCCTGGAGCCGACGGTCAAGGCCCTGGGCCAGGCGGCCCTGCCCCTGGGCCTTCTGTGCGTAGGCGCGGCGCTGGGTGGCGCGAGCGTTGGCCAACAGGTGCGGCCGCTGATGGCGGCGTCGATGTTCAAGTTCCTGGTCATGCCGCTGACCACCTGGGGCCTGTGCCGGCTGCTGGGCCTGGGTGGCCAGGCGGCGGTGGTGGCGGTGTTGTTCCAGGCGCTGCCGACGGCTTCATCGTCCTATGTCATGGCCCGGCAGATGGGCGGCAATGCCCCGTTGATGGCCACCATCATCGCCCTGCAGACCGTGCTTGCCGCCGTCACCCTGCCTTTGGTGCTAATGCTTACGCTCAAGTGATGGCGCTTGGCTAGACTGTGAGGCAACGCACATTTGGGAAGCTCAACCATGCGCTGCTCGTGGATGGTGATCGGATTGACCACGGCCCTGCTCGCAGGCCCCTTGCATGCCGCCGACACTGCCAAGGCCGCAGTGGCCGAAGACAAGGCGCAGGTGCTCGAAGAAAAGGTGGCCAATGACGCCCCACCGCCGAAAAAAGCCGAAACCCTGAGCCCCGGCGAGGTCAAAGCAGTCGACCCCGCAGGCCAGGCGCCGATGGATGACAGCATCACCTGCCTGGCCCGCACCATCTACTGGGAAGCCAAGGGCGCCGATGCGCAGGATATGAGCGCGGTCGCCAGCGTGGTGCTCAACCGCCTGGGCCACGAGGGCTTCCCCAACACCATCTGCGGCGTGGTCAAGCAAGGGGTGGAAAGCAAGTCGTGCCAGTTTTCCTGGTGGTGCGACGGGCGCCCCGACCAGGTCGAGGAGGCGCAGCGCTACGACGTGGCCAAGGAAATCGCGCGCAAGGCGCTCAACCAGCAGCTCAAGGATACAACCGGCGGCGCACTCTACTTCCATGACCGCAACGTACATCCCGAGTGGGCCAAGGCCTACCGCAAGACGGCCGAAACCCGGCACTTCCTGTTCTACAAACCCAACCAGGCCCTGGCACGCTGAGCGCATCAGCGGTGGCTGATGGTGCGAATGATTACCAACCGTTCGCACTTTTCTGGCGACCCATGGTCTACTCCCTCTTTTGCCGCCCGCAAGCCTTTGCCGGCGCTCAACTTTGCTTCGCACGATTCCGGGCCAAAAACCCTGGGCTTGTGTAGGATGAGCAGCGCATACCAAGACGCTGCCAGTCACAGGGAGATCCACATGCGCGTCCTGTCATCCGTTGCCGCCTTGTCGCTGGGCCTGGTCATCTCGACCGGGAGCCTGGCTGCCACCGGCGAAGAGGCGCAGCTGATCGATTCGATCAATGCCTACCGCAGCCAGGCCCAGCCCTGTGGTGGCGAGGCATCGCTGGAACTGCCGCCGCTCAACAGCGACACCCGCCTGGACCTGTCGCCGGAAGGTACCCGCGACCTGCAACAGGCCATGACCCGCGCCGCCTACCCGATGGTCAATGTCCAGGCCATCAGCCTGTCCGGCCCCCGCGATGCCCGCGCCGCCATGCATGCCATCGAAGAGAGCTTCTGCCAGGTGGTGCTCGACCCGCAGTTCGTCGATATCGGTGTCAGCCAGGAGGGCCGCGACTGGCGCATCGTCCTCGCCCGCCCGCTGCTCAGCGGGCGCCTGGGCGACTGGCAGGCCGAGGGGCAGAAGCTGCTGCAGGCGATCAACGTTGCGCGCAAGGCGCCGCGCCAATGCGGCGGCCAGCCGTTCGCCGCAGCGCCGGCGCTGAGCTGGAACACCACCCTGGCTGGCGTGGCGGCGACCCATACGCGGGCGATGGCCAACCAGAACTTCTTCGACCATATCGACCGTGACGGGCGCACCCCGGGCGACCGTGCGGAGCTGGCAGGCTACCTGTACCAGCAGATTGGCGAGAACATCGCCGCCGGGCGTGACACCGCGCAGAAGGTGGTGGATGGCTGGCTGGCCAGCCCCGGGCATTGCGCGACGCTGATGAACCCGGACTACCGCGAGCTCGGCGCCGCCTATGCCGTGGACCCGAAAAGCGACGCCGGCATCTATTGGACGGGGCTGTTCGGCACCCCGCAGTGAACAGGCTGTGCTTTATGCTGCGCAAGTGCCTTGATTGTGGGAGCGGGCTTGCCCCGCGAACACGGGCGCAGCCCGTGCCAAGCAACGCAGGTGTATGGGCGTGCCTCTTCGCGGGGCAAGCCCGCTCCCACGAATACCCCACAAGCTCTAGCCTCTGTGCCCTCAAGCGCCCCTGCGCAACGCCAGCGCCGTGCAACCAAAACGCTGGCGCACGCAGCGCCCCAGGTAGCTGGCATCGCCCAGCCCTACCTCGTCGGCAATCTGCCCCAGGCTATGGCTGGAGTTGAGCAACCGCCAGCGCGCCTGCTGCAGGCGCATCTCCTGCCACCAGGCCTTGGCGCTCATGCCATGGCTGGCCTGGAACTGGCGGTCCAGCTGGCGTCGGCTGATGCCCAGATCCAGCGCCAGCTGCTCGATGGAGAAGCGCGCCGCCAGGTGATGACGCATCAGTGCCAGGGCGCGCTGCACCTGGCGCCCCTGGCCTGGGCCGGCCTCCAGCGAGCGCAAGGCATGGCGGCTGTCCCTGGACTCGTCCACCAGCATGTCGGCCAACCCCTTGAGCGCACGCGCGCGCCCACAGCTGCGTGACAACAGCTCGACCGCCAGGTCGATGGCCGCAGTGCCTCCCGCGCAGGTGATGCGCGCCCCGTCGATGCAGTACAACTGCTCGGGCAGCAGCTCCAGGTGGGGGAAGCTGGCGCGAAACTCGGCCTCGTGACGCCAGTGCACCACCACCTTGTGCCCGTCCAGCAAGCCGCAGGCCGCCAGCAGGAACGCCGCATTGTCGATGCCGACCAGCTTCACGCCGGCCCGGGCTGCGCGCTTGAGCAGGCCTTTGTACTGCCCCGCCAACCGCGCCGTTGCCTCGGCATTGCGACCGCCAAACAGCACCAGGTAGTCGTAGTCGGCCAGGCGCTGCTCGACAATGGCCTCGACCTGCAGCACCGCCCCGCTGCTCGACACCACCGGTTCGCCGGCCAAGCCGCCGAGTGTCCAGGCGCAATAGCGCTGTCGGCTGTAGTCCTCATCGTCTGCACTGAAACGCAGCTTGTCGAGAAAGGCGCCAAAGGGCAGCAGGGCAAAGTCCGGCAACGGCAGAACCAGCAAGCGGATATCGGGGGTCATGACCGGCGTGTCCAGATAACACCATGGAATGTCCAGATAATACCTTCGGCATCGCGCGCCGTCCCTTAAACTGGCGGCCATCTCGAACTCAAGGCATTTTCCATGGCACTGGATACCTGGCTCCTCTACCTGCTGGCGAGCATCGGCCTGTCGCTCACCCCCGGCCCCAACAGCTTGCTGGCCCTGACCCACGGTGCGCTGTATGGCGCCCGGCGCACCTTGTTCACCATTGTCGGCGGGGTGTTCGGCTTCAGTGCCCTGATTGCCTTGGCCATGTTCGGTTTGAGCGCCCTGCTGCAAGCCTCGGCTTCGGTGCTGACCGTGCTCAAATGGGTGGGCGGGGCCTATCTGCTGTGGCTCGGCATCCAGCTCTGGCGCAGCCCGGCCTTGCAGCTGGAGGCCAGCCAGCGCACGGCCAGCCTGGGCAATGCAGACCTGTTCCGCCAGGGCCTGCTGTCGGCAGTGGCCAACCCCAAGGTGCTGTTGTTCTATGGCGCATTCCTGCCGCAGTTTCTCGACCCGCAACGCGGGTTGCTGCTGCAGTTCGTGATCATGGCGGCGACTTTCGCCAGCGTGGAGTTCGTGGTCGAGTACCTGCTGGCACGGATGGCATTTCGCGTGCGCCCCTGGCTGGCCAAGGGCGGCAAGGGCTTCAACCGCTGCTGCGGCAGCCTGTTCGCGCTGATTGGCGTGGCCTTGCCGCTCAGCCGATAACGCGCAGGATCGGCAGAAGCTTGTCCATATGTATCCTTTTGCCTAGCGCCTCAGAAAAGTCCTACACGCTGAGTAGGTGCCCATGAGGCGCGCCGATTTTCGATGAAGTCCATAGTGAATGAACTCCTGTAGAGCGAGATTCCCTATGACACCCTCCAACCTCCTGACCCCTCTCCCTTCCTGCAACCCCGCCGCGCCGGAGTGGGTCGACGACCTGCTCAAGCGCCCTGGGTTGCGTATCGAACGCATCGTTTCCAGCGGCCAGTGCAGCCCACCCGGCTTCTGGTACGACCAGCCCGAAAACGAATGGATCCTGCTGCTGAGCGGCAGTGCCGGCCTGCGCCTGGAGCATGAAGCCCACACCCGGCTGCTGGCACCCGGCGATTGCCTGGACATCCCGGCCCACTGCCGGCACCGCGTGGAGTGGACCGCCCAGGGCAGCCATACCGTTTGGCTAGCCGTGTTCTACGGCACCGCAACGCCCTGGCCTGCCAGCTGACCTGATCGCCCCGACTTCTTTTCCTTGAACCCCTGCGCGGCCCTTGGCCATGGCGCAGTGCCCCCGCTCGCCTGTGAAAACCACTCACAGCCCGGCTTCACTCACCCACGCTGGACATTCACGCATGCACCACCTTACAACCGATCGCACCCTTCGCAGCGCGCTGCGCAGTTCCGCCCTTGGCCTGGGCGCCGCCTCCCTGTGTGGCAATGCCCTCGCCGTGCAACCCTTGATCGAGCTTGAAGAGACGCAGGTCAACGCGCCCGCCTCGACCAGCCCCCGTACCGAACGCTCCGCGTCGATCAAGCAACTGGCCCCCTTGCTCGACACCCCGCAGACCATCACCGTGGTCCCGGCCCCGGTGCTTGCCCAGCAGCAGGCGCTGGGCCTGCGCCAGGTGCTGTCGAATGTTTCCGGCATCACCTTCAACGCCGGTGAAGGCGGTGGCGGCTCTGGCGACAACATCAACATCCGCGGCTTTTCGGCGAGCAACAGCATCCAGGTCGACGGCTTGCGCGACAGCGCCCAGACCACGCGCTCCGACACCTTCAACCTCGAACAGGTAGAGGTGATCAAAGGCCCCAGCTCAGTGTTCGGCGGGGCCGGCGCCACCGGCGGCAACATCAACCTCATCAGCAAGCAGCCCGACCACCAGGCCTTCACCCGCCTGGGCGGCAGCCTCGGCAGCGCCGGCTATCAACGCCTGACCCTGGACAGCAACCAGCCGCTGGCCGCTGTCGGCCAAGGCAGCGCGGCACGCCTCAACCTGATGGCGCACCGCAACGAAGTGCCCGGCCGCCCCGGCATCGACCAGCAGCGCTGGGGCATAGCCCCGGCATCGACCAGCAGCGCTGGGGCATAGCCCCGGCCCTGCAACTGGGCCTGAGTGACGCCACCTGGCTGACCCTGAGCGCCTTGCACCAGGTCGACGACAACCTGCCCGACTACGGCGTGCCGGCGCTGGACGGCAAGCGCCTGGCGGGTGTCGAGCGCGACCAGTACTTCGGCTGGAAGAACCTCGACAAGGAGCACATCGAGCAGAACCAGCTGACGCTCGATCTGCAACATGACTTCAACGAACAACTGCAGCTGCAGCAGTTGGCCCGCTACAGCCAGCTCAGGCGTGACACTGTGGTCTCCGCCTCCCACGTCAGCACCCGCGGTTTGCCCCCTGGGCGTTACCTGCCTGCCGGCCCGCAGGGCTACGGCCGCGACGCCACCACGCAGATGTGGATCAGCCAGACCAGCCTGCGTGGCCACCACCGGCTGCTGGGCCTGGAACATGACTGGGTGATGGGCGTGGAGCTGTCACGCGAAACGCTGGCGCTGAAAACCTACAACCATGGCCTGGGCACCCCGCGCTACCCCGCCAACGGCTACGCGCTGGAGAACCCGCCCGGTTACTGGAGCGGCCCCGTGCAAAAGGCAGTTTCGGGCTACACCGAAACCGCGCTGGACAACCAGGCCCTCTACCTGTTCGACAGCATCGCCTTGAACGAGCGCTGGGACCTGCACCTGGGCCTGCGCCACGACCGCTTCGCCGGCAGCGCCAAGGGGTACTCCCCGGCCCACGAGCGCACCTCGGCCTTCGACAGCCTCGACCATACCGTCAGCAGCCGGGCCGGGCTGGTCTACAAACCCACCGAACACGGGCGCGTCTACCTTGCCTGGGGCAACTCCTTCAACCCTTCGGCCGAGTCACTGGCCAGTAACGCGCGGGGCCTGAGCGCAACTACCGAAGGGCTCGCGCCGGAAAGGAATCAGACCTGGGAACTGGGCAGCAAATGGCTGATGCTCGACCAGCGACTGGAGCTGGACGCCGCGCTGTTTCATATCGTCAAGAGCAACGCCCGCGAAACGCTGGCGGACGGTTCCACCGTGCTGTCCGGCAAACAACGCGTACAGGGCCTGGAACTGGGGCTCACGGGCCACCTGAGCGAACGCTGGACGGTATTCGCCAACTACACCTTCCTCGACAGCGAGACCCTCAAGGCGGCCGCAGGTAGCAACGGCTTCGCCAGCAAGGGCCAGGCGCTGGGCAATACCCCGCCGCGTTCGCTGAACCTGTGGACCACCTACCAGCTCACCCCCACGTGGACCTTCGGCTATGGCGCCCGCTATGTCAGCGAACGCAACGTCACCTCCAGCACCAACGCCAAGCTCGATGCCTACTGGCTGCACAACGCCATGGTCGGGTACCGGGTCAACCGCCAGCTCGACCTGCAGTTGAACGTCAACAACCTGTTCGACAAAGCCTACGTGGAGCGCGTGCGTCAACAGAACGGCAACGCCGCACGTTCGTCGGCCGTCGAGTATGGCGCCAGCCGGGCGGCCATCCTCACCGGCACCTATCAGTTCTAGGCAAGAAAAGGGGGCCTGCTTGCGGCAGGCCCTTTGGTGCCTAATACAAAAGTCTGAGCAGCGCTCGGAACACTAACAAACATCTGCTTTTAAAGCATTGTTCACTGCCTGATCTAAACTTTTCGCGACAAACCCGCAAGTTCAAGCCTGCGACAATCAGCCTCACAAGATTATGTACTAACTTGTTAATTAGCTTGCTAAGGGCTTAAACTGCGCGCATTCCACCTGCTGAGATCCCTGGCATGAACGAAACACCGCGCGCCGCTGGCGCCACAAAAATCCTCCTGATCGGCCTGGGCGTGGTCATCGCCCTGCTCGGCCTGCTCCTCGCCGCTGGCGGCGTCAAGCTGGCCGGCCTGGGCGGTTCCTGGTACTTCCTGATCGGCGGCCTGGCGATGGCCATCGCCGGTGTGCTCATCGCCCGCCGCAAGAAGGCCGGCGCCTGGCTGTACGCAGCCTTCCTGCTCGGTACCGCGATCTGGGCAGTGGTCGACACCGGCCTGGTGTTCTGGCCGCTGTTCTCGCGCCTGTTCATGTTCGGCGCGATCGGCATGGTGGTGGCGCTGGTCTACCCGCTGCTGGCACGCGCCAGCGGCGCCAGCGCCGGCCGCGGTGCCTACGGCATCGCCGGCGTGCTGGCCGTGGTGCTGGTGATCGCCGCCGGCAACATGTTCGTTGCCCACCCAAGCGTCGCCCCCAACGGCAAGGGCCCGGGCATGACCCCGGTCGAAGCCGGCAAGGCGCAGAAAGACTGGGCGCACTACGGCAACACCGAAGGTGGCAGCCGCTTCGCCGCGCTCGACCAGATCAACCGCGACAACGTCGACAAGCTCAAGGTGGCCTGGACCTACCACACCGGTGACGTGGCCATCAGCGACGGCAACGGTGCCGAAGACCAGCTGACCCCGCTGCAGATCGGCAACAAGGTGTTCATCTGCACCCCGCACAACAACCTGATCGCGCTGGACGCCGACACCGGCAAGGAGCTGTGGAAGAACGCCATCAACGCCCAGTCCAAGGTCTGGCAGCGTTGCCGCGGCATGGCCTATTTCGACGCCACCGCCGCCATCGCCCAGCCGACCCAGCCGAACAGCTCGCCGATCACCGGTGGCAGCGTGCCGGCCGGCGCCAACTGCCAGCGTCGCCTGCTGACCAATACCATCGACGGCCGCCTGATCGCCGTCGACGCCGACAACGGCGAGTTCTGCCAGGGCTTTGGCAACAACGGCCAGGTCAACCTCAAGGCAGGCTTGGGTGACGTGCCGGACTCCTACTACCAGCTGTCGTCGGCGCCGCTGATGGCCGGTACCACCGTGGTGGTGGGCGGCCGTGTTGCCGACAACGTCCAGACCGACATGCCAGGTGGCGTGATCCGTGGTTTCGACGTGATCACCGGGCAAATGCGCTGGGCCTTCGACCCGGGCAACCCCGAGGATCGCCAGGCACCGCAGGGCGACAGCACCTACGTGCGCAGCACCCCGAACAGCTGGGCGCCGATGTCCTACGACCCGGCGATGAACACCCTGTTCCTGCCGATGGGCTCCTCGTCCACCGACATCTACGGCGTTGAACGCAACACCCTGGACCACACCTACGGCGCTTCGGTGCTGGCCCTGGACGCCACCACCGGCAACCAGAAGTGGGTGTACCAGACCGTGCACAACGACCTGTGGGACTTCGACCTGCCGATGCAGCCGAGCCTGATCGACTTCACCAAGGACGACGGCCAGACCGTGCCTGCGGTGGTGATCGGCACCAAGGCTGGCCAGATCTACGTGCTCGACCGCGCCACCGGCAAGCCGCTGACCCAGGTCGACGAAGTGCCGGTCAAGCCAAGCAACATCCCCAACGAGCCGTACTCCCCAACCCAGCCGAAATCGGTCGGCATGCCGCAGATCGGCGCGCAGACCCTGACCGAGTCGGACATGTGGGGCGCCACCCCGTATGACCAACTGCTGTGCCGCATCGACTTCAAGAAGATGCGCTACGACGGCCTGTACACCGCGCCAGGCACCGACCTGTCGCTGAGCTTCCCGGGTTCGCTGGGCGGCATGAACTGGGGCAGCATCTCCACTGATCCGGTGCATGGCTTCATCTTCGTCAACGACATGCGCCTGGGCCTGTGGATCCAGATGATCCCGTCGCAGAACAAGGCTGCGGCCGCCTCCGGTGGCGAAGCCCTGAACACCGGCATGGGCGCCGTGCCGCTCAAGGGCACCCCGTATGCGGTGAACAAGAACCGCTTCCTGTCGGTCGCCGGCATCCCGTGCCAGGCGCCGCCGTTCGGTACCCTCACCGCCATCGACATGAAGACCCGCAAGGTGGCCTGGCAGGTACCGGTCGGCACCGTGGAAGACACCGGCCCCCTGGGCATCCGCATGCACCTGCCGATCAAGATCGGCCTGCCCACCCTGGGCGGCACCCTGTCGACCCAAGGCGGCCTGATCTTCATCGCCGGCACCCAGGACTTCTACCTGCGCGCCTACGACAGCAGCAACGGCAACGAGATCTGGAAGGCGCGCCTGCCAGTCGGCAGCCAGGGTGGCCCGATGACATACGTTTCGCCCAAGACCGGCAAGCAGTACGTGGTCATCACCGCCGGTGGCGCCCGCCAGTCGACTGACCGTGGCGACTATGTGATTTCTTACGCACTGCCATAAATCGCGTCGTCCTCATCGCCGGCAAGCCGGCTCCCACACCTGTGGGAGCCGGCTTGCCGGCGATGAGACCCTGAAAGATAAAAAGAGACCCCGCAATGCCATCCGCTTTTCGCCTCACGACTCCCCTGCTTCTCGCCCTGGCCAGCACCACCGCCCTGGCCGATGGCGACCTGATGACCCGCAACACCCTGACCGGCGACTGGGGCGGCCTGCGCCACCAGCTCGAGGAAGACGGCGTCAAGCTGACCGGCGACTACAGCGGTGAAACCGCCTACAACGCCCATGGCGGCCTGCACCGCTCGGCCCGCTACTCGCAGAACATCAAGCTGGGGGCGCAGTTCGACCTGTCGAAGCTGTACGGCCTGGACAACGGCGGCAAAATCCAGCTGACCATCAACGACCGCCGCGGCAACAGCGCCTCGGAAGACCTGGTGGGCAACCGCCTGCCGATCCAGGAAAACTACGGTGGCCTGTACACCCGCCTGACCGAGCTGAGTTACGAGCGCACCCTGTTCACCCCCGCGCTCAACGTCAAGCTCGGCTACATGGCCATGGGCAACGACCTCGGCGGCCTGGACAGCGGCATCCTGTGCAACTTCATGAACGCCGGCTTCTGCGGCCATCCGCTGAACATGTCCGGCGGCAGCGGCTGGACCAACTACCCCAACGCCCACCTCGGCGCGCGGGTGAAGTACGACCTGTCGCCGTCCTGGCAACTGCGCGTGGCGGCGTTCAACGTCGACCCGCAAAGCAACGGCAACTCCAGCCGCGCCTGGCACCTGGGGCCCAAGCACACCACTGGCACCGTGCTGCCGGTGGAGCTGGTGTACAAGCTGCAGGGCGAGCTGCCCGGTGAATACAAGCTGGGTTACTACTACGACAGCTCCGACGTGAAGCGCATCGGCAGCGACAAGCAAGTGTCCGGCCGTGGCGGCCATTACCTGCTGGTCGACCAGGCGGTGTGGAACGATGCCGGCTCGCCGGGCCGCAGCCTGCACGCCTTCGGCCAGTACTCGGCGTCGAGCGAGGCGGCGTCGCCGTTCACCAAGTGGTATGGCGCAGGCGTGGTGCTGTACCAGCCGTTCGCCGGCCGCCCACGTGACACCGTGGCGCTGGGCTATGGCCGCGCCGTGCCCAACCCGCGCAGCCGTGACGTGCTGGAAGACGCCGCGGTCAATGCCGGGCAGCCGTTCCCCAACATCGACAACGCCGAGCAGTTGATCGAACTGAGCTATGGCTACCAGGCCACGCCGTGGCTGAACCTGCGGCCCGATGTGCAGTACATCATCGAGCCGGGCGCGTTCTCCGGGAAGGACATCGACAACGCGCTGGTAGTGGGGCTGCAGGTCAAGGCGACCTTCTAAGCCCTGCGGCCCTATCGCCGGCAAGCCGGCTCCCACACCAGTCCTGTGGGAGCCGGCTTGCCGGCGATGGGGCCAGCACTACTCCCCCTGCTTGAGGTAATCCACCAGCCTCATCAGCATCGCATCACACCCCTGCAACTGCTCGACACTGACGAACTCATCCGGCTTGTGCCCCTGGTCCATGCTCCCTGGCCCGCACACCACCGTGGGAATGCCAGCCTGGTCGAACAGCCCACCTTCCGTACCAAACGCCACCGTGCCGAACGCCTCCGAGCCACTGAGCAGCGCTACCAACCGCGCCGCCTCGCTGTCTGCCGGCGTGGCCAGCCCCGGGTAGGCACTCAAGGGCGCCAAACGGATCGCACTGGCGCCATTGACCTTGCGCATGCGCGGCAGCAACTCGGCCTCGGCATAGGTCTGCAACTGGTCGGCCACGGCCTGCGCCTCGAACCCTGGCAAGGCACGCACTTCGAAGTCGAATGCACATTCCTCGGGCACGATGTTCAGTGCCCTGCCGCCGTTGATCACGCCGGTCTGCACCGTCGAAAACGGCGGATCGAAGCGCGCATCATGGTGCTCGGGCAGCGCCAGTGCCTCGCCGATTTCACCCAGCTTGCCGATCAGCTTGGCGGCGTACTCGATGGCATTGACCCCATAAGGCGCATACGCCGAATGGCACGCCGCGCCCTGCACCTGGCAGCGCATGGCCAGCTTGCCCTTGTGCCCGAGCACAGGCTTGAGCTCGGTGGGTTCGCCAATCAGGCACAGCCGCGGCTTGTTCGGCCGCTGTTGCAGCGCCGCCAGCATCGAGCGCACGCCCAGGCAGCCAACCTCTTCGTCATAGGAAAACGCCAGGTGCACCGGCATGCGCAGCGGCTGCGCGAGAAACGCCGGCACCGCCGCCAGCACCGAGGCAATGAAGCCTTTCATGTCAGCGGTGCCACGGCCATACAGGCGGCCATCGCGCTCGGTCAGGCTGAACGGTTCGAGCGTCCAGGCCTGGCCGTCCACCGGCACCACGTCGGTATGCCCCGACAGCACCACGCCGCCCACACCTTCGGGGCCGATGGTGGCGAACAGGTTGGCCTTGGTGCCTTCCGGGTTGAGGAACAGCTCGCTGTGCACGCCAAGCCCGGCCAGGTAGTCGCGCACGAACTCGATCAGTTGCAGGTTGGAATCGCGGCTGACCGTGGCAAAGCCGACCAACCGCGCAAGCAACGCGCGGCTGCTGAACTCACTCATCGCCCGGCACCCCGTAGCTTGGCGCGGTGGTGGGGTCCAGGGCGCGGGTGACGTAGTCCTGCATCTGCGGGCGGTAGGCCTGCCACAGGCCGTCGAGTTCACCGATCGGGTCTTGCTCGGCCCAGTCCACGCGCAGGTCCACCAGCGGCCAGGTCAACTCGCCGGCGATCTTCATCGCCGCCGAATGCACCGGCCCGGCCTCGCCACCGGCGGCCATCGCCGCGTGCATGGCCGCCAGCAGGCGATCGGCCAGGTGCCCACCGGCCTGCTCGAAAGCTTGAACCATGGCCTCGATCACCTGCACCGAAGACAACAGGTTACCGGCCGCCGCGCACTGCTCGCCGGCCACGGCGTTGTGCACGCCCAAGGCTTCTTTACCGGTGAACAGCGCCACCTGGCCGTTGCTGTCGATCACCGTGACCTGGCGGTATTCGCTCCAGCCATTGGCACTGAGCACCCGGTCCAGCGCCGCCGCGGGCGGCAGTTGGCCTTGCTCCAGCGCATCGAGAATCTGTGGGCCCAGTGCAGGCAAGGTGATGTTCTGGGTGGCAACGGCGCCGACACCGGCCCGTACCCACGGGCAACGGGCGCCCACGGCGATGCTCGACGAGCTGATGGCAATGCCGACCTGGCCGGTTTCCTGGCAGCGCCCGATGATGGAAAAGGTCATGTGAATGCTCCTGTTGTTCTGTGCGATTGCAGGCAATCTGAACAGAACCCTCTAGTGCGCGAAACGACCTTTTTCCTGTGCCTTGAAGAGGAAAAAACTAAGGCCGTACAGCGCCCTCGAAAACACTCGAAAAATACCCTGAATCATCGCTGCAAGCCCCGGCTTTCAAGGCCTTCGCCGTTTTATCGGCAAGCACTAGCTAAATACTATTTTCGCGATTTCGGCGGCATCCCTAGTCTGGCCCCAGGTAACGGCGGTCCTCCACAACCGACCTGACAAAAACCGCCTGAACAAGGGCTCGGACATGACACTGAACAATATCGAAATCGACACCCTGGTAGTCGGCGCCGGCCAGGCCGGCGTGGCCATGAGCGAACACCTGAGCAAGCTCGGCGTGCCGCACCTGGTGCTGGAGCGCAAGCGCATCGCCGAGGCCTGGCGCACCGGCCGCTGGGATTCGCTGGTGGCCAACGGCCCGGTCTGGCACGACCGCTTCCCAGGCCTTGAATTCAACCTCGACGCCGATGCCTTCGCCGGCAAGGACCAGGTTGCCGACTACTTCGAGCAGTACGTGCGCAAATACAACCTGCCGGTGCGCACCGGTATCGAAGTGAAGAAGGTGGTGCGCAACGCCGACCGCCCAGGCTTCACCGTCGAAACCAACGAAGGCGTGATCCGCGCCAACCGTATTGTTGCGGCCACCGGCCCGTTCCAGCGCCCGGTCATCCCGGCCATCGCGCCCAAGGATGAGCAGCTGCACCAGATCCACTCCGCGGCCTATTTCAACCCCGAGCAGTTGCCGCAAGGCGCGGTGCTGGTCGTCGGTGCCGGCTCCTCGGGCGTGCAGATCGCCGAAGAACTGATGCGCGCCGGGCGCCAGGTGTACCTCTCGGTCGGCGCCCATGACCGCCCGCCGCGTGCCTACCGCAACCGTGACTTCTGCTGGTGGCTGGGCGTGCTGGGCGAGTGGGATGCAGAAATCGCCAAGCCTGGCCGCGAGCACGTGACCATCGCCGTCAGCGGTGCCCGCGGCGGCCACACCGTGGACTTCCGCGCCCTCGCCCACCAGGGCATGACCCTGGTCGGCCTGACCCAGTCGTTCGACAACGGCGTGGCGCGCTTCCAGGACAACCTGGCCGAAAACATCCAGCGTGGCGACGAAAACTACCTGGCCCTGCTCGATGCCGCCGATGCCTACATCGAGCGCAACGGCCTGGACCTGCCGCTGGAGCCCGAAGCGCGCAAGCGCCTGCCCGACCCGGCGTGCGTCAGCAACCCGCTGCTGGAGCTGGACCTGGCCCAGGCCGGGGTCACCAGCATCATCTGGGCCACCGGCTACGGCGTGGACTTCAGCTGGCTGCAGGTCGACACCTTCGACGCCAACGGCAAGCCCCAGCACCAGCGCGGCGTATCGCGCGAGCCTGGCGTGTACTTCCTCGGCCTGCCTTGGCTGTCGCGCCGTGGCTCGTCGTTCATCTGGGGCGTGTGGCACGACGCCAAGCACGTCGCCGGCCACATCGCCACCCAACGCACCTACCTGGCCTACCGCGACCGCGAACAGCGCGAAGCGCAAGACCAGCACACCCCATCGATCAGCAACGTCAGCACCCTCGGAGCCCACTGATGCCTACTCACACTCGCATCCGCATGTTCAACACCAAGGAAACCTACCCCAACCAGACCCTGGACAACGACCTGTGCCAGGCCGTGCGGGCGGGCAACACCGTCTACGTGCGTGGCCAGGTAGGTACCGACTTCGAAGGGCGCCTGGTAGGCCTGGGTGACCCACGGGCGCAAACCGAGCAGGCGATGAAGAACGTCAAGCAGCTGCTCGAGGAAGCCGGCTCGGACCTGTCGCACATCGTCAAGACCACCACCTACATCACCGACCCGCGCTTCCGCGAGCCGGTGTACAAGGAAGTGGGCAAATGGCTCAAGGGCGTGTACCCGATTTCCACCGGGTTGGTGGTGGCGGGGTTGGCCCAGGCCGAGTGGCTGATGGAAATCGATGTGATTGCCGTGGTGCCGGATCAGCAGTGATTCATTGATGGGCCGGGGGCGCTATGCGCCCCTTCGCCGGCAAGCCGGCTCCCACAGAAGCTTCACAGTCTTAAGGCATGTGGGGTTTGTGTGGGAGCCGGCTTGCCGGCGATGCTGTTTCAGAACTTGGCCAGCTCTTCGCGGCAGAACTCCACGAACAACTGCGCAGGCTTGGTCAGTTGCACCCGCTTCAGCCGCGCCGCGGCCAACCCCGACAGCGCAACCGGCTCGGCAATGTCCAGCGTCACCAGCTTCTGCCCGTCATAGGTGCACTCCGAATGTGGCCGGGTCACCAGCAGCGAGAAGCCAAAACCCTGCCCCACCATCCCGCGCACCATCTCGATCGAGGGCGAGCTGAAGACGATGTTCGGCGTCAGGCCCAGTTCGTTGAACAGGCTCACGAAGTAAGTGCGGCTCGGCGCCACGTCGAGCAGGATCATCGGCTCCGGGCACAGGTCGCGCAGCGACACCTGCGCCTGGCCGGCAAAGCGGTGTTTCTCCGGCAGCAGCACGTAGGGCTTTTGCGGCGGCATCAGCGGTTCGGCCTCGATGGTGCCGTCCAGGTCGTGGTCGTAGAGAAACGCCAGGTCGAAGGTGCCCGCCGTCAGGCCCTGGATCAGGTCTTGCTGCTCGCCATCGCGCAGGCGAATGTCGACGCCTGGGTAGCGCTGGCGAAAACCTGCGATCAGGCGCGGCAGGTACAACGGCGCCACGGTCTCGAAACAGCCGATGTCGATCTGCCCGGCCACGGTGTCGTTGTCGGCCAGGGCGTTCTGCTCGAACTCGTGGGTCATCTGCAGCAGCGTCTTGGTCTTGGCGTAGAAGCGCTTGCCACTGGGGGTCAGCGACACGCCCTGGGCGTGGTGGCGGATGAACAATTGCACGCCAAAGCTCTCTTCCAGGCTCTTGATCGCCGTGGAGATCGAGGGCTGCGCGATGTACAGCTGGCGCGAGGCCTCGGCGACGCTGCCGGCCTCGACGGTGGTGACGAAGTATTTGAGTTGTCGCAAGGTATAGGAAGCCACAGGCACCTCTTTGGCGCCGCCAGGTGGCGCCTTTGGAATTATCCTGCCACTTTACCGCGCCGCCGCAGGCGCGGGCTGCTGGATGATCAAGGATTTGCCTATGCCTTGAGCATATTTTGCTGCGCCAGGCAGGCAGGCCTGTGCGGCATCACAGGCTTGCCTGGAGTTTCAGGGCTCGTCGAGGTCAATCGAACTCGGGGTTGGCAGGTACGCAATCATCGCCGATCTTTTTATAGCTCGGGTCACAACGAAACCCTGTTACCGGCGCCATCCCCCTTTTGTTGCGGGGCAACTTCTCAGGGAGCGCACCCTCGGTTGCGGCGTTCTCGTGGGGCTCGGAACGGGGCAATGCATCCATTTCGCTGTTTTTCATGGCAGACCTCCTCATTGGCGTGGCTAGCCCGCAAAGCCTATTGCCCGGCCCCCTGCGCATCGATCTGGAAATGCAGCAAGCTGGTGAAATGATCCAGAGGGTCTTTACTGATAGCTAACGGCCCACAGGTAGGGAGTTTGCCTATGAAGATCGTTGTCACCAGCATCCTCGTCGACGACCAGGCCAAGGCCCTGGCTTTCTACCACTACGTGCTCGGTTTCGAGCCCAAGGACGACATCCCCATGGGCCAGTACCGCTGGCTCACCCTCACCTCGCCCAACGACCCCAATGGCGTGCAGCTGGTGCTCGAGCCGGACATGCACCCCGCCGCCAAGACCTACAAGGCCGCCCTCAAGCAGGATGGCATCCCCGCCACCTCGTTCGGCGTGCGCGATATCCAGGCCGAGTACACCCGCTTGTGCAAGGCGGGCGTGAAGTTCACCAAAGAGCCCACCCACCTGGGCCCGGTCACCGTGGCGGTGTTCGACGACACCTGCGGCAACCTGATCCAGATCGCCCAGAAGCATTAGCGGCCGGCCCCTGGCAGGCCAACCAGCCTTTCGCTACATTGGCTGCTGTTGCCCGTGCGCCACAACAAGGAAAACAGATGCGCCACGAATTCAGCGAAGTGCTCAACGACCTGGTCGATTACTTTCTGGTCGGTGACATCCAGTTGCTCGAACGCTTCAAGCACCAACACCAGCTGCCCGACGACCTGGCCCGCGAATTCACCCACAACGACAGCGGCGACCGGGCGGTGCAGGAAGGCATCGTGCTGCCGCTGGCCGGGGTCGACAACCTGCCCTACCACATCCTCTTCACCCTCGACGGCCACCCGCCCGCGCTGCTCGAACCGGGCAGCCGCCTCAAGCATCGGCGCAACGGCTACGTGCTGCAGGTCGAGAACCGCGCCGTGATGCTCTACACCTGGCGCATCCTGCAGCATTTCACGCCCAAGACCCTCGGCGACCTGCTGGCCCGCTACCAGGTGCCGGGGCGGCCGATCATCGAGCTGGACAATGGCTGGTACGACGTCGAGGTGCTGGCGGGGGCGCTGGTGCGTGACGGCTTGTACGAGCCGGCCTTCGAGTTCGTCATGAAAAAGCGCTGGAGCCGGGGTGAGGCCAAGGCTGTGGACATTGGCTATGCCTACAGCCTGCGCGGCTATTTTGACTGAATGCACTGGCCTCATCGCCGGCAAGCCGGCTCCCACAAGAGCCGGCTACCGCCAGGCAAACCTCAGGTGTGGTTGATGTCCCGGTCCTTGGTCTCGGGCATGAAGAAGATCCCCAGCACCGCCGTCATCAGCGCGATGACGATCGGGTACCACAGCCCGTAGTAGATATCCCCGGTCGCCGCCACCATGGCGAAGGCCACGGTCGGCAGGAAGCCGCCGAACCAGCCGTTGCCGATGTGGTACGGCAGCGACATCGAGGTGTAGCGGATACGCGCCGGGAACAGCTCCACCAGCCACGCCGCGATCGGCCCGTACACCATGGTCACGTAGATCACCAGGATGGTCAGCAGCAACAGCACCATCGGGTAGTGGATCTTCGCCGGGTCGGCTTTTTCCGGGTAGCCGGCCTCTTTCAAGGCGCCGGTCAGGGTCGCGGTGAAGGCATCGCTCTGGGCCTTGAGGTCTGCCGGGGCCAGGGTGCTGCCGTCGAAGCTTGGGATCACCCGCTCACCGATGCGGATATGCGCCACGCTGCCCGGCTCGGCCTTCTGGTTCTCGTAGGGGATCGCGCGCTTGGCCAGCAGGCTCTTGGCGATGTCGCAGGAGCTGATGAATTTGGCCTTGCCCACCGGGTCGAACTGGAAGGCGCACTGGCCAGGGTCGGCCACCACCACCACCGGGTTCTGCTCCTGGGCGACGAACACGTCCGGGTTGCCGTACTCGGTCAGTGCCTTGAAGATCGGGAAATAGGTCAGCGCGGCGATGATGCAGCCCGCCATGATGATCTTCTTGCGGCCGATGCGGTCGGACAGGCTGCCGAACACGATGAAGAACGGCGTGCCGATCAGCAACGAGCCTGCAATCAGCAGGTTGGCAGTCTGTGGGTCGATCTTCAGGGTCTGCAACAGGAAGAACAACGCATAGAACTGCCCGGTGTACCACACCACCGCCTGGCCGGCAGTGCCGCCGAGCAGCGACATGATCACCACCTTGAGGTTTTCCCAGCGGGCGAACGACTCGGTCAGCGGCGCCTTCGACGCCTTGCCCTCGGCCTTCATCTTCATGAACACCGGCGACTCGTTGAGCTGCAGGCGGATGTACACCGAAATCGCCAGCAGCAGGATCGACAGCAGGAAGGGAATGCGCCAGCCCCAGGCCTCGAAGGCTTCGGTACCCATCGCCGTGCGGCAAGCCAGGATCACCAGCAGCGACAGGAACAGGCCGAGCGTTGCGGTGGTCTGGATCCATGCGGTGAAGAAGCCTCTGCGCCCTTTCGGCGCATGCTCCGCGACGTAGGTTGCCGCCCCGCCGTACTCGCCACCCAGCGCCAGGCCCTGCAGCAGGCGCAGGCTGATCAGGATGACCGGCGCCGCCACGCCAATGCTGGCATAGCTGGGCAGCAGCCCGACGATCGCGGTGGACAGGCCCATGATGATGATGGTGATCAGGAAGGTATGCTTGCGCCCGATCATGTCGCCCAGGCGGCCGAACACGATGGCGCCGAACGGCCGCACGGCAAAACCTGCGGCAAAGGCCAGCAAGGCGAAGATGAACGCGGTGGTTTCGTTGACACCGGCAAAGAAGTGCTTGGCGATGATCGCCGCCAGTGAGCCATAGAGGTAGAAGTCGTACCATTCGAACACGGTGCCCAGGGAGGAGGCGAAGATGACCTTGCGTTCCTCCTTGGTGATGCCACGTTGGGGCGCGCTACTGCCCGTGGATGCGCTGTCGAGAACCGCCATGGGTTGCCTCCGTCTTGTCGTGATCGCAGGCCGGAGTACCTCACACCCATTTCACCGTCGCACCCAGGCCCTAGGGCTTGCTTTGGTTGCGCGAAGCACGACGAGGCGGGCCGCCTCGATTCGCAGCAAGGTATCTGAAGCATAATCGGCTTTGCCGGGATATCCACTTGCCAGCATCGGCGGATGCCATCACCCCAGAAACCGGTGCACCCTGGCAAGGCGTCTCGCCGTCAAACCGGCACCGGCCCCTTGAGCTCGACCTGATTGCCGTCGGGGTCGTAGCAATACAGCGACAGCCCCTCGCCTTCTGCCCCATAGCGTTTTTCCGCAGGCTCCACCGCCACACCGGCTGCCTGCAGGTAGGCTCTAATGGCCTGCTCGTCGAACGGCTCGATGCGCAGGCAGAAATGGTGCAGGTTGCGCCCCTCGGCCCCCGGCGCCGCGCCGCCTGGGCGCCCCAGCGGGCCATCGAGGGTCACCAGATCGATCATTGCCGTGCCAGTCGCCAGGTGGACCATGCCTAAATCCGCGCGCTCGCGGCTGACCGTGCAGCCCAGCAGGTCGCGGTAGAACGCCACGCTGCGGGGCAGGTCACTGACGCGCAACACCAGGTGGTCGATGTGCTTGAGGGTGAACGGTCGCATGCCAGGTCTCCTTGTGGCGGTTGCTCGGCGGCGTCAGCCACCATAGCCCAGCCAGCGGCTGGCTGGCCATTTTGCTCACTCGTTGACCAGGCGTTGCAACAGCCCGCCTTCATGGCGGCTGAGGATACGCAGGATCTGCTCGGCCAGGGCACGCTCCGGCGCCTCCAGGTGCAGATGGTGCCCACCCGGGTGCCAGGAAACCCGGGCGTGGTCAGGCAAGGCCGGCTGCCGCTGCTCGAAGGCAGCACCGGTGAACGCACCCTGGCGGCCCAGCAGCAGGTACAGCGGGCAGCGGATTTCGCGCAGCAGGTCGCAAGCCTCGCGCTCGGTCAGCGGCATCGGCTCGGGCAGTACCAGGCGCGGGTCATGCCGCCAGCAATAACCCTCGCCCACTTGCAGCAGGTCGCGCAGCGCCAAAAGCCGCGCCGCCTCTTCCGACAGCTCGCCATCCAGGCGCTTGCGCCGCTGCTCCAGGGCCGCTTCGAGGTTGTCGAAACGGCTGCCATCGGCCTCGGCAAAACCCTGCAGCTGGCTGCGCTGCACCATGCGCTTGAGCCGGTAGGCGCGGGCCAGGTGCTGCACGCGGTCGCTCTCGGCCACGGTGAACGGCGCGCCCATGCCGTCGAGGAAGATCATGCTGGCGATGCCACTGCTCATGGCCGCAAGCAGCGAGGCGATGCCGGTGCCCATGCCATGGGCCAGCACATGGAACTGGCCCAGGCCCAGGCTTTCGGCCACCGCCAGCATGTCCTCGGCGTGTTCCCACAGGTAATAGCCGCTGTCGTGGCGGCGATGGTCGGAGCGGCCGTGGCCGACCAGGTCCGGGGCCACCACGAAGCAGCCTTCGAGCATCGGTGCCAGGTGCTCGAACGAGGCGGCGTTGTCGAGCCAGCCGTGCAAGGCCAGCACCGGCATGCCGTCTTGCGGGCCCCAACAGCGCACGGCAATTTCTATTCCGTCGAGGTCCAGCAGATGGTCCTTGGGACTGAACGGCGAACGCATGCTCTCTCTCCCTGGCTGGTGCCTGGCGCGTACTCGTCAGGCCGGCACCCTACCATGGCGCAGCCGGCCGGCCGCCGCTGGCCCCTCGCCGACAGCCGCATGTGCGTGACCGACGCCCCTCACGCAACTAAATACCGCACGGCAAACGCTCTGCTGCGGCCCCATGGCGCCTCCTTCGACTGGAGAAACGCCATGACTTACACGCCGTACCACCACGCCCAGATCCTGCGTACCCTGCCTGGCTGGAGCAAGGCCCTGCACCCGGATCATGCCAGCCGCATCGTGCAGAGCCTGCGCAAGGACTACCTGGATGCCGACGGTGTCGCCTATCCCTGGTACGAGGCTGCGGACATGCCCACCCGCCAGGCACTGCAGCGTGCCATCGCCCAGCGTGACGCCAGCCACCAGGCGTTGCAGGCGGCCTTGGGTGCCCTGCAGAACCTCGCCACGTTCTGCACGCCGCTGCTGCAACAGCAACTGAACCTGAACATCCCGGTTGACCAGGCGCAGTACGTGTACCAGCCCACCGAGGTGAAACTTCCCTTTGGCGTGCCCCCTGGGTCTCGCCCCCCATCGGAGCTCAACGAAATCGTGCCTAAGGGCCCTGCGCAGTATCGCAGCCTGCTGGAAGCCGCCCTGCACAACTTCGAAGGGCCCGCCGACACCACCTCGTTCAGCCGCCTGCAGCGCAGCCGCCAGGACATCCTGCCAATCGAGGGCCTGAGCCTCGGCGACTTCATCGAACAGACCCGTGCGCTGGACCTGGGCCAGCGTTATCAAGCGCATCTGGACGCCATCTTCGAAGGCCCCGAAAAAAGCCGGCTGCATGAGCTGGCCGTAGCCGCACGGCGCGATGCGTTTCGGGTACAGGTGCACATCGCCGCCTGCAAGGGCCAGCTTGGCGCCACCGCCTCGGCCGCACTGCACCAACTGTGTGCCGGCGAAGCCGAGCCCACTTATGAAGGCCGCCCCTTGCGCTGCTGGCAGGTGCAGCTGCTTGGCACGCCCATCCATGAAATGCTGTTCATCGCACCTGAAGAAAACCGCAGCCATGACCCGGTGTTCCTCTTTAACCCTGCAGATGAAGACTCGGTCAATGGTTTCGCCTCCCTGGGCCAGGCCTACCAGCATCTGCGTACCCAGCTGCTGAACAGCGACTACCGCCGACGCTTCGTGGCATTGGCCCTGCAGGCGCAGCAACCCGACCTGAACACGCGCCTGCAGCAGGCACTGTTCAGCAACGCCGACAAATTGCCCGATGAACCGCCGCAAGTGCGCGACTCCATCCACCTTGAAACCCAGGAGCACCCCCTGCCCACCCGCCCCTGGTCGGCCCTGGAGGCAAGCCACCTGGTCCGGCTCAGGGCAGATGCCCGCAACATCGCCGTACCCACTGCCGATGTCGACGCCCAGGTACGCCTGCGCAACCTGGAGTACTGGTTCGACATCGGCCTGAACGTGGTCAACGTCGCGGCCATGTTCGTGCCCTGCCTGAACCCGATCATGCTCACCCTCGGTGCCTCGCAGATCCTGCAGAGCGTGTTCGAGGGCGTCTCGGCCTGGGAGGACGGCGACAATGCCCAGGCCCTGGCGCAGCTGGAGTCGGTGTTGCTGAACGTCGCCGTGGTCGGTGCGATAGGCGCGGGGGGCGTGGCGCTGAAAGCCTCCGGTTTCGTCGACGGCCTGCAGAGCATCGTCAAGGGCGGCAAGGACCAGCTCTGGAGCGGTACCTTGAAAGGCTATGCCAACGCCCAGTCGATTCCAGGGCACCTCGAACCTGATGCCCAAGGCCGCTACACGCTCGATGGCCGCCACTATGTGCGAATGGAGGGCGAGCTGTTCGAACAGGTGCAACAGGACGGCCGCTGGCAAGTGAACCACCCGCAAGATCCACAGGCCTATCGGCCAGCGCTGCTGGGCAACGGCGAAGGCGCCTGGCGCACCGTTCATGAAAACCCGGCCGAATGGGACCAACGCCGCCTGCTGCGGCGCCTGGGGCCGATCAGCGAAGGCCTGGATGACAGCGAGCTGAACGCCGCGATGCAATGCGCCGGGGAACACGCCGACACCCTGCGCCACGCCCAAGTTGGCGCACAACCCACCCCCGCCCTGCTCGCCGATATCCTCGACCGACTCAGGTCCACCCGCCAGGTGGACGACATCATCGACCGTGTGCGCCATGACAAGCCGCTTGCTGCCTACAAGAACTTCGCGCTGCCCAGCCTCACCGAGCTCGAAGACTGGCCTCAGCAGCACGTGATCAAAGCCTACAGCGGGCCGGAAAGCTGGGGAGACTACACGCGCTACGGCACAGCGGATGAAGCCTACCCGGTGCAGATCGAGATCAACCGCAGCGAACTGGAGAACGGCCAGCTCAGCGCGCGGATCGTGGCGCAACTGGATGAGCAAGCCATCAACGGGCTTGGGCTGGAAGGTAGCGACACGGCCGCCCAGGCCAAGGCGTTGAGCGATAAACTCGCCCGCCACCTTAAAGGCAATCGCCAAGCGCTGTTCGAGCGCCTTTACAGCCGTCATACAAGCGCCCTGCCCCAGGAGGCCCAGGCCATTGCCGGGCAGTTTCCCGGCGTGCCCCACCGGGCCCTGCAGCAGGTCATGGCCAGGATCAGCGCCGGCGAGCGTCAGCAGCTGGGCAATGGCCGGGTGCCCCTGCGCGTTGCCGAGGAAGCGCGTGCGCTCCAAGCTCACGCCCGGTTGAACAAGGCACTGCTGGGGCTGTACCGGCCAGAACTGGCCAATGCCGACAGCGCAACGCTCGATGCGGCCCTGAAGGCCGAGCATCCCGACGCCGATGCCCAGCAACGCTTCGACCGCGCTGCCGCCGACCGCGCCCATGCGGCCAAGCTGATCGGCCAGCAACCGATCCGGCCAGGCTACCGTTCGCCCATGCGCCTGGCGGATGGCCGCGCGGGTTATCCGCTCAGTGGCCGGCGGCCCTTCGCCAGCCCGGCGCAGCGGCAGCTACGCGCACTGTATCCGGGCCTGCCCGAGCCTGAGCTCAGCGCATTGCTGCGCCAGCTGCGCCAACGCGGCAATCTCGCCGAGCAAATTCGTGCACTGCAATTCGAGCGAGACACACTCGCCGATGCCTTGCGCCAATGGCAGGAACAAGCGCCCGAGCCCCAGCGCGCCAGGCGCGGCTCGGCGAGTGATCTGTTCAACCGCGCCTGGCGCCGGGACGACCCTGACAGCCTGACCCTGGAAACCCTGGAGATCGGGGGCCTGCCCTCGCTGCCGGCGCGCTTCGACCACATCACCTCGGTGAATATCCGCGACATCGGCATCCGCACCCTGCCCGTGGACTTCTTCCAGAGTTTCCCCTCGCTGCGCACGCTTCGCGTCGCGCAAAGCCCGGAGCTGAACTTCGAACACCTGTTCGCGGCACTCGCCTACACCCCGCAGCTGGAAGTGCTGGAGCTGGGCAGCAACCAGCTCGATGCCCTCACCGCGAACATGCGCCAGCGCCTGGCCGGGCTGACCCGCTTGCGCCGATTGAACTTGCGCCTCAACCAGATACGGCTGACAGATGCAGACCTGCAGACCTTTTCCCAACTGCCCATCGAATACCTTGATCTGGAAAACAACCAGATCGCCCTGACACCAGACCTGGCCGCGCGCTTCTCCAGCCTGGCCCACCTGCGCGAGCTGCGCCTGACCAACAACCCCCTGCAGCACGCACCGGATGTGACCGGCTTGGCCCAGCTGGCCAACCTGCAACTGCGCAACTGCCTGTTGCACAGCTGGCCAAACGGGCTCACGGCGCTGATGACTCGGGCCGACCTGCAACTGCGCACGCTCGGCCTGAGCTACAACCCGATCGCCGCGCTGCCAGACCTCGAGCCAATTCTCGCCAGCCCGTTCGCCCAGGCCCTGCGCACTGCTCGCGAAGATGGCGGGTGGGACTTCAATACCAATGAACTGGACGAGCAAAGCAATCGCAGGTTGCGTGCCGCGGGTGTGGAAATCGACAGCGACAGCGAACTGTCGGACGCCAGCGAAGACTTCTGGCCGCAGCACGCCAGCCCGGATCGGCGCGCGCTCTGGGACGATCTGTTCGCGGACAATGCCAACCCTCATCTGCGCGACGTCGTGGAACGTGTCGCAGGTTCGGCGCAGGCCCGGGACAACCTGCCGGAGATGACCACCCAGCTCTGGCAGTTGCTGGAACAGGCCGGCAGGGATCAAGCGCTGCGCAGCCACCTGGAGACGGTCGCGCAAGAATACCCACCGACCTGCGGTGATGCCGGTGCCGATGGCTTCAGCGCCCTCGAGCTCGAAGTGCTGGCCTTCAGGGAGCTTGCCCAGGAGGCCGACCGCCCCTACTACCTGTTCAATTTCTTCAGAAGGCTCTATCGCCGCGAAATGGTCAACGCACTGGCCGAGCGGATCCAGCTCGCCCGCCTGGCGCGCCAGGCACGCTTGCTGGAACTGGAGCGCCTGCCGCCCGAAGCGCCGCTTGAAGACCTGGCCCTGCCTGCCCTGGATGAACTCGATCGGCTGGCTGACGATCACCTGTTGCTCGGCGGCACGGACCTGATCGAAATCCGCCTGGCATTGCGCCAATCGTTGGCATTCACGCTGGATTTCCCGGAAACCAGCCAAGGCATGCTCTACCGCGCCGAGGCGATGGTTTCAGGGCACGTGACAAGAGCCGTCGAAGATGCGGTGCTCGCGCTCGACCAGACAGCCGCCGAGCGCCGGGCCTGGGTGGCACGCCTGCCCACCTGGCAACGCTACCTCAGCCAGCACTTCGCCGCACAGTTCGCGGCCTTCGACGAACGCTGGTACCAGGGCCTGCAGTACCTGGACTACTGCCTGGACGCTGAAAACGAAGCGGTGGCCTCGCTGGATCAGGCGGTGTTGCAGGCGATCACCGACGTGATGCCCCAGCCGCCGCTGGATGAAACCGGCCAATTGCGCAGGATGGACCTCGACAGCCAAGCCTACGACCAGGCCAGCCGGCGCCTGAACGCCGGCCGCGACCTGGCTCGCCAGGCCTTGTTCGAGCAACTGACCGGCGAGCAGGACCCCAACAACTGAGGCCCGCTACTGGCCGCGCAGGTCTTCGAAGTACACCTGCCGGCCATCCACCTGGCTCGACGCTCGCGGCGCCGCCGCCACTTCGCCGTTGGCCGCCTCCACATGCCAGTAGCAGTGCCTGACCGCGCGGGTAACCGCCACATAGGCCAGGCGCTGCACCTCCTCCTTCTGCGCCGTGTCGAACGGCTGGGCATCGCCGGCACGCCCCAGGCCGGCCTGGCGATACACCTGGTTCTTGTAGGGCGAGCTGGTCAGGTACTGGCAGTCGCCCAGCATGAACACGGCATCGGCCTGCAGGCCCTTGGCGCTGTGGTAGGTGAGCTGGCGCAGGCGGCGCTGCTCAGGCGCAAGCGCAGCCTCGGCCTGCAGCACCGGCTGCAGGTGCTCGCCCATCAGGGCTTTGTCGCTGCCTTTGCGGTACAGCATCATCACCGATTCGCCGCGCTGGTAATGCTCGATCAGCGTTTGCCCCAACGCCGCCTCGTCGCGCTCGAACACTTTCACCGGCGAGCCTGCAAGCTGTGCCGCAGGCCCGGCAGCGCGGGCTTTCTTGCCTGCGATGGCCGGCGTGCCCTTGACCAGGTGCTCGGCGGCGTCGATCACCTGCTGCTGGCAGCGGTAGTTGTCGACCAGCATCACCCGGGTGTTGGCCGGCGACGGGAAGGCCTTGGCGAACTCCATGAAATACTTCGGCGAACTGCCGCGCCAGCCATAGATCGACTGCCAGTCATCGCCCACGCACATCAGCGAGGAATGCTGGGCGTGGCGCCCGGTGTGCATGGCCGGGCCGCGCCGGCGGATTTCGGCGAGGCTGGCGCGCAGCCAGCTGACGATCTGCGGCGATACGTCCTGGAACTCGTCGATCATCAGGTGCGCCAGCGGGCGCAGCAGCGGGTCTGGCAGCAGTTGCAGGTTTTCCGGGTTGTTCTCGCCGAACAGGGCGAACATGCGGTTGTAGCTCATCACCGGCGGCGACTGGCTCAGCAGGTGGGCTTCCAGCGCTTTCCAGTACAGCGCCAGGGCCTCGAAGAACAGCGCGTCGGGGTCGCCGGTGGGGAAGCTCATCGCGGCCACCGCGCTGTTCACCTCCAGGCCCAGGTTCTCGATGAAGTTGGCGGCGCCGACGAAGGCGTCCAGCAACGGCGCCGGGGCCAGTTCGCCCTTGACCTTGTACTCGAAGCCAGGTCCGGCCACTGCATCGCCGGCCAAGGAGGCCGCCAGGCGCCGCGCCATGGCGTAGTTATCCAGCCAGATCAACGGCTTATCGCAGAAAGCTTGAAGCAACGTGCGCTTTACCGCCCACTCCGCGCGCACCGCAAGCTTGGCGCCAGGGCGCTGGTACTGCGCGCTTTCGGAGGGGTCGAAGCCCAGCACCACCCAGGCATCGAGCCCTTCCAGGCGGCCATGGACGTGGAAGCGACTGCCGCGGATTTCGAGCGTTTCGCGGCACGGCTCGATGCCCTTGATCGGCCAGGCGCCGGCGGCGAACCACAGATCCTCGATCACATCGCACAGTTCTTCGTCGCGCTGGGCCGCCAGCTGCGTCACCTGCACGCGCTTCTGCACGTCGGGGTGGTCCGGATCCAGCGGCTTGAGCTGCAAGGCTTCACGGCGCAGGGTGGCGATGATCTGGGCAAAGCGCGGGCTTTCGCCGAGCAGGTCGCGGTAGCACAGGTTGAGCTGCTGGCGCTGGGCGTCGTTCAGGCGCAGGTCGAACGGGTTGCTGTCGGCTTCGGCCTCCTGCCCGGCCGGCATCTCGTTGCCCAGGGTCTCGAACGCACGCAGCTGGCCGAAGCCCGGCAGGCTGCGCACCAGCGGCAGGATGCGCGAGTGGAAGGTGCGCACCAGTTCGCGAGCGCGGGCCGCTGGCAGGTCGAGCTGCCACAGGGCGAACACCTGCACCAGGCGCTTGATGAAGTCCTTGCGCGACTCGCGGGTGAAGGTGACCACGGTCATGGCGTCCAGCTCGTAGCCCAGGTAGTGGCGCAGCAGCAGGATGCGCAGCACCAGCGAGGTGGACTTGCCCGCGCCCGCCCCTGCGACCACGCACGTGGAGGGCGTGTCGCTGAAGATCAGCTTCCACTGCGCGGCGCTGGGCTGGGCCTCGGCGGGCAGGCGCTGGGCCACGTCGGCCTTGAAGCGCTTCTTCAGCTCGGCGGTCAGCGGCAGGCGCCAGTCGTCGAACAGCTTGTCGTCCTGGCCGGGCACGGCGGCGATGTCGGGGCGCGAATCGCGGATCACCAGCACCTGGCGGCCAGCTTCGTAACCCTCCACCCGCCCCTGCTCGAAGCCTTCGCGCACGCCGTCGGCATGGCCGCTGCGCTGGCCACTGGCGTGGCCGTGAAACCAGGAGTCGCGGTGTTGCGCCTGCAGGCCGGTCAGGCCACGGCCCAACAGGCGCGCCAGCAGGCGACGGAACCAGGGCAGCTGGGCGGGCGGGGTCAGTTCGGCGAGGGCCTGGGGTTGCTCGTGGGCCACGGTCACTCCGTTGAAATTCCAATCAGCGGGCATGTTCGCCCCATCTGCCAAAAATCGCCAGCGAATGCTTGCAGATCAGTGGATTAGGCGACGAACCGGAGAATGGATCGCGGATAAAAATATCGATTTAAGCGATGATAATAAGCCGATATTTACGCTTATTTTCGATCTTTCTTTGGCGCATCATGGCTCCATTCCACCGATTCAAGGAGCACGACCATGCTGCAACTGCGACCCTTCGAAAGCCTGGGCCATGCCAACCACGGCTGGCTCGACGCCCACCACCACTTCTCGTTCGCCGAGTACCACGACCCGGCGCGCATGCACTGGGGCAACCTGCGGGTCTGGAACGACGACCTGATCGCCGCGGGCAGCGGTTTCCCGCCGCACCCGCACCGCGACATGGAAATCATCACCTATGTGCGCGAAGGGGCCATCACCCACCAGGACAACCTGGGCAACAAAGGCCGCACCGAGGCCGGTGACGTGCAGGTGATGAGCGCCGGCAGCGGCATCGTGCACAGCGAGTACAACCTGGAGAAGGTCGACACGCGGATCTTCCAGATCTGGATCATCCCGGAGCGCGTGGGCGATGCACCCTCGTGGGGCACGCGGCCATTCCCCAAAGGTGAACGTGGCGAAGGCTTCGTGACCCTGGCCAGCGGCCGCGCCGGCGATGAGGACAGCCTGCAGATTCGCACCGATGCACGGCTGCTGGCGGCGACGCTGAAAGCGGGCGAAACGGCCGAATACCGCTTCGATGCCGGGCGCCGGGGTTACCTGGTGCCGGCCAAGGGGCTGGTGGAGGTCAACGGGGTGCAGGCCAAGGCCCGGGATGGGCTGGCCATCGAGGATGAAGCAGTGCTGCGGGTGACCGCAGTGCAAGACAGCGAGATCGTGCTGGTCGATGTCGCTTGAGTGACCGGGGCTGCTTAGCGGCCTCATCGCCGGCAAGCCGGCGATTGGGCTGCAAAGCAGCCCCCGGCTCACCGCTCAATCAGGCAATCGCGGCATCCACCAACACCTGCGCTTCTGCCACCAGGCGCTGCAGGTGCGCCTCGTCGATGAAGCTCTCGGCGTAGATCTTGTAGATATCTTCGGTGCCCGAGGGCCGCGCGGCGAACCAGCCGTTGGCGGTCATCACCTTCAGGCCACCAATCGCCTGGCCGTTGCCCGGCGCATGGCTGAGGATCTGCACGATCGGCTCGCCGGCAAGCTCGGTGGACTTCACCTGCTCCGGCGCCAGTTTGCTCAGCAGTGCTTTCTGCCGAGGGTCAGCCTTGGCCTCGACCCGCGTGGCGAACGGCTTGCCCAGCGCCGCGGTGAGGTCGGCATAGGCCTGGCTCGGGTTGCGCCCGGTACGTGCGGTCATCTCGGCCGCCAGCAGCGCCGGAATCAGGCCGTCCTTGTCGGTCGCCCAGACCGAACCGTTCCTGCGCAGGAACGAAGCACCCGCGCTCTCCTCGCCGCCAAAGCCCAACGACCCGTCGAACAGGCCCTGGGCGAAGAACTTGAAGCCCACTGGCACTTCATACAGCTCGCGCCCCAGGCGCTCGGTCACCCGGTCGATCAGGCCGCTGGACACCACGGTCTTGCCCACGGCCGCGTCGCTGCGCCATTGCGGGCGGTTGCGATACAGGTAGTCGATGGCCACGGCCAGGTAGTTGTTCGGCTGCAGCAGGCCATCGGCGGTGACGATGCCGTGGCGGTCGTGGTCCGGATCGCAGGCGAAGGCCACGTCGAACCGCTCGCGCAAGCCGATCAGGCCCTGCATGGCGTAAGGCGAGGATGGGTCCATGCGGATCTGGCCGTCCCAGTCCACGGTCATGAAGCGGAAGGTCGGGTCGACCTCGGTGTTGACCACTTCCAGGTTCAGTTGATAGCGCTCGGCGATCGCCGACCAGTAGCGCACCCCTGCCCCGCCCAGCGGGTCGACGCCCAGGCGCAGGTTGGCGGCGCGGATCACGTCGAAATCGATGACGTTTTCCAGGTCGGCCACGTAATGCGTGACGTAGTCATGGCGCTGGGTGGTCGCGGCCTGCAGCGCCTGGGCGTAGGCCATGCGCTTGACCCCGGCCAGGTCCGCCGCCAGCAGTTCGTTGGCCTTGGCCTCGATCCACTTGGTCACGTCGCTGTCGGCCGGGCCGCCATTGGGCGGGTTGTACTTGAAGCCGCCGCTTTGCGGCGGGTTGTGCGAGGGGGTGATGACGATGCCATCGGCCAGGCCCTGGGCACGGCCACGGTTGTAGCAGAGGATGGCGTGGGACACCGCCGGCGTCGGGGTGTACTCGTCGTCCTTGGACAGCATCACCTGCACGCCATTGGCCGCCAGCACTTCCAGGGCACTGGCGGCAGCCGGGGCGGACAGCGCGTGGGTGTCGGCGCCGATGAACAGCGGGCCATCGATGCCCTTTTCCTGGCGGTACAGGCAGATGGCCTGGGTGATCGCCAGCACGTGGTTTTCGTTGAAGCTCAAGTCGAACGAACTGCCACGGTGCCCCGATGTGCCGAAGGCCACGCGCTGGGCCGCCACGGCGGCGTCGGGGCGGCCGGTGTAGTAAGCGGTGAGCAGGCGGGGGATATCGACCAGCACGCTGGCCGGAGCCGGCTTGCCTGCCAAAGGACTGAGCGTCATGCAAAAACCTCGAGTTCAACGGATGTTGGAGTTGGAACACGCAGTGTACTGGGAGTTGCAAAGCCGCGCGACGGCCCGTCGGGGATTATTCGCTGGCCGTTCGCCACCAGCTGGGAAACATCTGCTGCACCCGGGCTTCGGCGAAGCGCTGGTCGATCAGCACCAGCACGCCGCGGTCCTGGTCGCCGCGAATTACGCGGCCTGCCGCCTGGATCACCTTGCGCACGCCGGGGTACAGGTAGGCATAGTCGAAGCCTGCGCCAAACTGGCGGCCCAGGCGCTGCTTGAACTGCTCGTTGACCGGGTTGACCTGGGGCAGCCCGAGGGTGGCGACGAAGGCGCCGATCAGGCGCGTGCCGGGCAGGTCCACGCCTTCGCCGAAAGCGCCACCGAGCACGGCAAAACCGACCCCCTGGCCATCGGCCACGAAGCGCTCGAGAAACGCCTGGCGCGCGGCTTCATCCATGCCGGGCGCCTGGGCCCACAGCGTGATGCCCGGGTGCTGCTCGGCCAGCAGGCCGGCGACCTGCTGCAGGTATTCGAAGCTGCTGAAGAACGCCAGGTAGTTGCCTGGCTGGCGTTGGTACTGCTCGGCGATCAGCGCGACGATCGGCGCCAGCGAGGCCTGGCGCTCGTGGTAACGGGTCGACACCTGGCTGGCGATGCGCACTTCGAGCTGCTCGGCACGAAATGGCGCGGCCACCTCCAGCCAGGCGGTATCGGCCGGCATGCCCAGCAGGTCAGTGTAGAAATGCCGCGGGCTGAGGGTGGCGGAAAACAGCGTCACGCTGCGCGCCGCCTGCATGCGCGGGCCAAGCAGCCGGGCCGGGTTGACGTTGCGCAGGCACAAGGTGGCCAGGCGGCGCTTGCGCGGGCCCTCGCGCTGGGTGATGTCGAACAGGAAATGCTCGTCGAACAGCTCGGCAACCCGGCTGAACTGCAGGGCCTGGTAGAAAAACTGCAGCACCTGTGGGTCCAGCTCGGTGGGCTGCTGGTTGAGCCGCTCCTGGATCAGCCCGATGCATTGCTGCAACGCGCTCAACAACCCCTCGGGCAAGCGCTCGCTGGCTTCATACGGCGCCCGCTGCGCCTTGTACAGGGCATTCCATTGGCGGTTCAGGCGGTCCAGCGCGCTGGTCAGGCCCGGCGGCTTGCTCTGGCGCAAAGCGAGCAACTGGCCCTGGTCGAGGCTGGCGCTGTACATGCCACGGCCGCGCTCGACCAGGTTGTGCGCCTCGTCCACCAAAACCGCGACCCGCCACTGGTTGGCTTGGGCCAGGCCGAAGAGCAAGGCGTGGGCATCGAAGTAGTAGTTGTAGTCGGCGACCAGCACATCGACCCAGCGGGCCATCTCCTGGCCCAGGTAATACGGGCACACCTGGTGCGCCAGGGCCACCTCGCGCAGGGTGTCGCGATCGAGCAAGGGTTGCTGCGCCGCTGCCTCGCGTGCCGCCGGCAGGCGGTCGTAGAAGCCCAGGGCCAGCGGGCAGGACTCGCCGTGGCAGGCCTTGCCCGGGTATTCGCAGGCCTTGTCCCGGGCGATCAGCTCCAGGGTGCGCAGGGCCGGCTGGGGCGACGCCGCGTGCACCTGGCGCAGGGCATCCAGCGCCAACGCCCGGCCCGGGGTCTTGGCGGTCAGGAAGTACAGCTTGTCGAGCTGCTGCGGGACCATGGCCTTGAGCAGCGGAAACAGCGTCCCCAAGGTCTTGCCGATGCCGGTGCTGGCCTGGGCCATCAGACAGCGCCCGGTGCTGACGGCCTTGTACAGGGTCTCGGCGAGCTGGCGCTGGCCCTGGCGAAACTGCGGGTAAGGGAACGCCAGGGCCTGCAAGCCCCGGTCGCGCTCGGCCAGGCGCTGCTCCTGGCCCTGGGCCCAGGCCAGAAAACGCCTGCACTGGGTTTCGAAGAATTCGCGCAGCACTTCGGCGCGGTAGGGCTCGCTGATCAGCGTCTGGCCGTCGTTGTCCACGTCCAGGTACACCAGCGCCACCTCGATGGCGGGCAACTGCCGCGCCTGGCACATCAGCCAGGCATAGACCTTGGCCTGGGCCCAGTGCAGCTGGCGATGGTTGGCGGGCTGGCGGGCGAGGTCGCCGCGGTAGGTCTTGATCTCTTCCAGGCGGTTGGCGACGGGGTCGTAGCCATCGGCGCGGCCGCGCACCTGCAGGCCTTGGTACTGGCCTTCGAGGGCCACTTCCGCCTCATAGCCCGCGGCACGCCGCGCCACGACCCGGCGGTGGCCTTCGATGCCCTCCTGGGCGGTGGGCGACGGCGTGAAGCGCAGGTCCAGGTCACCGACCTTGGCACTGAATTCGCACAAGGCGCGCACCGCCACCTTGTAACTCACGCCGGCTCGCTCCAGCGCACATGGCAGACCGCCACCTGCAGGCCGTGTTCGGCGCAGAAGGCCAGCCAGCGCAGTTGGTTGTCCTGCAGGCGATCGCCCGGCCCCTTCACTTCGACCATGCGGTAGGCCCCCTGCTCGGGCCAGAACTGGATCAGGTCGGGCATGCCGGCGCGGTTGTTGCGGATGTCCTGCAGCAGGCGCAGGAAGCACTGCTTCAGGTGCGCCGGCGGCAGGCAGGCCAGGGCCTGTTCGAGCAAGGCCTGATCGAGCATCGGCCAGAACACGAACGGTGATTGCAAACCGTGCTTGGCGGCAAAGCAGTCGAGGATGGCCTGGCGGTGGCTGCCATCGTCGAGCCGCCCCAGGCAGGCGTCGAACAGCGCGGCGCGGCGCAGCTGGAAGTCGCTGTCGTGCAAGTCCTGCGGCGCGGCCTGGAACGGGTGGAAGAAGGCGCCGGGGATCGGCGCGAAAATCGCCTCCCAGCACAACAGCCCGAACAGGCTATTGAGCAAGGTGTTTTCCACGTAGTGCACCTGCCCACCGGCTTCGGCGAGGTGCTGGCGCACGGCCTCCTCGACACCCAGCGCAGCGAGCTCACGCGGCAGTTCCAGCTCAATGAGGTGCGGCGCCATGCTGCGCTGGCGCGGCTGTACAGGGCCGCCGAGCTTGCGCGCCAGGCGCGGCAACATGCGCTGCAGGGCCTGCACTTCGAGGGCGTTGGCGGGTGCAGCGGCCAATTGCACGGCCAAATCGTGGGCCTGGGGCCAGCGCTCGCAGCGTTCCAGCACGCGCACCTGGCGGATGCGAGCTTGCGCATGGTTGCTGCGGGCATAGACCGCCAGGGCCAGGTCCCAGTCGCCCAAGCGTTCGCACTGCTGGCCCAGGGCGAACAGCAGCCGCCCGTGGCGCCGCGCCAGCCAGGGGTTGTCGCTGTGCCAGTGGGCCAGGCCCTCGAGGATCACCGCCGGCGCCTCGCCCTGCTCCAAGCGCTCGGTGCAGTGGTGCAGGGCCATTGCCAGGTCGATTTCGCTGCGCTGCTGCAAGGCTCGGGAACCGGGGCTGAACGGCACCTGCTCGTAGCGCAGCAGGCCCAGATCGGCCAGCACGAAGTCCGACCAGTCCTGGTACAGGTTGCCGAAGAACAGCAAGCGCATGCGGTCGCACAGCGGCTGCAGGCACCACTGCAAGATGCCCACCGGCGCTTCGGCGAACCAGTGCGCCAGCGGCCGGGGTGGCAAGGCCAGGGCTTGCAGCTGGGCGAACAGCTCGCTCTTGGCAGCGCGCGGCCGGCTCAGTTGCCGGGCAAAGCCGTGGGCGAGTTCGTCCTTGCGCAGCAGCGCGAACAGCTGCTCCAGGCTCAATTGTTCAGGCTCGCGCACCCAGCCCAACGCCTGCAGGGGCTGCAGTGCTTGCAGGGTATCGCCAATCTCGGCGTAGTCGAGCCGGTCACTGCGAAACAGCTCGCCCTTGCGCATCACCATGCGCACCATCAGCGCCTGGGCCGGCTGCCCCAGGGCGGCGAAGGCCTGCAGAAAAGCCAGCTCCTGGGCGTCGAGCAGGTCGGCGTAGCGCTGTTCGACCCACTGCAATACCTGGCGAAAGTTGTGCAGGTAATACAAAGGGTCTTCGACGGAATGGGCGATCACGGGCAAGGTCGGGCAGCAGGAATGGACACTGTTTATACATACAGATAACGCGCACTGGCAAGCGCCATGGATCGCATTCCCCCACGGCCGCGCATCGGCCGACGAAAGGTGCCTGCTGGCCCTTCTTCAGCCGCCTGGCATCGCCAGCGCTTCGCCCAACCTGCCCAAGGCCTCGGGCAGCGCACCCAACTGCTCCCCGGTCCAGGTCAGCAACAGGTAGTGCTGGTAGCGCCCCTGCAGGCTGAACTGCGACCCCGCCAGAACCAGCAACGCGGTGCCCGCCATCGCCGACTCCAGGCGCTGCGCCGGCACCGGCTGCAGCATGCGCACCCACACGCCATGGCCGCCTTCCGGCAAGTTGAAGGCCAATTGCCCACCCAGCTGTGTGTGCAATAGCTGGCAAAGCTGCCGCATCCCTTGGCCCAGCGCCACACGCCGGCGGCTGAGGTGCTGGTCGATCTCGCCCTTCCCTAGCATCTGCGCCAGCGCCTGCTGGCGCAGCGGCGGCAACTGGTAGGCACGCCGGGCAAACGCTTCGCCCAGCACCGGGTGACGCCCCAGCACATAAGCGTAAGGCGCCTCGGCACCCACCGTGGCCTCCAGCGAACCCAGCACCAGCAACCAGCGCTGATCGACGCGATCGCGCAGGCGCATGGCAGGTAACGCGGAAAAACAGCGTTCGCTGTCCAGGTCGTTTTCCAGCAGCCACACCGGGTGCCCTGCCAGCATCCGGGCAACCTGCTGCTGATCCTGCACCGAGATCATCTGCCCGCCCGGCAGGCTCAGGCACGACGGCATGATCAGCATGCGCACCGAACCTTGCCCAAGCATCTGCGCAAGGCTTGCCAGGTCCAGGCCGCCCTGGCTGTCCCAGGGCACTTCCAGCACTTGCATGCCAAGGCGCTGCAACACCTGCAGCAGGCGCCAGCAGCAGGGTGACGCCACCACCACCGTGCCGCCCTGCAGCGCCAACGCCGTCAGCAGCGTTTCCAGCACGGCCTGCACGTCGGGGCCCAGGTGCACGTGGTCGGCCTTCCAAGGCGGGTGGGCCGCGCGGTTATAGCGGTGGGCCAAGGCCTCGCGCAGGCGCACGCCTGCGCCGCCCGGCGCTACCGGCAAGGCTTGCGCACGTTGGCGCGCCAGGCGCCGTTCATGGGCGAACAGCGTGCGCTCCAGGCCCGACTGCAGCGGCTCGGTACTGCGCTGCACACGCGCCTGGGTGGTGTTCACGACAAGCTGGGCGAAGTAGCCAGATTTGGCCACCGAACGCACACGGCCCTCATTTTCCAGCAGGCCATACGCGGCCTGCACAGTGGCCAGCGACACCCGCAGGCGCCGGGCCAGGGTGCGCAACGACGGCAGGCGCTGCTCGCCGCCGCGTTGCGCCTGATCGACCAGCGCCTGCAAGTAGCGATATACCTTGTGGTAGGCGAACTCTCGCCCCATCAGCGGGCTGCCTCGCGAGCCAGCCAGCGCAGCTGCACATCACGCCGCGCCAGGCCCGTCAGCAGACCCCGGGTGGCGCTGTGCAGGCGCCCGCCATAGATGGCGCGCAAGTGCCCAAGGGCAAGGCCACTGGTGTTGACCAGCCAGTGCTTGACCGCATCCGGGCAGGTTTTGCCCTGCAGGGCGCGGTGCAGGTAAGGCAAGGCCACCAGCATGTCCGGGTGGCGACAGCGCAAGAAGCGCTCAAGGCCCCGCCCGCGCTCGGCGAACGGGCCATACAGCATGCAGATGAGCTGGGCCTGGTCGAGGCCGTAAGCCTGGGTGAAACGCGCCTGCTGCGGCCCTGGCGGACTGCCCGGCGCCCGCTGCCCGACCAGGCGCAGGGCCTCGCGCCGCGGCGAAGGCGCCAGGCAGCGGGCGTGCAGCTCCTGCAACTGGGTCAGTGCCAGCGGGTCGAGGTAGGCCGCCAGCGGCGTGGCATCGTGGGCGGGCTCGGTACGGTGGCCTATCATGCGGTCGAGTTCGCCTTCGTTCACCAACTGGGGCAACAGGTCGTCGATCGCCAGCAGCCTCAGCGGTGCCTGTTCGGGTTGCTCATGGCCGGGCATTTGCGGCTCACCCACCGGCAGGCTGGCCAGCCCATGCAATTGGCCCAGCCGCTCGGCCAGGGCTGCCAGGCAGGGCTGCTCGATGACCAGGCCGTTGTCCCCCGCCAGCCGCAGGCTCCTGCGCGCCCAGGCCAGGTAGCGGCGCCGCTGGCGCAAGGGCATGGCAGTCACCAGCGCGTCCGCACACGGTTGGCCTTCGCACGCCAGGCCCACCGCCGCCGCCAGTTCCAGGTGCAGCCGGCTGCCCAGCAGCGCCTCGGGCCGCGCGTCGGCCAGGTGGCCGAACAGCAGCAAGGCATCGCGGGCCAGCGGCCAGGGCTCGCCGACCCGGGGCTGGCGGTTGAAGGGTTCGACCATGCCGGTGTTGACCATCTGCAAGTCAACGCGCGGGTCGTCATGCATGAACAGCGCATCGAAATTGCGCTCGTGGTGCTGCAGCAAGGCGCCGCTGGCTGCCGGCAGGCCCACCACCCGCACCTGCAGCTGGAAGGTCACCGGCGCGCGCAGGGCGATGCTCAACTGCGCCGCGCGCAAGATGGCCAGCAGGCGCGTGCTGCGGGTATCGGCGCCCTGCACCACCAGCAACCTGAAGGTGCCGATGTAATCCGGCCCTCCGGCCGCCAACAGCAGGCGCTGGATCAGCAGCTGCAAGGAAGCGCGCTGGGGTTGCGACATGTGGGCCAGCAAGCGTTCCAGAACTTGTTGGTAGATATAGTGCATTGCCTGATCGTGAATATTGCTCACGGCTTACCTCACTGCTTCAGTCATGCACCGCACAGCTAGTGTCTGCACGAACAATTGCGCGGTGAAATTAATCTGGGAAATTTCCTGTTTGAAGTCAGGAAAACTGAAGTAGCTAAACGCTGTCGCCAAGCCATGGAGAAAAAGCACCCCCTTCGCCCACCCACCGCCTGGCGCCCAGAGCCGCCGCGGGGCCTCGCCCTCTCCATCGCACGCTCCTTGCGTAAACTGTCATTGCGCCATTATCAAGTGTTGCCGAATGAATAAAAGATACAGACAGCGGTAAAAAAACCATGCAGGTTCAAGGACAAAACCAACCCACAGAATCTCTTTATCTATAGGCGGCAGACGTTTGAAGGCAATAACATTGCGCAGCAATTTTCACTCGGAATGGATATAGGAAGATTGAACTTTAAATGTAGGAATTTTCTGTTTAACAGGCAGAAAAAACCCGGGACTCAGCCCGGGTCATTTTCAGCATGACAGCGCGTTCAGGGTTGCCCCATGTCCAGCACCACGCGCCCGCCACAAGGGCACTCGTCCATGCAGCGATGCGCCTCGACCACCTGGCTGAACGGAAACACCTTGATGATCTGCGGCGTCAGCAGCTGGTCGGCGGTGAACTGGTTGATGTCGCGCAAGGCCCGCTGCAAGGCCACCTGGTCCTGGCTGATGCCCAGCTCCGGCTTGCCGGTGAAGTTACCGATGCAATGCACGTAGAACTGGATGTTCTTCTGGAACGCCGCACAGGCCGGGAACGGCGTCTGGTTGCCGCCCTGCAGGCCATACAGCACCAGGCTGCCGCGCGGTGCCAGCACATCGCCGAGCAACGACATCTGCGGCCCGCCCATGCCATCGAGCACCATGTCCACGCCACGCCCGTCGGTGTACTTGCCCACCTGCATCAGCAAGTCCTGCTCTTCGGTGACGATCACCTTGTCGGCGCCCAGCCCCAGCAGGTATTCACGCTGCTCGGGCTCCTTGGTGGCGGCGAACACCTTCAGCCCCAGCGCCTTGCCCAGCTGCACGAAGGCAGGCCCGGCGCAGTGGCTGGCATCGGTCACCAGGGCGGTCTGCCCGGCCTTGGCCCGGGCCAGGTCGACGTAGGCGAAGTAGGCGATGAGCAACGGCGTGTAGTGCACGCTGGCCTCGATCGGCGTGAGCACGTCGGGGTAACGGGTGATGGCCGTGCGCGGCAGCACGATCACATCGCCATACACCGGGTGCTCGTTGGCGCTGGCGGCCGGGAAGCTGGCCACCCGATCGCCCACCGCGATATCGTCGACACCCTCGCCGACCGCCGTCACCACGCCCGCCATCTCACTGCCGATCCCGGCTGGCAGGCGGGCCTGGGTCGGTGCCAGGTTCTGCCGCCAGAGCACGTCGTACCAGCTCACGCCGATCGCCTCGACGCGGATCTGCACCTCGCCGACGGCTGGAGACGGTTCGGCCTGCTCCTCGCAACGGAGCACATCGGCAGCGCCGAACTTGTGGAAACGGATCATGCGGGACATCGCATACCTCGCCTTTGTGAATCTCGTATTACCACGGACTTTATCCGGGCTTTAGCCGTTAGACCATCAGTGGCCGTTAATAGTCGACATGCCTGTCATCGATTGGGCACCTGACTTTGCTGTGCATTGGCCCCCGGAAATCGGTGCAGGGTAACAGCCTTTGGCCTTAAGATTCACCCCTGCCCCACTTTAGGCGAAGCACACCGATGAATCGAAACGACCTGCGTCGCGTAGACCTCAACTTGCTGATCGTGTTCGAAACCCTGATGCACGAGCGCAGCGTGACCCGCGCCGCCGAGAAACTGTTCCTCGGCCAGCCGGCGATCAGCGCGGCGCTGTCGCGCCTGCGCAACCTGTTCGACGACCCGCTGTTCGTGCGCACCGGCCGCAGCATGGAGCCTTCGGCGCGCGCCCACGAGATCTTCGCCCTGCTGTCGCCGGCGCTGGACTCGATCTCCACCGCGGTCAGCCGCGCCGCCGAGTTCGACCCGGCCACCAGCAACGCGGTGTTTCGCATCGGCCTGTCGGACGACGCCGAATTCGCCCTGCTGCCGCAACTGCTCAAGCGCATCCGCGCCGAGGCGCCCGGTATCGTCCTGGTGGTGCGCCGGGTCAACTACCTGTTGATGCCGACCTTGCTGGCCTCGGGCGAAATCTCGGTGGGCGTGAGCTACACCAGCGACCTGCCGGCCAACGCCAAGCGCAAGGTGCTGCGCCGTAGCATGCCCAAGCTGCTGCGCGCCGACAGCGTGCCCGGCAGCATCACCCTCGACGACTTCTGCGCCCGCCCCCATGCGCTGGTGTCGTTCGCCGGCGACCTGTCCGGGTTCATCGACGAAGCGCTGGAAGAAATCGGCCGCAAGCGCCATGTGGTGCTGGCGGTGCCGCAGTTCAACGGCCTGGGCAGCCTGCTGGCCGGCACCGATATCGTCGCCACGGTGCCGGACTACACCGCCGATGCGCTGACCGCCGCCGGCGGCCTGCGCGCCGAAGACCTGCCAATCGAGGTGCGCAGCTTCGAGCTGCACATGGCCTGGCGCGGGGCGCAGGACAACGACCCGGCGGAGCGCTGGCTGCGCTCGCGCATCCAGATGTTCTTCGGCGACCCCGACAGCCTGTGACAGGCCCGCCATCACGCCAACTGGATATAAACCGCGTAAATCCCCAGCAAGATCCAGAAGCCGAGAAAGATCCAAGGCGTGCGCAGCGAGAACAGCAGCGATTTGCGGTGCCCTTCCCGTGAAGTCTCAGCCTCGCAGAACAGCGGCGATTCGTCATACGCCAGGCCCATCATCGGCTCGCTGCGCAAAAGGTGGCTCTGCTTGAGCTGCCAGTGCTCGATGATCCGGTAGGCGGCGCGGATGCCCGGCCAGGCATTCAATGAGCTGAGCACGCCGAGCGATGCCAGAAACACCGGCATGAACAAGGTGAACATCTCGCCCCAGCTGGGGTTGAGGTTGTTCATCGATGCCACGAAGGCAATGACCAGGAACGACTGAGCGGCCAGGTAGGCGTCGGTGCGGTTGGCCAGGATCGTGGTTTCGTACTGGATTTCGCGCCGGTAGAAATCCAGGCGCTCCTTGGGCGTGCCGAACATCCGCGCACTTTTCTGCTCGATCTCATGTTCAGGTGTGGCGGGCGTGATGATGCGAGGCACTCGGACACTCCAGGAAGTCGTTGGGCGTCGCCTGACCTGCGGATCTGGCCTGCACGCCGCCATTCCCTACAGTGATGCCAGGCCGGGCTGCTAAGTTCAGGCCAAATTGCTGGCTGGGCAGGATTTCCATCGGCGGGGTAAATGTAAAAAAAAATTTCAACGCTCCGCCGTGGTCAGAATTTCAGACCGAGTTGGAGATTGACCATGAAATTTGCCCAGTTCTGCCAATGGCTTGCCAACAATGCCGGCAAGCCCAGTACGTTTCTGATTGCCGTCATCCTGATCGCCATGTGGGCAGCTTCCGGCCCGTGGTTCCATTACAACGATACCTGGCAGCTGATCATCAACACCTCCACGACCATCATCACCTTCCTGATGGTCTTCTTGATCCAGAACACGCAGAACAGGGACAACGACATCATTCATGTGAAGCTGGACGAGCTGATCCGCGCCACGAAATCGGCAGAGCGCTCGGTGCTGGACCTGGAAGCCCTGGACAACAAGGACATCCGCAAACTGCGCAAGGAGTACCGCGCCATGGGCAGCGCCTGCGCGCCCTGCCCGCGGCCAGTGGCAGAGCCGTCGGCGGATGGCATGCGCGATAACCTGCAGCGCTAGCCAGCCGCTGCTCACGTGCAACGTTGTAGAAGCGCTGCTTGCCCCGCGAACACCGGCAAAGCCGGTGCCATGCACCGCACTGCCCGCTCACGCACCGCGCCGGAACTTTGCCGCCTTGTCGCCGCCCCCTATTGCAGGCCCATCAAAAAGGAGACACCCCCATGAGTGCACAACTGAACGGCAAGCGCGTGGCCATTCTGGTTACCGACGGCTTCGAACAGGTCGAGCTCACCGGCCCCCGTGACGCCTTGAAGCAGAGCGGCGCGGTGGTCGATATCCTCAGTGACAAGGCAGGCTCGGTACGCGGCTGGCATCACGACAAGCCCGCCGACGCGTTCGCCGTGGACGCAACCTTCGACGACGCCCAGCGTGACCTCTATGACGCCCTCGTGCTGCCCGGCGGCGTACAGAATTCCGACACCATTCGCCTGATTACCGGGGCGCAGCAATTGGTGAAATCCCACGATGCGGCCGGCAAGCCGCTGGCGGTCATCTGCCACGGCGCATGGTTGCTGGTGTCGAGCGGCCTGGCCAAGGGCAAGCGCATGACCAGCTACAAGACCCTGCAGGACGATATCCGCAACGCCGGTGGCAACTGGGTGGATGAGAAGGTGGTGGTGGATGGCAACCTGATCACCAGCCGCCAGCCAGACGACATTCCGGCCTTCAACGAGCAACTCCTCAAGGCCCTGGCGGGCTGAGGTCCAGTTAACCACTGGTCGTCGCGAAAACACCCGCCAACGGTGTGATCTAGTCTTCAGGCATCCTGCCTGGAGGCTGATCCATGCCACCTGACCCTGCGCAAAAAAGCCAGCGCGGCAAGGAAACCCGCCTGTTCCTGTTCCTTGTCGCCTGCCTCTTCCCCTTGCTGTCGGTAGTCATCGTCGGCGGCTACGGGTTCATCGTCTGGTTCTCGCAACTGCTGCTCGGCCCACCCGGGCCGCCCAACTGATGGCCAAGCCCATGGATGAGCCCGTGCACATCGCCAGCCTGCTGGTGCACGCCCGCCCCGAGCTGTTTGCCGCGGTCAAGGCCAACCTGCGCCTGCTGCCAGGCCTGGAGCTGCACCAGGAAAGCCCCCTGGGCAAGCTGGTGGTGGTGCTCGAGGCCGCGCACGAAAGCCAGATTCTTCGCTGCATCGAACAGATCGGCAGCATGCCCGGTGTACTCAATGCCGCGCTGGTCTACCACGAACTGCTCGACCCCGCAGGAGGCCTGGAATGAGCCTGACTCGCCGACAATTCGCCAAGCTGCACGCCGCCGCCATCGCCGCGACCGCCGCCGGCCTGCCGGTCTTCAGCAGCGCCAGCAACCTGGTGACCGAAGCCGACCTGGTCACCCTGGACTGGAACAAGGCGCCCTGCCGCTTCTGCGGTACCGGGTGCAGCGTGATGGTGGCCACCCGCGACAACCGCGTGGTCGCCACCCACGGCGACATCAAGGCCGAGGTCAACCGCGGCCTCAACTGCGTCAAGGGCTACTTCCTGTCCAAGATCATGTACGGCGTCGACCGCCTGACCCAGCCGCTGCTGCGCATGCGCAACGGCCAGTACGACAAGCAGGGCGAGTTCCAGCCGATCAGCTGGGACCAGGCCTTCGACATCATGGCGCAGAAGTACAAGCAAGCCTTGAAAAGCAAAGGCCCCGAGGCCATCGGCATGTTCGGCTCGGGGCAATGGACGGTGTGGGAAGGCTACGCCGCCAACAAACTGATGAAGGCCGGCTTTCGCAGCAACAACATCGACCCCAACGCCCGCCACTGCATGGCATCGGCGGTGATGGGCTTCATGCGCACCTTCGGCGCCGACGAGCCGATGGGCTGCTACGACGACATCGAAGCCACCGATGCCTTCGTGCTCTGGGGCTCGAACATGGCCGAGATGCACCCGATCCTCTGGACCCGGGTCACCGACCGGCGCCTGAGCCAGCCCCAGGTCAAGGTGGCGGTGCTGTCGACCTTCGAGCACCGCAGCTTCGAGCTGGCCGACATCCCCATGGTGTTCAAGCCGCAGACCGACCTTCTGATCCTCAACTACATCGCCAACCACATCATCGAAAGCGGCGCGGTCAACCAGGATTTCGTCACCAGGCACACCCGCTTCGCCCAGGGCGCCGACGACATCGGCTACGGCCTGCGCCCCGACAACCCCCTGGAAACCCGCGCCAGGAATGCCGACAAGGCCAACACCTGGAGCGATATCTCCTTCGAGCAGTTCGCAGCGTTCGTCAAACCCTACACCCTGGAGCGTACCGCCAGGGAGTCCGGGGTGCCGGCCGAGCGGCTCAAGGCCCTGGCCGAGCTGTATGCCGACCCCAAGCGCAAGGTCGTGTCGTTCTGGACCATGGGTTTCAACCAGCACACCCGTGGGGTGTGGGCCAACAACCTGATCTACAACATCCACCTGCTCACCGGCAAGATCAGCCAGCCCGGCAACAGCCCGTTCTCGCTGACCGGGCAACCTTCGGCCTGCGGGACCGCCCGTGAAGTGGGGACCTTCTCGCACCGCCTGCCAGCCGACCTGGTGGTCACCAACCCCAAGCACCGGGCCACCGCCGAGCAGATCTGGAAGCTGCCGGCCGGCACCATTCAGGAGAAAGTCGGCTTCCATGCCGTACAGCAGAGCCGCATGCTCAAGGACGGCGTGCTCAACGTGTACTGGACCCAGGCCAGCAACAACATGCACGCCGGCCCCAACGTCATGCAGGAGGTGCTGCCGGGCTGGCGCAAACCCGAGAACTTCGTGATCGTTTCCGATGTGTACCCCACCGTTTCCGCCCAGGCCGCCGACCTCATCCTGCCAAGCGCCATGTGGGTGGAAAAGGAAGGCGCCTACGGCAATGCCGAGCGCCGCACCCAGTTCTGGCATCAGCTGGTGACTGCGCCGGGGGATGCCAAGTCGGACTTGTGGCAGTTGCTGGAATTCTCCAAACGCTTCACCACTGACGAAGTCTGGCCTGCCGAGCTGTTGGCCAAGGCGCCCGAGTATCAGGGCAAGACGCTGTACGAGGTGCTGTTCAGGAACGGCCAGGTCGACCAGTTCCCCGTCGAGCAGATGCAAGCGGGTTACAAGAATGACGAAGCCCAGGCCTTTGGCTACTACGTGCAGAAGGGCCTGTTCGAGGAATACGCCCGCTTTGGCCGTGGCCACGGCCACGACCTCGCCGATTTCGACCTGTACCACCAGGAGCGCGGCCTGCGCTGGCCGGTGGTCGACGGCAAGGAAACCCGCTGGCGCTACCGCGAAGGGCTCGACCCCTATGTGGAAAAAGGCAGCGAGGTGCAGTTCTACGGCTACCCCGACAAGAAGGCGATCATCTTCGCCCTGCCCTACGAGCCGCCCGCCGAAGCCCCGGATGCCGACTACCCGTTCTGGCTGAGCACCGGCCGGGTGCTGGAGCACTGGCACACCGGCAGCATGACCCAGCGCGTCGAAGAGCTGTACAAGGCCGTGCCCGACGCCCTGGTGTACATGCACCCCGAGGATGCCAAGGCGCTGCAGGCGCGCCGTGGCAGTGAAGTGAAGCTGGTCAGCCGGCGCGGTGAAATCCGTGCGCGCATCGAAACCCGGGGGCGCAACAAGCCGCCGCGGGGCCTGGTGTTCGTGCCTTTTTTCGACGCCAACAAGCTGATCAACAAAGTCACCCTCGACGCCACCGACCCGATCTCCAAGCAGACCGACTACAAGAAATGCGCGATCCGCATCGAGTTGATCAGCCTGGCCTGAGGAGGCCCGCCATGCCTTTTCGAATGCTGCCCCTGTTGCTGCTGGCCACCCTCGGCCTGGCGCTGGCCGCCGAGGTCGACTACCCCCTCGATGCGCCGGGGCCCGACGGCCGCCGGCCAGGCGGCACGCTGACCCAGAGCATGCCCGCCGCGCCCATCGCCAACGACGACAACCGCGACCTCAAGCGCGAACGCAACTACCCCGACCAGCCGCCGACCATCCCCCACGCCATCCGCGGATACCAGATCGACATCAACGGCAACAAGTGCCTGAGCTGCCACAGCCGCGCCAACAGCGCCAAGAGCCAGGCCACGGCGATCAGCATCACCCACTACATGGACCGCGACGGCCAGGCCCTGGCCGCGGTGTCGCCACGGCGCTACTTCTGCAACCAGTGCCATGTGGTGCAAAAGGACGTGCAGCCGCTGGTGGGCAACAGCTTCGAGACTATCGACCAGCTGCTGCAAGACGACGCCAACGCCGCGAAAAAACCCTGAGGAGGCGCCATGAAAGCACTGCTCGCCCTGCTCAAGGACTACTGGGGCGTCCTGCGTCGCCCCAGCGTGTACTACAGCCTGGGCTTTCTGACGCTGGGCGGGTTCATTGCCGGGATCATCTTCTGGGGCGGCTTCAACACCGCGCTGGAGCTGACCAACACCGAGAAGTTCTGCACCTCGTGCCACGAGATGCGCGACAACGTGTTCGTCGAGCTGCAGGACACCATCCACTACACCAACCGCTCCGGTGTGCGCGCCAGTTGCCCCGACTGCCACGTGCCGCATGAGTGGACGCACAAGATCGCGCGCAAGATGCAGGCGTCCAAGGAGGTCTGGGGCAAGCTGTTCGGCACCATCGACACCCGCGAGAAATTCCTCGACCACCGCCGCGAGCTGGCCGAACACGAATGGGCCCGGCTCAAGGCCAACGACTCGCGCGAGTGCCGCAACTGCCACAACTTCCAGTTCATGGACTTCACCCGCCAGAGCAAGCGCGCCGCCGCCATGCACTCGACCTCGCTGGCCAGCGGCGAAGCCACCTGCATCGATTGCCACAAGGGCATCGCGCACAAGCTGCCGGACATGAGTGGGGTGAAGGGTTGGTGATTTAAGAATACATTCGAGCAAACACGGCTAGGCGCCCTGGCTGCCCCAAAAGAGATGCTACCGCTCACCGCACCCCAGGAGGTTCCCCTCGGTGACTGACCTACCCAGCCGTCACGCCTACGCAAAACGTTTCGAAGCCGTGCTTGCCCACATCGACAGCCACCTCGACGCTGACCTGTCGGTAAACACCTTGAGCCGGATCGCCCACTTCTCGGCGTTCCATTTTCATCGGCAGTTCTCGGCCTACGTGGGCGTTCCGGTTTCCCAGTACGTGCAGTTGATGAGGCTTCGACGTGCAGCGCACCGGCTGGTCGCCGAGCCGGCAACGGCTGTGCTCGACGTGGCACTCGATGCCGGCTTCGAGAGCCCCGAGGCGTTTTCCAGGGCGTTCAAGCGTGCCTTCGCCATGGCGCCGAGCATGTTCGCCAAGGCCCCGAACTGGCAGGCCTGGAGTGCGGTATTCGTTGTCCCCCACTTTTCCAGGAGTATCACCATGCAGATTCGTATCGTTGAGTTCCCCGAAACCCACCTGGCTGCACTCGAACACCACGGCGCGCCCGGCCTGCTGGGTGAAAGCGTCGAGCGCTTTCGCCAATGGCGCATGCAAAGCGGCCAGTCGCCGGTGGCCAGCAGCCGCACGTTCGGCATCCCCTATGGCAACCCCGACACCACGCCCAGCGAGGATTTTCGCTTCGCCATTTGCGGCGAGCTGGAAGAAGCGCTGCGGCCCAATGCGTTCGGCGTGCAGGAAAAGATCATCCCGGCCGGGCGCTGCGCGGTGGTGCGCCATGTGGGCTCGCCTGACTACATCGGCGAATCCATCTACCCGCTCTACCGTGACTGGCTGCCTTCGAGCGGCGAGGAGCTGCGCGACCATCCGCTGTTCTTCCACTACCTGAGCGTGCACCCCGAGACGCCGCTGGATCAGTGGCAGACGGATATCTACGTGCCGCTCAAACCCGCCGCAGCCAACCAATGAACTGGGCAAACAACTCCGACTGCGAGTTGATCTCAAGCTTCAGGTAGAGGTTCTTGCGGTGCATGCGCACGGTCTCCGGCGAAATCCCCAGCTCATGGGCCGTGGATTTCACCGAGTGCCCCTGCAGCACCATCTGCGCCACTTCCCGCTCGCGCTGGGTCAGCACCCCGCAGCCAAAGCTGTCGAAGGCCGCCTGCACGCTGCCCTTGGCTTGCGGCGCCTGTACCAGGCCGTGCTTGGCAAAGCGCGTGAGCAGCTCGCGGACCATCGGCTCCACGGCCTGCAGCAGGTGCAGCTGCTCGATGCCCAGGCGCGCCCCGCTGCAGCCCTGGAACAGGCTCAGGGAAATCTTGCTGTCGTTGCCCAGGTCGACGATGAAGTAGCTGTCCTCGCTGCACCCGGTGCCCAAGTAGTAGGACTTGTAGTACTCGCTGTCGAAGAAGTCGTCCGGGGCGATGTCTTCCAGGTGATAGAAACCCTGCGCCAGGCCCTTTTCCACCGCCAGGCAGAACGGGTCGAGCAGGTAGCCCGCGGCGAAATAGCGCTCCAGCACCGCCTCGTGGTAGCGGTCCGGGATGCCCTGCTGGTACAGCAGCTGCGGCGGTTGGCCCTTGCGTTCGAGGCTGATCAGCATCGACTCGGCGCCCACCAGCTGGCTGATCGCCGCTGCCAGCCAGGCCAGCGCGTCGGCGCCCTCGCTGTGGGCGAAGGCCTGTTGCAGGGCGCTGTGCCATTGCTGCAGGGCATGAAACGGCAGGTTTATTGTGGTGTTTTCGTGTGCTCGGCTCATGCCCCGCAGTCTACCGGCCGGGGCATGCGCGCGCACCTTTGCGTGCAGGTGGGTCATTGGCCGTGGTACAGGCCCTGCTCGGTCAGCTCGCGGGCGGCATCGAGGATGCAGCTGCGCAGGGTGTCGACGATCTGGTCGACCTGGGCATGGGTGATGATCAGCGGCGGCGACATCACGTTCAGGTGCATGATCGGCCGCACCAGCAAGCCCTTGGCCTGGGCCCGCAGGTGGATGCGCTCGCCGATGTTCACCTCGTCGGCGAACAGCGCCTTGGTCTTCTTGTCGGCCACGAACTCGACGCAGGCCATCAGCTTCATGCAGCGCACCTCGCCCACCAGCGGCAGGCTTGCCAGCGTCTGCAGGCGCTGCTCCAGGTAGCTGCCGACATCGTTGACATGGGCCAGCAGGTTTTCCCGCTCGATGATCTCGATGTTCTTCAGCGCCGCCACGCAGCACACCGGGTGGCCGCTGTAGGTGAAGCCGTGGGTGAAGCAGCGGCCCTTGCCGGGTTCGGCGATCACCTTCCAGATACCCTCGGAGAAGATGCACGCCCCCAGCGGCAGGTAGGCCGAGGTCAGGCCCTTGGCGGTGGTGATGATGTCGGGGGTGACGCCGAACAGCGCCTCGGAGGCGAAGAAGGTGCCCAGGCGGCCGAACGAGGTCACCACCTCGTCGGCGACGAAGAGGATGTCGTAGGTCTGGCACACCTGCCACATGCGCTGGAAGTAGCCCTTGGGCGGGATGATCACCCCGCCCGAACCCATGATCGGCTCGGCGAAGAAGGCGGCGACGTTGTCTGCGCCCAGGGAAAGGATCTTGTCCTCGAACTCGGCCACCAGGAAGTCGAGGAACTCGGCCTCGTCCATGTCCTCGCCGGCCCGGTAGAAGTTGGGGTTGGAGACGTGGTGGATCAGCTCGTGGGCGTAGTCGAACTCCGGCACCCGGTCGGCGGCCTTGTTGCCGATCGACATGGTCAGGCAGGTGGAGCCGTGGTAGGCGTTGTAGCGGGCGATCACGTGCTTCTTGTGCGGCTTGCCGCGGCAGTTCTGGTAGTACTGGATCAGCCGGTAGGCGGTGTCCACGGCGGTGGAGCCGCCGGTGGTGAGGAACACGTGGTTGAGGTCACCCGGCGCCAGGCTTGCGAGCTTTTCGCAGAGCTCGATGGCCTTGGGGTTGGCCATGTCGGAGAACGGGTTGGAATAGGCCAGCTGGCGCACCTGGTCGGCGATGGCCAGGGCCATTTCCTCGCGGCCCAGGCCGATGTTGGTGCACCACATGCCGCCCACGGCATCGAGGAAGCGGTTGCCGTCGGTGTCGTAGATGTAGGCGCCTTCGCCGGCTTCGATGTTCAGTGCGCCTTGCTCGGCGTGCTCGTCGAACATGTGGTAGCCGTGCATGTAGTGGGCCTTGTCGGCCTCGACCAGCAGCGCGTTGAGGGGGGCGGCGGCCAGTTTGCGAGTCGGGGTAGCCATGAGCGGTTCCTTGTCGGATCGGTACGGTAGAAGGTGTCAGATGCCGGTCTTGACCGTGCTCCAGACCCGGGTGATGGCGCGCATGGCCTGCGGGTCCTGGGATTTCTGGGTGAACAGGCGTTCGCGGGTCTGGTCGTCCGGGTAGATCGCCGGGTCGTTGCGGATGTCGGCCTGCACCAGGGGCGTGGCGGCGGCGTTGCTGTTGGCGTAGTGGATGTAGTTGGTCACATCGGCCATGGTCCGGGGCTGCAGCAGGTATTCGATGAAGCGGTGGGCGTTGGCCACGTGCGGGGCGTCGTTGGGCAGGTAGAGGCTGTCGAACCAGATCAGCGAGCCTTCCTTGGGAATGAAGAACGCCAGGTTGATGTCCTTTTTCGCCTCCACCGCGCGGGCCTGGGCGGTGGCGTAGTCCCCGGACCAGGTCAGGGCCATGCACACGTCGCCGTTGGGCAGGCTGGTGAGGTAGTTCACCGAGTCGAACTTCTTGATGTAGGGGCGCACGCCCATGAGCACGTCCTGGGCGGCCTTGAGGTCGGCAGGCTTGGCGCTCTGCGGGTCCTTGCCAAGGTACTTGAGGGCCAGCGGGATGACTTCGCTGGGGGCGTCCATGATGGTCACGCCGCAGTCGGCGAAGCGCGAGACGATCTTCGGGTCGAACAGCATCGCCAGCGAGCCGATGGGCGCATCGGGCATGCGCTGCTTGATCTTGTCGACGTTGTAGGTGATGCCGGAGCTGCCCCAGGTGTACGGCGCCGAGTACACCATGCCGGGGTCGAAGGCCTGCATGTGCTGCACCACCTGCGGGTCGAGGTTGGCCCAGCTGGGCAGCTTGGACTTGTCCAGCGGCTGGAACACCTTGGCCTTGATCAGCGGCGGCACCAGGGAGGCGTTGAGCATCACCAGGTCGTAGCCGGAGCGGCCGGTGAGCAGTTTGGTCTGCACCGTCTCGTAGCCGTCGAAGGTGTCGTAGATCACCTTGATGCCGGTCTGCTTTTCGAAATCGGCGAGGGTGTTTTCGCCGATGTAGTCAGTCCAGTTGTACAACCTGAGCGTGTTGCTGGTGTCTGCCTCGCCGGCCAGGGCGGCCGTGGCGGTACAACACATCAACCAGCTGGAAATCACCTTCAATGCCTTGCGCATAGCAACTCCATCGTGTGATCAGGATCGGCTCGGGCGAGCTGATGGAGCCACTATCCGGTGGAATCTGCCAGGGGGCCATAACCCGAATGGGTGGGGTCGCTCAGCGATCGCCTTGCAGCGTCTGGCGCACCACGTCGAAGAAGGTGGCCAGGATGCGCCGCGAGCTCTGCGCGCGCAGGCACACCAGAGTTTCGCTGAAGCGGTGCTGGCTGTCGGTGATCGGCAGGCCGCGGATGCGCGAGTCCGACCCCAGCTCGGCCGCCGACACCACGCCTACCCCCATGCCGATCGCCACCGCCTCGCGCGCCGCCTCACGCCCCTCGACCTCGATGGCCTTGCGCATGGGCAAGCCGGCCGCCGCCATTTCCTCCTGCACCGCCAGCCGGGTCACCGAGCCCTGCTCGCGCAGCACCAGCGGCACCGTGGCCAGGTCGGCCAGGCTGACCGACGCGCGCTGCGCCCAGGGGTGGTCATGGGCGACGAACGCCAGCATCGGGTCACTGCGAAGGGGCAGGCACATCAGCCGCTCGTCTTCGATGTTGCGGCCCAGCAGCGCGATGTCGGTCTTGTAGCCGAACAGGCGTTCCAGCACCTCATCGGTGTTGCCGGTTTCGACCTTCACATCGACCCCGGGGTAGCGTGCGCAGAAGCGCGCCACATAGGGCAGCACATGCACCGGCGCGTCCACGGCCAGGTTCAGCGCGCCGGTCGAGAGCGTGCGGTAGTCCATCAGCATGTCATGGGCATCGACGCTGATGTCGAACAGGCGCTGGGTCATGCCGAACAGGCGCTCGCCCACCTCGGTGAGGCGCACCTGGCGCTTTTCGCGAAGAAACAGCAGCACCCCGTAGCAGTCCTCGAGCTTGCGTACCTGGTCGGACACCGACGGTTGAGACAGGCACAGCTGCTCTGCCGCGCGGGTAAAGCTCGCGTGCAGGGCCACCGCATGAAAAGCCTTGAGCTGGGTGTGTGAAATCGCCATGGGTTTCCCTCCATAGGGCTGGCCTATGCGTGCATACGTTTAATCGATTTTATTTATGCACAGTGCACTGCGAGGATGCTTTTCGCAAGGCACCACCCTGCATGGCGCCCCCTTTTTTCGGAGACACCCGATGCGACCTTTCTGGCTCGAACAAGCGCTGAAAACCCAGCAAGATGCCCCCTGCCCGCCCCTTGAGCAGCACATCCAGGCCGATGTCTGCATCGTCGGCGGCGGCTATACCGGCTTGTGGACCGCCATCATGCTCAAGGAGCAGAACCCCGCACTCGAAGTGGTGATCGTCGAAGCCGACATCTGCGGCGCGGGGGCCAGTGGGCGCAATGGCGGCTGTGCGCTGTCCTGGTCGGCGAAGTTCTTCACCCTGGAGCGCCTGTTCGGGCTGGAAGAGGCCGTGCGCCTGGTCAAGGCGTCGGAACAGAGCATCTACGCGATCGGCGACTTCTGCAAAAAATACGCGGTGGATGCCGATTACCGCCTCGACGGCACGCTGTACACCTCCACCAGCCAGGCGCAGGTCGGCTCGACGGATGCGGTGGTCGCCGCGCTGCAGCGCCATGGCATCAACACCTTCGCCAAGCGCCCGCTGGCCGAGGTGCAGCGCATGGCAGGCTCGGCCCAGCACCTGGAGGGCTGGTACTCGCCCGCTGCGGCCAGCGTACAGCCGGGCAAGCTGGTACGCGGCCTGCGCCGCGTTGCCCTGGGGCTGGGCGTGCGGATTCACGAGGGCACGCCGATGGTCAGCCTGGATGAAGGGTTGCCGGCCACGGTCACCACCCCCCGTGGCAAGGTCACCTGCAAAAACGTGGTGCTGGCGATCAATGCCTGGATGGCCCGGGCGTTCCCGCAGTTCCAGCGTTCGGTGGCAATCGTCTCCAGCGACATGATCATCACCGAACCGCGCCCCGACCTGCTCGAGCGCATCGGCCTGACCAGCGGGGTGACCGTGCTCGACTCGCGCATCTTCGTGCACTACTACCACAACACCCCCGACGGGCGAATCATGCTGGGCAAAGGCGGCAACACCTTCGCCTTCGGCGGGCGCATGCTGCCGGTGTTCGACCAGCCGTCGCCGTATGCGGGCCTGCTGCGCGACTCGCTGGAAAAGTTCTTCCCCGCCTTCACCGGCGTCGACATCGCAGCGACCTGGAACGGCCCTTCGGATCGCTCGGTCACAGGCTTGCCGTTCTTCGGCCGCTTGGGCGCCAAGCGCAACATCTTCTATGGCTTCGGCTATTCCGGCAGTGGTGTGGGCCCCTGCCACATGGGCGGGCAGATCCTCTCATCGCTGGTGCTGGGGCTGGACAACGCCTGGACGCGCTCGCCGTTGCTCAACGGCCCTCTGGGCTATTTCCCACCCGAGCCGATCCGCTACCTGGGTTCGTTGATGGTGCGCAATGCCATACGCCGCAAGGAGCACGCCGAGGACCACGACCGCCGCCCGCGCCGGCTGGATGTGCGCCTGGCCAAGTTCGCCGCCGCCGCTGGCAAGGCGGACAAGGCCTGAATCAACGCCTGCAAGGCCAGTAATAAGCTCAGCTTATTTGTGAAATGTGATAAATCGATTTTCTTTATTTCAACGCCAATGTTCTGATCACGCCATGCATCACTCCTTACAAAAACAACATGCCGGAGAAGATCATGACCAAAGCCGAGTTCCCCGTCTCCCACCCGCTGGCAGCGCCCGCCCTGGGCGAACCCTACCTGCTGACGCCAGGCCCGCTGACCACCTCCAAGGCCACCAAAGAAGCCATGCTCCGCGACTGGGGTTCATGGGACAAGGCGTTCAACGAGGTGACGGCAGAGGTGCGCAAGCGCCTGCTGGCCATGGCCGGCGTGGCCGATGACAGCTTCGCCTGCGTGCCGCTGCAAGGCAGTGGCAGCTACTCGGTGGAGGCCGCGCTGGCCACCGCCATCCCCCGTGATGGCAAGGCCCTGGTGCTGATGAATGGCGCCTACGGCCAACGCGCCACCAAGACCCTGGAGTACCTGGGCCGCGCCTTCGTCACCCTGGACAAGGGCGATTACCTGCCGCCGCAGCCCGAAGAAGTGGACGCCCTGCTCAAGGCCAACCCCGACGTCACCAACGTGTTCCTGGTGCACTGCGAAACCAGCTCGGGCATCCTCAACCCGCTGCGCGAAATCGCCGAGGTGGTGAAGGCCCATGGCAAGAGCCTGATCATCGACGCCATGAGCTCCTTCGGCGCGGTGCCGTTGACCGTGCAGGACATCGCGTTCGACGTGGTGGTGTCTTCGGCCAACAAATGCATCGAGGGCATCCCGGGCTTTGGCTTCGTCATCATCCGCCGCAGCGTGCTGGAAGCCGCCAAAGGCCGCGCCAACTCGCTGAGCCTGGATCTGTACGAGCAATGGCTGTACATGGAAAAGACCGGCCAGTGGCGCTTCACCCCACCGACCCACAGCGTGGTGGCCTTCCACAAGGCGCTGGAGCAACACGACGCCGAAGGTGGCGTGCACGGGCGCCTGGCGCGCTATACGCGCAACCGTGACGTGCTGGTGGCCGGCATGCGCGAGCTGGGTTTCAAGACCCTGCTCGAAGACCGCTGGCTGTCGCCAATCATCACCACCTTCTTCAGCCCCGAGCACCCCAACTTCGAGTTCAAGCGTTTCTACGACGAGCTGAAGTCGCGCAACTTCATCATCTACCCCGGCAAGCTGACCGTCGCCGAAAGCTTTCGCATCGGCTGCATCGGCCAGATCGACGAACACGTCGTCCACCAGCTGCTGCGCGCCATCGCCGACAGCCTGCTGGCGATGAACGTCGAAATGCAGCACGCCACTGCCTGATCACACCGTTTAAAGGCCCTTGCCAGATCGAGCAGGGGGGCGAGTGGATCGCCCCCTTGGGCAAGGGCCTTTTCTTGACCCTGCAACCCCTGACTGGTCGCAACACATGACCGGCTGATGCCCGCGCGCGGGCACGGCTGGCGGGGTACGCATGGAGGCCTCGTGCAGTCTCGAAAACAACCACAAAAAACCATGACCTTGCGCTGTCTGGCACCCCACCACGGGATCAGAACACCATGAACAATCCTGCAAGCCCTCTCGCCACAGGCTGGAAATCGCTGCAACGTTGGCGCGTGCAAGTCTTTCTCATCACCTGGGTGGCCTATGCCGCCTTCTACTTCACCCGCAAGGCGTTTTCCGTCGCCAAGCTAGGGATCGGCGAAGACCCGGATTTCGTCCTGGAAAAGGCCATGATGGCCAACCTCGATGCCCTGTACCTGACGGCCTATGCCGTCGGCCAGTTCCTCTGGGGCAACTTCTCCGACCGCTTCGGCCCGCGGGTCGTGGTGCTCAGCGGCCTGGTGGTCTCGGCGCTGGCGGCCCTGCTCATGGGCACCTACGCCACCCTGCCGATCTTCGCCACCTGCATGCTGGTGCAGGGCCTGGCGCAGTCCACCGGCTGGTCGGGTCTGTGCAAGAACGTGGGCAGTTTCTTCAGCACCCGTGAACGTGGCCGCGTGCTCGGCTACTGGAGTACCTCCTACGCCTTCGGCGGGCTGGTGGCCACGCCCTTCGCCGGCTGGTGGGCGTATGACGCCTACCACGACTGGCGCATCGCGTTCTTCAGCAGCGCCGCGGTGGTGCTGGTGGTGGCCGTGCTGTTCTTCCTGATGCAGCGCAACCGCCCTGAAGACGTGGGGCTGCCACCGGTGGAGATCGAGCTGGAACCGGTCAGCCAGCTGGCGGTGCCGCGCGAAAGCATGTGGGCCGGCCTGCGCACGGTGATGAAGAACCGCACCGTGCTGTTCCTGGGCCTTGCCTATTTCATGCTCAAGCCCGCCCGCTACGCGATCCTGCTGTGGGGCCCGGTGATCATCTACGAGCGCATGCCGGAGATCGGCAAGGTGGCGTCGGCCATCGTGCCGACCTCCTTCGAGCTGGCCGGGCTGATCGGGCCCATCCTCATCGGCATTGCCTCGGACAAGTACTTCGGCGCCCGGCGCATCCCCGCCTGCGTGCTCAGCCTGGTGGTGCTGACCGTGTGCCTTGCGCTGTTCGTGCCGGCCATGCAGAGCGGCAGCCTGTATGTGGTGGTGGGCCTGCTGTTCATGATGGGGCTGACCCTGTACGGGCCGGACTCGATGATCAGCGGCTCGGCCGCCATCGATTTCGGCAGCAAGGATGGCGCGGCCTCCGCCGCCGGTTTCGTCAATGGCTGTGGTTCGGTCGGTGCGGTGCTCGGCGGCCTGCTGCCGGGGTACTTCGACACCATCACGGTGTTCCTGGTGTTCACCGGTGCCGCACTGCTGGCCAGCGCAATGCTCATCCCGTTCTGGAACAGCCGCCCGAAAACCGTGGAAACCACGGTGCTGGAGCCGGCGCCCCTGCAGCCTGCCGTTGTTGGCAGCACCTCTTGAACCGCCTGACCTTTCCCTGGAGCACCTGCCATGCATTATGAAAAACCTTCGCAACTGCAAGCCGTCGTCCTCGACTGGGCCGGTACCGTCGTCGATTTCGGCTCGTTCGCGCCGACGCAGATTTTCGTCGAAGCCTTCGCCGAATTCGGGGTTTCGGTGTCGCTGGAAGAAGCCCGCGGCCCGATGGGCATGGGCAAGTGGGACCACATTCGCACCCTGTGCGACCTGCCGGAAATCGCCGAGCGGTATCGCAAGGTGTTCGGCCGCACGCCCACCGATGACGATGTGACCGCGCTGTACAAGCGCTTCATGCCGCTGCAGATCGACAAGATCGCCGTCCACTCGGCGCTGATCCCGGGGGCGCTGGAGGCCATCGCCGACGTTCGCCGGCGGGGCATGAAGGTCGGTTCCTGCTCCGGCTACCCGAAGGTGGTGATGGACAAGGTGGTGGAGCTGGCCCGGCACAACGGCTATGTCGCCGACCACGTCGTGGCCACCGACGAAACCCCCAATGGGCGGCCGTGGCCGTCGCAGGCACTGGCCAACGTCATCGCCCTGGGCATCGACGATGTGGCGGCCTGCGTCAAGGTCGACGACACCTGGCCGGGCATCCTCGAAGGGCGCAAGGCGGGCATGTGGACGGTCGCCCTGACCTGTTCGGGCAACGCGCTAGGGCTGCCTTACCAGCTGTACCAGGCGCTGCCGTCGGACAAGCTGGCCGAAGAGCGCGCACGCATCGTCAAGCTGTTCGAACCCTCCCGCCCGCATTACCTGATCGACACCATCGTCGAGTTGCCGGCAGTCATCGATGACATCAACCGGCGCCTGGCCCGCGGCGAAACCCCGCAGGCCTGCTGAGCCGCCCTGCCCTTACCCGAACGACAACACGCACTCGTGACACCCAGGAGAATCCCCATGCGTTATGCACACCCCGGCACGCCAGGCGCCAAGGTCAATTTCAAGCCCCGCTACGGCAACTTCATCGGCGGTGAATTCGTGGCCCCGGTCAAAGGCCAGTACTTCGAAACCACCTCCCCGGTGAACGGCAAGTTGATCGCCGAATTCCCCCGCTCCACCGCCGAAGACATCGACAAGGCCCTCGACGCCGCCCACGCCGCCGCCGACGCCTGGGGCCGCACCTCGGTACAGGACCGCTCCAACGTGCTGCTGAAGATCGCCGACCGCATCGAGCAGAACCTCGAAGTGCTGGCCATCACCGAAACCTGGGACAACGGCAAGCCGGTGCGCGAAACCCTCAACGCCGACATCCCACTGGCCGTCGACCACTTCCGCTACTTCGCCGGCTGCATCCGCGCCCAGGAAGGCGGCGCCGCCGAAATCAACGAAAACACCGTGGCCTACCACATCCACGAACCGCTGGGCGTGGTCGGGCAGATCATCCCGTGGAACTTCCCGATCCTGATGGCCGCCTGGAAGCTCGCCCCGGCCCTGGCCGCCGGCAACTGCGTGGTGCTCAAGCCCGCCGAGCAGACCCCGCTGGGCATCACCGTGCTGGTCGAGCTGATCGGCGACCTGCTGCCCGCTGGCGTGCTCAACGTGGTGCAAGGCTATGGCCGCGAGGCCGGTGAAGCGCTGGCCACCAGCAAGCGCATCGCCAAGATCGCCTTCACCGGCTCCACCCCGGTCGGCTCGCACATCATGAAATGCGCCGCCGAAAACATCATCCCGTCCACCGTCGAGCTGGGCGGCAAGTCGCCGAACGTGTACTTCGAAGACATCATGCAGGCCGAGCCGAGCTTCATCGACAAGGCCGCCGAAGGCATGGTGCTGGCCTTCTTCAACCAGGGCGAGGTGTGCACCTGCCCATCGCGCGCGCTGGTGCAGGAGTCGATCTACCCGCAGTTCATGGAAGTGGTGATGAAGAAGGTGCTGCAGATCAAGCGCGGCGACCCGCTGGACACCGACACCATGGTCGGCGCCCAGGCCTCGCAGCAGCAGTTCGAGAAGATCCTCTCGTACCTGCAGATCGCCCAGGACGAAGGCGCCGAGCTGCTCACCGGCGGCAAGGTGGAGAAGCTCGAAGGCTCGCTGGCCACCGGCTACTACATCCAGCCGACGCTGCTCAAGGGCAACAACAAGATGCGCGTGTTCCAGGAAGAAATCTTCGGCCCGGTGGTCAGCGTCACCACCTTCAAGGACGAAGCCGAAGCCCTGGCCATCGCCAACGACACCGAGTTCGGCCTCGGCGCCGGGGTGTGGACCCGCGACATCAACCGCGCCTACCGCATGGGCCGCGGCATCAAGGCCGGCCGCGTGTGGACCAACTGCTACCACCTGTACCCGGCGCATGCCGCGTTCGGTGGCTACAAGAAGTCCGGCGTGGGGCGTGAAACCCACAAGATGATGCTCGACCACTACCAGCAGACCAAGAACCTGCTGGTGAGCTACGACATCAACCCGCTGGGCTTCTTCTAAACCGGGCCGGCTCCTACAGGCACCCCAAGATCCTGTGGGAGCCGGCTTGCCGGCGATAGGGCCGGTACTTTTCCCATCATCGGAACCGCCAATGAAAATCCGTTACAAGGTCAGCCTCGCGGCTGCCTGTGTGCTGTGCGTCACCACCAGCCTGCTGTCCCTGGCCCAGGTCAGCCAGGTGCGCACCCTGCTGCGCGACCAGGTGCAGGCGAGCATCGTCGAAACCAGCACTGCCGTGGCCCGGCAGATCGAAAACTGGCTCAACGGCAAACTCCACCTGATGGACCTGGCCGCCCAGGCGATCGACAGCCAGTACAGCCCGCAAACCACCCAGCGCATTTTCGACTCGCCCCTGCTCAAGGATGAGTTCAAGCTGGTGTTCGGCGCCCTCGACGCCGATGGCAAACCCATCAAGAACACCTCCTCGTGGAACCCCAAGCCCGATTACGACGCCCGCACCCGCCCCTGGTACGCCAGCGGCAAGGGCGCAGCCCAGGCGGTGCTGACCGACCCCTACAAAGACTCCACCAGCGGCGAGATCCTGATTTCGGCAGTCGCCCGCATCAGCGACGCCGGCCGCCCGCTCGGCGTATTCGGCGGCGACATCCGCCTGACCCAGGTGGCCGAGGCCATCAATACCCTGAACTTCGGCGGCGCCGGCTATGCGTTCCTGCTGAACAAGAACGGCAAGATCATTTCCCACCCCGACGCCGCCCTCAACGACCAGCCCTACAGCGCGCTGTTCGGCGGCCAAACGCCAGCTCTCGAAGGCCGCCTGCAGGACATCGACAGCGCCGGCAAGGCCCTGCTGGTGTCGTTCGTCCCACTCACCGGGCTCAAGGGCATGGACTGGTACATCGGCGTGGTGCTGGACCAGGACATCGTCATGGCCGCCGCCCATACGCTGACCTGGCGGGCGCTCATCGGCACCGCCCTGGGCGTGCTGCTGAGCCTGCTGGTGCTGGGCATGCTGGTGCGCCGCCTGCTCTGGCCGATGGACCGCCTCAAGCAGTCGCTGGAAGACATCAACCGCGGCGAAGGCGACCTGACCCGTGAGCTGCAGGTGGCCGGCAACGACGAAGTGGCGCTGGTCTCGCGGGAATTCAACCACCTGCTGGCCAACCTCAAGACGCTCATCGGCGAGGTCAAGGGCCGCTCGCAGCAGGTGCGTGAAAGCTCCACCGCAACCTCCAGCGCAGCCGACCAGTCCGCCAGCCGGGTGCAGCTGCAGTTGCAGGAGCTCGACCAGCTGGCCACGGCCATGGCCGAGATGGCGGCGACCGCCGAAGACGTCGCGCGCAATGCCCAGGCCGCAGCCGAAGCCGCGCTGGTGGCCACCGAGCAGACCCACGGCGGGGTCGCCCTGGTGTCGCGCTCCACCGGGGCCATCAAGCGCCTGGCCGACGAAATGAACGACACCGGCCACGCCATCAACGAGCTGTCGATGCTCAGCCAGCGCATCGAATCGATCGTGGCGGTGATCACCAGCATTGCCGACCAGACCAACCTGCTCGCGCTCAATGCCGCCATCGAGGCGGCGCGGGCCGGCGAGTCGGGCCGCGGCTTTGCCGTGGTGGCCGATGAAGTGCGCTCGCTGGCCTCTCGCACACAGCAGTCCACCCAGGAAATCCGCGAGATGATCGACCAGCTGCAAAGCGGCGTGAAGCACGCCCAGGGGCGCATGCAGCAAAGCCGCGAAAGCGCCGGCAAGACGGCCGAGGATGCGCATGCCGCCAACCAGACCCTGGAGCGCATCCGCGAGGCGATCCAGCGCATCAACGACATGACCCTGCAAATTGCCGCCGCCGCCGAGCAGCAGAGCGTCACCAGCGAAGAGATCAACCGCAACACCACCACCATCCGCGACATCAGCCTGGCGGTTTCCGGCAGCGCCGACCAACAGGTGCTGCAGTGCTCGCAGATGGTCGAACAGGTCGGCCAGCAGGATCGCCTGCTCAGCCGCTTCAAGATCTGAGGCGCGGCCTGTGAGCGATAACAACAACCCTTGCACAGAGGTAACCAAGATGAGTGCAGCGCACCTGTATCCCGTTCGTCCCGAGGTTGCGGCCACTACCCTGACCGACGAGGCCACCTACAAGGCCATGTACCAGCAATCGGTGATCAACCCGGACGGCTTCTGGCGTGAGCAGGCCCAGCGTCTGGACTGGATCAAGCCGTTCAGCAAGGTCAAGCAGACCTCCTTCGACGACCACCACGTCGACATCAAGTGGTTCGCCGACGGCACGCTCAATGTGTCCTCCAACTGCCTGGACCGCCACCTCGAAGAGCGCGGCGACCAGCTGGCCATCATCTGGGAAGGCGACGACCCTTCCGAGCACCGCAACATCACCTACCGCGAACTGCACGAGCAGGTCTGCAAGTTCGCCAACGCCCTGCGCGGCCAGGACGTGCACCGCGGCGATGTCGTCACCATTTATATGCCAATGATCCCGGAAGCCGTGGTGGCGATGCTGGCCTGTGCACGCATCGGTGCGATCCACTCGGTGGTGTTCGGCGGCTTCTCGCCCGAAGCCCTGGCCGGGCGCATCATCGACTGCCGTTCCAAGGTCGTCATCACCGCCGACGAAGGCCTGCGCGGCGGCCGCCGCACGCCACTCAAGGCCAACGTCGACCTGGCGCTGACCAACCCTGAAACCAGCAGCGTGCAGAAGATCATCGTGTGCAAGCGCACCGGTGGCGACATCGCCTGGCACCAGCACCGCGACATCTGGTACGAAGACCTGATGAAGGTCGCCTCCAGCCACTGCGCGCCAAAAGAGATGGGTGCCGAAGAGCCGCTGTTCATCCTTTATACCTCCGGCTCCACCGGCAAGCCCAAGGGCGTGCTGCACACCACCGGCGGCTACCTGGTGTACGCCGCGCTGACCCACGAGCGGGTGTTCGACTACCGCCCGGGCGAAGTCTACTGGTGCACCGCCGACGTCGGCTGGGTCACCGGCCACAGCTACATCGTCTACGGCCCGCTGGCCAACGGCGCGACCACGCTGTTGTTCGAAGGCGTGCCGAACTACCCGGACATCACTCGCGTGTCGAAGATCGTCGACAAGCACAAGGTCAACATCCTCTACACCGCGCCCACCGCCATCCGCGCGATGATGGCCGAGGGCGAGGCCGCCGTGGCCGGCGCCGACGGCTCCAGCCTGCGCCTGCTGGGCTCGGTGGGCGAGCCGATCAACCCCGAGGCGTGGAACTGGTACTACAAGACCGTCGGCAAGGAACGTTGCCCGATCGTCGACACCTGGTGGCAGACCGAGACCGGCGGCGTGCTGATCAGCCCGCTGCCAGGTGCCACCGCGCTCAAGCCAGGCTCGGCGACCCGCCCGTTCTTCGGCGTGGTGCCGGCGCTGGTGGACAACCTGGGCAACCTGATCGAGGGCGCCGCCGAGGGCAACCTGGTGATCCTCGATTCCTGGCCGGGCCAGTCGCGCTCGCTGTACGGCGACCACGACCGCTTCGTCGACACCTACTTCAAGACCTTCCGCGGCATGTACTTCACCGGTGACGGCGCGCGCCGCGACGAGGATGGCTACTACTGGATCACCGGCCGGGTGGATGACGTGCTCAACGTCTCCGGGCACCGCATGGGCACCGCCGAGATCGAGAGCGCCATGGTTGCCCACCCCAAGGTCGCCGAGGCGGCGGTGGTGGGCGTGCCGCACGACATCAAGGGCCAGGGCATCTATGTGTACGTGACCCTCAATGCCGGCGAGGAGTCGAGCGAGCAGCTGCGCCTGGAGCTGAAGAACTGGGTGCGCAAGGAAATCGGCCCGATCGCCTCGCCGGATGTGATCCAGTGGGCGCCGGGGCTGCCGAAAACCCGCTCGGGCAAGATCATGCGGCGCATCCTGCGCAAGATCGCCACGGGGGAATACGATGCGCTGGGGGATATCTCGACCCTGGCTGACCCGGGGGTGGTGCAGCATTTGATCGACACCCACAAGGCGATGAGCCTGGCGACTGCCTGAGGTACTTGGGGCTGCGTTGCAGCCCAATCGCCGGCAAGCCGGCTCCCACAGGGATCGCGCAGCCACTGCCACTCCATTGTGGGAGCCGGCTTGCCGGCGATGGGGCGCACCACCTACCCCACGGCGTACTCAGCGCGGCAACGGATACAGCGCCTCATCGAACTGCTCCAGGCGCGGGAAGCTCATCGGCAGGTCATCCGACAGCTGCTCCAGCCGCTGCTGGTAACCACGCAGGAAATCCTTGCGCGCCTCGTCGCTGATGTACGGCACATGCCACGCCACGAACGGCTCCAGCACCTCGAAGCCGACATACGCCAGGGTGCCGCGCAGGAGCGGCCGCAGCATGTCCTCCAGCGGCCCATGGATCGCCCCTTCACCAAACATGTGCTCGCGCCCGCCAAGGGTCACGGTCACCAGCGCCCGCTTGCCGGCCAGCCCGCCCTGGTCGTAGAAGCGCTTGCCGCCATAGCACACCCCCGACACCAGCACCCGGTCGATCCAGCCCTTGAGCATCGCCGGCGCCGAGAACCAGAAGATCGGGAAGTTCAGCACCAGCAGGTCGGCCCACAGCAGCTTGTCCAGCTCCTGCTGGATATCTGGCGCGATGGAGCCGCTCTTGACCCCCAGCCGCTGCTCCAGCGCGTACACCAGGTAGTCCGGGTTTTCCCGGTGGCTGAAGTCAGCGGCACTGGCCACCGGGTTCCAGCCCATGGCGTAGAGGTCGCTGACCTGCACCTCGTGGCCCTGGGCGCGGAAGGTTTCCAGCGCCTGGTCACGCAGCGCGGCAGTGAACGACTGGGGCTCGGGGTGAGCGTGGACGATCAAGACTTTCATGGGCAATCCTCAAACTGTTGCCAAGGGGGAAGTGGGGTTGCGCGCCGCCAGCAGGCGGTCGAGCCAGTCGGGGTCCATCTCCGGCTCGCAGGAGAACAGCAACCCGGTGTAGTCACGGAACGGCGGCTGGAAGATCGCCTCGCGGCTGCCGTGGTCGACCACCCGCCCACGCTGCATCACCAGCACCTCGTCGGCGATGGCGCGCACGGTGGCCACGTCATGGGTGATGAACAGGTACGCCACGCCCAGCTCGCGCTGGATGCGGTCGAGCAGTTTCAGCACGCCCTCGGCCACCAGCTGGTCGAGCGCCGAGGTCACCTCGTCGCAGATGATCAGTTGCGGCTCGGCCGCCAGCGCGCGGGCGATGCACACCCGCTGCTTCTGCCCGCCGGACAGCTCGCGGGGCAGGCGGTCCAGGTACTTGGCCGGCTCCAGGTCGATCATCCGCAAAAGCTCGGCAACCCGCTCGCGCAACGCCTTGCCCTTGAGGCCCAGGTAGAAGCTCAACGGCCGGCCAATGATGTCGACGATGCGCTGGCGTGGGTTGAGCGCCGTGTCGGGGATCTGGTAGATCATCTGGATGCGCCGCAGCTGCTCCTTGCTGCGCTGGCGATAGTCCGCCGGCAGCGCCTGGCCGTCATACAGCACCTGGCCCGAAGTGGGCTGCAGCAGGCCGCTGATCAGCCGCGCCGTGGTGCTCTTGCCACTGCCCGACTCGCCGATCACCGCCAGGGTCTGGCCGCGATAGAGTTTCAGCGACACTTCGTGCAGCACCGGCTGATGGCCATAGCTGGCGTCGACCTTGCGCACCTCGAGCAAGGGCTTTTCGTCGCGCGGGCAGGCCTTGGCCGAGGTGTGGAAGTTGCGCACCGCCCACAGCGACTGGGTGTAGGCCTGCTGCGGCGCGCTGAGCATGGTGCGGGTCTGCGCCTCCTCCACCAGGCTGCCGTGGCGCAGCACCATGATGCGGTCGGCCATCTGCGCCACCACCGCCAGGTCATGGCTGATGTACAGCGCGGCGCTGCCGAAGGTCTTCACCGCATCGCGGATCGCCGCCAGCACTTCGATCTGGGTGGTGACGTCGAGCGCCGTGGTGGGTTCGTCGAAGACGATCAGGTCCGGGTGGCAGGCCATGGCCATGGCTGTCATCACCCGCTGCAACTGGCCGCCGGAGAGCTGGTGCGGGTAGCGCTGGCCGATGTGCTCAGGGTCCGGCAGGCGCAGGATGCGGTAAAGCTCCACGGCCTCGGCTTCGGCCTTGGCGCGGTCGATACCCCCGTTGATCACGGCGGTTTCCACGTGCTGGTCGATCAGCCGGTGCGCCGGGTTGAACGAGGCGGCGGCGCTCTGCGCGACATAGGCGATGCGCAGACCGCGCAGCTTGCGCAGGGTTTCGGCGCTGGCCTGGAGCAACTCGATGCCGTCGAACCGCACGCTACCGCCGGTGATGCGGCAGCCATCGCGCACATACCCCATGGAGGCCAGGCCCAAGGTCGACTTGCCGGCCCCGGACTCGCCGATCAGCCCCAGCACTTCGCCGCGCTTCAAGGTCAGGTCGATGCCCTTGATCAACGGGTGCCAGGCGTTCTCGTAGTGGCCTTCGATGCGCAGGTCGCTTATTTGCAGCAAGGTATCGTTGCTCATGCTCAGCACTCCTTCAGGCCACTGGACAGGTGCAGCACCCAATCGACGACAAAGTTCACGCTCACCGTGATCAACGCCACCGCCAGGGCCGGAAGCAGCGGGCTGATGTCACCGAAGGTGATCAGCACCGCGTTGTCGCGCACCATGCTGCCCCAGTCGGCGGTCGGCGGCTGGATGCCAAGGCCGAGGAACGACAAGGCGCTGATGAACAGGAAGACGAAGCAGAAACGCAGGCCGAACTCGGCGATCAGCGGCGCCGCGGCGTTGGGCAGCACCTCGCGGGTGACCAGCCACCACAGCCCTTCCCCGCGCAACCGCGCCGCCTCGACGAAATCCTGCACCACCACGTTCATCGCCACCGCCCGCGACAGGCGGAACACCCGCGTGGCATCGAGCAGCGCGATCACCAGCACCAGCGAGGTGGCGGTGGTGCCGACCACGCTGAGGATCAGCAAGGCGAAGATCAGTTGCGGGATGGCCATCAGGATGTCGACCACGCGCGACAGCCCCTGGTCGATCCAGCCGCCCTTGATCGCCGCCACCAGCCCGCACAGGCCGCCCAGCAGGAACGCAAGGCTGGTGGTCAGGAAGGCGATGCCCAGGGTGTTGCGGGCGCCGTACAGCAGGCGGCTGAACATGTCGCGGCCAAGGTTGTCGGTGCCCAGCAGAAATTGCGGGCCCCAGGGCGCGAAGCCCTCGCCGACCACCTGGGTTTCGCCGTAAGGCGCCAGCAGCGGCGCGAACAGCGCCACCACGATGTAGGCAACGATCACCAGCAGGCCGAACTTGGCGCTCAAGGGTGCGCGCAGCAGAGGTGTGATCAGGCTCATGGACTACCCCTTCGGATGCATCAGGCGTGGGTTGCTGGCGATCGACAGCACGTCGGCGCCGGTATTGAGCAGGATGTAGGTGCCGGCGAAGATCAGGCTGCAGGCCTGCACCACCGGGATGTCGCGCTTGGCCACCGAGTCCACCAGCAACTGGCCCAGGCCCGGGTAGACGAACACCACCTCCACCACCACCACGCCCACCACCAGGTACGCCAGGTTCAGCGCCACCACGTTGACGATCGGCGCCAGCGCATTGGGCAAGGCGTGCTTGAAGATGATCCGTGCCGGCGACACGCCCTTGAGCCGGGCCATCTCGATGTAGGGGCTGGCCAGCAGGTTGATCAGCGAGGCGCGGGTCATGCGCATCATCTGCGCGATCACCACCAGGCTCAGGGTCGCCACCGGCAGCACCGACACCTGCAGCACTTCGCCAAGCGAGGCATCCGGCGCCAGGCTGGAGATACCCGGCAGCCATTCGAGCTTCACCGCGAACACCAGGATCAGGATGTAGGCGACGAAGAACTCGGGGAACGACACCGCGCTCAGCGCCCCGGTATTGAGCAGCCGGTCGAACCAGCTGTTGCGGTACAACGCCGCGAGCATGCCCAGCAGCAGCGCCGTCGGCACCGAGAACAGCGCCGCCAGCAGGGCCAGGCTGAAGGTGTTGCCCAGGCGCGTGCCGACCAGTTCGGCGATCGGCCGCTGGTTGGCCAGCGACACGCCCAGGTCACCGTGCAGCAGGCGCCAGGCCCAGTTGACGAAGCGCTGCAGCGCCGGCAGGTCGAGCCCAAGCTGGGCGCGGAATGCCGCCACCGTTTCCGGGGTGGCCGACTGGCCGAGCATGGCCTGGGCGATGTCGCCCGGCAGCATGCCGACGGCCAGGAAGATCACCACCGAGACCGCAAGCAGCGACAACAGGCCCAGGGCCAGGCGCTGCACAAGCAGTTTGCCAAGATTGTTCACCGTACAACTCCTTCACTGGATGCAGGGTTCAGCCTTGCGAAACGCGACCGGTTCAGGCCTGCCACCAGCGCTCGATCACCCGCAGCCCATCCAGCTCGCCATAGGGCGCGGTCAGCGGGCCATGGGCCACGCGGCTGGAGCGGGCGGCGACGGAGCTGGCGAACAGCGGCACGATCGCACCGCCGTCATCGCGGCACAGCGCCTGCATCTCGTTGTACATCTCGCGGCGCAGCGGCTCGTTCATCTCGCCGCGGGCGGCGTTGAGCAGCTGGTTGAAGCGCGGGTTGTCCCAGTGCGTCTCGTTCCACGCCGCGCCCTTGGCGTAGCCGATGCTGAACATGCGGTCGGCGGTGAGGCTGGAGTACCAGAACGAGGTGGTGAAGGGTTGTTTCATCCACACGTTGGAGAAGAAGCCGTCGGCCGGCTCGCGCACCACGTCGATGTCGATGCCGGCCTGGCGCGCCTGCTCCTTGAACAGCACCGAGGCGTCCACCGCGCCGCTGTAGGCGGCGTCGGAGGCCTGCAGGCGCACCTTGAGGCTGTCCATGCCGGCCTGGCGCAGGTAGAAGCGGGCCTTGTCCGGGTCGTAGACGCGCTGCTCCAGGGCCGGGTTGATGAAGCGGTTGGCCGGCTGCAGCGGGTGGTCGTTGCCGACCTGGCCATAGCCGTAGAGCACCGAGGCCAGCAGGGTTTCGCGGTTGACCGCGTGCTTGAGCGCCATGCGCACGTTGTTGTCGCGAAACTGCTGGCTGTCGCAGAGCATCGGGAAGGTGTAGTGCTGGGCGCCCTTGGTTTCCTCGATCACAAGCTTGGGGTTGCGCTTGAGCAGGGCCACGGTCTTGAGGTCGACCTTGTTGATCACATCGACCTTGCCGGTGACCAGGGCGTTGACCCGTGCCGCGCCGTCGGCGATGGCGATCAGCTCGGCGCTGGCGAAATGCGCCCTGCCCGGCTTCCAGTAGTCGGGGCTGCGCTCAAGGTCCATGCGCACGCCCGGCTCGAAGCCCTTGATGCGGTAGCCGCCGGTGCCGACGCCGGCCTGCCAGTCGGCCAGGCCGTCCTTGGCGGGCATGATCACCAGGTGGTAGTCGGCGACCACGTAGGCAAAGTCCGCGTTGCCCGAATGCAGCTCGAACACCACGGTGTCGGGGGCGCTGGCCGACACCTTGGCGACATCGCCGAGCACGGTCTTGGCTGCGGAGGTGGAGTTGTCGCCCAGGTGGTGCTGGATCGAGGCGACCACATCATCGGCGACAAGGGTTTTGCCGTTGTGGAAGGTCACACCCTGGCGCAGGGTGAAGGTCCAGACTTTCGCGTCCGGGCTCGATTCCCAGCGCTCGGCCAGCTCCGGGATGGCCGTGCCGTCCACGGCGATTTCGCTGAGGGTGTTGTACACCGCCGAAAAGCCGACGAAGGTGAAGGTGTCGACCCAGGAGCCTGGGTCTTTCGAGTCGGTGGTGCTGCCCCCGGCCAGGCCCAGGCGCAGGGTGCCGCCTGGTTTGGGCGTGGCCTCTTCGGCAAAGCTGTTCAATGGCAGGCCGAGGGAGAATGCCCCGGCGATGGCCGCGGCAGCGGCGCTGTACTTGAGGAAGTCCCGGCGCGGCAGGCCGCCTTCGGGAATGACGAGAGGACTCTTGTTGTTGTTATCGCTCATGGCATTTGCCCCTGTTGAACCGCAAGGAATTGTTGTTCGGTCAAAGCGGAGTGCGTAGAAGCTGTGTATAATTTGTAATTGTTACCGTAACAAATACATTAGCGGCACGACAAGCGCTTTTCCAGGGCCCGATGACGGGCTTTTCGATGCTGTAACATTGCGGTTTTCGCAGGGAGCCATTACCTCCATGAGCCAGTCGACCCGACTCATCACTGCTTCGTACATTCTCTCGTTCGTGGCCGCCAATGCGCCGCAGAAGCTGCGCACCGAGACCATCGCCAAATGGGTGAAGGTGCACCCTACCCGCGTGCGCGGGCTGGTGTCGCAGATGGTCAAGGCCAACATCCTGACCTCGTTTCGCGGCGCCCAGGGCGGCGTGACCCTGGCCCGTGCGCCGCGGGAGATCACCCTGCGCGAGGTGTATGACGCGGTGCAGGAAAGCTCGCTGATCGCCGAGAAGATCGACAACCCGTTTGCCGGGCTCGAGGATCACTGCAAGGTGTACGAGGTGTTTACTCGGCTGTTTGCCATGCTGGAGCAGAACATGCGCCTGGACCTGGGGGCGATCACGGCGGATCAGCTGTTTGTCGCCTTTGATACGCCGAAGGAATACAGCGACATTGCATGACCGTCAGTGCTCGGCAGGGAAGGGTTTGCGTCTGTGAGATCGAGCGCCGCCCGCGCGGCGCATCGCGGATAAAATCCGCTCCTACATTTGTTGCAACGTACCTATGCCTGATAGGCCATGGTTGTCAGCCCTGGTGGCACGACGGGACTTCTCGGCGGGCGCTAAAAGCGGACAACCATGGCCTGACAGACCGTGGCACGTTGCAACGAATGTAGGAGCGGATTTTATCCGCGATGCGCCGCGCGGGCGGCGCTCGATCTCAAGGGCGCAACATCCTTGTCGTCAAACACTCAATGCACCACCGTGATACTAAAACTGAACGGCCTTGGTCTCGACGAACTCGCCCAGCCCCTCCTCGCCCCACTCGCGGCCATTGCCCGATTGCTTGTACCCGCCAAACGGCGCCTGGTAGTTGAACGCCCCACCATTGACGAAGCACTGCCCCGCACGCAGCTGGCGCGCAAGCTGCAACGCCTTGTCGCGGCTACCCGCCCAGACGGCGCTGGACAGCCCGAACGGTGAATCATTGGCCAGGGCGACTGCCTCGGCTTCGTCGGCACAAGGGATCAAGCACAGCACCGGCCCGAAGATTTCCTCCTGGGCGATACGCATGCGGTTGTCGACATCGGCAAAGATCGTCGGCGGCACGTAGAACCCGCGCTCCAGGCCCGGCGCCGTCTCACCGCCACACAGCAGCCGCGCACCTTCTTCAAGGCCAATGCGGATGTAATCCTGCACCGTGCGCCGCTGCGCCGCCGAACACATCGGCCCGAGGAAACTGCGCGCATCCTGCGGGTCGCCCATCACCAGCCCACGGGCCTCGTCCACGGCAATCTCCAGCGCCTGGGCATAGCGCGACGCCGGCAACAGCATGCGGGTCAGCGCCGTGCAGGTCTGCCCCGAGTTGATCATCACGTCCTGCACGCCATAGCGCACCGCGGCTTCAAGGTCCGCATCGGCGGTGATCAGCAGCGGCGACTTGCCGCCCAGCTCCAGGCACACGCGCTTCACCGACGGCGCCGCCGCCTGCGCCACCCGCACGCCCGCACCGGTGGAGCCGGTGAACGAAACCATGTCCACCTGCGGATGCCGGGCCAGCGCCTCGCCCACCTTCGACCCCGGCCCGCTGACCAGGTTGAACACCCCGGCCGGCAACCCGATGGCCTCGATCATCTCGGCCAGCACGAACGCATGCAGCGGGGTTTCCTGGCTCGGCTTGACCACCACCGTGCACCCGGCGGCCAAGGCCGGCGCCAGCTTGCCGATCAGCTGGTGCAGCGGGTAGTTCCAGGGGTTGATGAAGGCGCACACGCCCACCGCCTCGCGGTACACCAACGAGTTGCCGACCTCGCGGACCTCATCCATCAACCCCGCCAGCTCGATGTACTGCTCAAGGCCGACGATCGGCCCGTCGACCTGCACCGGCCGGCACCACTGCACCGGCATGCCCAGTTCGCTGGTGATCACGGCGGCCATCTCGTCGGCACGCGCCTTGAGCTGTTCAACCAGGACGCGAATGTACCCGGCGCGCACGCTGGACGGCGTGCGCGACCAGCCGGCAAAAGCCCTGCGCGCCGCCGCGACCGCGCGCTCCACATCCGCTTCGTTACCCAGCGGCACCTTGCCGGCGACCGCCTCGCTGGCCGGGTCGATCACCTCGGCCATGCCCTGCCCCGCCGGCTGCTGCCAGCGCCCATCGATGTACAGGCGGGTGTATTCACGCATGATGCTGCGCCTCCATCAGCTCACGGGCGCACAGGGCGATGCGCCGGCAGGCCTCGCGCAGCGGCGCGGCCGCGAGCACCAGGCCCAGGCGGATATGCCCCGCCGCGCTCGGGCCGAAGGCCTCGCCGGCCAGCACCGACACGCCATGCAGGTCGAGCAGGCGGTTGGAAAAGTCCTGGGCGCTGAGCCCGGTCTCGCGGATATCGACCATCACGAACATCCCGCCATCGGGCTTGAGCGCGCGCACGCCCGGGCAATCGGCAAGGCTTGCGCACACCAGGTCGCGGCGCTGGCGGTAGGCCTCGCGCATGGCTTCGAGCTCCGGCAACGGCTGTTCCAGCGCAGCCACCGCGGCGTCCTGGATGAAGTCGGGCGAGCCGTAGAGCATGCACAGCGCCAGGTTTTCCAGGTGCCCGGCCAGAGCCGGCGAGCCGACCACCCAGCCGACCCGCCAGCCAGTCATGGCGTGCGACTTGGACAGGCTGTTGAGCGTCGCCGTGCGCTCGGCCATGCCCGGCAGGCTGGCCGGGCTGATGTGCTCGCCGTCGAACAGCAGCTCGCTGTACACCTCGTCGCTGATCAGCCACAGGTCATGGGCGATGCACAGCTCGGCCAGGGCCTCCCAGGTGCTGCGCGGCAGGCTGGCGCCGGAGGGGTTGTGCGGGCTGTTCAGTGCCAGGGCGCGGGTGCGCGGGGTGATGCGCGCGGCAACGTCTTCGGCCTGCACGCGAAAACCATGCTCCGAGCGCACCGGCACCGGCACCACCTTGGCGCCGCAGGCACCGAACACTGCCTCGTAGGTGACGTACATCGGCTCGGCGACGATCACCTCATCGCCCGGCCCCAGCACGCACTGCGCCACGCAGAACAGCGCGCACTGGGCGCCGGCCAGCACCGTCACCTGGTCGGCCGTCACCGCCTGGCCGCTGCGCTGCTGGTGGCGACGGGCGATGGCCTCGCGCAGGCTGCGCTTGCCGCGCACGTCGGCGTAGTGGGTGTGGCCGGCCTGCAGGCTGTCCACCGCCGCCTGGACGATCGGCGCCGGGGTGTCGAAGTCTGGGTCGCCGACCGACAGCAACAGCACGTCGCGGCCCTGTTCGAGCATGGCCAGGGCGCGGTAGTGGATCTCCCAGGCGGCCGCGCCGTCGCCGGCGATACGTTGGGTCAAAGAAGAAAAGCGCATGGCTAGTATCCTGTTGTGCGGGATGGGCTCAGCGCGCGCAGGCGTGCTTGAGCTCGATCAGGGTCACGCCGTTGCGGGCGAAGCCGCCGCGCAAGTCCCGTTGCAGTTCGTCGAGGCTCTGCGGCTGGGCCACCGTGCAGCCGAATGCGCGGGCCAGGCCTGCGAAGTCCGGGTTGCGCGGCAGCACGCCGATGGGCTCGATGTCCAGGTTGAGCATGTCGTCGCGGATCTGGCCGAGTGCGTCGTTGTTCCACAGCAGCACCACCAGCGGGCGGTCCAGCTCCTCGACGGCGGTGGCCAGCTCCTGCGCGGTGTAGAGGAAGCCGCCGTCGCCCACCAGCACCAGGCCCGGGCGGTCGTCGCTGCCGAACATCCCGCCGATACCGGCCGGCAGGCCGTAGCCGAGGGTGCCGTAGCCGGTCGGGTGCAGCCAGCTGCGCGGCGCGCGGCTGTTGAACACGTAGTTGCCGGTGTAGGCCAGCTGGGTCATGTCGGTGCTGATGAAGGCATTGTCCGGCAGCGCTGCCGCGATGCGCGCGAGGATCGCCTGGTGGGTCGACTGCAACGGGCCGTGGCTTGCCTTCACCGCAGTGCGCAGGCGCGCCACGGCGGCACTGGCCTGGGTGGCATCGCGCGAGGAATCGGGCAGGTGCTCGAGCAGCGCTGCCACGGTCTGCTTGGCATCGCCCTGCAACGCCACCGCGCAGGGGTAGAAGTCGTTGAACTTGCGCGGGTCGATGTCCACCCGCAGCAACTCGCCGTTCAGCGGCAAACGCTCGCGCCAGAAGTCGGTGTCGGCCATCTCGGTGCCGACCGCCAGCACCACATCGGCCTCGGCGATCAACTCCCAGCCCGGCTCCACGCACAGGGTGGAGCCGGCATTGAGTGGCGAGTCCAGCGGCGCCAGCCCTTTGCCGGCGACGCTGGTGAAGAACGGCGCGGCCAGGCGCTTGCTCAACAGTTGCAGCTCGGCAGCCGCCTGCAACGCGCCACCGCCGGCGATGATCATCGGGCGCTTGGCCGCCGCCAGCTTGCTGGCGGCCAGCTCCAGGCTCTCGGTATTGGCCGGGCCGCGGCCAGGGCGGCGTACCACTTCATGGCTCCAGTCCCGCGCCACCGGCGCTGCCAGCACGTCCAGCGGCACCGAGATGTGCACCGGGCGCGGGCGTTCGCTGTCGAACACGGCGTAGGCACGGGCGACCAGCTCGGGCAGGTCCTCGGCCTTCAGGGCCACGGCCGAGAAGGCGGTGATCGGCGCGGTCATGGCGCGCTGGTCCTGGGTTTCGTGCAGGCAGCCCCAGCCTTTGCCCAGGCTCGCGGTGTGGTTGACGCTGGAGATCACCAGCATCGGGATCGAGTCGGCATAGGCCTGGCCGATGGCGGTGGCCGCGTTGGTCACGCCGGGGCCGGTGATGATGAAACACACCCCCGGCTTGCCGCTGACCCGCGCATAACCATCGGCCATGAAACCTGCGCCCTGCTCGTGGCGGGTGAGCACGTGGCGGATGCCGCTGCCGGGCAGGCCGCGGTAGAGCTCCAGGGTGTGCACGCCGGGGATGCCGAACACGGTGTCGACGCCGTAGTTGGCCAGCAGGCGCACCAGCGCCTGGCCGCCCGTCAATGTGGGGTTAGTCATGTTCATGTCCTTGCACCTGGCCGAGACGGATCAAGGCATCGACCGCGGTGGTGCCGCTGGCACCGACCATCAATGGGTTCACATCCAGCTCCAGGAGCTGGCTGGCGTTTTCGCAGGCGTAGTCGGCCACCGCGCGGATGGCGCTGACCAGGGCGTCCAGGTCGGCCGCAGGCTTGCCACGAAAGCCCTGCAGCAAGGCCGCGCTGCGCAGGCCGAGCACGGCGTTGCGGATGGCGCCGTCGGTGGTCGGCAGCAGCAGGCTCTTGCTGTCCTTGAGCAGCTCGACGAGGATGCCGCCCGCACCGATCACCAGCGCCAGGCCGAAGTCCGCCTCGCGCTTGATGCCGACGATCAGCTCGGCCAAGGGCGCGCCGGCCATGGGCTCGAGCAGCACCTGGTCGAAGCCGACGCCCGGGGCGTAAGCGCCGATGCGTGCGCGCATCTGCCCCAGGGCGGCGCCGAGGGCGGCCTCGTCACCCAGGTTCAGCGCCACGGCGCCGGCCTCGGTCTTGTGCGGCAACTGCGCGCTGACCGCTTTGAGCACCAGCGGGAAACCGACCTTGCGGGCATCGGCGAGGGCGTACTGCGGGCTGCTCAGCACGCCCTCCGGAACCGGCAGGCCGAAGCCGCGCAGGGCCTGTTTCGATTCCCATTCGTTGAGCAGCTTGCCGTCGCCTGCAAGCGCCTGCGGGCACAGCGGCACCAGCGCCGACTCGCCCAGGGCCAGCAAGGCCTGGCGCTGCTGCGCGTAGCGCGCCACGCGGCCCCAGGCGGCCAGGCCATCCTCCACCCCTTGCAGCGCCGGCACGCCGGCAGCATGCAAGCGCTCGCGGGCGCTGGCCGGCAGCAGTTCGGGGAAGGCCGAGGTAACGAAGCCGGTCTTGCCATGGCGCTGGAGCGCCGCGCAGTACAGCTCCAGCAGCAGGTCGCATTCCTTGCGCTCGCCGGTGAATTCGGCAGGGTAGTCCAGCACCAGCATCGCCGCGTCGGCGTCGCTGCGCAGGGCGCTGTCGAGCATGCGTTGCTTGGCCGGGCCGTCGCCCCAGATCGCGGTGGTGAAGTCCAGCGGGTTGACCAGGTTGGCATAGGCCGGCAGTACCTGGGCCAGTTCCTCGACCTGGCTGCCGTCCAGGGCCGGCAGGCGCAGGTGGTTGCTTTCCGCATAGTCGGCGATCAGCCCGGCATCGCCGCCCGAGCAGGCCAGCGCGATCAAGCTGTCGCCTTTGGGCAGGTTGCCGCAGGCGGCGGCCTTGAGGGTTTCGACGAAGCTCACCGGGCCGCTGACGCGGATCACCCCCAGGCGTTCGAACAGGCTGTCGTACAGGGCATCGGAGCCGGACAGCGAGCTGGTGTGGCTCAGCGCAAGCTCGGCGCCGATCTGCGACACGCCGGTCTTCAGCGCGATGATCGGGATGCCCTTTTCCAAGGCCTTGTGGGCGGCGCGGGCGAAGCCTGGCACGTTCTTCAGGCCTTCCAGGTGCAGGCCGATGGCGGTGACGCACGGCTCGTCGAGCAACACGTCCATCAGTTCGGCGATGCCCAGCTGCGCCTGGTTGCCGACCGAGGCCATGTAGGCCACCGGCAGCGAGCGGTCGCTCATCGACAGGTTGTAGGCAAAGTTGCCGCTCTGGGTCAGCACCGCAACGCCCTTCTCCACGGCCTTGCCGCCGTGGGCCACGGGCCACAGGGCCGCACTGTGCAGGTAGTCGAGCAGGCCGTAGCAGTTGGGCCCGAGCAGCGCCATGTCGCCGGCGGCGGCGAGCAGCTGCTGTTGCAGGGCCTGGCCCTGGGCGCCGCTTTCGGCGAAGCCCGAGGCGTAGCAGATCGCCCCGCCCGCGCCTTTGGCGGCGAGTTCGCCGACACAGGCCAGGGTCAGTTCGCGGTTGGTGGCGATGAACACCGCATCCGGCGCGCAGGGCAGCTCGGCCACGCTGCCCACGCACGGCACGCCGTCGATGCTGGCGTGCTGCGGGTTCACCAGCCACATCTGGCCGGCGTAGCCGCCGTCGGCGCAGCGCTTGAGCGCGCGGGCCATGCTGCGCCCGCCGATGAAGGCCAGGTGCCGGGGCGCCAGCAGGCGTTTGAGGTTGTCACGAATGGCTTGCGACATGGCGATTCTCCGGTCAGCGCAACAGCGGGCGCAGCAGTTCGCGAGAGATGATGTGCCGCTGGATCTCCGAGGTGCCTTCCCAGATCCGCTCGATCCGCGCGTTGCGCCAGATGCGCTCGACCGGGCCTTCGTCCATCAGGCCCATGCCGCCGTAGATCTGCACCGCCTCGTCGGCGACCTTGCCCAGCACTTCGCTGGCGAACAGCTTGGCCATGCCGGCCTCGCCGTCGGTCATGCTGCCCTGGTCCATCTTCCAGGCGGTGTGCAGGGTCAGCAGTTCGGCGGCGCGAATCTGCGTGGCCATGTCGGCGAGCTTGAACGACACACCTTGGTAGCTGCCGATCGGCTGGCCGAACTGCTTGCGGTCGGCCGCCCATTGCAGCGACACATCCAGCGCGCGCTGGGCCTGGCCGACGCAGTTGGCGGCGACCATCACCCGGCCTGCGGTGAGCCAGGCGTTGGCCACCTCCCAGCCCTTGCCGACTTCGCCGAGCACCTTGCTGGCCGGTACCTTGCAGTCGTCGAAGAACAGCTCGTAGGTGTGGTAGCCGCGGTTGCTCACGCATTTGGGGCCGCGGCGGATGGTCATGCCCGGGGTGCCGCGGTCGACCAGCAAGGCGGTGACGGCGTTGCGCTTCTTGCCGTTGTGCTCGTAGGTGTCGGTGACGGCGAAGACGATGGCGAAATCGGCGTGCCCGGCATGGCTGATGAAGTGCTTGCTGCCGTTGATGACGAAGTCGTCGCCTTCGCGCACGGCGCGGGTCTTGATCGAGTTGGCATCGGAGCCTGCGCCCGGTTCGGTCAGGGCGAAGCAGTCGGTCTTCTCGCCGCGGATGCACGGCAGCAGGTAGTCCTCGACCTGCTGGCCGGTGCAGGCCATGAGGATTTTCGACGGCCGCGCGACGAACACGTGCAGGGCCCAGGAAACTTTCGACAGCTCGCGCTCGATCAGTGCCTGGGACAGGTAGTCGAGGCCGCCGCCACCGACCTCTTCGGGCATGTTGAAGGCATAGAAGCCGGCGGCGATGGCCTTGCCACGGATCTGCGCGGCGAGCTCCGGGGATACTTCATCGGCGCGGTCCACGGCTTCTTCATGGGGCAACAGCTCCTTGGCGACGAAGCTGCGTACGGCATCCACCAACATTTCTTGTTCTTGGGTCAGTTGGAAATTCATGGCCTGTTCCTGGGTAACCGGGGAATGAGTGAGTGCTTACTTGCCGGTGAAGCGTGGTGCGCGTTTTTCGCTGGCCGCGCGCAGGGCTTCGGCGCCATCGTCGCTGCGCCCGCAGAGCAGGCCGGCGGCGAGCTCTGCGCTGAGCTGTTCGCCGAGGCTGCGCGCGGCGCCCTCGCGGATCAGCCGTTTGGTCTGGGTGAAGGCGAAGGTCGGCCCCTGGGCCAGGCGTGCGGCAAGCTCGGCGGTGGCGCCGGGCAACTGCTCGTCGGCGACCACTTCACCGACCAGGCCGGCGGCCAGTGCGCGCTCGGCACCCCAGAGCTCGTCGAGGAACAGCAGGCGCTTGGCCTGCTCGCTGCCGATCAGTCGCGGCAAGTGCCAGCTGGCGCCGGCGTCCGACGAGTAGGCCATGCTGGTGTAGCCGGCCTTGAAGCGCGCCGACTGGGCGGCCAGGCGCAGGTCGCAGCACAGCGACAGGTCCATGCCGGCGCCGACGGCGGTGCCGTTGATGGCGGCGATGGTGGGTTTGTCCAGGTTGTGCAGGCACTGCATCAAGGCGTGGGCGGTTTCGGTCCAGCCATAGGTTTCCAGGGCGCCACGGGCTTCGGCCTCGGCCCATTCGGCAAGGTCGGCGCCGGCGCAGAAGCTGCGGCCGCTGCCGGTCAGCACCACCACGCGCACGGCCGGGTCGCTGTTGTACGCCTCGAGGGTGGCGTGCAGCGTCTTCAGGGTGGGGATATCCAGCGCGTTGCGCTGCTCGGGGCGGTTCAGGGTGATCCAGGCGACGCCGGCTTCAACCTGCGTGAGTAGGGACGACGGAGCGGTCATGACGGGCCTCGAATTATTGTGATTGGGGGTAAGACCTGAGGCTCATGCTAAACGAGTGTTCAGTAAGGAGGCAATTGCCGGGGTGGTAGGCGTGTAACAGCTGAGAAATCTATTTATCTCATTGTTTTATATAGATTTATTTTTTGACTAAGCGGTGCATCGGCGGGCGCTGTTACAACTTTGTACAACTGCTCTTGATGCCAGGGCTGCTGCGCAGCCCATCGCCGGCAAGCCGGCTCCCACAGGTACAGCGCGATCTCGAGCTTTGCGCGGTCCCTGTGGGAGCCGGCTTGCCGGCGATGGGCCGCAAAGCGGCCCCAAATTCCGTGTCACGCCACCGGCATATCCGGCTCCAGCCCTACCCCCTGGCGCTTACGCTGCACCACGAAGTACGCCACATAACACAGCGCAATAAACCCAAAGCCCCAGTACAACGAAGGCCGCTGGGTCTCATCCATCGCCAGAAACACGAACAGCGAACTGCACAGGGTAATACACAGCAACGGCACCAGCGGATACAGCGGTGCCCGGTACTTCAGCTCACTCAACTGCCCGCCATCACGCAGGAACTGCTGGCGGAAGCGGTACTGCGCCAGGGCAATCACGATCCAGGTCACCGTGCCCGACATCCCGCTCACTGCCATCAGCACCATGAACAAGGTGTCGGCGGCGACGAAGCTGGTCATCAGCGACACCAGCGCAAAGCACAGGGTGATGAACAGCGCCCGCAGTGGCACGCCACGACTGCTCAGCGGCGACAGGCTGCGGGGCGCCATGCCGGTCTTGGACATGGCCCAGAGGATGCGGGTGGAGGCATAGAGGCCGGAGTTGCCCACCGAGAGAATCGCCGTGAGGATCACGAAGTTCATCAGGTCCGCGGCAAAGGGAATGCCGACCATGTCGAACACCTGCACGAACGGGCTTTCCATCAGCCCGGCCTGCTGCCACGGCACGATCGCCGACAGCACCACGATCGCCAGCACATAGAAGATCAGCACGCGGAACACCACGTTGCGCACCGCGCGCGGGATGCTTTTTTCCGGCTGGTCGGTCTCGCCCGCCGCCACGCCCATGATCTCGCAGCCCTGGAAGGCGTAGACCACGGTCATCATCACCGCGAACACGGCCGACAGGCCATTGGGGAACAGCGACTCGCCGATCAGGTTGCTCATCATCGGCGCCGGCGCCCCGCTGGTCAGCGGGATCGCGCCGAAGATCACCAGCACGCCGACGATGATGAAGCCCAGGATCGCCGCCACCTTGATGCCGGCAAACCAGTACTCCGCCTCGCCGAAGGCGCGGGTGGCCAGGGCGTTGATGCCGAACAGCACGGCGACGAACAGCGCCGACCAGTACCAGATCGGCACCCCGGGGAACCAGCGCTCCATCAGCATGCCGGCAGCGGTGAACTCCAGGCCCACGGTGGTGGCCCAGCTCATCCAGTACACCCAACCGATCATGAAGCCCGTGGCCGGGCCGATGAATTTCGTCGCGTGGGCCTGGAACGAGCCGGACACCGGCATCTGCACCGACAACTCGCCCAGGCAGACCATGACCAGGTACATCAGGAAACCGGCCACCAGGTAGGCCAGGATCGCGCCCACCGGCCCGCCCTGGTTGATGGTCACGCCCGAGCCCATGAACAGCCCGGTGCCGATCACGCCACCGAGCGAGAGCATGAAGATGTGCCGGCTCTTCAATGCCCGTGTGAGGTGGATACCTTCAGCTTTACGGCCTTTCATTATTATTATCTCCAATAAGCGTCGAAGACCGCGTGCCGCGGTTGAGCCGATTATTGGAAAGCGATGTAAGGCGCGGTTGATCGTAAAGATCGAAGATGTAAAAAGTCGTAAGGTTTTTGTCTCAGGCCGCCAGCAGTTGCGCCAGGCTGTCTTCGGCGCGCAAGAGCTGCTCGCGCAGCGCCCCGGCCATGGCCCGCACAGCGGCCTTGTCGCGTGCCAAGGCGCTCTCTTCCAGTTGCCGCAAGCTCGCTGCCAGGCCGCACAAGCCCAGGGAATCGCTGCTGCCGGCCAGGCGATGGGCCAGGTGCATGACCTCGGTGCAGTCCCCCGCCTCCACCGCTTCGAGCAACGGCTGGCGGTGTTGCGCCAGGGCGTCGCGCAAACCGGCCAGCAGGCCCTGCAGCTTCTGCTCGCCCAGCAGCGTGCGGTGCGTGCCGAGCAGTGCGTGGTCGAGCCAGGCAGAAATGGCAGGCTGCTGCGCCTGGCCCTGCCCGGCCAGGGCCAGGCGCAGGTTGGCCAGCTTCAGCGGCTTGCCCAGCACGCCTTGCATGCCGGCATCCAGGTAGGCGCGCACCAGCCCCGGCTGGACGCTGGCGGTCAGCGCCAGGATGCGCGTGGCGCGGTTGGGCGTGGCGCCAGCGCGCACCTGCCGGCACAGCTCCACGCCACTGCTGCCCGGCAGGTGCACATCCAGCAGCAGCAGGTCGAAGCGCCGCTGGGCGCACAGCTGCAGGCCCTGCTCGGCATCCTCGGCCAGCCACACCTGGTGCCCGTCACGCTCCAGCAGCCCGCGCACCACTTCACGGTTCAAGGCCACGTCTTCCACCACCAGGATGTCCAGCGGCGCCACGTTGGCAGCCGTATCGGCCACGGCCTGCAGCCCTTGCCCCGTTTCGAGCTCAAGCTCGAACCAGAAGCAGCTGCCCTGCCCTTCGCGGCTGCGCACGCCAATCTGCCCGCCCATCTGCTCCACCAGGTGCTTGCTGATGGCCAGGCCCAAACCGGTGCCGCCGTAGCGCCGGGCCACGGCCTCGCTGGCCTGGACGAAGCGGTCGAAGATCTTCGGCTGCATCGCCTCGCAGATGCCGATGCCATCGTCGGTGACGCTCACCCGCAGCTGCTGGCGACCGGGCGCCTGGCGCAGCACCTGGACCTCGACCAGGATCTCGCCGCCCTCGGTGAACTTGATGGCATTGGCCAGCAGGTTGCTCAGCACCTGGCGCAGGTACTGCTCGGCGCCATGCTGGTGGCCGGCCAGCTGCGGGTCGATGCGGCACAGCACCAGGCTGTCGTTGGCCAGCGCACGGGGTTCGAGCAGGGTCAGCACCTCGTCACACAGCTGGCGCAGGGAAAACGCCACGGCCTCCGGGCGGCTTTCGCCTTCTTCAAGGCGGGCGAAGTACAGCACTTCGTTGAGGATGCCCAGCAGCCCTTCGCCGGCCTTGTACAGCGCCTCCAGGCGGGTGCGGTCCTGCGCCGCCAGCCCGGCGCCGCGCAGCAGCTCGGCCATGCCGAGGATGCCGTTCAAAGGCGTGCGCAATTCATGGCTCATGGTGGCCAGGAAGCGCGACTTGGCAAGGTTGGCGGCCTCGGCGTCGTCCTTGGCACGCATCAGGCTCGCGGTGCGGCGCTCGACCTGCTTCTGCAGCTCGTCACGCTTGCCCTGCAGGGCCAGGCGGTCGCGCTCGCGGCGCTCGATGTCGCTGAGAATCGCCCGGCGCATGTCATCCAGCGCCAGCGCCACGCTGTCGATCTCGTCCAGGTGTAGCGAGCGACGCTTGCGCAGGCGCAGGGGCTCGTGCCACTGGCCGGCCCCAATGCGCCGGGCAAAGTCGGCCATCACCTGCAGGTGGCGGGTGACCAGGCGGTAGAACAACCCGGACAGCGCCAGGGCCAGGCCGCAGAGGAACACGCTCATCCACAGCAGGCTGGTCAGCCCCGTGGCGAACAGCCGCCGATGCACCGCGCCCAGGTCGATGCTCACTTCCAGCTCCCCCAGGTGGCGCACCGGGCCTGAGGGCGGCTGGTAATCCAGGGCGAAGCGCTCGACCCGCAGCGGCCCCTGCGGCGCCGCATCACCCTGCTGCAAGGTGAAGTCGGGGCTGTTCAGGCGCACCCGTGCCACGTCGGAGAAATCCACCAGCCCGCGCAGCTGCACGTTGAGCTGCTCCTGGTTCAGGTCCCACAGGCTGCGCTCCAGGCTCTCCAGGTAACCGGCACGGATCAGCGCCATGCGCGCATCGATCTCGCGCATCTCGCGGCGGTATTCGAAATACAGCTGCACGCTGCTGGCCAGCACCGTGAAACACAGGCTGAACAGCAGGATGAACAGCAGCAGCCGGCGCAGCAGGCCCCCCGGTTGCAGGCGGCTCATGGCTGGCTGACCATGTCGCGGTAGGTGACCTCGCTCTCGTGCAGCCAGCGCTCGAGCTCGCCGGCATCGGTCATCTGCTGCAGTTGCTGGTCGATCTCGGCCATGCGCCTGCTCAGTGGCGAGCGGCGCGACACCGCCACGCGCAGGTAGTCGACGCTGAGCGCCGGGGGCAGCGCGACGATGTCGCCGGCGCCGGCCAGGTGCTCGACGAACAGCTGGCCGGTGCGCCGCTCCTGGATCACGAAGTCGATGCGCCCGCGCATCAGCTTGCCGAAATTCTGCCCGCTGTCCGACACCCATTCGATGTTCTGGTGCTGCGCCACGAAACGGTCGAACTCGGGGCCGTAGCTTTCGCCGAACAGCAGCCCGCCGCGGTAATGGGCCAGGTCTTCGAGCTTCTCGAACTTCAGCGGCCGCTGGCGGTTGGCGAACACCGCCACCTCCTCGCGCAGCACCGGCACCCGGGAAAACAGCATGGTCTGGGCGCGCTGCTCGGAGGTGTAGGCCAGCACCACATCCACCCGCCCTTCGGCGGCATCGAGCAGGCAGCGCTGCCAGTTGCCCAGCACCACCATTTCGACCTGGTAGCCCAGCCGCCCGAACAGCTCGCGCACGACCGTCGGCGCCAGGCCGCGCGGCTGCCTGCCGTCGCTCCAGGACACCGGCGGGTAGACCGGGTAGTCGCAGTAGCGAATGCTTTCGCCGGCCTGCAGCGCTGCGCTTGCCAGCAGCGCCAGCAGGCCGAGCAGGTAGCGGTTCACGCCGCCACGCTGGCGGTGAACAGGTAGCCGGCGCCGTGGATGGTGATGATCAGTTCAGGCTCGGCCGGGTCGTCGTGCAGCTTGCGCCGCAAGCGGCCGACCAGCACGTCGATGGAGCGGTCGTTGGGCACCCACTCGCGGTTGCGGATCTGGTCCATCAGCTGGTCGCGGCTCAGGGTATGGCCGCTGTTGCGCAGGAACACGCTGAGCAGCTGGAATTCGCCGTGGGTCAGCAGGGTTTCGCCGCCTTGCGCATCGACCAGGCGGCGGCGGTCGCAGTCCAGCGACCAGTCGCCGAACTGCTTGAGCGAGGCATTGGCCGGGCCGGCCGGGCGCGTGCCCTGGGCGTGGCGCACGCGGCGGATCAGGTTCTTGGCGCGCGACACCAGCTCGCGGGGGTTGAGCGGTTTGCTGACGTAGTCGTCGGCGCCGCATTCCAGGCCGACGATGCGGTCGATCTCGTCGTTGCGCCCGGTGATCAGGATGATCCCCACTTCCGAGCGCACCCGCAGCTCGCGGGTCAGGGTCAGGCCGTCCTTGCCGGGCAGGCGGATATCCAGCATCACCAGTTCCACCGGCTGCTCGGCCAGCAGCGTTTCGGCCTGCTCGGCGGTGGCGGCGCAGTGCACGACGTAGCCTTCCTGGGCGAGGTAGGCCTGGAGCAAGTCACGAATCAGCGGATCGTCGTCGACGATCAGTACGCGAGAGGTCATTGCGTAGGGTCCTGAGTCGCCCGAAGGCGCGTTTCTTATTAGAGTGGGCCAAGACTAGCGACTGCTGAACGGCCGATCAACAGGCCTCTATGGGGGTGGTGAAGCGTTGCCGACCACCGGCCTGCAGGCCATCGACCCAGGCCTCGCAGATCTGCACGCCCTGGGCCGGGGTGAAGGTGCCCGGGTTCAGCCCCGACTCCAGCCACAGGCCGTCGAGCAGCGCGCTGAGGCTGATGGCGGCGAGGTCGGCGTCGAACTGCGCCCAGCCCTCCTCCCGCGCCAGCTCACTGAGCAAGGTGCGCAGCTCGCGGCGGTATTCGCCATAGGAGTGGTCGTGCACCTGGTTGATCGCTTCGGCGGTCTTCACCGCACCCCAGAACGCCAGCCAGGCGTCGAGCAGCTGCGGGTCGAGCAGCTCGGCACTGAACGAGCCGCGGAAGAATGCCGACAGCCGTTCGCGGGCGTTGGGCGCCACCTGGGCCATGGCCTCGCGCAGCAGTTGCATGACCCGCCCGGTGACTGCCATGTAGGCCTCGGCGACCAGCTCGTCCTTGCCCGAGTAGTGGTGGCTGATCAGCCCCACCGACACACCGGCCTCGGCGGAGATCTTGCGGATCGAGGCGCCCTGGAAGCCATGGCGCTTGAGGCAAGCCAAGGTGGCCTCGACCAGATTGGCCTTGCGCAGTTCGGGCAGCATGCGGCTGAAGCGGGCTTCCTGGGTCATCTGTCGTCCTCAAGCTCGGCTAGTCCAGTTGAACGACTGTACAGTAAGTCGCGTAAAACGCGATACTCCGGCGACACCTGCTTCAGCATCCACGACAAGAACAACAGAGGTTCCTGATGACCGACCTGATCCAGCACCATTACGACGAAGGCCTTCTGACCCTGCGCCTGAACCGCCCAGACAAGCTCAATGCGCTGACCAACGCCATGTATACGCGCCTGGCCGAGCTGTTCGAGGCGGCCAACAGCGACCCCGCCGTCGAGGTCATCGTGCTCACCGGCAGCGCCGAGTGCTTCACCGCCGGCAACGACCTGCCGGACTTCCTCGACCAGCCACCAACCGACCTGCAGAGCCCGGTGTTTCGCATGATGTGGGCGGTGCTGGCCCTGGACAAGCCGCTGATCGCCGCGGTCGCAGGCCCTGCAATCGGCATCGGCACCACCTTGCTGCTGCATTGCGACCAGGTGTTGGTGAGCCGCGACGCCAAGCTGCGCACCCCGTTCGTGCCATTGGGCGTGTGCCCGGAATTTGGCGCGAGCCTGTTGCTGCCAAGGCTGCTGGGGCACGCGCGGGCAGCGCAGTTGCTGCTGTGCAGCCAGTTGATCGATGGCGAGCAGGCGCTGAACTGGGGGTTGGCCACCGAGCTGTTCGACGATGGCGCTCAGTGCCAGGCTGGGGCCGTGAAGCTGGCGCGCCGCCTGCAGCAACTGCCGGCCGAGGCGCTGCGCATCAGCAAGCAGTTGCTCAAGGACGCGCACCGCGAAGAGCTGGCGGCGACGGTGGCCAAGGAAGGGTTGCTGTTCATCGAACGGCTCAACAGCGACGAGGCGAAGGTTGCGCTGGCGGCCATGGCCAAGCGCTAGGGGCTTTGAGCAGGTCGCTGCGGCGGGCCTCATCGCCGGCAAGCCGGCTCCCACAGGTGTGGGCTGCCCCCAATAAATTGGACGCCAATGTGGGAGCCGGCTTGCCGGCGATGAGGCCAGGCCTGGCAGCGCAGTGATCTTGCACTGCCCAGTACCGAACATCCGAAAGCAAGCCGATAACTTGCCGCCCTGCCGGGTTTCTCTACAATTCAACTTGCCCAATGGGTATACAAAGTCCAATGCTCGCCGCTCTGCACGTTCGACCCCATCGACGTAGTGCAAGCCCCCGTAGTTCGTGGCTCCTGGATCCGGTCCCGCACCTGTGCAAAGGGCGACCTGATCCGGTGATGCACCATGGACGCAAACAAGGATTCAACAGGCAACTATGCCGTGTGGCTGCCTGGCAGTGCATTGATACTGAGCCTTGTCGTTTCCGCGTTTGCCCTGACCCGCGCGCCCTTCATGGAAACGCGCCCGGAGGGTGCTCAGTTCCAGCCGCAGATGCCGATCGAAGCACGCCTGTGGCAGGACCCTTTCGATGCGCTGGAGCGGTACCGCAAGCGCATCAAGGACTTGAACCTCTCACCCGCGACAGCGCCGTGCACCAGCGGCCAACCCGAAGGCAAAGCGCAACTCGTCGTGGCCTTGGTGGAAGATGGCGCCTATGCCGAAGCAGTCGAGCTTCGCCGCCGCATGCGCTACGCCATCCTGGCAGGCTTCAAGGGCGCTCGCCTGGTACCGGATGACGAGCAACATATTCGCTGCCTGGCCATTCCCCTGAAGGCGTTGAACATCGCCGATACGCAGGAAGTGGCACTGCAAGAGGGCCAGGCGCCAATCAGTGAGCCGACGCTGGACGTGCCCTACGAGGACTTCGTCGCCGACCCTCTGGTCCCTGACCCGACCAGCGACGAAGAACAGCCACCGGCAGCCCGCGTCAGGCTGTTGTGGCTCAAGCAGGATGCGATAAAGCAGGACCCGTTGGGCCAACTGAGTCGTTTCAGAGACACGTTGTTAGGCAGCATGTCCACCCACACGCTAAAGGTCATCGGGCCTGCCGATTCGACGATGCTGCGCAGCTTGTATCAACGTGAGGCGCAAGTACGCTACAGGCTCACCGACAACGGAGAAGTCTCCGACTTCCCGACAAAACCCAAGGCAGAAATCCCGCCGAACATCGAAATCTATTCCCCCTTGGCCACGGCCGACAAGAAACTGTTGTTAGGCGACTTCGACAGCCGGGGCCAAAAGCCAGACCCGTCGTTCAAAGGCCTGCCACTGATACGCACGGTCAGCGACGACACCACCCTGGCCCGCCTGCTGCTCGAAGAACTGAAACTGCGCCATGTCGACCCAACGGCCGGGGCCCAGTGCGCCACGCCGCAGGAAGAAAGCCGCTGCTTCCCGGGCGCCGAGTGGCGCAGCGCCAATCGCATCGCGCTGATCTCCGAATGGGACAGCTTCTACAGCCGCGCGCTGATCGAAAGCTTCCGCAACAGGATCGGCGAACGCCCGGCCTTGCCGCCCCTGGACGCCGCCCGGGTCGACCCCTGGGTGCTGCGCTACAGCTACCTGCGCGGCCTGGACGGGCGCCTGCCGGAAGACAGCATCGCCAAGACCGAGCAGAAACCGGATAAAGACCCCCGCAGCGTCGACCTCAGCCCGCTGGAAAAGTCCGACGGCAACTCCCAGCTCGATTACCTGCGGCGCCTGGCCGACCACATCATGCTGCAGGACGAGGCCTACCGCGACGCCGGCCAAAGCGGCATCGGCGCCATCGGGGTGCTGGGCCTGGACACCTACGACAAGCTGCTGGTGCTGCAGGCGCTCAAGAGCCGCATGCCGAACAAGCTGTATTTTTCCACCGAACTGGATGCGCGCATGCTCCAGCGCGGGCAAGCCCAGGTCACGCGCAACCTGGTGCTGGCATCGCCCTACGGCCTGACCCTGACCCGCGCCCTGCAGCAGGAGATGCCACCGTTTCGCGACAGCCAGCAAAGCGCGGTGTTCGTCGCGGTACTGGCCGCACTGGCCCCCGAACCCTTCGACGCCAAGCGCTGGAAGTTCGATTACTCCAAGGCCGGCATCCTCTCTCCGAGCATCTACGAAGTGGGCATCAGCGGCTTCATACCGCTGGAGAGCAGCCTGACCAAACGGCGCTCCCCCGATTGCGCACCGATCAACAATCGCTCGGGCCAGGGCACCTACATCCGCCCGCAGGACATCATGGCCCTGCGCTGCCTGCAGGACCCTTCCCCGCCCATCTACCCGGAGCCTTCCGAAGCCCTCAAGTTCCGCCTGCATGGCATCCAGTCATTCTTCCTCGCCGGCCCCCTGGCCCTGGTGCTGGTCACCCTTGGCCTGCTGCTGAGTTGGCGCAGCGGCAACCACCGTGAAAGCCGCACGGGCTTCAGTGTCTGGGTGCCCTCGGCACTCTATGGCGTGGCGGCCCTCACTGCCTGGATCGCCACGCGCACCTGGCGGGTCGAGTTGCTGTGGGTGACCTTCGGCCTGATCCTGATCGGCCTGATCGCCTCGGGCCTGAACCGCCGCGAACTGGACAGAAGCGAGAGCAGCGACGACCGGCCGCCGGCGCGTGGCTTGTTCGATGCCAGCGCCTGGTACGTGCTGGTGCCGCTGGTGATATTCATCCTGGTGCTGCTACGCGCCTACCAGCAACGCGAGGAACTGACCGAAGGCGGCCTGGGCGAGCCGATGTTCCTGTTCGAGGGCATCAGTGCCTGGCCGACCATTGCCCTGCGCGTGCTCGCCGTGATCATTTCGCTTGCCGCCCTGGCCTGGGGCGCACGCAACCTGCGCCTGAACCATCAGGAAATCGAGCGCAAGTACCACCTGCGCAGCAGCAAAGGTGATGATCACGCTGTCGGCTTGTGGCGCCAGCTGCAGCCTTTCGAGGATGGCAAGCTGCGGCCCCTGAAGCGCCTGGCCGCGGCATTTGGCAATTGGCTCAATCATGTGTTTCTGCCGCTGTCGCCGCACACCCCTCGCGACCCCCGAGACGCCGGGCAACTGCTGGCGTACTGGAGCGAGCACCGCATCTGCGGCAGCTTCGGCGCCAGGCTGCTGCGGGCGATGCTCACCTCCTGGATCTTCGTGGTACTGACCAGTCTGCTCTACGTGCTGTGGCCCATGGATGGCGACCCGATGCGCGGCAACCTGGCGCTGCGCAACTGGAGCTGGCTGCCGCCGTTGCTGGCTTTCAACCTGCTGGTGTTCTGGGTGGTGGATGCCAACCAACTGTTGATCCGCTTCATCCGTCGGCTCAGCGAGGAACACTGGCAGTGGCCCAAAAGCTTGCAGCGTGAGCAGAAAGCGCTGTACGGCGATGCCCTGAACCCGGTGCCCAAGGCCGCCTACGCCAGCATCGACGAGTGGTTCGGCCTGACCTTGATCGCCAAGCGCACCGCCGCCGTCAGTCGCCTGATCTACGCCCCGACCGTGGTGCTGCTGATCCTGATCATTTCGCGCAGCAGCTACTTCGACAACTGGCCGACCCCGCCGGGGATGATCATCACCTTCACCCTGACCGGGCTGATCCTGCTGTATTCGGCGCTGTCCCTGCGCCGCGCCGCGGAAAAGGCCAGGACCCTCGGCCTGCAGCGCATCGACCAGTACCTGCTGGAAATCGCCGGCAACGAGACACTGTCGGCCAAGTTCCGCCTGCTGCGCGAACGCATCGTGGCGCTCAACACCGGGGCGTTCTCCCGCTATGCCGACGAGCCGGTGGTGCGCGCACTGCTGCTGTCGCTCACCGGCATCGGCGGCTCGGCCCTGGTCGATGCGCTGAACTACGCGAAGTTCTGAGTACGCAAGCCAAGCGGAGTCATCACGACGTCAACACCAACGGAGCACGCGCTCATGGCCAACCTAGTGATTTGCTGCGACGGCACCTGGAACACCCCCGAGCAACTCGACAAGGGCGTGCCGGCCCCCACCAACGTGGTCAGGCTGCATAACGCCGTGGCAGACCAGGACGCCGCCGGTGTCCACCAGGAAAAGTACTACCACCCAGGCGTCGGCACCTCCGGCAAATGGTGGGACAAGGCGCTCGGCGGCGGCACAGGCTCGGGGCTCGACGACAACATCAAGAGCGCCTACCAGAAGCTGTGCTACTGCTATGAGCCGGGCATGGACATCTACCTGTTCGGCTTCAGCCGCGGTGCCTACACCGTGCGCAGCCTCAGTGGGCTGATCAACAGCTGCGGCTTGCTGAAGATTGCCGACCTGGAGGCCGCCGAGGTCTGGCAGCGCCTCGACCGGCTGATGAAACTCGGCTACCGGCGCAAGCTGGAAGACCGCGACGACTGGGACAAGCTGGGCTGGGCCTTCCATAACGCCAAGGGCGCCAGCATTGCCCTGCGCTTCATCGGCGTGTGGGATACCGTTGGCGCACTGGGCATCCCCGACGACATGGCATTGCTCAACCTGCTCGACGACCGCAACCGCTACACCTTCCACGACACTGCCTTCCACCGTTCGGTCAGAACCGGCCGGCATGCCCTGGCGATGGATGAGCGCCGTGCCTCCTTCCAGCCCACCCTGTGGACCGACGTGCCCGCCGGCTGCGATGTGCAGCAGTTGTGGTTCCCCGGTGTGCATTGCGATGTGGGCGGTGGCTATCGGGAAAGCGGGTTGGCCGATGGCGCGCTGCAATGGATGATCGAGCAAGCCGCGCAATGTGGCCTGGCGTTCAACCAGAAGACCCTCAAGCAGATTCGCCCGGACTACCACGACATGATGCACGACTCCTGCGACGGCGTTTTCGGCCTGCTGCCGACGCAGCCGCGCAGCATCCCCGACCTCAAGACGCAAACCGCGCAGTTCCATCAAACCGCCCTCGACCGCCAGGACGACCCGCCCATCACCCAGCACCCCTACCGCCAGGCCCGCCTGCTCGCGCCCTCTCCCCCGCTGGTGATCGACATCTCCGCCCGCCTGCCGTGGAATGAAACGGGCCTGTGGCTGGAGGCCGGCCGCGCCTACCACCTGCGCGCCACCGGGGAATGGCTGGACAGTTCGGTCAGCTGCGGCCCGGGGGGTACCCACGACGGCAATTTCCAGCCGGCGGAAGTCGCCCACCTGGTGGGCAGCGCGCTCGGCCAGATGGAAACCTGGTACAGCAAGCTGTTCAGGAACAACGACGCCAACTTCAACTTCACCAAGCGCCATGAACAGTTCAACTGGTTCAGCCTGATCGGGGCGATCACCAACGGCGATGGGGTGGACGCCAAAGGCTACCTGATCAAGCCGGAGGTGTTCGAGATCGGCCAAGGCTGTACCTATACGCCCAAGCGCTCGGGGTACCTGTACGCCTATGCCAACGACGCCTGGAACTGCTATGGCAACAACCGCGGGCATGTTGCCTTGTGGGTGACCTGAAAGCCCTAGGCGAAGGCTTTGGCCAGCAACCGCTCGAGGGTGTCCTGGTCCAAAAGGCCGGTTTCGGCGAGGCCTTCTTGCGCCTGGAAGCCGATCAGCGCCGAAAAGGTGCGGCGCCCGCGGATGCCATCGATCGGGCCAGGGTCCATGCCCAGGTACTGCAGCGCCGCCTGAGCGGTGCGCAGGCTGAGGTCGGGCAAGGTCACCTGGAACTTGGCATGGGCTGCGGCAAGGCGCGTGTCGTACTCGTTGCGCTTGAATTCCTCGCCGTTGTAGCCGCGGGCAAAGGACACCCAGTTGCCACGCTGCAAGGCGCCGGCCAGGTTGTTGCCCTTGATGAAGTTGGCCATGGCCTGCAGCTGCGCGTTCTCGTCCTTGACCATGCCTGCGACCAGCTTGTCGGTGGAGGTGAACCCGGCCACCTTGAAGTTGAAGCCCATCACCTGCCCAATGCCCCAGGACGCGCTCTGCAGCGCCGCGCTCTTGTCCAGCGCCATGGCCTTCTCCAGCCGTGCGTACTCGGCGGCGCCGCCAAGGTAGCCACCGGCCTTGGGCTTGCTGATGTCGTCATTGCCGCTGTCATGGGCGCCCTGGGTCAGGCGGTGAAAGACATGGCGCTCGAACAGAATCTGCGGGCGCCGGTCGGGCAAAAAGCCAAAGCCGCGTGTCTCGACCGTCAACACCGCCCACACCTGCGAATCGGGCACGCCCAGCGTGGCGCAGACTTCGTCCATGCCCTCGTCGTTCAATGGATTGCCTTTGCCCTGGAAGTTCATGTCAGCCTCCTGTCGATCAGCGTCGGAGGTGACACGTGCGCATCCATGTCCTGCGTCTCGAACCTCGCCGGCTGGGGCAAGCCAAGCGACTTCCCCCGCTACCAGTCCTTAGTCAAGAGCCAGATGTGAACAATTTCAAAGTTGTGGCTAGACGATTTCGCTATGCCGGTTGCAGCGGATCATATCGGCCAGTTTCTCGCCGATCATGATGCACACCGCGTTGGGGTTGCCCGAAACCAGGGTCGGCATGATCGAGGCATCGGCCACCCGCAGGCGTTCGACGCCGCGCACGCGCAGCTCGGGGCAGACCACCGCCTGCTCGTCAGTGCCCATGCGGCAGGTGCCCGCCGGGTGCAGCGCGGCATGGGCGATCTGCTCGCAGAAACGGGCGATCTCCTCGCGGCTCTGCACCTGCGGCGCCGGCACATGGCGCCGGGCGATGTAGGGCTTGAACACCGGTTGCTGCATGATCTGCTCGGCCACGCGAAAGCCTTCGACCAGGGCATCCAGGTCGTAGGGGTCGGCGAAGTAGTTCGGCACGATCCTCGGCGCCTGGTCCATCGTCCGGCCATCGAGTTCGACATAGCCGCGCGAGCGCGGGCGGATCTGCCCGAAGTTGATGGTGCAGCCGTTGCCGCCGGGCACTGCATCCACGCCTTCCTCGATCCCCGCGCCGACCACCATGAAGTACTGGATATCCGGCGTCTGCTCCTCCTCCTGCCCCCACCAGAACGCCCCCGCCTCGATCAGGTTGGAGGCCGCCGGGCCATTGCGGAACAGCCCGTATTGCAGGCCGGCGGCGGCTTTCCAGAGCGGCTTCTTGTACTTGTCGTAGCTGTGCGGGCCGGTCAGCTCATAGACCATCGAGATTTCGATGTGGTCCTGCAGGTTACGGCCTACCCCTGGCAGGTCCATCACCAGCGGTACGCCCTGCGCCTGCAGGTGCTCGGCAGGGCCGATGCCCGAGACCATCAGCAGCTGCGGCGTGGCGATGGCGCCTGCCGACAGGATGATCTCCTTGTTCGCGTACAGCTCGCGGCGCACGCCCTTCTCGGTGTAGACCACGCCCTTGGCGACCTTGCCGTCGAAGAGGATCTGCTCGACCTTGCACCCGGTCCGCACTGACAGGTTGCCGCGCCCCCGGGCCGGCCGCACATAGGCCGCCGCCGCGCTGCTGCGCAGGCCATTGCGCGCGGTGATCTGGTAAAGGCCGCAGCCCTCGGGCTTGCCGCTGTTGAAGTCGGCGTTGTAAGGCAGGCCCTGCGCCTGGCAGGCCTGCAGCCACACCCGCGACAGCGGATGCACATAGGGCGGGAACGACACCCCCAGCGGGCCGCCGGTGCCATGCACCTCATTGTTGAAGGTGTCGTTGTCTTCGGCCTTTTTGAAGTACGCCAGCACCTCGGCATACGACCAGCCCGTGGCGCCCATCGCCGCCCAGCCATCGTAGTCCTCAGGCACGCCGCGGATGTAGATCATCGCGTTCACCGAGCTGCCGCCGCCGAGCACCTTGGCCTGGACCATGGTCGGTGCCTCACTGCGCGCCTGGGCCTGGGTGGGCTCCCAGCGGTAGCGCTTGAGCAGGCCGCCCTGGGCGGTCTTGTAGTAGGCACCGGGGATATGGATGTATGGGCTCAGGTCACGCGGCCCTTCTTCGAGCAGCACCACCGTGGCCGTGCTGTCTTCACTCAGGCGGCCGGCCAGGGTGCACCCCGTGGAGCCGCCGCCAACCACTATGTAATCGACCATGTTGGTTTCCACCTGGCTTATCCGTTGACCAGTTCGTCGAGCAACCTGTAGTGCTCGCGGGCGATGGCGAAGCTGTCGCCCTGGTGCTGTTTGCGGCAGAACAGCTCGCAGCTCCACCAGCCCTGGTAACCGCTGGCCTTTACCGCCTGGGCCCAGGTTTTAAGGTCGAGCACGCCGGCGCCGATGGGCACATCGCGCAGCACCTCTTCATCGGGGATGCCGCCGTCGAACGGCAGCGAGTCGCACACATGCACGCCGTAGAGGTAGTCCTTGTGCAGCCGCGCGATGTCGTCCGGGGTATCGCCGCTGGTGTGGCAATGCCAGAAGTCGATCACCATCTTCAGGTTGGCGCGCTCGGCCCGGTCGATCAGCTCGGCCTGCCGGGCGACGCCAGCCATGGGCGTCCAGGCCAGGGCCTCGAGGTAGAGGGTGAGGTCGAACTGCGCCGCCAGGTCTGCCAGGGCCTGCAGGTTGCTGGCGGTGGTGCGCATCTGCGCGTGCAGGTCCTGCGCCAGCAGGCCGGCGTAGTGCCGGGGCGCACGGCCCTGGCGGTGGTCGATCACCGCTTGCACGTCGAGCGGGCCGGTCAGTACCTGCACGCCCTTGGCCCCGGCTGCGGCAGCCAGGGCAAACAGCTGCCGGGCTTCGGCCATCAACGCCGGGTACAGCGCAGCGCTGCGCTCGATATCGCGCAGGTAGCCGACACCGGGTAGCGACAGGCCGCCCAGCAGCGTGCGCAGGTCTTGCTGGGCGTGGCCTGCGTCGAGGTACTGCTGCACTTTCGCTGCCGACACTTCCAGCGCCGCAAAGCCGGCGGCCCTGGCGATGCTCACATCCAGCGCCAGCGTGCCGTGGCGCGCCACGGTGCAGTGAAAGGCCAATTCATTTACAGACTGTGTACTGGGCATCGCACCCTCCCGGACTGTGGTGGGCCGAGTATCGGGGCGTGCCTGCGGGCGCTCAATTTCGCAAGGCTGCAGCAGATGACGCACAGTGACGCATGATTTGCCTGTGGGATCGTGCATTGCCTGCGGTTTGGCGAGGCCCTGGGCGCTGCCTTGCCGCCCCCAGAAAATGCCCATAGACTGCCGCACCGCCGAAAATCACTGAACAGATGCCATGCACAACCAAGAGAATTTTCAAGAAAACCTGAAAATGCTATGCGAGCAGGTTGGCACCGTTTCCGAGCTGTGCCGGCGGGTTGGCATCAATCGCCAGCAGTTCAACAAATACCTGGCCGGCACCCACCAGCCGTCGAAATCCAACCTGCGCGCCATCGCCGGTTTCTTCGGGCTCAGCAGCGACGTGCTCTACACCAGCCCCAACGATTTTCGTTCGATGATCGAGGGCGGCCACTTCCACCTGTTCAGAAGCCTGGTGCAGTCGCCGAAGATGCTGCAGTTCATCAACGAGCGGGTGCTGGAAAGCGATGCCGACCTGGGCGACTTCACCGGCGTCTACGAGCGCTACCACTACTCCTCGATCTACAAGGGCAAGGTGGTCAGGTCGGTGTTCTGCCTCTACGAGAAGGACGGCATGCTCATGCACTACTACCTGGAGCGCTTCCCCAACCAGGATGGCAGCGGCAAGATCGACTACCACTTCAAGTACCACGGCCTGAGCTTCATCATCGCCAATCGCATCTTCTGCATCGACTTCGAAACCATCCAGCGCAACGAGATGACCTTCACCAACCTGGCCGCGGTCAGCCGCAACAGCAAGAAGTACATCTTCGGCGTGTCCAGCGGCATCGCCGCCACCATGGTGCGCCAGCCGGTGGCGGCCAAGGTGGCGATGAACTTCGTCGGCAAGGGGCTGATCAACAAGGCCCATATCAAGCGGGCCACGGTGCTGTCGCCGAACGACCCCTCGATCCCCAAGGAAGTGGTGGACTACCTGGGCGCAGGCACGGCCTCGATCGACCCGGTGTGAGCTGCCGGCAAATCGAAAGCGGTCTGGATGCCGCTTTTTTTGCGTCAGCCAAAAGCCAAACGTGCGTCACCTTGCGTCATCCGTCGCACGGGTGAGAAATTGTTCGGCCCTCCCCTCGCCTGTAGGTTTTTCCCCAGCACAGTGCTGCTGACAAACCCTATGAAACGTATGCGCCCGACCGAGGTGATGGCATGGCTGAGTGGATCAAGAAAGCGAAACCTACCGAACAACAGGTAGCTCGCAACGAGCAAGTCAAACACGATGTTTCCCGCATCCTGCTGGACATCGAACAACGCGGCGATGCCGCGGTGCGTGAGCTGTCCGTGCGCTTCGATGGCTGGGAGCGCACCGACTACCGGCTGAGCGAGGCAGAAATCAAAGCCTGCGTGGCGCGCCTGAGCGAGCGCGAATACGACGACATCCTGTTCGCCCAGGCCCAGGTGCGGCGCTTTGCCGATGCCCAGCGCCAATCGATGCTGAACGTGGAAATCGAAAGCATCCCCGGGGTCATCCTCGGCCACCGGCATATCCCGGTGAATACCGCCGGCTGCTATGTGCCGGGTGGCAAATACCCGCTGCTGGCGTCGGCGCACATGTCGATCGTCACCGCCAAATCCGCAGGCGTCAAAAACATCACCACCGCCGCCCCGCCCTTCCAGGGCAAGCCTGCGCCCTACATCGTCGCGGCCCAGGCCCTCGGCGGCGCCGATGCCATCTACAGCCTGGGCGGTATCCAGGCGGTGGCGGCCATGGCCATCGGCACCGAATCGATCAGCCCGGTGGACATCATCGTCGGCCCGGGCAACGCCTATGTGGCCGAAGCCAAGCGCCAGCTGTTCGGCCGCGTCGGCATCGACCTGTTCGCCGGCCCCACCGAAACCCTGCTGATCACCGACGACTCGGTGGACGGCGAGCTGTGCGCCACCGACCTGCTGGGCCAGGCCGAGCACGGCGTGGACTCCCCGGCGGTGATGCTGACCACCTCCCGCGCGCTGGCCCTGGACACCCTCAAGGAAATCGAGCGCCTGCTGGTCAAGCTGCCGACCGAGAAGATCGCCCGCGAAGCCTGGGACAACTTCGGCGAAATCATCCTCTGCGAGGACTACCAGGAGATGGTCCGCCTCTCGGACGAATACGCTTCCGAGCACGTGCAGATCATGACCCACGACGACGACTACTTCATGCAGCAGCTGAGCAACTACGGCGCGCTGTTCGTCGGCGCGCGCACCAACGTGTCCTATGGCGACAAGGTGATCGGCACCAACCACACCCTGCCGACCAACAAGGCGGCGCGCTACACCGGTGGCCTGTGGGTGGGCAAGTACATCAAGACCTGCACCTACCAGCGCATCCTCACCGACCAAGCCTCTGCGCAGATCGGCGAATACTGCTCGCGCCTGTGCCTGATGGAAGGCTTCGTCGGCCACGCCGAACAGGCCAACATCCGCGTGCGCCGTTACGGCAACAAGCACGTCGGCTTCGGCGAACCGGCGTTCTGACCCGGCCATGAAAAAAGCCGGCACCTGTGAAGGTGCCGGCTTTTTCATGGCGGTGTGGTTCAGCTGCCGCGCACGACCGTGGCCGCGCTGGCCATGATGAACAGCAGCAAGGCGCCGGTCAGCAGCAAGGCGATGCTCAACGTCGACAGGTGCGCCACGAAACCGATGATCGCCGGCCCCATCAGGATCCCCAGGTAGCCGATCGCATTGACCGTCGACAGCGCCTGCGCCACCGGCATCACGCGCTGTTTGCCCACCGCCGAGCAGAACACCGGCACCAGGTTGGCAGCGCCTGCGCCAACCAGAACAAAACCGGCCAGGGTCACCCACTGGCTGTCCACCAGCACCGCAACCAGCATGCCGAACAGGGCCAGGGCGCTGCCGCCGAGCAGCACCACGCGCTCGCCCAGGCGCGGCACCACCCAGTCGCCGCTGAGCCTGCCGATGGCCATGGTCACCGAGAACAGCGCGTAGCCAATGCCGGCTTGGCTGATATCGACGCCACGCACGGTGGTCAGGAACACCGCGCTCCAGTCCAGCATCGAGCCTTCGACCAGAAAGGCGATCAGGCACAACACCCCCACCAGCAGCACGAACCGGCTCGGCCGGGTGAACATCGGCGCGCCCGCGCCTTCGCCATACGCCAGCATCTGCCGGCCAAGGGCGAGCAGCAGCAACAGCACCAGCGCAACCAGCACCGCGACCGCAGGCAACGGCGAAAAGCCAACGCCCAGCAACACCGATATCAACAAGGCGCTGACGATGGTGCCGACGCTGAACAGGCCGTGAAACCCGGACATCATCGTGCGCCCCAGGCCCCGCTCGACCATCGAGCCCTGCAGGTTCATGGTCACATCGGCAGTGCCCACGCAGGCGCCGAAGCCCAGCAGAAAGATCACCAGCGCCGAAAACTGCGACACCACCGCCAGCGCCAGCAGGCAGGCCATCGCCCCGCAGACGGCGGCCACCATCGCGGCGCGGCAGCCCACCTTGCTCACCAGCCGGGCCACGAACGGCATCATCAGCATCGAGCCGCTGCCCAGGCACAGCAGCAGCAGGCCCAGCTGGCCATCGCCGATCCCGGCGCGCTCGCGGGCATAGGGCACCAGCGGCGCCCAGGCGCCCAGGCGCCCATGGCGACGCCAGACAGCAAAAAGGCGGCGCGACAGGCCGCCAGGTTCTTACGCGTGATCGCGAACGGTCGGTTGCTCAAGTCATTCATCAGGTATTCAGCCATTAACAAAAAGCCCATCCGAAGATGGGCAACTTGCGGTGAGAAAAGATTCAACAACAAGCAGGATACGTTCAGCGCTCAAGGGCGCTCAATTTCTCACCGCGGGTAAAACTGACGCAGCGTGACGCAGCCGCCCGCCCCGCGCAGCCGTCAGGCCGCCGGGGCCGCCGGGGCCGCCGTGGAGCCACGCACCACCAGGCTGGTTTCGAAAATCTTCACCCGCGGTGCCAGCGGCTCGCCGGCTTCGAGCTCTTCGAGCAGCAGCCGCGCGGCCCACTCGCCCTTGCCGATCAGCGACTGGCGAATGGTGGTGAGGTCGCGCAGGCCGGCTTCGGGGATATCGTCGAAGCCGATCACCGACAGCTGCGCCGGTACCGCCACGCCTTGCTCGCGGGCCTGGGACAGCGTGGCCAGGGCCATGACATCGGAGCTGGCGATGATCGCGCTGACGGCGCCGTCGCGCAGCAGGGTCGCCGCCGCTTCCCGGCCCAGCGCATCACTGAAGCCGCCCGCCTCGACGATCAGCAGATCCTCGAAGCCGATGCCATGGGCCTGGGCGGCATCGATGTAGGCAGCCAAGCGCTCACGGGCGATCATTTCCGTCGATGCCTTGAAGCGGGCCTTGCTCACCGGGCCCTTCTGGCCGTCCGGCAGCAGGCGCTCGACCAGCACGCCGATGCGGCGATGGCCGAGGCCGACGATGTGTTCCAGCTGGTCGATCGCCGCCTGGCGGTCGTCGATGCCGACGTAGTGCACGCCGTCAAGGCGTGGCGAGTCGATGATCACCGCCGGCAGCGTGCGCTTGGCGATGAACTGCACGATCGGGTGATCGTCCGGCAAGGTCGAGACGATCAGCCCATCGACCAGGCCGCGCACCGCCAGGTTGGCGTCGCCCGCGCCCTCGCCTTCGAGCTTCTTGCTGCGCATGGGGAACAGGGTCAGGGCGACGTTGGCCAGCTCGTTGACCTTGGCGATGCCCTTGAGCAGCGACATCGCCCAGGGGTCGTCGAAGGCATACGACAGCTGGTCCATCACCGCCAGGCCGATGGCCCCGACCCTGCCCGAGCGCAGGCTACGCCCACGCACGTTGGGCCCGGGGTAACCCAGCTGCGCCGCCACCGCCAGGATGTGCTCGCGCTGGCTCGCCGAGACCTTGCTCGAGCCACTGTAGGCATAGGAAACCGCCGGCTGGGACACCCCTGCGGCCTTGGCCACGTCCTTCATCGAAACCATCTGAACCCTGTCCTTTTTCTTGCTTGCCACAGCGGCGCGCCTTGCTGCGCCGCCACCGCGAAAGGCGCCCAGCATACCGGCTCCACCGCGCTTCAGCGAGCCACACAGCCGTGCCACGCCGCCTGGCCATTTGTCTGCCAGGGGTATTGACAAGGGCAATGCGCGTGTTAATTTGTGCCTCAGGTTATACGTATAACCGATCACCATCACCCAACAAGAAAAGAGGCCCGATCATGTCAGGCGCCCATCAGCCGAAGCCTTGCGCCCGGCACCTTCATCCCCCGCCCAAGCAACGCTGAATCACCCCGTTTCACGCCAACCGCACAGTGACTGCGGCGCTCGCCTGCAGCCTGAAAAAAGTTCCCAGCAGAACTTACAGGCGCAGTTGAAACATCGGCAGGCCAACCCTCGAAGTTGCTTCGAGCGCTGCCTGCCGCCTGAAAAACAGCAAGTGGAGAAATAACCGTGACCCGTGTTCTTTACCTGTACGGCGGCTGGCCAGGCCACTCCCCCTACGAAATCGCCGGTTGGGCGCGCGAGCTGTTCAAGGAGCTGGACTTCGACGTCGAGGAATCGACCGATATCTTCACCCTGGACCGCGACCTCAAGGGCTACGACCTGATCGTGATCGGCTGGAACAACGCCGTCACCACCGAAACCCTCACCGCCGCCCAGGAGCGGCACCTGTCCGAGGCCATCGAAAGCGGCGTCGGCCTGGTCGGCTGGCATGGCGCCGGCGCGGCCTTTCGCGCCAGCCTCAAGTACCACTTCATCCTTGGCGGCTCGTTCCTCGAACACCCGGCCGGCGAAGGCTACCCGCACCCCTACCAGGTCAACCTGATCGACCGCGGGCACCCGGTGACCGAGGGCGTCGAGGACTTCGAAGTACGCTCCGAGCAGTACTACATGCAGGTCGACCCCAACCTGCACGTGCTCGCCGAAACCACCTTCGACGGCAACCCCATGCCCTGGCTCAAGGGCCACCGCAGCCCGGTGGCCTGGGTGCGCAACTGGGGCCAGGGCCGGGTCTTCTACCACTCCATCGGCCACGACACCGGCAACCTCGCCGACCCCAACATCCGCCGCCTGACCAAACAGGGCCTGCGCTGGGCCGCACGCCACTAGATACCTGACCGCTCGCCCCTGGGCGCTAATAAATCGACAACAAGGAGCGCAGTAACATGGCAAAACTCACAGGCAGCCAGGTGGTTGCCCAGACCCTCAAGAACTATGGCGTGGAATATGTGGCCGGGATTCCGGGCCACGGCATCTGGACCTTGATGGACGCCTTCATGGAAGAGGAGTCCAAACTCAAGTTCATCCAGGTGTTCCATGAACAGAGCGCCGTGCACCTGGCCGACGGCTACTACCGCGTCGCCGGCAAGCCGATGGCCGCCGTCACCTCGATCGGCGCCGGCGCCAGCAACACGGTGATCGGCATGGCCACCGCCTACACCGACTCCACCAGTTGCATGCTGATCACCGGCGGCCCGCCCACCCACATGCGGGGCCACGGCCTGCTGCAGGAGCTGGAGCGCTACACCGACAACGACTTCCCGAAAATCGCCGAAGCGGTGTCCAAGCGCCACTGGGTCGCCACCCGTACCGAAGAAATGCCGTTCATCATGCACCGCGCCTTCAGCGCCATGCTGACCGGCCGCCCGGGGCCGGTGCACATCGAGATCCCGATGGACGTCCAGGCCGAAGCGGCAGAGGTCACCCTGCACGACCTGCACGAGCGCATCCCGGTCGGCAAGGTGTACCCCGACCCGCAGGCCATCGCCCGTGCCGCCGAGGTGCTGCGCGAAGCCCGGCGGCCGATGATCGTCATCGGCGGCGGAGTGATCACCGCGCAAGCCTCGGCCCAAGTGCTGGCCCTGGCCGAGCACTGGAAAATCCCGGTGGTCACCACCTGGAACGGCAAGGGCGGCTTCCCCGAAGACCACCCGCTGTTCTCCGGCAGCGTCGGCCAGACCGGCACCCTGTGCGGCAACCACATGGCCTCCAATGCCGACGTCATACTCGCCGTGGGCTGCCGCTTCACCGACTGGTCGTCGTCCAGCTATGCCCAGGGCGTGACCTTCTCGATTCCGCCGGGGCGCCTGATCCATATCGACATCGACCCGCACGAGATCGGCAAGAACTACCCGGTGGCCGTCGGCATCGTGGCCGACGCCAAGCACGCCCTCGCCCACCTGGTCCAGGCCCTGCAAGACAGCAGCGTGGACCGCCACGACTACCTGGCGGACCTCAAGCACCACCAGGACCTGTGGGAAGCCAAGCTGGCCGGCCGGCGCGACTCCGAGCGTTTCCCGTTCACCTCCCAGCGCCCGCTCGGTGCCCTGCGCAAGATCTTCCCGCGCGACACCATCGTCGTGGTCGGCTCGGGCAACGCCCAGGGCGCGGTCAAGCAGACCTTCCCGGTCTACACCCCACGCACCCACCTGACCTCGGGCGGCTTCTCGTCCATGGGCTGGGCCGTGCCGGCCGCCATCGGCGCCAAGCTGGCCGCGCCGAACCAGCCGGTGGTGTGCATCCTTGGTGACGGCGACTTCCTGATGAACCCGCAGGAAATCGCGGTGTGCGTGACCAACAACATCCCCGTGGTGTTCCTGATCCAGAACAACGCCGGCTACATGTCGATCCGCGGTGGCCAGCGCAAGCAGACCAGCCGCCACCTGGGCAGCGAGTTCAACCTGCCCAACGGCGAGCCCTATTCGCCGGACTACGCAGCGCTGGGCAAGTCGTTCGGCATCCAGTCCTACTGCGTGCAGAGCAACGAGGAGCTCGAACCCATCCTGCAGAAGGCCCTGGAGGCCAACGCCCCGGTGCTGATCGAGGTGCCCACCGACCGCGACGCCGCAGGGCCGTGGGTGCCGGGCTGGTGGGACTTCCCGGTGCCGGAGTACATCACCGACGAGCGCCAGGACGAGTACTGGGCACTGCGCAACAAAGAACAACACCTGTAACCACCGCGAAGGCCTGCAAGCGATGAGTAACCAAGCCAACACTCATTCAGCGCACGCCCTGTCGCAAGGAGCGCCGGTTCGCCGGCGCGCCACCTCGACAGTCGAGCCTGATGAAAACGCCACCCTGACCTGCGACGTGCTGATCATAGGATCGGGCATGGGCGGGTCGACCTTCGCCCATGCCCTGGTCGCCAAGGGGCTGGACGTACTGATTGTCGAACGCGGCGATTTCCTGCCCCGCGAGACCGAGAACTGGAGCACCGAGGCGGTGTTCGGCCAGGGCCGCTACCGCAATGCCGAACCCTGGCTGGACCGCCACAACCAGCCGTTCAGCCCCGGTGTGTTCTATTACGTGGGCGGCAACACCAAGTTCTATGGCGCCATGCTGCCGCGCTTTCGCGAGGTGGACTTCGCCGCCGTGCAGCACGCCGAGGGCATCGCCCCGGCCTGGCCGATCAGCTACGCCGAACTGGAGCCGTTCTACTGCCAGGCCGAGGCGCTGTACAAGGTGCATGGCAATGCCGGGCAAGACCCGACCGACCCCTGGCGCTCCCAGCCCTACCCGTGGCCCGGCCTGCAGCACGACGCCGCGCTGCTGCCCTTGGAGGCGGCGATGAAGCGCGCCGGCCTGTCACCTTTCGTAATGCCCGCTGCGGTGGATTACGGCACCGACCGCGCCTGCGTGCTGTGCGCCACCTGCGACGGCTACCCGTGCCTGCTGGATGCCAAGGGCGATGCCGAGGTGTCGGCCCTGCGCCCGGCGCTGCAAGGCGGTGCAAGGCTGCTGGTTGGCACGAAGGTTGATACATTGCACACCTCGAGCGACGGCACCCGGGTCACCGAGGCGCATGCCACGAAAAACGGCAAGCCGGTCAGGATCGTCGCCCAGCGCATCGCCCTCGCCTGTGGCGCGGTCAACAGCGCCGCCCTGCTGCTGCGCTCGCGCAACGCTCATCACCCCAATGGACTGGGCAACCGCTCGGACCAGCTGGGACGAAACTACATGGTGCACAACAGTACCTTCATGCTTGCCGTGGACCCGCGCCGGCGCAACCCGGTGAAGTTCCAGAAGACCCTGGCGATCAACGACTGGTACTCGGCAGGTGCCGGCAATAGCTTCCCGCTGGGCAACGTGCAGATGCTCGGCAAGATCCGCGAGCCGATGATCAGCCCGATGCGCCCGTGGTTGCCGAAAATCGTCTCGCGCTACATCACCGGGCACAGCGTGGACCTGTACCTGACCTCCGAAGACATCCCCACCCGCGACAACCGCATCGAATACGACGCCGAGCGCGATGCCATCAAGGTGCACTGGACCCCCAACAACCTCGGTGCCCACCAGCGCCTGGTCGAACACACAACCGCGCTGATGAAGCAGGCCGGCTACCCGCTGGTACTGACCGAGCGCATGGGCATCGCCACCAACTCGCACCAATGCGGCACCGCGGTGATGGGCCACGACCCGGCCAGCAGCGTGGTGGATGCCCACTGCAAGATGCATGACCTGGACAACGTGTGGATCGTCGACAGCTCGTCGTTCCCCTCCTCGGCCGCGGTCAACCCAGCCCTGACCATCGCTGCCAACGCCTTGCGCGTCGCCGCCCACTTCCACTGACCCGGCATCCCCATGGGGATGCCGCCCTTGCGCTGACAGGAATTTGTTAAAACATGAACAACATCGACAATAGCCTCGTCACTCCACGGATCCGCAGAGCCAGAATCGCCACCTTCGCGGGTTTCATGATGATCGGCGCCATGCTGTACATCTGGTCCACCGGCGTTTCCGCCTTCCGCCACCACATGGGCCTGAGCGGCGACCTGGGCGATGCCAACTTCGGCATGATCGCCTTCGGCATCGGCGTGGGCAGCGCCGCCGGCTCGTTTCTGGTGGGCCTGTTCCTCGACCGCTTTGGTGCCAAGCGGGTGATCCTCGCCACCGCCATCGCCTACCCGCTGTCGATCATCCCCCTGGGCTTTACCACCGACTTCAACTTCGCGCTGTGCTTCGGCGTGCTGCTGGGGTTGCTGCGCGGGGCCACCGACACGGCCTTCAACACCCACGGGGTGCAGGTCGAGCGCTTCTACCAGCGCTCGATCATGACCTCCTTCCACGCCGCCTACGCGCTGGGCGGTTTCCTGCTGGGCATGGTCGGCAGCCTGTTCGCCGCCAGGTACAGCGAAAGCGCCACCGTGCCTTTCGCAGTGCTGGGCGGCCTGGCCGTGATCGTCGGCATCGCGGTCGGTTACTTCATGCTGGAAAAGCATGAAGTGGTGGAACACAGCCAGGCCGAACGGCAGGCATCGGCCAGTGGCCGTTCGTCCAGCGCGGTGGTGCTGCTGATGATCGGCTTCGGCGTGCTGTTGCTGGGCAGCATGGTCGGTGAAGGCACGGTGGCCGACTGGGGCCAGGAGTACGGGCGCCGGGTGCTGGGCAGCAGCGCGGCGAATGCCGGCTTTGCCGTGTCGGTGTTCACTGGCGCTGAGTTCTTCGCCCGCCTGGTCGGTGACCGCTTCGCCGCGTGGGTGGGGCCTGCGCGCATGGTGTTCATCAGCGCATGCCTGGCCATCATTGGCCTTGCCATCACCGTGCTGTTCCAGACCCAGGCAGCGGGCATCATCGGCTTCGCCCTGTTCGGCCTCGGCCTTGCCTGCGTGGCGCCGCTGATGCTCTCCAGCGCCGGGCGCAAGGACCCGGCCAATGCCGGGCGCAACATCGGCATCGTCAACTGCATCGGCTACTCGGGCATGTTGCTCGGCCCGGCGGCGATCGCCTACGTGGTCAGCACCTTCGGCATCGACATGCTGCTGTACTTCCCGATGCTGCTGCTCGTGCCGCTGGCCATCTTCGGCCCGGCGCTGATGCGCCAGCCACGCGCGCCCCAGGGTTCGGCCACGGTCGCACTGCAGGTGCCAAGGAGCCTGTGAGCGCAGTTCAACAAGGAAGGCCCGCCCCCCATCTCCGGGGCCGGGCCCACTGGCAGCCGAGCAGATTGATTTGCCAGCCGATGCCAGGTTTTTGTCATTTGCCGTCAGCCGTCGATTTTTTCTACAGCAGCAGGTACAACCTGAAAACCGATCCTGCTGAGTGAAAAGACCCATAAACATGACAGCATTGATCAAGACCACCTCACTGACCGGCTTCCCCGAGCTGGTGCGCGACTTGGGCGGCGACCCCGACCCGTTGCTGCGCCAGATGCAGATAGACCCTCGACAGCTCGACAACAGCGGCGCTGTCATCCCCTACCGGGCCATGATCACCCTGCTGGAGCATTGCGCCGAGCAGCTCGACTGCGTGGACTTCGGCCTGCGCCTGGCCGAGCGCCAGAGCCTGATGATCCTCGGGCCATTGGCGGTGGTGGGGCAGAATGCGCGCAACGTGGGCGAAGGCATCCAGGCCATCAACCGCTTCCTGCACACCTACAGCCCCGGCCTGCTGGTGTATCTGGACTGCGACAGCGACCCCGGCCACCCGCACCTGGTGTACGAGCTGCGCCTGCGCCCGGCGCCGCGCCAGACGCAGATCATCGAGCTGTCGCTTGGGGTGATGTTCAAGGCCGTGCAGATGCTCCACGGCCCGGGCTTTCGGCCCCATGCGGTGCTGTCACGCACCCAGGCGCGCCTGCCGCAGCACCGCTACCAACGCTTCTTCGGCGCCCGTACCTGTTTTGGCCAGGCGCACAATGCTCTGGTGCTGCTGCCCGAACAGCTGGCAAAGCCGATCGACCAGCACAACCGGCAACTGCACGACACGATGATGGAATACGTCAGTAGCCTCGGCGCCAGCAACCCGTTGCAGGTGCACAGCCAGGTCGAGGCGGCCATTCGCCGCCTGCTACCGACCCAGCGCTGCGCCCTGCCGCTGATCGCCGAGCAACTGGGCATGCGTGAACGCTCGCTGCAGCGGCGCCTGGCCGAACAGGGCCAGGTGTTCGAAGACATGGTCGAGCGCGCACGCCGCGAGCTGGCCGAGCTGTACCTGGCCGAAGCGCAGATGCCCATGGCGCAGATCGCCGGGCTGCTTGGCTATCACGAGCAAAGCTCGTTCAACCGCGCGTGCCGACGCTGGTATGGCCTGTCGCCGCGCCAGCGGCGCGTTCAACTGCGCGCCGCGCCGCTGCAGGGTCAAGGGTAGGTGATGATGATCTTGGCCTGCTGGTCCGGCTGGGCCAGCGCTGCAAACGCCTCGCCCACCCCGTCCAGGGTGACCCGGCGGGTGATCATCGGCGCTGCATCCAGGCTGCTGTCGGCCAGGGCGTGCAAGGTCTGGGCGAACTCCTGGTAGCTGTAGCCGAACGAGAAATGCACGTTCATTTGCTTGCCGATGGCAATCAGCGGCTCGATCCGGTCGCTCTCCATGCACACGCCCACCACGATCAGCCGCGTGCGCGGCGGTGCGTGCTGGATCACCTGCTGGATCAGCCCCGGCACGCCAACGCATTCGAACACCACGCACGGCTTGGCTTGCGGGCCCAGGCCCAGCAGCGCCATCGGCCCATTGATGTCATGGCCGGCAGGCGCAGCTACCTCGAGCCACGAGGCATAGGGCGACTGCTGCGCGGGGTCGACCACCACATCGGCGCCCATCCGTTCGGCCAGTGCCCGGCGCGCCGGGCTGAAGTCCGCCGCCACCACCGGGCCGATACCGCGCGCCTTGAGAATGGCGATCAGCGCCAGCCCAATCGGGCCGCAGCCGATCACTACCGGCACCTCGCTGCCGTCCAGGCGGGCGCGGTTGGCCGCATGGGCGGCCACGGTCAACGGCTCGCTCAAGGCCGCGATATCGGCGGGCAGGTCGCCCGGTACCGGCACCAGCAGCGGTTCTGCCAGCACCATCTGCTCGCCGTAGCCACCGGGGTAGCGGTTGGAGAAGCCGATATGGTGGAAGGCCTGCGGGCTGATCACGAACGGCAGCGAACACACCCGGGTACCGGCCTTCAGGCGTTTGTCGCAGCCCGGCCCGTGGTCGAGGATCTCGGCGCAGTACTCATGGCCGAACACCACGGGCTGGCGATCGTCGAAGGCGATCGGGATGTTGCCGCGCTTGAAGTTGGCCAGCACGTGCTGGCAATGGTGGAACATGTGCAAGTCCGAACCGCAGATGCCACAGGCCAGGGTTTTCACCAGCACCTCGCCCGGCCCAGGCTCGGGTGCTGCGAGCGACTCGACGTGCAGTTGCTTGTCGCGCATGACGACGGCTTTCATGGGGTTCTCCTTGTTGAATGTGATGTCAGTGCAGCTGGCCCACTTGCCGCAGCCAGGCTTCGCTACGGCGCATGCCCTCCTCCAGGCTTACCTTCGGCGCGTAGCCCAGCAGCTGCCGGGCCTTGTCGATGGAGATACCGCCTGTGCGCGAGAACATGTACATGGCGTCCGGGCTGATCTCGTTGGGCTGCCCGCGCAGGCGGTGGTATTGCCAGATGCCGCGGGTCAGCAGGGTCGCCAGCCACAGCGGCAAGCTGCGTGGCTTGCCGGCGCGCCCTGCCCAGCGCCAGTGATGGCCGAAGAACTGCGCACAACTGACCGATTGCGCCGCGCTGATGTGCAGGATCTGCCCTGTGGCCTGCTCCAGCCCTGCCGCCAGCATCACGCCGTCGAGCAGGTCGTCGATGTACACCGGGGTCCAGCGCCCGCGGCCGCCATTGGGCAGGATCAGCGCCCCGGCCTTGGCCATCTTCAGCGGCTCGCTCAACCAGGCGCGCGAACCCGGCCCATACACATCACCAGGGCGCACGATGGTGCAGGCGATCTCGCCGGCGGCATGGGCCGCCAGCACCAGGTGTTCGCTGGCGCCCTTGGCCACGCCGTAGCGATACTGCTCGCCGATCACCACATCGCAGCGCTCATCGGCCTGCTCGGGGTATTGCCAGCCCAGGGCGGCGATGGAGGAAAACTGCACGAAGCGCTTGGCGCCGCTGGCGATCGCCACATCCAGGCAGTTGCGCACCCCGCGCACCGACACCTCGCGGTAGAGCTTCCAGGGCGCGGCCAGCGACACCACCGCCGCGGTATTGATGAACAGTTCGCAGCCCTGGGCCGCTTCGGCCCAGCGCTGCGGGTCAACCAGGTCGCCAGCCACCACGGCATTGGCCGGGTCGGCGCGCAGGTCCATGCCGCGCACCTGGGCACCCAGGGCACGATAACGCGTGGCCAGGGCCCGGCCGATAAAGCCGCTGGCCCCGGTGATGAAGACCGAGCGCGGCGCCTCGGGGCATTGCCCCTGGGCCCCGACCGGCATTGCAGGATTGCTCATCGAAGGTGCTCCGCAAATCGTCGTGAAGTTCGCCCTCAGCCTGCGCTGTAGCCGGCATGGCCGGGGCGGATGTAACGGGCCGGCTCAAGGCCGCGCTCGCGGACCAGGCGCTCGATGAGCTGCATGATGTCGCTGGCATCCATCACATTGACGAAGTTGCCGTCGGCATCGAAATTGATGTTTGCGCCCTGCACCACCATCAAGGTTTCGGTGGGCACGCTGTTGTCCGCGGGCACGCTGAAGGTGTGGATCGAGCCACCTGGCTCGTACAGATAGCAGCCGGCGGTCTGCGGCTGGTCGGGGTATTCCACGTAGTTCCAGCGGCCGCTGAGCGTGAACAGGTGTACCGGGCCGGTGTGGTAGTGGCACGGCAGGCGCACGCCGGGTTGGAAGATCACCCGCAACGTCCACACGCCGAGGTTGGGGTCCAGGTACAGCGGCTGTACATCGACGAAGGGGAAGTAAGGCGCCAGGGCGTTCTCGAAGATCGGCAGCGCATGGGTATCGAGGGTGAGCAGTTCCTTGTGGTCGAACACGGGCGTGGGCATTGGCATTGTTATTCTCCTCAAGCGGCGTTTGGCGAGCCAGAAGTGGCGCCATGGCCATGTTGCGCGCCCGATTTGCCTGAGAATTGTCATTTGCTGCCAGCCATTTGCCATTTGCCGCCAGCGCCACGTGGCCCGCTGCCAATCCGTTCGCTCGCGGGTGGCGGAGCAAGCGGGGATTTGCAGCGGCCAATGCCCTGGACTAGGGTCAATTCCACTCGATCCAGCCGCTGTTCCACTCCAGGAGTTCAGGCAATGAATGCAATTGCTCGTCATCTTCTCTGGGCCATGGCACTAGGCGCGACCATGGCCGGTGCCGTTCAGGCGCAAGACAACTCCGCTGGCAAACCGGCTGGCGAAGTCCCCGGTATCCCGGCCGGAACCGTGATTACCCCCACCAGTGCCAAGGTGATCGCGCAAGACACCTACTTGTGGGCCTGGCCCATCGTCAACGCGTTCAACCGCCGCGCCTCCTTCTCCAAGGCGCCGGAGCCGGGCCTGATGGGCGGCATCCTGCCTGCCGCGCCGACTGGCTACGTGAGCATGCTCAGCGACTACATTTCACCGCAGCAGCGTTGGGTCGCGCACCCCAACCAGGATGTGGTGTACGGCTTCGGCTTCGGCGCCACCGACGACGACCCGGTGGTCCTGCAGGTACCGGACTTCGGCGAGCGCTTCTGGGTGTATGCCCTGTATGACGCGCGCAGCGAGGAGTTTTCCAGGCTCGGCAAGCAATATGGCACCAAGCCCGGCAATTACCTGGTGGTAGGGCCGAACTGGAAAGGCGAGGTACCGCAGGGCATCACCGAGGTGATCAAGGCGCCGACCGAGCTGGTTGCGATGGGGCCCAGGGTGTTCATGGACGACAGTGAACAAGACCATGGCGCCGTCACCACGCTGCTCCAGCAGGTGGTGGTCTATCCCCTGAGCAAGTACACCGGCGAGTCCGTCACCAAGGACTGGACCAAGACCCCGCACTTCCCGGCGGCACAGAACTCGTCGACGGAAACCCGCTGGGTGGAGCCCAAGACCTTCTTCGACCAGTTGCCAGGCATCCTCGACAAGGTGCCGCCACTGGCCGGCGAGGAAAGCCGCTACGCCATGATGCGCGCCCTGCTCGATGCCGCCGCGAAGGACCCGGCGATCAAGGACGTGCTGGTCAAGACGGCGGTTGAAACCGAGGCGCAGGTGATCGCCCCGCTGTTCTCGTTCCGCACCAACGGCTCGCGCCTGCCCAACTACTGGAACTCGCCCACCAATGTCGCCCGCTGGGGCAACGACTACCTCACCCGCACCGCCACGGCCAAATCGAACATGTACACCAACCAGCCCGAAGAGACCCGCTACTTCTTCCAGGAGCTGGACCAGCATGGGCAACGGCTGAACGGAAAACACAGCTACAGCGTGACCTTCGCCAAGGGCCAGACGCCGCCAGTGGACGGCTTCTGGTCACTGACCTTGTACGACCCGCAGCACTTCTTCGCGCCCAACGCGATCAAGCGCTACTCCCTGGGCACCAAGAACCAGAAAAACATGAAGTTCAACGACGATGGTTCGTTGACCCTGTATGTCCAGCACGCGTCACCGGGCAAAGACAAGGAAAGCAACTGGCTGCCCGCGCCACAGAGCGAGTTCGAACTGACCATCCGTACCTACTGGCCCAAGCCTGAGGTGCTCAGCGGGCAATGGACGCCGCCCGCTGTGATTCAGGTGAAATGACCTGGCGGGCGCGCTGCCACGGGAGGTGGCGCGCTCTGCCTGTATAGGCCAGTTCATGTCAGACCCTCCCGCTGATAGATGAGATCTATCAAGCCATCCAGCCTATCGATTTGACTGCGTCAAATTGCCTCATTAACGTGCCGCCCCTTCTTGAAGTTGCCTTGCCCCTCCCACGGCGTTGCCGCCGTCCTTGCGTTAGAGTTGTCGAGATGTCCGTAAATACCCCCTCCCGCATCACCGAGCTGGCCATCGAAGCCGGCAGCAAAAAAGCCCACCTGCCCATCCGCGCCACCTTGATCCTCGGCTTTCTGGCCGGGGCGTTCATTTCGCTGGGCTTTCTCCTGGCCATCCACGTCAGCACCATGATCCCGGCGCAGTGGGCCTCGTTTGGCACGTTGCTGGGGGCGGCGGTGTTTCCCATCGGCCTGATCCTGGTGATCCTGGCCGGCGGCGAGCTGCTCACCGGCAACATGATGAGCCTGCCGCTGGCGATGTTCGCCGGGCGTATCCGGCCCTGGGCGGTGGCGCGCAACTGGGCCTGGGTGACGCTGGCCAACCTGCTCGGTGCGCTGTTCGTCGCCTACTTTTTCGGCCACCTGCTCGGGCTGACCGAAGGGCCGTACCTGGGCAAGACCCTGGCGGGCGCCACCAGCAAGGTCAACGCCAGCTTCCTGCAGGCGTTCGTGTCCGGCATCGGCTGCAACTGGCTGGTGTGCCTGGCGGTGTGGCTGTCGTATGCCAGCCGGGAAATGAGCGGCAAGATCCTCGGCATCTGGTTCCCGATCATGGCCTTCGTCGCCATTGGTTTTCAGCACGTGGTGGCGAACATGTTCCTGATCCCGGCGGCGATCTTTGCCGGGTACCTGAGCGTGGGGCAGCTGCTTGAGAACCTGTCGGCGGTGTTTCTGGGGAATGCGGTCGGTGGGGCGATTTTCGTGGGGTTGGCGTATTACGCCTCCTATGGTGCTGTGGCCACGGAACAACCTACCGCCCAGTGATTGAAGGCCAGGGCTGCGCCCTGGATCGCCGGCAAGCCGGCTCCCACAGGGATGGAGTGCCTCCAAGAAGTTGGACACCGATCCCAACCCTTGGGGCAGTCCAGGGAAGGTGCCCGGCCTGTGGGAGCCGGCTTGCCGGCGATGGGCCCACAGCGGCCCCCAGGCTGACAGCCTGCGCATTCGCTCCTATTCTCTGTGGCTGTCAGCGTTCACGCACGCATCGCAACCAAGGAGCCAACGTGACCTCCATAACGCCCCAGGCTGTCGAAGCCCAACTCACGTCTGCCGCCATCTTCCTGGTGGTCTCGATCAACCCCGAAATGCCCTGCGAAACCACCGTGCGCGGGGTGTGTGCCGACCTTTCCTCCCTCGTGCGCGGCGTGGGTTTTCGCACCCCCGATGGCGGCCTGTCGTGCGTCATGGGCGTGGGCTCGCAAGCCTGGGACCGCCTGTTCGGCGCCCCGCGGCCGCAAGCGCTGCATCCTTTTCGCGAAATCAGCGGCGTGCACCATGCACCGGCAACGCCTGGCGATTTGCTCTTCCACATCCGCGCCACACGCCTGGACCTGTGCTTCGAACTGGCCACCCACATCATGGCGCGCCTGCGCGACGCCGTGACCGTGGTCGACTCGGTGCAGGGCTTCAAGTTCTACGATAACCGCGACCTGCTGGGCTTCGTCGACGGCACCGAAAACCCCGTGGCCAAAGCCGCAACCCAAGCCACCCTGGTTGGCGACGAAGACCCCGCCTTCAAGGGCGGCAGTTATGTGATCGTGCAGAAATACCTGCACGATATGGACAAGTGGAATGCGATCCCCATCGAACAGCAGGAAAAGATCATCGGCCGGAAAAAGCTCTCCGACATCGAGCTGACCGACGACGAAAAACCCAGCTACGCCCACAACGCCCTGACCAGCATCGAAGAAAACGGCGAAGACCTGGAAATCCTGCGCGACAACATGCCGTTCGGTGACGTTGGCAAAGGCGAGTTCGGTACCTACTTCATCGGCTACGCACGCTCGCCTGCGCGCACCGAGCGCATGCTGCAGAACATGTTCGTGGGCAACCCGCCAGGCAACTATGACCGTTTGCTGGATGTCAGCCGCGCAGTCACGGGCAGCCTGTTTTTCGTGCCCACCACCACGTTCCTCGATGCGGTGACTGCCGAAGCTGACACCGCACCCGGCCACTGAGCCTCACTAGAAGCTGCTCTGCACCTTCACCCCCAGCACCCATGCATCCTCCACCTGGCTGACCCCGCCCGGATCGCGCACATACTGCAGGTTCGGGCGGATCACCAGCCAGCGGGTGGCGTGGATGCCGTAGTACAGCTCGGCGTCGTATTCGTTGCCCTGCAGGGGTTGATAGGCGGGGTTGTCGTAGTCGCTCTGCTGGTTGGCCGCGTTGACCAGGCGCTGGTTGTCGCGGTAGCGCGAGTTGGTATGGATGCGCGCCACGCCAAAGCCGATATCGTCCTGCGGGCGGGCGTCGAACAGGCCCTTGTAGGTGAGCCCGGCCTGGATGAAGTGCCCGACCTGGCTGGTTTCCCGGTCCGGCACGGTGACGTTGGCGAACAGCGACAGGCCACGCTGCGGGTCGCCTGCATGGGCTGTCACCTGCTGCTGGGCAACCAACCAGTAACCATACTTGCTGTCGCGGCTGCGCAGCGGGCTGTTCACATCGCCCGGGGTTTCGCGGCTGTGCACGTCGGCGGCGTCGGCGCTGCTGTAGTAGGCGCCGACCCGGTACTCGCCCAGCAACTGCCTGAAGCTGGGCTGCCAGACTAGCTCCACAGGCAGGATCACGCCCTTGCCGCCACTGAAGTTGAGCTTGAAGCCGTTGCCGGTTTCCAGCAGCGACGGGTTGTGCTCGAACACCCCGACCTGGGCGAACAGCTGCGGCGTCAGCTGGTACTTGGCGCGCGCGCCCCACTGCGCGATCGGCCAGTTGTACCAGGTGTTGGCGCCGGCCCAGTTGCCCATCTGCGAGCCGCACAGGGCCAGGTTCTGGAAATCGCAGGGGAAGCTGTTGAAGTCCTCGCCTTCACCGAAGCGGCCGAACTTGAGGTCGAGCTTGCGCGCCAGGAACGACTTGCTGATCCACATCTGGGTCAACCGCCAGGTCTGCCCTCGCCCCCAGACTTCCTGGTTGGACGAGTACATCGGCGCGCGCGGGTCGCTGATGCGGTCGTTGGAGATATTGCGGCCTTCGCGCTCGGTGATGGCCAGCTTGAAGGTGGCGTCTTCCCAGCCCAGGATCTTCTGCAGGTCGAGCTTGGCGCCGAGGGTGAACTGGCCGCTCCAGCGCGCGGTGTGATCCTGGTCGTAACCGCCATGGGCGTTGTAGCCCAGCTCGCCGACGTAATCGAGGGTGAGGTCGTAGCCCTGCTCCAGCAGTTCGTTGCGAACGCCGCCCCAGTCGCCGGTCATGCCCGCTGCGTTCGGGTCGAACATCCCCGCCGCCTGGGCAGCCTGGCTCCCCGCCAGGGCCAGGCTGGAAAACGCAATGCCTTTGAGCCAGGTGCAGCGGTACCCGCCGCGCAAATCAGCGTGTTTCATGGTGTGTGGCCTCTTGTTGTTATTGTGTGGGTTGCCCCATCGCAGGTTTTGAAATCGGTCCTATCCCTGTGGGAGCCGGCTTGCCGGCGATGGGGCCAGTTGCGTCAAAGCAGCTCTTGCAACTGCGGCACAGCCTCGAACAGATCACCCACCAGCCCGTAATCCGCCACCTGGAAGATCGGCGCCTCTTCATCCTTGTTGATCGCAACGATCACCTTGGAGTCCTTCATGCCGGCCAGGTGCTGGATCGCGCCGGAGATACCGACGGCGATGTACAGCTGGGGCGCAACGATCTTGCCGGTCTGGCCGACCTGCATGTCGTTGGGCACGAAGCCTGCGTCGACCGCGGCGCGCGAGGCACCCACGGCAGCGCCGAGCTTGTCGGCCAGGCTGTACAGGTGCTTGAAGTTGTCACCGTTGCCCAGGCCACGGCCGCCGGAAACGACGACCTTGGCGGCGCTCAGATCCGGGCGGTCGGACTGGGCCAGCTGTTCGGCGACGAACGCCGATTGGCCCGCGTCATGGGCAGCCGCGATGGCTTCGACCGCAGCCGCTCCCCCTTCTGCGGGCACGGCATCGAAGCCGGTGGTACGCACGGTGATGACCTTGACCGCAGCGCTCGATTGCACGGTGGCAATGGCGTTACCGGCGTAGATCGGGCGCTTGAAGGTGTCGGCCGATTCCACCGAGATGATCTCGGAGATCTGGTCGACGTCCAGCAGTGCGGCAACGCGCGGCAAGATGTTCTTGCCGTTGCTGGTAGCCGGTGCCAGCACGTGGCTGTAACCCTTGGCCAGCTCGACGATCAGCGGGGCGACGTTTTCCGGCAGGGCGTGGGCGTAGGCCGCATTATCGGCCACCAGCACCTTGGCCACGCCCGCGATCTTGGCTGCGGATTCGGCGACGCCACCGACGTTCTGGCCTGCGACCAGCACGTGGATATCGCCACCGATCTTGGCGGCTGCGGCAACAGTGTTCAGGGTAGCCGGGGCAACGGCGGCGTTTTCAGGACCTTGTAGAAGGTCAGCGACAACCAGGACAGTCATTCAGATCACCTTCGCTTCGTTCTTCAGCTTCTCGACCAGTTCGGCCACCGACTTGACCTTGATACCCGCGCTGCGGGCAGCTGGCGCTTCGACCTTCAGGGTCTTGTTGGTGGACGTGAGCGATACGCCCAGCGCATCCGCAGTCAGCGTTTCCAGCGGCTTCTTCTTGGCCTTCATGATGTTCGGCAGCGACGCGTAGCGTGGCTCGTTCAGGCGCAGGTCGGTGGTGACGATCGCCGGCAGGTTCAGCGCAACAGTTTGCAGGCCGCCATCGATTTCACGGGTGACGTTCAGCTTGTCGCCCGCCACCTCGACCTTGGAGGCGAAGGTGCCCTGGGCGAAGCCGGTCAGCGCCGCCAGCATCTGGCCGGTCTGGTTGTTGTCACTGTCGATGGCCTGCTTGCCGAGGATGACCAGCTGCGGCTGTTCCTTGTCGACAACGGCCTTGAGCGCCTTGGCCACGGCCAGGGCGTTCAGTTGATCGGCGGCTTCGACCAGGATGGCGCGGTCGGCACCCAGTGCCAGCGCGGTACGCAGCTGTTCCTGGGCGCTGGTCGGGCCGACGGAGACGACCACGATCTCGGTCGCAACGCCCTTCTCTTTCAGGCGCACGGCTTCTTCCACGGCGATTTCGCAGAAGGGGTTCATGGCCATCTTGACGTTTGCCAGGTCGACGCCGGAGTGGTCCGCCTTGACGCGAACCTTGACGTTGTAGTCGACCACTCGCTTGATTGACACAAGGACTTTCATTGCAGTGTTTTCACCTTTGCGATGGGTTACTTGACGATGGGAAGCTTGGAACGGTCCAGGGTGAAGGCCACGGCGATGATCAGGATCACGCCGAAGACAATCTGCTGGGCGAACACGCTGATGCCGACGAAGGTCATGCCGATGCGCACCACCGACACCAGCAACGCGCCGACCAGGGTGCGCCACACGCTGCCGACGCCGCCGGTCAGTGCGGTGCCGCCGACCAGCACGGCGGCAATCGCCGGCAGCAGGAACTCGTTGGCCAGGGTCGGCGAGCCGCTGGACAGGCGCCCGGCCATGAGCACCCCGGACAACGCCGCCAGCCCCGCCGACAGGGCGAAGGTCAGCACCTTGATGCGGTTGACGTTGATCCCCGAGGCCCAGGCCGCAGGCTCACCGGCGCCCACGGCATTGCCGAAGCGGCCGAACGGCGTCTTGCGCTGCAGGAAGATGCACAGCCCCAGCACGACACTTGCGACCAGCACTTCGTTGGGGATACCCGCCGTCTGCCCGGTCACCCAGCCGAACCAGGCATCGCGCTGCGCGCCATCGATGTTGATGGTGCGATTGCTCGACACCAGCATGGTCAGGCTGGTGACCACCCCGCCGATGGCCAGGGTGACGATGAACGACGGGATGCGCAGCCAGGTGTGCAGCACCCCGCTCAGCGCCCCTGCGGCAATGCCCGCCAGCAGGCCGATGGCGAAGGCCCACGGGCCGAAGCCTGGCAGCAGCAGCGCGACCAGCACGCTGGCCATGGAAGCCACCGCCTGGGACGACAGGTCGATGCCGCCGATCAGCAGCACGAAGGTGATGCCGGTGGCCATGATGAACAGCGTGGCGGTGTCGGCAAGCAGCCCGAACACGGCACCGGGGTGGATGAAGCCGGGGTCGTAGCCGGCGATCAGGGCAACCAGCACGATCAGCGCCAGCAGCGGCGCCTGGGTGCGAAAACCATTGAGCAGGATAGGCATCGTTGTTCTCTCAGACCATGTACTGGATCAGGTCGACCTGCTGGGGCTTGGCCCCCGGCAGGCAGGCGAAGGATTGCGCCACGTCGCCATCGCGCATCACCAGGATGCGGTGGCTCAGGCCGATCATTTCTTCCAGGGTGTCGGCGGTGAGGATCACCGACACGCCCTGTTCGGTGATCTCGCGGATCAACTGGTAGACGTCTTCCTTGGCACCCACGTCCAGCCCACGGGTGGGGTGGTCGAGGATGAGGATGCTGGAGCCGGCGTTGCGCCATTTGGCCAGCACCACCTTCTGCTGGTTGCCGCCGCTGAGGTTGAGCAGCAAGGCATCCGGGCCTGGGGTCTTGATGCTCAGCCGCTTGATCCAGCTCTCGGCGAGGCTGCGCTCGCGCTTCTCGTCGAGCAGGCCGGCACGGGTGACCTGGCCGATCCGCGCCAGGGTCATGTTTTGCGCCACGCTGAGCATCGAGACGATGCCCTCGACCTTGCGCTCACGCGGGATGTAGCCGATCCCGGCGCGGATCGCCGCCGCCGGGCCGCCGCCGGCCAGGCGCTTGCCGTGCACCTTGAGCTCGCCAGTGCTTCGGGGCAGCAGCCCGGCCAGCACCCGGCACAACTCTTCGCGGCCCGAGCCGATTACCCCGGCGATGCCGAGGATCTCGCCGCGGTGCAGGTCGAAGTCGAGGCTGGCGAAATGGCCGTGCAAGGCCAGCCCGCGTGCCGACAGCACGACCTCGGGCAAGCACGGCTTCTGCAGCGATTCGCGGTAGAACTCGGCCTGCAGCGAACGGCCCACCATCAGGCTGTGCAGGCGCTCCTTGGAGGCTTCGCCAGCGGGCATCTGCGCCACCACCTCGCCGTCCTTCATCACGTACACCCGGTCGCTGAGTTCGAGCAGCTCGTCCAGCCGGTGCGAGACGAAGATGAACGAGGCGCGCGACTTGAGCTGGCGCACCAGGCGGAACAGCGTGTCGATCTCGCGCTGCTCCAGCACCGAGGTGGGCTCGTCGAGCAGGATCACCAGGTGGCCCTGGCAGCGCTCTTCCAGCGCCAGCGCCTTGGCCAGCTCGATCATCTGCCGCTGGCCGAAGCTCAGCTCGCTGCACAGCATGCCCGGGTCGATATCGAGGTTGACCTTGGCCAGCTGCTGGCGCGCCGCGCGGTGCAGTTTTTTCCAGTTGAGCCAGCCAAAGCGCGAGAATTCGTCTTCGCGGCCCATGAACAGGTTCTCGGCCACCGACAGGTTGGGCAGGATCGACTGCTCCTGGTAGACCATGGCGATGCCCTGCGCGGTGGCACCGCGAGGGCCGTCGAGGACGATGGGCTGGCCGTCGAGCTCCAGGTGCCCTTCATCGGGCTGGTGCACGCCGGTGAGGATTTTCATCAGGGTCGATTTGCCGGCACCGTTCTCGCCGATCAGGCCGACCACTTCGTGCTTGCGTACCTCAAGGTCGATGCCCTTGAGCACGGTGACGCCGTTGAAGCGCTTGGTGACATTGTTCAGGGTGAGCATGGCGGCTTTCCTCACTTGACGACCCGTGCCTTGGCACGGTCGAGGGCAATGGCGACGGCAGCGATGATCAACACCCCCTGCACGCCTTGCTGGACATACGGCGCAACCCCCATCAGGACCATGCCGTTGCTCACTACCACCACGATCAGCACGCCCAGCAAGGTGCCCAGCGGGCTGCCGTTGCCGCCGGCCAGCGAGGCGCCGCCGACCACGATGGCGGTGATCGCGGTGAACAGCTGGCCCTGGGCGATCAGCGCGTGCCCCTGGCCGAACTGCGCCACCGCAAGGATTGCCGCCAGGCCATAGAAGCCCCCGGCCAGGGCGAAGATGCCGATGCGTATGCGGTTGACGTTGACGCCATTGAGCCGCGCCAGGTCCTCGCCACCGCCGATCGCCAGGGCGTGGCGCCCGAGCACGGTATGGCGCGAGATGAAGTGCGCGACGCCCAGCGCCAGCACCACGATCCACACCGACAACGGCAGGCCGAGCAGGCGGTGCAAGGCGATGGCGCGCACGTCCATGTCCAGCACCCGCACGGTGTTGCCCTGCAGCAAGGCCGTGGCCAGGCCGATGCCGACGAAGCCCAGGCCCAGGGTGGCCATGAACGACGGGATGCGCAGTTTCACCTGCAGCAGGCCGTTGAGCAGGCCGGTGCCGGCGCCGACCGCAATGGCCACCGGCAAGGCCCACAGGCCAAGGGCGTGGGCATTGAGGTTGTTGCCCACCAGCAGGGCGAAGCACACGGCGGCGACCGCCACCACGCCTTCCACGGACAGGTCGATGCTGCCCATCTGGATCACGAACATCCCGCCCAGTGCCATCAGCAGTGGGATCGAACAGGCGGTGGCGATGCGCACCAGGTTCATCGGGTCGAAGAAGTTGCTGTTGATCGAACCGATGAGCAGGCCGATCAGCAGCAGGACAAGCAGTGACGAAAACCGTCGCAGGCGGGCCATGACGATAACTCCGGAAAACAGGCAGTAGAAAACCCTCGGCGTGCAGCCTGGCAGGCCGGCCGAATGAAAAAGGCGCTAGGGGTCAGGAGGTGTAGCGGATAGGCCCGGCCACGCGCCCCCAGAAATCATTCACGTCCACCACCGGGGTGGCCTTGAAGTTGCTCGCGTAGAACGCCTCGACATTGGCCTTGGTGACCAGTTGCGGGCGCACGTAGAACTCGCGGTGCTCGTGCGGCTCCTGGGCCGGGTCGATGCGCCCGGTCTTGGCCGCGTGGCCCAGGGCCAGGCCCATGCTGCCGAGCCAGTAAGGGTCGAGGCTGGTGGTGGCGATGTATTCGCCGGTGCGAATGGCTTCGACGGCCTGCTCGATGCCATCGATGCCCACCACCGGGATCATCCCCGCCAGGCCTTCGCCACGCAGCGCTTCGAGCGCGCCCATGCCCATGTCGTCGTTGGCGCACCAGATGCCCTTGATGTCGCTGTTGAAGCGGGTCAGCCACGACTGCACGATGGGGAACGCCTTGTTCGCGCTCCAGTCGGCTGGCTGGAAGTCCAGCAGGGTGATGCCGGGGTACTTCTTCAGCGCGGCCTCCAGGCCACTGCGCCGGCCGATGGCCGCCACGTTGCTGAGGATACCGCCCAGGGCGACGATGCCGCCGCTGCCGCCCATGGCTTCGAACAGCTCGGTGGCCACCGCCTCGCCCACCGCCTGGCCGTCTTCGGAGATGTGCGCCACCCAGTAGGGGCTGTAGTCCCAGGGGTGCATGTCGTCGGGCTTGTTCCACACGGTGGTGACGTAGACCCCGGCCTTGACGCACTGCTCGATGATGGCGCGGGCGTCGGCGGAGTCGTTGGGCTCGATGTTGAGGATCAGGTTGCCTTCGGTCTTGGCGATCAGCGCGCGGATATCGGCGATGCCCTTCTGGCTGTTGCCTTCGGTGACCAGCGGCGAGTACGGCAGGCCCAGGCTGGCCGCGTAGGCCTGGCCGCCGCGGTTGAAGATGGCGTGGTAGGGGTTGGTCAGGGAGCGGAAGGAATTGGAAAACGTCAGTGTGGTCTGCGCCCAGAGCGCGGTGGGCATCAGCGCGGCCACGGCACCGACGCCGGCAAGGCCTGCGGCACCGACCAGCAGCTTGCGCCGGGTGATGTCCAGCAGTTGGGTGGAATCATTGTTGTTATTCATTTGGCCTCCGGGTGCAGGGCACCGGGTGAGTACTGCCTGTTGTTTTTATGTAACCAACTAGTTATTTATAAATCTAACGCAGCGAGGATGCAATCTTTAATGTTTGTCAGGTCTGGCCCTATCGCCGGCAAGCCGGCTCCCACAGAGGACGGTGAGGCTTGCCGGCGATAGGGCCCTGGCAGGGTTCAGACTGCCTTGTGCAGCTCCCCATGCTCACTGCGCACCAGCACCTGCGAAGGCGCCAGGCTGCGCCCCAGGATCAGGTCGGCGCCCTTCTCGGCAATCATGATCGACGGCGCATTGGTATTGGAGCTGACCAAGCGCGGCATCACCGAAGAGTCAACCACCCGCAAGCGCCGCACGCCCCGCACCCGCAACTGCGGATCGACCACGGCCATGGCGTCGATGCCCATCTTGCAAGTACCCACCGGGTGATACCCGGTGCGCCCGCAGCGCCGTGCGTAGTCTTCGTAGTCCGCCTGAGTACGCACGCTGTCGCCGGGGAAATGCTCGGCCTTGATGTAGCGGCTCAAGGACTGCTGGGCCATGATCTCGCGGCTGAGCTTGATGCCTTCGACCGACACGTGCAGGTCATACGGGTCGCTGATGTAGTTGGGGTCGATCAGCGGCGGCTGCAGCGGGTCGGCGCTGCGCAGGCGCACGCTGCCGCGGCTGCGCGGGCGCAGGAAGTACGAGTTGAGGGTACAGCCGGCGCCGGAGGGCACCGGCGGGATGCCCGCCTCCACCCCGGCACCGGGCAGGAAGTGAAACTGCAGGTCCGGCACGCTGGCGCGCGAATCGCCGTACCAGAAGGCACCGGCCTCGGCGATGTTGGAGGTGACCGGCCCCTTGTTGAATAGCTTGTACTCCAGCCCCGCCAGCAACATCATGTGCGGCTTGGCGTACTTGTCCAGGCTCTGCGACCCCTTGAGCTCGTAGACGATGTCGATGTCGAAGTGATCCTGCAGGTTCTGCCCCACCCCGGGCAGGTCCTGCTTGACCTCGATGCCCAGGCGCTGCAGCTCCTCGGCCGGGCCGACGCCGGAGAGCATGAGGGTCTTCGGCGAGCCGATGGCGCCGGCCGCCAGCACCACTTCACGCTCGGCGGCCACGAAGCGCACCTCGCGCGAGCCGCTGCCCTGGACGTACTCGACCCCCGTGGCCTGGCCGTTGTCGATGCGGATGCGGGTTACCAGGCAGTCGGTCTGGATGGTCAGGTTGGGCCGCTGGCGGGCCTTGCTCAGGTAGCCCTGGGCGGCACTGCAGCGGCGCCCGCCGCGCTGGGTGACCTGGTAGGCGCCGCAGCCTTCTTGGCGCGCGCCGTTGAAGTCGGCGTTGTAAGGGATGCCGGCTTCCTGGGCCGAGCGGATGAAGGCCTTGGTCACCTCGTTCACGCTGATCAGGTCGGACACCCCCAGCGGGCCTTCGGTGCCGTGGTATTCGTTGCTCAGGCGCTCGTTGTCCTCGGCCTTGCGAAAATACGGCAGCACCTCGCGGAAGGACCAGCCACGGCAGCCCTCCTCCTGCTCCCAGTCGTCATAGTCCTTGGCGTTGCCGCGGGTATAGACCATGGCATTGATCGAACCGCCACCGCCCAGCACCCGCCCTTGCGGGTACAGCACCGAACGGTTGTTCATGGTGCCTTGGGCCACGGTATCGAAGCCCCAGGTCAGCGGGCCGCCGGTCATCTTGAAAAAACCCACCGGCATATGGATGTAGGGGTTTGTATCGGCAGGCCCGGCCTCGAGCAGCAACACCCGCACATCCGCCTGCTCGCTCAGGCGCGCCGCCAGCACACAACCGGCGGAACCCCCACCGATAACGACGTAATCGTACATGCTTGTTTTCTCCGATCTTGTTGTTCTGCTGCCTGGATTCAGGCGCTGACCCACGGCGTGCGGGCACCCAGCTGCACATGCACGGACTTGAGCTCAGTGTACTCCTCCACCCCGTAGCGCCCGGCCTCGCGGCCAATGCCCGACTGCTTGAAACCACCAGAGGGCAGCTCCGGCCCACCGGCGATGGTGGTGTTGACCCAGACCCGGCCAGCCTTGATCTGCCGCGTGGCCTGCAGCGCAGTCTCCAGGTTGCGGCTCCAGAGGCTGGCGGCCAGCCCGAAGGGCGTGTCGTTGGCCAGCGCCATGGCTTGCTCGAAGCTGTCGAAGGCAGTGATGGTCAGCACCGGGCCGAAGATTTCTTCGCGGGCGATGACCATCTGCGGGGTGACATCGGCAAACACGGTTGGCTGCAGGTACATGCCCGTCGGCGATTCGATGCGCTGCCCGCCGCGCAGCAAGCGCGCGCCTTCGCGCCGCCCCTGCTCGATGTAGCCCAGCACCCGCTCCAGATGACGAGCCTCGGTGATCGAGCCGACCTGGGTGCCCTCGTGCAGCGGGTCGCCGATGCGCACCTTGTCGAGCAAGGCGCAGATCTTCTCGGTCAGCGCTTGCTCCACCGAGCGCTCGACGATCAGGCGGCTGCCGCTGACGCAGCATTGGCCGGCATTGAAGCAGATGCCGAAGACGATGGCGTCGGCGGCCGCGTCCAGGTCGGCGTCGGCAAACACCACCTGCGGGTTCTTGCCGCCCAGTTCCAGGCCGACCTTCTTCATGTTGCCGGTGGCCGCGGCCATGGTCAGGCGGCCGACTTCGGTGGAGCCGGTGAACGACACCATGTCGATATCGGCATGCGCGCTGATCGCCTGGCCGAGCACCGCACCCGGGCCGGTGAGCACATTGAGCACGCCGTCGGGCAGGCCGGCTTCCTGCATCAGCCCGGCCAGCATCAAGGTGGTACCTGAGGTCAGTTCACTGGGCTTGGCCACCACGGTGCAGCCGGACGCCAGGATGAACGGCAGGCGCTCGGCGAGGATGAAGAACGGGAAGTTCCACGGCGTGATCAGCCCGACCACACCCACCGGCTCGCGCGTGACCAGCCCGAGCAGGCTGTCACCGAGGTTGTTGAAGCTGTCGCCGTGCAGGGCCTGGGCTTGCCCTGCGGCATATTCCCAGATGCCCGCGGCGCCCAGCACCTCGCCGCGCGCCTGGCTGATCGGCTTGCCGGTCTCGAAGGTTTCCTGCAGCGCCAGCGCTTCGCTGTGCTGGCGGATCAGGGCGGCGGTGCGCAGCAGCACACCTGCCCGCAACGCACCACTGGAGCGGGCCCAGGTGCCGTGGTCGAAGGCCCGGCGGGCCGCCGCCACCGCCTGCTGCACGTCGTCGACGCCGGCAGCGGGGTAGACACTCACCGGCACCTCGTGGGACGGGCTGTAGCGCGTGACCTGGGCGGTCGCCGAACCCTGCGTCCAGCGGCCGTCGATGAACATTTCGAAGCGCCGCGGCTGCAGCGGCGGCGCCAGGCGTGGCGTGTTGTCGTTGTTGTTCACGGGAAACATCCTCAGTACAGCGTTGTTGTTGTTCTGGCAAACCACCCGCACAGCGCGTATGGAGCGGCTGCCGGTTGCCTATGTATAACTAACCGGTTGTTTACATACAAGCAGCGGGCTAAGCTTTGTTTGTCAGCCTTATGCCCCCGCGGCTAAGCTCATCGCCCCTACGCCGCAGGCCATTGATTTCTGCGTCAGGAAGTACAGCACTCAAGCTCTGGAGAGCGTTCCACATGCCCAGCAAAGCCACCGAAGCGGTCAGCGCCCGCCCCACCCGGGATTCCGAAGCGACGCGCCTGAGAATCCTCAACGCCGCCAAGGTCGAATTCGCCAAACTGGGCTTGGCCGGCGCACGCATCGACAGCATCGCGCTGCGCGCCAAGTCCAACAAACGGATGATCTACGAGTACTTCGGCAACAAGGAGGGGCTGTTCGAAGCGGTCCTGGAGTCGGCCTACCAGGACATCCGCCAGGCCGAACGCAAGCTCAATCTCGAAGCGCTGGAGCCGGTCGAGGCGATCACCCAACTGGTGACCTTCACCTGGAAGTACTACCTGAAGAACCCGCACTTCCTGACCCTGGTCAACAGCGAGAACCTGCACAAGGCCGTGCACCTCAAGCGCTCCCAGGAAAAGATGCAGCAGATGCACGCGCCGATGGTGTCGATGGTCGCCCAGATCCTCGCCCGTGGCGTGGCCCAGGGCGTGTTCCGCGAAGGTGTCGACCCGGTGCAGCTGAACATCACGATCGCCGCGATCAACTACTACTACCTGAACAACCGCTTCACCGGCGAGATCATCTACGGCTTCGACCTGATGTCGCCCGAAGCCCTGCAGGCGCGCATCGACTTCAACGTGCAGACCATCCTCGGCATGCTGCGCCCCGCCTGACGCCCACGCTGCACGCAGCCCCTCCCGGCCACACCGCACGCCGCGAGGGGCTGCCCGGCTCATGCCAGCCCCGCCACTTTCACATCGCGCACGATCGGCGTGAACGCCATGCGCGCCAGCACGTCGCGCTCGATATCCACGCCCCGCGCCACCTCGATGAGCTCGATGCCTTCGGCCAGCAGGCGGAACACCGCGCGCTCGGTCACGTACAGCACCTCCTGGCCTGCACGGACCGCCTGCGGGCCGCTGAAGGTGATGTGGCGCACCTGCTCGACCAGCTTGGGCACCTCGCCACGGCGCTCGATCTGCAAGGCAGCGCCGACCTTCGCCACCTCCAGCCCCTTGGCCTCGAAGGCGCCGCAGAACACCACCTTGCGCGCCCCCTGGGTGATGTCGACGAAGCCACCGGGGCCGACCAGCGTGCCGCCCAGGTTGGACACGTTGACGTTGCCCTGCCCATCCATCTCGCCCATGCCGAGGAACGCCAGGTCGACACCGCCGCCGCTGTAGAAGTCGAACTGGTCCAGCGAGGTGACGATCGCCTGCGGGTACTGCGCCGCGCCGAACATCGCCCCGCCCATCATGCGGCCGTTGTGGATGCCCTGCTCGATGCTGCCCCAGTAGCTGTCCTGCAGGCCGCGCTCGGCCAGCAGCGAGGGGATGCCGCCGGGGATGCCGAAGCCAAAGTTCAGCGACATGCCCGGGACGAATTCATCGGCCGCACGCGCGGCGATGATGCGGCGAATATCGTCGGCCATCGGCGCCTCGCTGCGCGCCGCCTGGGGCAGGCACTCGCCGCTGATGGCCGGGTCGTAGTCGGCGGCCACGCACTGGCGCTGGTCCTCGACCACCACCACTTCATCCACCAGCACGCCAGGGATGCGCACCAGGCGTGCCGGCACGAAGGCGCTGTCGCTCAGGCCGCGAACCTGGGCGTAGACCTTGCCGCCGCTGTTGTGCGCCGCCAGGGCCAGGGCGTAGGCGTCCAGGTCGGCCGCCTCGTGGCACAGGCTGATATTGCCGCTGGGGTCGGCCAGGCTGCCGCGCACGATCGCCACATCGACCTTGAACGGCTTGTAGCGCAGGTAGTCCTGGCCATCGATGCTCAGCCGCTCGACCAGCGCTTGGCGGGCACTGGCGTTGCACTTGCCGCCGGCCACCTGCGGGTCGGCGAAGGTGCCCAGGCCAATGTGGGTGATCAGCCCCGGGCGGCCGGCGCCGATCTCGCGCATCAGGCTCATGATCACCCCGGCCGGCAGGCTGTAGGCCTGGATCTGCTCGTTGCGCGCCAGCGCCTGCATCTTCGCCGACCAGCTCCAGTGGCCACCGATCACCTTGCGCACCAGGCCCGGGTGGGCCAGGCGCTCCAGGCCGCTGCCGCGCCCGTCGCCGATGCCCAGGGCGTGCACCAGGGTCAGGTCGCGCGGGTGGCCGGTGCTCAGGAAGCAGGCTTCGATGGCCGCCAGCAAGGCGTCCGGCTCCAGCAAGGTGCCCGAGCCACAGATGGCCACGGTCGCGCCATCGGCTATCCGGCTGGCGACATCCGCTGCTGATGTACAGCTTCTTTTCATTGTTGTTTTCCTCATCGATCGCCCGGCCCCGGGCGACTCCAGGTGTGCAATTGAGTGCTTGACGGCCTGCCAAAGGGCGCTTTAAATAAATAACCAGTTGGTTACTTAAAAACACTTTAGAGCAGCCCGGAACAGAACACAACCCACGCGATGAACCCCCTCGTCGCCTCCCGGAAAGGAAAACAACAATGCCGCTTTCTGAAACACACCTGATGATCCAGGACGTTGCCCGGCGCTTTGCCGACCAGACCATCCGCCCGCTGGCCGAACGCCTGGACCACGAAGAAAGCTTCCCCGCGCCGCTGTACCGGCAGATGGGCGAGCTCGGCCTGTTCGGCATCACCGTGCCCGAAGCCTTCGGCGGCGCCGGCCTGGACACCCTCGCCTATGCCCTGGTGATGGAAGAGCTGTCGCGCGGCTACGCCTCGGTCGCCGACCAGTGCGGCCTGCTGGAGCTGATCGGCACCCTGCTCGCGGTGCACGGCACCGCCGAGCAGCGCCAGCGCTACCTGCCGCCCTTGCTGCGCGCCGAGAAACACCCGGCCTACTGCATCACCGAAGCCGAGGCCGGCTCCGATGTGTCGGGCATCCGCACCAGCGCCGTGCGCACCGAAACCGGCTGGCTGCTCAACGGCTCGAAGCTGTGGATTCACAACGCCCCGGTGGCCGACCTGGCGTTCGTCCTGGCGCGCACCGACCCTGCCGCCGGCAAGCGCGGCATGAGCATCTTCATCGTCGACTGCCACCTGGCGGGTGTGTCCAAGGGCCCCAAGGAGCACAAGATGGGCCAGCGCGCCTCGCAGGTCGGCGGGCTGAACTTCGACAACGTCGAGCTGCCGGCCGATGCCCTGCTGGGCGTCGAGGGCCGTGGCTTCCACATCATGATGAGCGCCCTGGACAAGGGCCGTGTCGGCATCGCCTCGCTGGCCGTGGGCATCGCCCAGGCAGGGCTTGAGGCGGCGCTGGATTACGTGCCCCAGCGCAAGCAGTTCGGCAAGCCAATCGCCGACAACCAGGGCGTGCAATGGATGCTCGCCGACATGGCCAAGGACATCCGCGCCGCCCGCCTGCTGGTGCGGGACGCCGCCGAGCGCCTGGACCGCGCCGACAACGCCACCATCGCCTGCTCCATGGCCAAGTGCTTCGCCGCCGACATCGCCGTGGCGCAGACCGCCAATGCCGTGCAGTTGTTCGGCGGCAGCGGCTTCATCCGCGGCTTCGAGGTCGAGCGCCTGTACCGCGACGCCAAGATCACCCAGATCTACGAAGGCACCAACCAGATCCAGCGCACGATCATCGCCCGTGAGCTGCTCAACCAGGGAGCACGCGCATGACCGCCCGCCACGTTGCCTTGGTCACCGGCGCCCGCGCCGGCATTGGCCGGGCCATCGCCCTGGGCCTGGCGCAAGCCGGGTTCGACCTGGCCCTGGTCGACCTGCAGGCCGATGCCGCCCTGCAGCAAACGGCCGAACTGGCCAGCCGCCACGGCGCCCGCGCCGTGGCCCTGGCCGCAGACATCGCCGCCATCGACGGCCATGACGCCTTGCTCGATGCCGCCGAACAGGCGCTTGGCGCACTGAGCTGCCTGGTCAACAACGCCGGCGTCTCGGTGCTGTCGCGCGGCGACCTGCTGGAGGTGACGCCGCAGAGCTACGACCGCTGCCAGCAGGTCAACACCCGCGGCACCTTCTTCCTCACCCAGGCCTTCGCCCGCCGCCTGGTGCGGCGCGAGGCCGGCCAGGCCCTGCGCAGCATCATCACCATCACCTCATCCAACGCCCAGGCGGTGTCGGTGCTGCGCGGCGAGTACGGCATTTCCAAGGCCGCCCTGTCGATGGCCTCGCGGCTGTTCGCGGTGCGCCTGGCCGAGGCCGGCATCGGCGTCTACGAGGTGCAGCCCGGGCTGATCGCCACCGAGATGACCGCCCCCTCCAAGGCCCGTTACGACGCCGAGATCGAACGTGGCCTGACCGCCATCAAGCGCTGGGGCCAGCCCGAAGATGTCGCCCGGGTGGTGGTCAGCATGGCCACCGGCGCCCTGCCCTACACCGTCGGCCACGCCGTGCCGGTGGACGGCGGCCTGCTGCTTCCCAAATTCTGACTGGAGAGACACGCATGTCCTTGAGCATCAACCTGCCCAGCGCCCAGGCCGGCCACCCGCTGCAGCGCTACACCCTGGTCGGCGAGCCGCTGCTGCCGCCGGCCAGCCCCCTGCCCGCCAACCGCATCGCCCTTTCGGCGGCCCATGTCGTCGCCGACCCGTTCAGCGCCAGCGCCCCCGGTGGCAAGGCGGCGATCGACTGGCGGCGGACGATGGATTACCGCCGCTACCTGCTGCAGCAAGGCCTGGGCATCGCCGAGGCGATGGACACCGCGCAACGCGGCATGGGCCTGGACTGGCCGACCGCGTTGGAGCTGATCGAGCGCACCCTGAGCGAAACCCGCGACATCCGCCATGCGGTGATCTTCTCCGGTTGCGGCACCGACCAGTTGCCAGCGGACCAGGCCCGCGACCTCGATGACGTGGTGCGTGCCTATGCCCAGCAGCGCGACGCCATCGCCAAGCTCGGCGGGCGCATGATCCTGATGGCCAGCCGCGCCCTGGCGCGGGTGGCGAAGACGCCGTTCGACTACCGCCTGGTGTACCGCAAGGTGCTGGCCGAGGCCGACCAGCCGGTGATCCTGCACTGGCTGGGCGAGATGTTCGACCCCGCGCTGCAAGGCTACTGGGGCGCCGAGCGCTTCGAGGAGGCGCTGGACACCTGCCTGGAGGTGATCCACGAGAACGTGGGCAAGGTCGATGGCATCAAGATCTCCCTGCTCGACAAGGACAAGGAGATCCTCATGCGCCGTCGCCTGCCGGCCTCGGTGAAGATGTACACCGGCGACGACTTCAACTACCCGCAGCTGATCGCCGGCGACGCGCACGGCTACTCCCACGCGCTGCTGGGCATCTTCGACGCCATCGCCCCGGCCGCCGCCCACGCCCTGGCCGCGCTGGCCGAAGATGACCTGGCGCGCTACCAGCGGCTGCTCGAACCGACCCTGCCGCTGGCCCGGCTGATCTTCAGCAGCCCGACCCAGTACTACAAGACCGGCGTGGTGTTTCTGGCCTACCTCAACGGCCACCAGGAGCACTTCGTGATGCTCGGCGGGCACCAGGCCATGCGCCCGCTGCCGTACTTCTGCGAAATCTTCCGCCTGGCCGACCAGGCCGGCCTGCTCGCCGACCCGGTGCTGGCCGTTGCCCGCATGAAGCGCCTGCTGGCGCTCTACGGCGTCGACGCCTAGCCCCTTGCGCAACGCCGCGGCCTGCGGCGTTGCGCCCTCTGCCACCTGCCCACGGTGATTGCCCCATGAACGTTTCATCCCTGGCGCAGCGCCTCGACCGCTGCTCGATCAACACCGCCACCCTCGGCCACCGCCTGCCCCTCGGCCAAACCCTGGAGCTGATCGCCCGCACTGGCTTCGGCCAGGTCGCGCCCTGGCGCCGCGACCTGCAAGGCCAGGACCTGAAACAGGTGCGCCGGCAGCTGCGCGACTGCGGGCTGACGGTCAATGCCTACTGCCGCTCCACCTACCTGCCGGCGGCCAGCCGAGAGGCCTTCGCCGCCGCCGTGGCCGACAACCGCAAAGCCCTCGAAGAAGCCGCCGAGCTGCAGGCCGAGTGTTTCATCATGGTGGTCGGCGGCCTGGCGCAAGGTTCACGCGACCTCGCCGATGCCCGCCAGCAGGTGAGCGAAGGTATCGGCTGGCTGCTGGAAGATGCCCGCCGGCACGGGGTGGCCCTGGCCCTGGAGCCGCTGCACCCGATGTATGCGGCCGACCGCTCGTGCCTGTCGACCCTGGAACAGGCCCTGGACCTGTGCGAGGCCCTTGAGCCTGGGGGCTTCCAGAGCCTGGGCGTGGCCATCGATGCCTACCACTGCTGGTGGGACCCCAAGCTTGCCCAGCAGGTGCAACGCGCCGGTCAGCAGCAGCGCATCCTCGGCCTGCACCTGTCCGACTGGCTGGTGCCGACCCGCGACCTGCTGCTCGACCGCGGCATGATGGGCGATGGCGTCATCGACCTGCGTGGGTTGCGCCAGGGGGTGGAAGCGGCCGGGTATCAGGGCGCTATCGAGGTGGAGATCTTCTCGCGTGACAACTGGTGGCAGCGCCCGGCCGAGGAGGTGCTGCGCACCTGTGCCGAGCGCCTGCAGCAAAACTGCTGATGGAGGGCCGAAAGCCAATCCTGTGGGAAAGCATGAATCGTACTGTACCGTACCACGCCGTACGGTACAGATGGATGATCAGCCGAACAGCTTGGCCAGGCACCCCAGCTTCTTCTTGTACGACCGCCGCGCCTCCAGCGCTTCGTCCATGCTCACCGGCAAGAACCGCGCTTGCTGGTTGGGCTGCATCTGCCCCACCAGGTCCAGGTCGGCGCTGATCACCGTGCCGATCATGGCGTAGCCCCCACCCGACACCGCATCGCGGTGCAGGATGATCGGTTCGAGCCCTGCCGGCACCTGGATCGAGCCGATCGGGTAGCAGCTGTCGACGATGTTCGAAGGGTCCGAGCCCGCCCCGAATGGCTGCTCACGGGGCTGAAAGCTCAACGCGCCCCCGCCCTTGTAGCGGTAGCCGATGCGGTCCGCCTCCGACCCCACGGTCCAGGCGTCGGTGAAGAAGCTCTGCGCCGCGGCCTCGCTCAGGCGATGGAAGTACAACCCCGGCACCACCCGCAACACCACCTCGCCACCCAGCGCCTGGCGCAGCGCCATGGGCAGGCTGGCCCCGGCGCGGGTCTTGCCGCTGGCCTGGCCAACCGGCAGCACGTCACCCGCCATCAGCTTGCGCCCGTGATGGCCGCCAAGGGCGCCCAGGGCGTAGGTCGAGCGGCTGCCCAGCACCTCAGGCACATCGATGCCCCCGGCCACGGCCAGGTAAGCCCGCGCCCCTGCCGTGGGGAAGCCCAAACGCAGCACCTGCCCGGCCCGGACGGCAAAGGCGGTGTACGGGTGCTGCTCGCGGCCATCGAGCAGCACCGGCATCTGTGCGCCACACACCGCCACCAGGGCATCGTGCTGGAACTCGAGCTCCGGCCCCACCAGCGCGCATTCGATGCCGGCAGCGCCCGCCGGGTTGCCGACCAGGTGGTTGGCCGCACGCAGCGCGTACTGGTCGAGCGCGCCCGAGGGCGGGATGCCCAGGTGATAGAAGCCTTCGCGGCCAAGGTCCTGCACCGAGGTGGCCAGGCCAGGTTTGACTACCTTGATCATGCCAGCGCCTCCTGCAGTGTCTTGGGGTAACCGACGGGGTCGGCGAGAAATGCATCCAGGGAGAACTCCACCGGGCGGATGCGCAGGTCGAAGCGCCCGTCCTCGACGTCGGCCACGGCCTGGTCGTAGCTGCGCCGGTCGATGGGCTTGAACTGCACGATGTCGCCCGGGCGGAAGAACACCATGTGCTCCTTCAGGTAGGCCAGGCTCTGCTGCGGGTCGTAGATCGGCGCCGGGGTGACGCCGAACATCTGGTAGCCGCCGGCGCCACGCACCGAATAGATGCAGCCGAAACAGCCGCCATGGCCGAGGGTGAGCTTGGGCGTGTCGGTGCGCGGGCGCAGGTACTTGGGCACCTGCAACTGGCGCTGCTGCTCGACCATCTGGAACATGAACGGCAAGCCGGCGACGAAGCCGACCATCGACACGAACCACGGCGCCCCACTGTGCGCGGCAACGAACGCCTCGACGTCGGCCAGGCCGTTGATCCGCGCGGCGTATTCCAGGTCGGTGCTCTGCGGGTCCTGGTGGCGGTCACGAAAACGCATCAGGGTTTCATGGGTCCAGGGGTCGTTGTACAGCACCGGGATCTCGATGATGCGCGTGCTCAACGAGCGCTCCGCCACGGCCTCGGCCTCGGCGCCGCGCACCGCTTCGAGCAGCGCCTCGGGCGCGATGCGGTCGGGGTCGAAGCGGATCTGGAACGAGGCGTTGGCCAGGCACACGTCGAGCACGCCCTCCAGCGCCAGGCGCTCGACGGCGCGGGTCACCGCCAGCCCTTTGAAGAAGGCCTCCAGCGACATGCTCTCGCTGACCTCGGCGAACAGGTGCTCGTCGGCACCGAAGCTGTAGCGGATGGGGGTGGTGGCAAGCGGCTCGGCCATGTCTGCTCCTTTTCTTGGAATCTTTATCGGTAAGGCAGGCAAAAACAATGCGGTGCGGCAAATGGCGCTTAACGCGGGGCGCGCACCTGGATACCGGCGCCATCCAGGGCCGCGCGCGTGGCCTCGACCAGGCCCAGGGCGCCGGGCGTGTCGCTGTGCAGGCAGATGGAGTCGAACTCGATGGCCAGGTCCTGGCCTTCGACGGTGCGCACCACGCCTTCCTGGCAGGCGCGCAGCACGCGCTCGGCAACCCGCTGCGGCTCGTAGCCGCGCACGTTGCGGGTGAACACGATCGAGCCACTGAGGTCGTATTCGCGGTCGGCGTAGAACTCACGCACCACCGGCTGGCCAAGCGCCTGGGCGATCCGGCAGATCACCGAACCCGGCATGCAGTACAGCAGCAGCGTGGGCTCGATCACTTGCAGGTTTTCCACCAGCAGCCGCGCCGCCTCTTCATCACGGGCCAGGTGCATGTACAGCGCACCATGCGGCTTGATGTGCTGCAGGCTGACGCCCTGGGCGCGGGCGATTTCACGCAGCGCGCCGAGCTGGTAGAGCATGTCGTCGACCAGCTCCTGGGCCGGCGCGTTGATGTGCCGGCGGCCAAAGCCGACCAGGTCACGAAAGCCCGGGTGCGCACCCACGGCCACGCCCAGCGCCTTGGCCCGCTCGACCGTGCGGCGCATGGTACCGGGGTCGCCGGCGTGGAAGCCGGTGGCGACGTTGGCCGAACTGATGAACGCCATCAGCTCGTTGTCGACGCCATCACCGATGGTCCACGGGCCGAAACCCTCACCCATGTCCGAATTGAAATCCACCGCCTGCATGCTGGTTCTCCTGGTGCTTGTGGCTGCATGCAGGCCACGTTAGATTCTCCCCACCCCCTTGGGAAGATCTATAAACAGATAGGGTGTCTTCTGAAAAACAGATACCCAGGAGCTGTCATCGTGTCACTGACCCTGCGCCAGGTTCGCTACTTCGTCGCCACCGCCGAGATTGGCCAGATCTCCCAGGCCGCGATCCACCTGAACATCTCCCAATCGGCGGTGACCACCGCGATCAAGGAGCTCGAAGCGATGCTCGGCGTGCTGCTGTTCCAGCGCTCGCCCCAGGGCATGAACCTGACCGATGCCGGCCGGCACTTTCTCAACCGCGCCTACGTGATCTTGCGCAGCGTCGACGATGCGCTGAACAGCCCCCTGCCCGACGTGCGCGCCAGCGGCCTGCTGCGCCTGGCGGCCAGCTACACGGTGATCGGCTACTTCCTGCCCCACCACCTGCAGCGCCTGGCGCACTGGCACCCGGATGTGTCGCTGGAGGTGCACGAACAGGAGCGCAGCGCCATCGAGCAAGGCCTGCTGGACGGGCGTTTCGACATGGCCGTGGTGCTCACCGCCAACCTCACCCATCCGGACATCGTCTCCGAAACCCTGTTCAACTCCGAGCGCCGCCTGTGGCTGCCCGGCCATCACCCGCTGTGCGAGCGCTCGGCGGTGAGCCTTGCCAACGTGGCCTGCGAGCCGTACATCCTGCTCACGGTCGATGAAGCCGAGCAGAGCGCCATGCGCTACTGGGAGCAGGCCGGCCAGCGGCCCACGGTGCGGGTGCGCACCAGTTCGGTGGAAGCGGTGCGCAGCATGGTCGCCAACGGCAGCGGCGTGGCGATCCTCTCGGACCTGGTGCACCGGCCCTGGTCGCTGGAGGGCAAGCGCATCGAAACCGTGACCATCAGCGACCCGGTGACGCCGATGAGCGTGGGCCTGGCCTGGCACCGCGAACGCGCCTTCAGCCCGGCGATGCAGGCGCTGCGCAATTACTTCCATGATGCCTTCCTGGCGCCGCAGCAGCTTTCGGCGCGGCGCTGAACCCGTGACCCGTGGCAGCCGAGCCTTTAGACTTGGCGCTTTTTCACCCAAGAGAGCCCGCCCCATGCGCATCACCAGCCCTTCAGCCGCGACCGCCTGCGGCCTGGCGGCGATCCTGCTGTGGAGCACGGCCAGCGGCCTGATCCGCAGTGTCAGCGAACACTTCGGCCCCATCGGCGGCGCCGCGCTGATCTACACCCTCGGCGCCGCGCTGCTGCTGATGCTGCTCGGCCGCCCGCGCCTGCGCAACGCCTCGCGGCTGTACCTGGTCAGCGGCTCGGCGCTGTTCGTGGCCTACGAGATCTGCCTGTGCCTGGCACTGGGGTATGCCGTCAGCCGTACCCAGGCGATCCAGTTGGTGGTGGTCAATTACCTGTGGCCGAGCCTGACGGTGTTGCTGGCGATCTTCATGAACCGCCAGCCGGCGCGCTGGTTGATCGTGCCCGGCACCGCCATTGCCCTGCTGGGTATTCTCTGGGTGGTGAGCAGCGACGGGCTGTCGCTGGCCAGCATCGCCAGCAACATTGCGTCCAACCCCTTGAGCTACAGCCTGGCGGCGGCCTGTGCGGTGACCTTTGCCTTGTACTGCAACGTGACCCGGCGCTATGCCAATGGGCAGAGTCATGTGGCGCTGTTCTTTGTGCTGACGGCTGGGGTGCTGTGGGTGAAGTACCTGTTCAGCAGCGAGGCGCTGCCGGCTTTTTCGCTGGTGCACAGCCTTGAGCTGCTGGCGGCGGCGGTGGGTATGGCTGGGGGTTATGCGCTTTGGAACATTGGCATCTTGCGCGGCAACCTGACGTTGCTGGCGACGGCTTCGTATGCGGCGCCGGTGTTGTCATCGGCGTTTGCTGCGGCTTGGCTTGGGGCGCAGTTGGGGTTGCAGTTCTGGCAGGGGGCGGTGTTGGTGACGGTGGGGTCGTTGCTGTGTTGGCAGGCGACGCGGGGGTGAGGGGCTGGTCATGACTTTTTTGGTGGCTGTGAGATCGAGCGCCGCCCGCGCGGCGCATCGCGGATAAATCCGCTCCTACATTTGTTGCAACGTGCCGCGGTCTGTCAGGCCATGGTTGTCTGCTTTTGGTGCCCGCCGAGAAACCGCGTCGTGCCACCAAGGCTGGCAACCATGGCCTATCAGGCATAGGCACGTTGCAACAAATGTGGGAGCGGATTTATCCGCGATGCGCCGCGCGGGCGGCGCTCGATCTCATGAACGACACACATCCAACGCCAAACCACCTTCCCCAACCGAACATTCCGCGTACCACACCGTCATAACTTGAGCACATGCCGACCCGCAGCGAGGACGCGAAATGACCCAGCCCGACCCGTCATACGTCAAATGGCTCGAAGACCGCTCCATGCTCAAGGCCTCGCAAGCGCGGGCGCGCTTGTATTCCGGCCAGTCACGCCTGTGGCAGAACCCCTACGCCGAGGCGCAGCCGCGCCGGGCCACGGAAATCGCCTCGGTGTGGCTGACCGTCTACCCCGACGCCATCATTGCGCCCGAAGGCGACTCGGTGCTCAGCGCGCTGGGCCACGAGGCGCTGTGGAAGCGCCTCTCGGAGATGGGCGTGCAAGGCATCCACACCGGCCCCATCAAGCAGTCCGGCGGCGTGCGTGGGCGCGATTTCACCCCCAGCATCGACGGCAACTTCGACCGCATCAGCTTCGACATCGACCCGCTCTACGGCAGCGAACAGGAGCTGGTGCAGATGAGCCGCATGGCCGCGGCGCACAACGCCGTGACCATCGACGACCTGATCCCTTCGCACACCGGCAAGGGCGCGGACTTTCGCCTGGCCGAGCTGGGCCATGAGGCATTCCCCGGGCTCTACCACATGGTCGAGATCCGCGAGGAGGACTGGCCGTTGCTGCCGGACGTGCCGGCCGGGCGCGATGCGCTCAACCTGCTGCCGGCCCAGTGCGACGAGCTCAAGGCGCGCCACTACATCGTCGGCCAGCTGCAGCGGGTGATCTTCTTCGAGCCGGGGGTCAAGGAAACCGACTGGAGCGTGACCGCGCCGATCACCGGGGTCGACGGCAAGACCCGGCGCTGGGTGTACCTGCACTACTTCAAGGAGGGCCAGCCCTCGCTCAACTGGCTGGACCCAAGCTTCGCCGCGCAACAGATGATCATCGGCGATGCCCTGCATGCGCTGGACTGCCTGGGCGCGCGCGGCCTGCGCCTGGATGCCAACGGCTTTCTCGGCGTGGAAACCCGCGCCAGCGGCACTGCCTGGTCGGAGAGCCACCCGCTGTCGATCGTCGGCAACCAGCTGATCGGCGGCATGATCCGCAAGGCCGGGGGCTTCAGCTTCCAGGAGCTGAACCTGACCCTGGACGACATCGCGCAGATGTCCAAGGGCGGCGCCGACCTGTCCTACGACTTCATTACCCGCCCGGCCTACCAGCATGCCTTGCTCACCGGCGACACCGAGTTCCTGCGCCTGATGCTCAAGGAGATGCAGGCCTTCGGCATCGACCCGGCGTCGTTGATCCACGCCCTGCAGAACCACGATGAGCTGACCGTCGAGCTGGTGCACTTCTGGACCCTGCATGCCCATGACATGTACCTGTTCAAGGGCCAGACCCTGCCCGGCAGCATCCTGCGCGAGCACATCCGCGAAGAGATCTACGAGCGCCTGTCCGGCGAGCATGCGCCGTACAACCTGCGCTTCGTCACCAATGGCATCTCTTGCACCACCGCCAGCCTGATCACCGCGGCGCTGGGCATCCGCGACCTGGACCGGCTTGGCGCGGCCGAGATCGAGCAGATCCAGAAGGTGCACCTGCTGCTGGTGATGTACAACGCCATGCAGCCTGGGGTGGTGGCGCTGTCGGGCTGGGACATGGTCGGCGCGCTGCCGTTGCCGGCCGAGTCGGTGGCCGAGCGCATGCTCGATGGCGATACCCGCTGGATCCACCGCGGCGGCTATGACCTGGCGGGGCTGGCGCCGCAGGCCGAGGCGTCGGTGCGCGGCATGCCACGGGCGCGCGCGCTGTATGGCAGCCTCGACAGCCAGCTGGAAAACCCCGATTCGTTTGCCAGCAAGGTGAAGAAGCTGCTTGCCGTGCGCCAGGCCTATGGCATCGCCACCAGCCGCCAGGTGCTGGTGCCCGAGGTCAGCAGCCCGGGGTTGCTGGTGATGGTGCATGAGCTGCCGGCCGGGCGCGGGATACAGATCAGCGCGCTGAACTTCGGCCAGGCGGTGATTGCCGAGGAGCTGCAGTTGACCGGGTTCACGCCGGGGACGGTGGTGGACATGATCAACGAGACGGTCGAGGGCGACCTGACCGAGGATGGGCGGTTGATGATCAACCTGGACCCGTTCGAGGCGCTGTGTTTGCGGATCGTCAACAGCAGTGGGCATGTTTGAGCCTGCTGCGGCCCTATCGCCGGCAAGCCGGCTCCCACAGGGAACTGCGGGGTCCATGTGGGAGCCGGCTTGCCGGCGATGAGGCCGCAGCAGACAACTTGCATTTACCGCCCCAGGGGCATAGTTTCCCGGGCATTCCTTTCCCTGCCCAGGAGCCCCCCATGTACACCGGTATCGTCCAGGCCGTGCGCCCTCTTCTTGCGGTAACCACTCACCCGGGCCACAACGAGTTCACCGTCGAGCTCACCCCCGAGCTGCTTGACGAGCTGAAGATCGGCGCCAGCGTCAGCGTCGAAGGCACCTGCCTGTCGGTCACCGAAATCGCCGGCACCCAGGTCAAGTTCGACGCCATGACCGCCACCCTGGAGCGCACCAACCTGCGCTTCTTCAAGGCCGGCCAAGGCGTGAACATCGAGCGTTCGGCGAAGATGAACGCCGAAGTCGGCGGCCACCTGATGGCCGGCCACATCGCCACCACCGCCGAAATCGTCGAGCTGTCGATCGAAGAAACCGGCGCCTTCATCACCTTCCGCATGCCGCCGGAGTGGGCCAAGTACGTGTTCGCGCGGGGGTTTCTGGGGGTCAATGGCTGCAGCCTGACCGTCGCCGATGTGGACGACACGCTGGTGAAAATCAACCTGATCCCGGAAACCCTGCGCCAGACCACCTTCGCCCGCTACAAGGCCGGCGAGCTGATCAACATCGAGGTGGACCACCAGACCATGGTGCTGGTCGATGTGGTGGAGCGCACGTTGAAAAACACCCTGGCTCGGGAAAAGTTGTTGCCCTGAAGGGCCCTATCGCCGGCAAGCCGGCTCCCACAGGCACAGCACTGCCTGTAAATGTGGGAGCCGGCTTGCCGGCGATAGGGCCGATGCGGCCAACATCACACGCTGCGGGTAATCCCGCCATCGACGCGGATGTTCTGCCCGGTGATGTACGCGCCGCCCTCGCTGGCCAGGAAGGCCACGGTGGCGGCGATTTCCTCCGCCTTGCCATAGCGCTTGAGCGGCACGCTGTCGCGCCGAGCGTCGGTGGCCGGCAGGCTGTCGATCCAGCCCGGCAGCACGTTGTTGATGCGGATGTTGTCGCCGGCATAGGTGTCGGCAAAGATCTTGCTGAACGACGCAAGCCCGGCGCGGAACACCGCCGAGGTGGGGAACATGTCGCTCGGCTCGAAGGCCCAGGCGGTGGAGATGTTGATCACCACCCCGCCCTGCTGGCGCTGCATGATCGGGGTCACCAGGCGGGTCGGGCGAATCACGTTGAGCAGGTAGGTTTCCATGCCCAGGTGCCAGTCCTCGTCGCTGATCTCCAGGATCGGCGCACGCGGGCCGTGGCCTGCGCTGTTGACCAGCACGTCGATGCGGCCCCATTGGCCGACCACCGCGTCAACCAGGCGCTGGATGTCGTGAGTGTTGCGGTTGCTGCCGGTCACGCCGATACCGCCCAGTTCCTTCGCCAGCGCCTCGCCCTTGCCGGACGAGGACAGGATGCCGACCTTGAAACCGTCTGCCGCCAGGCGCCGGGCGCATGCCGCGCCCATGCCGCTGCCACCGGCGATCACGATTGCCACTTTTTCAACTGCCATAAGGCCCCCTTGTCGAGTGCGTCTGCATGAATGATGGGGGTTAGCCTAGCAGCAGGCTCGCCCCAGCAGAGAGCCAGGAAAACTTCAATCAGCCGATAGAAATTCTACTGCCTGTTGCAGCAGCCAGCTGCGCACGGTGGCCAGCGCCGGCGGCTGGTGGGCATTGCGTGGCCACACCAGGTAGAACGCCTGATCCAGGCGCAGCTCGTGGTCGAACGCCAGGGCCAGGCGCCCGGCGGCCAGCTCGCTCTGCACGAAGTAGTAGCTGGCCAGGGCCAGCCCCTGCCCGGCAATCGCCGCATCGATGGCCAGCGCCGTCTGGTTGAAGCGCACGTTCCGCGCCGCCGCCTGCAGGGGCTGGCGCAGCGCCTCGGCAATGAAGTCGGGCCAGAAGTTGTGGGCGTCGTGCAGCAAGGTGTAACGCTGCAACTGCGCAAGGTCCGTTGGCGCGCCTTGCGCCTCGAGCAACGCCGGGCTGCCCACCGCCACGATGCGCTGGGGCAGCAACAGCTCGGTCTGCAGCGCCGGGCCGAACGGCGGCCGGCCGTAGCGCACGGCCAGGTCCACGCCCTCGGGGCGAAGCTGCGAAAGGCGGTCGGTGGCCAGCACCTGCAGGTCGATGTGCGGATGCTGCGCGGTGAAGGATGACAAGCGCGGGATCAGCCATTTGGCGGCGAAGGTCGGGGTCACGCTGACGGTCAGTTGCGCACCGTCCGGGCGCAGCGCCTGGGTGGCGCTGGCGATCAGGGCGAAGGCGCTGCGGATGTCGGCGCTGTAGCGCTGGCCGGCCCCGGTCAGGCCCAGGCCCCTGGGCAGGCGGTCGAACAGCTTGAGCCCAAGGTTGGCCTCAAGCCCACGAATCTGCTGCGCCACCGCCGCCTGGGTCACCCCCAGTTCGTCGGCGGCCAGGCGAAAGTTGAGGTGGCGCGCCACCACCTCGAACACCCGCAGGGCATTGAGCGGTGGCAGCGCCGAGAAGCCATCGGCCATGAAGTTTATCTACTGAGTGGAAAGACCCACACCTTACTCGATCCGTGGGTGCTGCTGCACCAGCAGCTTGCGCTTGGCCTCGAGATCGGCGATCTGCTCGTCGATGTCCTCGATCTTCTGCTCGATGGTGTCGTGGTGCTCCTGCAGCAGTTCGCGCGCCTCTTCGATGTCCGAGGCCGCCGGGGCAGCGCCGCGCAGGGGCTTGTTGGCGGTTTCCTTCATGGTCAGCCCGGTGACCAGGCCGATGGCGGCGATCACCATCAGGTAGTAGGCCGGCATGTACAGGTCGCCCGTGCTTTCCACCAGCCAGGCGGCCAGGGTCGGGGTCAGGCCGGCGATCAGCACGGAGATGTTGAAGGCGCTGGCCAGGGCGCTGTAGCGGATATGGGTGGGGAACATCGCCGGCAGGGTCGAGGCCATCACGCCGATGAAGAAGTTCAGCAGCACGGCGATGATCAGCAAGCCGGCGAAAATCACCCCGAGCACGCCGCTGTTGATCAGCATGAAGGCCGGGATGGCCAGGGCGAACAGGCCGACGCTGCCGACGATGATGAATGGCCGGCGGCCCCACTTGTCGCTGAGCAGGCCGATCACCGGCTGAACGAAGAGCATGCCGACCATGATCGCGATGATGATCAGCACGCCGTGGTCTTCGCTGTAGTGCAGGTTGTGCGACAGGTAGCTGGGCATGTAGGTGAGCAGCATGTAGTAGGTGACGTTGGTGGCGATCACCACCCCGATGCAGGTCACCAGGCTGCGCCAGTGCTGGGTCGCCACCTCCTTGAACGACACCTTGGGCCCCGATGCCAGGCCCTCGCGGTCGCCTTGCTCGAGCTTGTCGACGTGCTGCTGGAAGGCCGGTGTTTCCTCCAGCGCATGGCGCAGGTACAGGCCGATGATGCCCAGTGGCAGGGCCAGGAAGAACGGCAGGCGCCAGCCCCATTCGAGGAATTTCTCCTCGCCGAGGGTGGCGGAAATCAGCACCACCACCCCGGCCCCGAGCACGAAGCCTGCGATCGAGCCGAAGTCCAGCCAGCTGCCGAGGAAGCCGCGCTTGCGGTCGGGTGCGTACTCGGCAACGAAGATCGATGCGCCGGTGTACTCCCCGCCGACCGAGAAGCCCTGGGCCATTTTCGCCAGCAACAGCAGGATCGGCGCCCAGATGCCGATCGAGGCGTAGGACGGTATCAGGCCGATGGCGAAGGTGCTGAGCGACATGATCACGATGGTCGCGGCCAAGATCTTCTGCCGGCCGAAGCGGTCGCCCAGGGCGCCGAAGAACAACCCGCCCAACGGGCGGATCAGGAACGGCACTGAGAAGGTGGCTAGCGCTGCGATCATCTGCACGCTGGGGTCGGCGTTGGGGAAGAACACCTTGCCCAGGGCATAGGCGACAAAGCCATAGACGCCGAAGTCGAACCATTCCATGGCGTTGCCCAGCGCCGCGGCGGTGATCGCCTTGCGCATCTTGGCATCGTCAACGATGGTGATGTCTTTCAAGCCGATCGGCTTGACGGTTTTCTTGCGTGATTTCATCCCAGTGTCCCTGTGGCTGAGCCTCTCTGGCATCAGAACCGCAGGGACACTAAATAATTCCACGCTCAGCGATTTCTCGCGGCAAAGGTCAGATGCCCTCGCGCGCCAGGTCCATGGCGAAGTAGGTGAGGATCAGGTCGGCGCCGGCACGCTTGATCGCGCCCAGGCTCTCGCGCACCACACGGCCTTCGTCGATGGCACCGGCCAGGCCGCCGAACTTGATCATCGCGTACTCGCCGCTGACCTGGTACGCCGCCAGCGGCAGGCGCGAGGCGGCGCGGATGTCGGCGATCACGTCGAGGTAGGCGCCGGCCGGTTTGACCATCAGCACATCGGCCCCTTCCTGCTCGTCGAGCAGCGACTCGCGCACCGCTTCGCGGCGGTTCATCGGGTTCATCTGGTAGGCCTTGCGGTCACCCTTGAGGGTGGTGCCGCCGGCTTCACGGAACGGGCCGTAGAGCGAGGAGGCGAACTTGGTGGAATAGGCCATGATCGCGGTGTCGTGGAAGCCTGCGGCATCCAGCGCGCCACGGATGGCCTGGACCTGGCCGTCCATCGCCGCCGACGGGGCGATGAAGTCGGCACCGGCGGCCGCGGCCACCACGGCCTGCTTGCCAAGGTTGGCCAGGGTCGCGTCGTTGTCCACGCCATGGTCGTGCAGCACGCCGCAGTGGCCGTGGCTGGTGTATTCGCAGAAGCAGGTGTCGGACATCACCACCATCTCTGGCACGGTGTCCTTGCAGATGCGCGCCATGCGCGCGACCAGGCCGTTTTCGTTCCAGGTGTCGCTGCCGGTGGCATCGAGGTGGTGGGAAACGCCGAAGGTCATCACCGACTTGATGCCGGCGCGGGCGTAGCGTTCGATTTCCTGGGCCAGCCGTTTTTCAGGGATGCGGTTGACCCCAGGCATGCTGGTGATCGGCACGAAGTCATCGATGCCTTCCTCGACGAAGATCGGCAGGATCAGGTCTTCGAGGCGGAATTCCGTCTCCTGGAAAATAGTGCGCAGCGATTCGTTCTGGCGCAGGCGGCGGGGGCGGACGGACGGGAAACGGTTGGACATGACAGCTCCAGGGAATATGGACGGCGTACACCATATGCCTGTTGGGCGCCAGTGAAAAGGGCGGATGAGGAGATTGTGTATTGCGCCGGGTGCAGTAGCGCATTTTTCCAGTATCGGCCGCTTCGCGGGGCAGTCAGCCTTCGTTGGGCTCAAGCGGGGTGGGCAGGATCTTCTGGTAGAACGCCAGGTCCAGCCACTGGCCGAACTTGTATGCCGCCTCGCGGATAACGCCTGCCGGTTCGAAGCCCAGGCCTTCATGCAGGGCAATGGAGGCCTGGTTGGCCACATCGATACCGCCGACCATCACATGCACCTCGCGCTGGGTCGCGATCTCGATCAGTTCGCCGAGCAGGCGCTTGCCCAGGCCCATGCCACGGCACGCGTGGTGCACGTAGACCGAGTGCTCGACGCTGTACTTGTTGGCCGGGCGGTCGCGGAACGGGCCGTAGCTGGCGAAGCCCAGCAAGGTGCCCTGCGCGTCTTCGAAACCGATCACCGGCAAGCCGTTGCGGCGCTTGGCAGCGAACCACTCGACCATCGACGCGGGTTCGCGCGGCTTGTAGTCGTACAAAGCAGTGGAGTTGAGGATGGCGTGGTTGAAGATGGCGAGAATGGCCTCGGCGTGGCGTTCTTCGCTGCAATGGATGAGGCGCATGGCGGATACTCAGGTCGATCACTATGAGATACGTTTTGTATCAGATAGTGAACGGGCTGAGAAGTCCTGTGGGGCACAGCCTCTTTGTGGGAGCCGGCTTGCCGGCGATAGGGCCTGGCAGGCAGATGAGGTTGTCTGCACTGGCCTCATCGCCGGCAAGCCGGCTCCCACAATGATTTTTGGGGGGCTGTTAGAAATCGACCGTGGCCGAAAGCTGCAGGGTACGCGGGTAGCCTGGGGAGAAGGCGCCGTAGGACGCCACGCCAGACCAGTACTCGCGGTCGAAGACATTCTGCACGGTGGCCCGGAAGGTGGTCGGGCGGCCATCGATCTTCGTCGCGTAACGGGCGCCGGCATCGAACCGGGTCCAGGCGTCCAGCTGCTGGGTATTGGCCTGGTTGACGTACTGGCGGTCGGTGTAGATGGCGCCGCCGGTCAAGGTGAAGCCTTCGAGCCAGGGGGTATCCCATTCGGCCCACAGGTTGGCCTGCACGTCAGGCACGCCCACCGGCTTGTTGCCACGGTTGGCGGCGGTGGCCGATTTGGTCAGCTCGCCATCGAGCAGCGTCACCCCGCCCATCAGGCGCGTGCCGGGCGCCACTTCGCCGAACACGCTCCATTCGATGCCGCGGTTGCGCTGCTCGGCCTGCACCGAGAACACATTGCCCGCGCCGATTTCGCCACTGGGCTTTTCGATCTGGAAAAGCGCCAGGGTGGTCATGAACGTGCCTAGCTCATACTTCACGCCGACCTCGTGCTGTTTCGATTCGTAAGGGGCGAAGGTCTCACCGGCGTTGGCCGCAGTGCCGGGGGCGATATCGCCTTTGCTCAGCCCCTCGACGTAGTTGTAGTAGAGCGCCACGTTGTCCCAGGGCTTGACCACCACGCCGACCAGCGGGGTGGTCGCGCTGTCGTCGTACTTCGAGCTCACCGCACCTGTGGCGCTGTAGTTGCGCGATTCGATGTCCTGCCGGCGCACCCCGAGGGTCAGCTGGAAGCGGTCGTCGAGCATCGACAAGGTGTCGGTCAGCGCCACGCCGGACAGCTGCGATTCGGAAACGCGCAGCACCTTGGGTGCGTTGATGTATTGCTTGGGCACCTCCACCGGGTGGTAGATGTTCGAGCGGATCTCGCTGCCGTTGTTGATCCCGCGCGACAGCTCATCCTGGTAGGTGGTCGCCATCACCGTGGTGGTGTGGCTGATCGGCCCGGTGCTGAACACCCCGCGCAGGCCGATGTCGGCCGTGGAGCGGTCGACGTTGAACTTGTAGTAGCCAGGAATGTTGCTGGTATCGCCCGCCTCGTTGAGGATTCTCGGCACCTGGTCGGACATGCGCTTGACGTCCGACTTGCCGCCGCCGGCATGGGCGAACAGGGTGAGCGAATCGCTCAGGTCGTACTCACCGCCCAGCAGCGCCGACTGCTCCTTGGTGTCGGACCAGCCCCAATCCTGGGGCAGGTTGGTGCGGCCGTTCGGCGCTGACGGCACCTCCACGCCCGGGGCGATGGTGAAGGGCCGCGAGGCGCCTTCGAAGCTTTCCTTCTGGCTGATGAAGTCAAGGTTCAGGCGCAGCCGCTCGCCGCGGTAGTCCAGGGCGATGGCGCCGATGCCAAGGTCGCGGTGCTGGTCGTCGACGGCGGTGTCGCCGCCTTGCAGGTTGCCGTTGAAGCGCACGCCGAACTGGTTTTCGTCACCAAAGCGGCGGCTGACATCCAGGTGCCCGCCGACCTGGGAGTCCATGGCGTAGGAGGCGGTGAAGCGGGTCAGGTCTTCGTCCAGCGCGCGTTTGGGCACGATATTGATCACCCCGCCTACCCCGCTGTTCGGCGAAATGCCGTACATCAGCGCACCGGGGCCTTTGAGCACCTCGACCCGCTCGGCGTACTCGGTGAACACCCGGTAGTTGGGCGCCACGCCGTACACGCCATCGAAGGCCAGCTCGCCAAGGTTGCCCTCGCCGACCGGGAAGCCGCGAATGAAGAACGAGTCGACGATACCGCCGGCCTGCCCGGTGGAGCGCACCGAGGGGTCGCGCTCCAGGGCATCGGCGACCGTCACCGTCTGCAGGTCGGCGAGGGTCTTGGCGGTGTAGCTGGTGACGCTGAAGGGGGTGTCCATCACGTCCTTGTTGCCCAGCATCCCGAGGCGCGCGCCACGGGCCACCTGGCCGCCGGGCAAGGCCTCGGGCAACGTTGGTGCGATGGCCGTGGCGTCGACGTTGGTGGTGTCGAGCACCAGCGCCTGCGGGCTCTCTGCGGCCCAGGCACTGGCGCTGCCTGCGAGCAAGACGAAATTCAGCATGGACGTGCGCAGGGTGAGCGAAGCACTCCTGGCAAGGGGACGGTGGACAACGGGCATGGCGTGGGGGTCCTTTTCGGCAAGGGAAAATGCTAATCACTCCCATTGCCAGCCAGGCGCGGAAAAAGTATCACCCCGGCGCAGAAATTTTATTCGCAGGGTCGCCACCCCCACCCTTGCCGGGCAAACGCGATACCTCTACCATTGCCAATAATTCTCAATTACAACAAAGCGGCAGCCATGCGCGAACCCCTTCCCGCCGACCCTCACGCCCACCTGCGCGCCATCGAAGCGCTGTACAGCGGCCACCATGGCTGGCTGTTCGAGACGCTGAAGAAAAAACTGGGCAATGCCATGGATGCCGCGGACCTCACCCACGACACCTTCACCCGCGTGCTCGCCTCGCGCGTCACCTGCATCGAGCAGCCACGGGCCTACCTCAGCTGCGTGGCCAAGGGCATCCTCGTCAACTGGTACCAGCGCAAGGCGCTGGAACGCGCCTACCTGGAGGCGCTGAGCAGCTTGCCACCGCAGCAAGTGCCCTCCCCTGAATTGCGCTACGTGGTACTGGAAACCCTGCACCAGATCGACCACATGCTCGATGCGCTGCCGCCGCTGGTCAAACGCGCCTTCCTGCTGTCGCAGATCGGCGGCCTGAAGTACCACGACATCGCCGAACAGCTGGGCGTCTCGCTGATCACGGTGAAGCGCTACATGAAGCAGGCGTTCGTGCAATGCCTGTTGCTGGTGGAGTGAATGGCCTTGCCAGGCAGCCGCGCCGTGCTCGACCCCAAGGCCCTGGAAGAAGCCGCCGAATGGCTGGTGCGCTGGAGCGAGGGCGAGCTCGATGCCTGCGCGCAGGCCGAATGGCAGCGCTGGCAGGCCAGCAGCCCCGAGCGCAGCGCCGCCTGGGCCCGCGCGCAGTTGCTGCAAAGCCGCATGGGCGGCCTGCCGCAGGCGCTGGCACTGAGCGTGCTCGACCGCCCGCGCAGCCCGCAGCGGCGCGCCGCGATTCTCAAGCTGGCGGCGCTGCTGGCCGTGTTGCCGGCCGGCTGGGGTGGCTGGCAGCTGAGCCGCCGGCAGGCTTGGACGGCCGACTACCACAGCGCGGTCGGCGAGCGCCGCGAGCTGACCCTGGCCGATGGCTCGCACGTCACCCTCAATACCGATAGCGCCATCGACGTGCTGTTCGATGCCAACCAGCGGCTGGTGCGCCTGCGCGCCGGCGAGATCCTGGTGCAGACCGCCGCCGACCCGGCAGCGCAGGCGCGGCCGTTTCTGGTGGCCAGCGCCCACGGCAGCATGCAGGCCCTGGGCACGCGCTTTACCGTGCGCGAGCTACAGCAGCGTACCCAGCTGGCGGTGCTCGACGGGGCGGTGAGCGTGGTGCTGGCAGGCAATCGCCAAGCCCCGCCACGGCTGGTCAAGGCCGGCCAGCGCACGGCCTTCTCGGCCCAGGCCTTCGGCCCTGTGGCTGCCACCGACGCGCATGTCAGCGCCTGGGCCCAAGGCATGCTGATGGCCGACAGGATGCGCCTGGCCGACTTCGCCGCGGAACTGGCGCGCTACCGCCGCGGCGTGGTCCGCTGCGACCCGGCCATCGCCAACCTGCAGGTTTCCGGCGCCTACCCGATCAGCGACACCCCGCGCACGCTGAACATGCTGGCCAACACCTACGGCATCCAGGTGGCCGCGCACCTGGGCGGGCTTTGGGTGACCCTGGCCCCCGGCTGAGAAAAAATTCGGCCCGGCGCTGATACTTTTTCCGCGCTCGGCTGGCTAATGGGCAAAGCCCTTTCCCATCGTCACCCATGAGGCCCCGTATCCATGCTCCTCGCGCGCACCCTGCGTCCGGCCCCGCCACTCAAACCGGTGATCCGCAGTGCGTTGCTGAGCCTGGCGCTAGGGGCGCCGGCATGCCCGCAGGCCCTGGCCGAACCCGCAGCGCAGCTGAACAGCGTCGAGGCCCGCCGGTACAACATCGCGCCAGGCCCGCTGGGCGCCACCTTGTCGCGCTTTGCCGTGGACGCCGGCATTGCCCTGTCGTTCCAGCCGGCGCTGACCGAAGGGCTGGCAAGCCCCGGCCTGGTCGCTACCTGCACGGCCCAGCAAGCCGCGACGCGCCTGTTGGCCGGTAGCAACCTGCAGATGCTGCTGCGCGACGACGGCAGCTACACCCTGGCACTGCGCCAGGTCACCCTCTCCGACACCGCCGTCAACGGCCTGGCCCCCGCTGGCCTGGAAGACGGCCTGGCGCCCGCCTACCCGGGCGGCCAGGCGGCGCTCGGCGGGCGCCTTGGCCTGCTGGGCAACCGCGATGTGCTGGACACCCCGCTGAGCATCAGCAACTACACCGCCACGCTGATCCGCGACCAGCAGGCCACCACCGTCGCCGACCTGCTCGAGCGCGACGCCTCGGTGCGCGCCACCGGGCAGGCGGGCGGCATCGTCGATTCGTTCTTCATCCGTGGCTTCCCGGTTGGCGAGGGCAACCTGGGCGAGCTGGCCTTCGATGGCGTGTATGGCGTGGCGTCGAACTACCGGGTGTTCACCGACTACGCCGAGCGCATCGAGGTCATCAAGGGCCCGGGCACCCTGCTCTACGGCATGTCGCCCAACAGCACCGTGGGCGGCGTGATCAACGTGGTGCCCAAGCGTTCGCTGGCCGACGACCTGACCCGTTACACCGCAAGCCTTGCCCTCGACACGCAGCTGGGCAACCACCTGGACATCAGCCGCCGCTTCGGCGAGCAGCGGCGCTTTGGCGTGCGCTTCAACGGCAGCCTGCAGCAAGGCGACACGGCCATCGACGCGCAGTCGCGCAAGGTCGGCATCGGCGCGCTGTCGCTGGATTACCGCGGCGAGCGCCTGCGCACCAGCCTTGACCTGATCGACCAGCGCGAAACCCTGGATGCCGCCTCGCGACCGTTCCTGATTGCCCAGGGCGTGCCAATTCCGCCTGCCGCCAATGGCCGCACCAATGTCAGCCAGGCCTGGGGCACCTCGACCACCGATGACCGCTCGCTGCTGTTCAGCGGCGAGTACGATGCCAGCGATGCCTTGACCCTGTTTGCCCACGCAGGCGGCGGCAAGTCCCGGGTGAGCAGGCTTTCCGACCAGACCCCGACGCTGATCGACAGCGCCGGCAACACCGCCTCCATCCCCGGCTATTACCGGTTCGATGTGCAGCGCTACACGCTCGATGGCGGCGCGCGCCTGCGCTTCGACACCGGGCCCCTGGCGCACAGCATGGCCTTGCAGGCCAGCCGCTACCGTGACGAGCTCAAGCGCGGCATCCTTTCCGGCGCGCCGATACTGTCCAACATCTACCACCCGGTCGAGCGCCCCAAGCCTGCCATCGCCCGCCCCGACACCGCCAAGGTGTCCGCCAGCGAGCTCAGCAGCCTCGCCCTGGTCGACACCGTGTCTCTGTTCGAGCAGCGCCTGCAGGTCACCGCAGGTGTGCGCCAGCAGCGCATCGAGTCGCGCAACTACACCGCCAACGGCAGCGTCGCCAGCCGCTACGACCAACGCCGCAGCACCCCGCTGTTCGGGGTGCTGGTCAAGCCCCTGGACAACCTCTCGCTCTACTACAACTACCTCGAAGGCCTGAGCAAAGGCGACGTGGCGCCCAGCACCGCGAGCAACTCGGGCGAAGTGTTCGCGCCCTACGTTTCCCGCCAGCACGAAGTCGGCGTGAAGATCGACTACGGCACCGCCATGGCGACCCTGGCCCTGTTCCAGATCACCAAGCCCTCGGGCGAGCTGGCCGACGGCCGCTTCTCGGTGCAGGGTGAACAGCGCAACCGCGGCGCAGAACTGAACCTGCTGGGCGAAGTGGCGCCCGGCATCCGCCTGCTCGGCGGCGTGACCTTGCTCGATGCCCGCCTGCGCAAGACCCGGGTGGCGGCCAACCAGGGCAACAAGGCGGTGGGCGTGCCGAACCTGCAGGCCAACCTCTGGGCCGAATGGGATACGCCCTGGGTCGAAGGCCTGACCTTGACCGGCGGGCTCATCCATACCGGCGAGCAGTACGTCGACCAGGGCAACACCCAGCAACTCGAGCGCTGGACGCGCACCGATCTCGGCGCACGCTACAGCACCCGCATCGGCGAGCACCCGACCACCTTTCGCGCCACCGTGCAGAACCTGTTCGATAGCCAGTACTGGTCGGGTGTCGCCTCCTACGGCGCGTTCTCCCAAGGCGCGCCGCGCACGCTGTTGCTCAGCGCCAGCGTCGATTTCTGAGTAAGCTGTGGGCCATTGCGCATCCAGGCCCGTGAATACCCATGACCCCACTCGACCAAGCCATTGCCCAACGCCTCGCCCACCTGCGCGGCCAGCAGCGCCTCAGCCTGGCGCAACTGGCCGAACGCTCCGGGGTGAGCAAGGCGATGATTTCCAAGATCGAACGCCAGGACAGCAGCCCCACCGCAGCGGTGCTGGGGCGGTTGGCGTCGGGGTTGGGGGTTTCCTTGAGCCAGTTGCTGGCCGAGGACAAGGGGGTGGGGGCATCGGCATTGCGCCGCAGGGCCGAGCAGGACACCTGGCGAGATCCAGCCAGCGGCTATGTGCGTCGACAAGTGGCGGAACTGGACCCGGCCAGTGGCAGCGAACTGGTGGAAATCGACTTGCCGCCTGGGCAACGCATCGACTACCCCTGCTGGCACTCGCAACCTTATCGGCAGCGATTGTGGGTGGTGACGGGCACTCTAGGGGTGACCTATGGAGAGGACCAGCACGTGATGGAGGCCGGTGACCAGCTTGATTTCGCAGTGGACAGGCCAGTCAGCTATCAGGCTCAAGGGACACAGCCCTGCCGTTATCTGCTGAACATTTTGCACAGGTCGGCACCGGCGTGATCATCTTCAAACTCTGGATAACGCCGGTACCGAATCTCACCGATAGATGATCATGCTGCAACGGCAACAGTTGACTCCCAGCGCTGAACGGGGGCCTCGGCAATCAGCGCCGAGCCGGCCGCCTCAGGCGCGAAGGCCGCCATGGCGTCCACAAGACTGGCGATGTTTGGTATCGCTGAAAATGCCATGGGTAATGCCTCTGCCGCTGCAGGTGGGGCGAAGATGAAGTCGTCGGCCGTGACCTGCGCGACCTCCAGCGAATCCAGATACAGCAGCTTGACGGTGCTGCCCTGCCCCGCCACCGTCACACCATGTATTTGGGCAAAACCATTGAACACGAAGAACTCGTCCTTGGCGATCTGCAAATCCTCGTACCGGCTAATACCCGTCTGGCTCAGGTCAATCTTGTCGATGCCGTGCCGGAACCCACGCAAGGTGTTCTTGTAATCCTCCACACCTTCCTGCTTCGCGATGACGAAAACACTAGGAGCAACGCTTGCAGGGCCGTAGATCTTGCCCGTCAACGATGCTACGAACTGCCCCGAGGCGTCCGATGTGAATGACACGCCACCTGCACCTCCTTCGAGCAATACTGTGGCATTGGCAGGCTCCACTGACTGACCTTCAGGGCTGCCATCGAAATAACCAGGCGCGGCGATCACAGTGTCCAGGAAGCGGAAGTTGCCAGGTTGCAACTGGGTAGTCGCCAAGCCTGCCAAGCTCAATGATTGCCCGTCTCCAAGGTCTATAATCGCAGTTGCCCCTTCCTGCTGCAGTTGCAAATCTGCGAAGGTCTTGCCACCAAACCCTATCAGGTCGATGGTTTCACGGGCGTGCTCAAATTGCTCGAGCACATCTCGGCCACTGGCTCGCTTGTGAATGACATAGCGATCTGTCCCGGCGCCTCCCCTGAGCAGGTTGTAACCACGGCCGCCATCGAGCAATGCACCGACCTCCCCGGCAATGAGGGTGTCGTCTCCATCGCCACTGATGAGATTGTGCACGGCGCCTGGCGCGATGTTCAGCGCGGCGCCGGCAATACTCGCGCTACCACTTCCCAGGTCGACCGAAACACCTTGGCTGACGGCTGCCGCATTTAGTGTATTGCGCCCGCCTGCAGTCCCGTTGACTGCGTCATCCAGCATGGCGCGGGCGGCCTGCTGGGCCACTGCGTTGGCGTAATCATCCGTATAGAAATACACATCGTTTTCGCTGCTTGGGCTTCCTATGACACACAATGACCAGCGATCGAGCGTCAGTGGCAAGCCATCGCCGGCATTGCTGACTTCCAGTCGCCATTCACCGGTCGAGCGTTCCGCGCGGTGATGAGTCGACATGAACCCGTATTTGAATTCTCCGGAACGTGGATTACCCAAGTCGTCAGGGCCAGAACCCGGTGCCTTGCCAGCACGGTCCAACAGTATGCTTCGAGTGCCCTCGGGGGACACCAGCGTCAGTGTCAGGTCTCCCAGCCGGCCGACCTGCGCGTGAATATCGACCTCGACATGTTCTATCAGCACTCCGTCCGGCAGAGTCAAGGCGGATGTACTGACTTGGCCTGGGGCGACGACGTGTGCAAGGGTATCGCTGTCGGTAGCCAGTAGTTGCTCGTTTGCCTTGCTTGCCTGGCCCCCCCACGATTCGGCAAGACGCACCGCCGCACGCGCATCGATCATCCCGAACCCGTAGTCGTGGCTAGCGCGCATGCCACCGCCATTCCAGTTGCGCCCAGCGTTGTACGTCCAGACCGTGGATGCGTCATCGACCTTGCGCGCCGAAAGCGCCAGGATCTGCTGAACATCTCGGTAACCAAGCCCGCGGTTGGCCTGGAGCATCAGCGCCACTACACCGGAAACGATCGGCGCTGCGAAGCTGGTGCCCTGGGTGGTGCCATAGGCGCTACCGACCATCGCACCGCGCTCGGCCTCCAGGCTGACGCCGCTGGACATGACATGACTACCTGGCGCAGCAATCAGCAGGCTGGAGCCTGGGTTGGAAAATGGCGCGCTGGCAACCTGTAGCACCGAGAGGTCCGCCTTTGCGTTGACGGCAGCCACTTCGATAGCGTGACGGCTGTTATTGATCAGCGAACCTTGCGCGCTGCCGCCCAGTTCGCGCTGGTTACCGCCCGACGCAACGATGATGGTACCCAGCCCGCCTCGACCATTGGTGGCCGCAAGCGACGCACTGAAGGCCAGCGCCAACGACGTGTCGATCTTGCCTTCAGGCACGTTCCCAATCGCGAAATCGGTTTTGAAACCCCAGCTATTGTTGGCAATGTCGTAGTTGACCATCTGCCCCAGGCCTGTCAAATCATCACCCTTGTTTGCCAGGTAGTGCCCGCCGATCTTCGCGTCATAGGCAATTCCGATACCCCCTTCATCATTACGCGCTCCCACCATCACGCCCGCTACCTGAGTCGCATGGTTGGAGTCCAGCACAGGCAAGGTGCCATTGCTGCGCTGGGTATGCAGCCAGATAGGGTCGACATTGATCTTGAGGTCTGGGTGTTCTATATCGAATACCTCCGGCGCTACGGCGAACTCGCCGCCCGGTTCGAACTGGCCGATTCTCACCCCCTTGCCCGTGAAGTCATGCCAGACTGGCTGGACATCGATTTCGTTGAGGTACCACTGGCGCGAGGCCAACGGATCAGCGGGCGACTGCTCATGGCGCAAGGTGACCGTGGCCCTTAATGGTGCCGATGCACCGCTGGCGACTTCCGTCACGGCCACGGATGGGTTACCGGCAGCATCGACCAGCTCATAGCGGAACGTGACATCAGTATCGTGCCCTGGCAACGGCGTGACTTCGACATCGCCCTGCGCATTCAAAATTACGGTCGCCCCCTTGCCATCGCTGACCGAGGCGATTCGCAGCGGGCCACTGCTGTCGAGGGGTAGGTCGTTGGCCAGTAGCGACGCGGCGGGAATCACCAAGCTGGTCGGTGTAGTGGCAAAGGCCGCTAATTGCGCCTGAGCCAACGTGTCGCTTATCGGCAATGCGCCGGGTGCCAGCAAGTCCACTGCCGCAATGTCGGCGAAGTTGAGTTTTTGGATGTTGCTCAGGGTGAGGCTGCCATCGCGCCCGGCTTGCCGGTCGGTTACCTGATGGCCAGTCGCGGTTCGGGTAATGAGGTACTCATCGTGGTTGCCATGCAAGCTGACCAGATTGACCCCACCCGCACCATCGATGGTGGCATTGCCGCGCCCGGCCTCGATGACATCATCCGCCGCCCCACCTGTGATCAGATCATTTCCTCCCCCCGCGTGGATGATGCTGCCACCTTCAGAGGCTTGAATGCGATCACCACGGGGGCCGGCATAAATCACCGCTTTGCCGGTACCACCGATAATGGTGTTGCGGCCCGTACCGCCAACCAGTACATCATTGCCACCTCCACCAATCAGCAGGCTGTCACCCGAACCACCCTTGATGAACACCCCGTGCTGCCCACCACTGGCAAGCACGTCCTTGCCACGACCGCCCTGGGCAATGGTCAGCCCTGCCTCGGCCATGTTCAGGGCCACACCATGCTCGCCCACGATCAATGCCGTGTCGCGCCCTCCATTGCCACGCAGGTTCGCTACACTGTCGCAGGCGCTGATGACCATCACATCATCACCCTCGCCCCCTACGTACGTGTTGCTGCCGCCACCGCCGACCAGCCAGCTACCACCTGGCGCGGCCCTGAGCACATCATCGCCTGCACCACCCTGCAGGGTGTCCACGCTGAGCGTAGCGGCGTCGAGCTCAACACCCACGGTGCTGTTACTGATGTACGAGCGCCGCGAGGTGCCCCTGCTCGTGGAGGTCAGCAGCGTTGCGGCCTCCTGCTGCTCGACGAGATTACCCACGGTGTCGGCAAGAAATTTCACCGCTAGCACTTCACGGCTCACACCATTGGCCATAAAGGTACCGCGAGCGATTACCTCGTTGCCTTGACGTACCTCACCCACTGGCTGGACCTGGGCTACATCGATTTGCGTGACGCCATGTTCCGCCAGCGTCTTTAGTTCGCCAGCATCGACACGGCCGTCGTGATTGCCATCGACCCAGAGTTTCAGATGCTCCCAAAGTGCATCGTCTGGCGTGATCGCGCCATCGCCATTGGCATCGACACTGGCCAGCGCAGCAAAACCATCCTTGAACGGCGCCTCGCCGGGGGCGCCGTTGCTGCCTGGCTGGCCACCGTAGTATTCGGAAAACAGCTGGCGGATACTCGCGACCTGCCCGCTCCCATCGTCGTGTACCAACATGCCGGTCTGCCGATCGGCCCAGCCTGTACGCCGCAGTTGGCCACTGTTGTCGACATCGAACAGTACAGCGTCCTCGATGCCGGTCATGCCCACCCCTTGGTCGCCAAGATCAAACAGCAACGGATCGACGAAAGTGTTGACAGTGGTCATCGCTGCCAAGCCATTTAGCACCACAGCGTTGCGCAAGCTGAAATCCGGCTGGTCGCTGCTTTCCAAATAGAACTGGGCCAAGTGCTGGTTTGGTCGAACATTTGGGTCCAGCTGAAGCTCGCCAGGGCGGATGCCACCAGTGGCCATACTGCCCATTTGGGCGGAGGTAAAGTCAGTATTGTCGAGCGTTTTGTCTGTGAAGGCGATGCTGTGGGTCAGGCGGCGATTGACGAAGCCGGCAGAAACGTCACTGCGGATGTCATCCTGACCTTGCAGATCGCGGCCGGATTCAGTGGTTGGGGTGATTTCGATCTGTATCGGGGAACTTGGTAAATACTCCTGACTTGGCACCAAGGACTCCTCATAAGGGGTCAACTTGAAGAAACTATTTAAGCCAGTGGAAACAATATCAAACCACCCGGAAGGCGCCTCTACATGGCCTATCCAGCTACGAGCAGCTTCGCGGACGTCGGGGGTTCCCATGACTAAGGCTTGCCCCATCATAACGTGAGTACGCAATGCTAGTTCGGATTCTTTCAGTGGATCACCGGCAGCAGATAAAACATGCCCCCAATAAATACCCCTACTTTCTTCCGACATACTCATAAACACTGTATACAGCGTCCATGACGACACAGGATAACCGTTTTCTTCAAATATTTCCCCGTGAAACTCAGCTATATTTGCTTGCGGCAATGGCAACTCGACAAAGCCTTCCACTAGATTGGCCTTCAACTCCGACACGTAACCACCGGCCATCTTGAAACGAATATCATTAACGTGCTCATCCCCCATGACAATTCCAGATTCCGCGGCGACAGACTTCATGTAATTAATTGCAACCACCCCCGCAATGGAATCCCCACGAGCAACGCCATTTGCCAGGACCGCATACTTATCGCCTTTCGCTGACAAGTAATCATACATTGCGGAAGGCCCAGCCTCGACTAGGAGCTTCTCTGCAAATTCCAATTCCTCAATTGACAACTTCATACGCACACGCCTCTTAATTTACTTTTATTTTATAAAACAATATCACACCGCAACACTTGCATCACTGCCACTAAAAAGACTTTAGCGATCAGACTCCACATTCTGACCATCCATTAAAAATCGATATTCGGGCAAAACATGTGGATACCTAACTGCAATTGCAGACTCATCACTGAAGCTCATCGCGCAACCACTTGATGTATTGGACTGAGTCACCCCCGACGTTAAATCAATGTAGAACCTGCTTAAGATTGCCACCCCACCCAAGCCGACCGGGGAAATAATGAGCAAACACAAAACTATGGCCCTCATTAAATTCCAAACTATGAGCAAACAGTACACGCCAACCGTCTTATTCATCTCATTACGCCTTCTAACAACTGGAATAACTCGATGGCTTTACCGCCACCCGTGAATCATGCATTTCTGGGCTGCACCACCGACGAACACTTACCCACGAAACATCATCGTAACTTAGACGCTGATCAGGCGCGTGGTAAACCTGTTTACGGCTGAGTGCGGAATGGCAGGCACCGACCTCGACAGCCGCACATGAAAAGAGTAACAGCCCACTGCAAACTCTCAATACCTGCCAAACAACGACATATAGTTGCACCAACAGATCTTTAAGCCTCCGCAACATCAAGCCCCCTACACGATTCGACCTGAACAAGAAACGGGCATCCATAACATGCCCTACAAAATCGACGCTCTCGTTTCCTCTATCGCTCTCCCAAGCTTTCTTTAACATACCGCTGCAGCGGACTGAGGAAATAGCTAATAACTGTTCGCTTATTAATTAAAAGCTCAGCACGTACTGTCATGCCCGGCGTAAGCGGCACATCTTTACCCCCAACCCGCAAAACACTTTCATTCAACTGAATTCGAGCATTGTACATCCACCCCCGCTGTTTATCCTCAACAGCATCATTGGAAATACTCTGAATAACTCCCGGCACGACGCCATACTTGGTAAAAGTGAATGTTTCCACTTTCACCTCCACCGCCTGACCCGCCTGAACAAAGCCGATATCTTTGTTCTCGATCTGCACTTCCACTTCAATGGGCTGGTCGCTCGGCACAATCACCATCAGGGTTTGCGCCGGGGTAACGACGCCGCCCTGGGTATGGATAGCCAATTGCTGAACCGTGCCGTCTACCGGAGAGGTGAGAACCCGGAGCCGGTGGCGCTGTTCAGCCTTGTGCAGCTCCTGGCTCAGGGTGGCGATCTGCCGATCCGCTTCGGCATGCAGGTCCAGCATGGCGCGGCGCAACTGGGCCACTGCACCCTGTCGCCGGTGCTGGGCCGCCAGCCGGGCGGCCTCCAACTCGTCTATGCGCGAGCCCTGGATCACCAGCTCGCGCTCCTGCTCCAGGCGGGCCTGCTCTTTTTCCAGGTAGGTATGCTTGGCAACCGCCGACTCGCTGAAGAGCTGCTTGTAATCCGCCGTGAGCTGGCGGGTGATCACCAGCAACTGTCGCAATGCATCGGCACGGGCTTGCGCCGATCGGATCTCGGCGCCGCGCTGGGTGATCTCAGCATCCGCCTGCTGCAGCGTGGTTTGTAGCTCCTGATATTGCCCCTCCAGCCAACGTTGTGCGTCGGCTTGCTGTTGTGCCGAGGCCAGAGGGATGCGTGCCGCCAGGGAGGCCGGCTCAGTATTGTCATCGAGCGCCGCCAGCAGCGTGGCGGCACGGGCCAAGTCCACCTGGGCAGCCAGCAAGTCGCTGTTAAGGCGCTTGATGTCCGCAAGGGTCGACTGTCCTTCGAGCTCGACCAGCAGATCGCCTTTCGCAACGAATTGACCGTCCACCACGTGAATAGCCTGGACCACAGCGACTTCACTGGCCTGGATCATCTTGCTCCTGCCACTGGGCACGACCCTGCCCTCGGCGCTGGCAACCACGTCTATTTCACCTACGTAGGCCCAGATCAAGGCCAGTGCGATTAACGCCATCAGGCTCCATTGCGCATAGCGCGGCAGGGGGTGAACCGGCGTTTCCTGCAACGACAATGCCGCTGGCAAAAACGCCAGCTCATCCGGCTCGCGAGCCGCACCTTGCATGGCACGGCGGCGCTTCCAAGCCGCACGCCAGGCATCGCAGTAACGCTCCATCAGGTCAGCGATCGGCGCATTCATGCAGCCGCCCCTTGCTGCAGCCGATGCAGATATGTGTAGACACCTTGCTGGTTGCCCAGCAGTTCATCGTGAGAGCCTTGCTCGATGACTTGGCCGCGCTCCATGACCACGATGCGGTCTGCATGGCGCACTGCAGACAGCCGATGAGCAATGATGATGACGGTGCGCTGGGCACAGATGCGCGCCATGTTCTGCTGGATGACCCGCTCGGACTCATAGTCCAGCGCACTGGTGGCTTCATCCAAGATGAGAATGCGCGGGTCGCCCATCAGGGCTCGCGCAATTGCGATACGTTGCCGCTGACCACCCGACAGGCTTGCACCGTGCTCGCCAACCAAGGTTTCGTAGCCGTCAGGCAGTTCGAGAATGAAGTCATGTGCACCTGCCAGCGTGGCCGCTGCCATGACTTCATCAAGAGGAGCTGCGGGGTTGGCCAGGGCTATGTTCTCGCGCACGGTGCGCCGGAACAGCATGTTCTCCTGCAACACCACACCGATCTGCCGTCGCAACGACGCAACATCGGCCAATGCCAAGTCGGCACCATCGAGCAACACGCGCCCTCTCTGGGGCGAGTGCAACCGTTGAATGAGGCGGGTAAGGGTGCTCTTTCCGGAGCCAGACCTCCCGACGATACCGATGACCTCACCCGGGCGTATCGTCAGGCTGACGTCGCGCAGCACCTCACTACCGCCCGGACGATATCGGAAACAGACCTGGTCCAGCTGGATTCGCCCTACCACCGCTGGCAATTGCGTACCGTGGTTGATCTCGGTGCGGTTATTGAGAATATCCCCTAGCCGCTGTATCGAAATGCCCGTCTGCTGAAAACTGGTCCACAACTGCGCCAGGCGCATGATGGGTTGCGATACACGACCGGCGAGCATATTGAAGGCAATGAGTTCACCGACCGAGAGTTCACCTGCGATGACAAGGCGCGCGCCTAGCCATAACGTGGCCACCGTGACCAGTTTGCCAATCAGGGCAACGCTTTCATTGGCGATATTGGACAAATTCTGGGTTTTCAGGCTGGCAGCGACATAGGCCGCCAACTGCTTGTTCCAGCGCCGCGTAACTTGCGGTTCAACGGCCATGGACTTCAGTGTGTCGATAGCATTGACCGCTTCAACGAGGAACGCCTGGTTTTCGGCACCGCGCTGAAAGCTCTGGTCAATGCGGGCACGCAGCAGCGGCGTAACGAATAGCGAAATCAGGAAGTACAGGGGTAGCGATGCGATGACGACTAACGTCAACCCACCGCTGTAAAGAAACATGACAACGATGAAGACAACGACGAACAAAACATCCAGCAGCAGGGTAATGCTATTGCTGGTCAGAAAACTCCGAATGTTTTCCAGTTCCCGTACGCGTGCGACGGAGTCTCCCACTCGCCGCGCCTGAAAGTAAGCGAGTGGCAACGCTATTAAATGCTGAAATAACTTAGCGCCCAGTTCGACATCGATACGGGAAGCGGTATGAGCCGATATATAGCTGCGAAGGCCACTGAGAAGGCTCTCGAACAATAAGACTGCCAACAGCCCCAATGCAATAACATCCAGTGTGGTCATGCCTCTGTGGACCAGCACTTTGTCCATCACCACCTGGAAGAACAAGGGCGTCAACAGGGCAAGAACCTGTATCACCAGGGAAACCAGAAATACTTCGCCGAGCAACTTTCTGTGTTTGACAATGGCCGGAATGAACCAGGTCAGGTCGAAACGTTCCAACCCCTGAGGCAAAGGTGCGTCCGAACGAACCAGGATCAGCTCCCCGTCCCAACGCTGGCTGAGCTCCGCCAGTGTCCAGGTTTGTGGAGAGCACATCTTGGGATCCTGCACCAGCACCCGCTCGCCTTCCATGCGGGCGATGATGAAGTAACCGCCCTGGCCATCCGCCGCCATGGCAGGCAACGGCATATGTACCAGACGGCGCGGATCAGTACGTCGAAGCTTGGCCTTCAACCCGACATGTTGAAATGCCTGAAGTATCTGAGCGGCCGTAAGAGGCCTGCCATCCGTTGCGAAACTGTGGCGTAGTTGCTCAGGAGAGATGGCTATATCGTGATATCGCGCCAGCATGACCAGGCAGGCCACACCACTATCACTTGATTGGCAATAAGCCGCGTCAGTTTGTTCGGACACCTTTTTCACCCATGCGAAGTAGAACATGGACAAATAGTAGCGCCTGGCAATCAGAAAATAGTCCTACAACGGTCCGACTTCCCTGCAGGAAAATTCTGAACAAAAAACATCAGCAGTAAGAAATTTCGGAGTCACACGAATTTAAAGGTAGGATTTAATTACCGTTTAAGTAGGAAATTTTCCAGAAGTTTCATTTAAAGCCCCAGAAATACAGACTCCTGCCTCCCCGATATGCGCGCTACTACAGAGCCCCTACATACCCAGATAGCGGTGGCCCATTCGCGAGGAGAGCCCATACCGCAGCTACTCACCATAGCTCTGCTGTGGAGTTGTGGGAGCCGGCTAGTAGGCGATAGGGACCTGACAGGCTGCCCTAGCTCACCTGCACCGGCCTCATCGCCGGCAAGCCGGCTCCCACAGGGTGGGGCGCAAACGTTGAGGTCACTGCAACCAGGGCGGCGGCGGCTCCTCGCCCTTGATCGGCCCGTGTTCGGCCTCGGCCAGTGCCTCACGGCGGCGGGCTTCTTCGCGCTGCGCTGCCTCGATCTCGCGCATCACGCCGACCACGTCCGCGGCATGTTCATCGTCGGCAAACTCGCCGGTCAACGGGCTGTCCGGGCGCAGCTCGCCGGCTTCGTACAGGGCCCACATCTCCTGGGCATAGCGGGTGCCCTTGAGCTCCGGGGCAAAGCGCCCGAAATAGTGGGCCATGTTCGCAACGTCGCGCTGCAGCATGCTGAACGCATGGTTGTTGCCCGCCGCATCCACCGCCTGCGGCAGGTCGATGATCACCGGGCCCTCAGGGCCGAGCAGCACGTTGAATTCGGACAGGTCGCCATGCACCAGCCCGGTACACAGCATCAGCACGATCTGGCGAATGACGAAGGCGTGGTGCTCGCGTGCCTCCTCTGCCTCCAGGTGCACGTCGTTCAGGCGCGGCGCGGCGTCGCCGTCGGCGTCGGTCACCAGCTCCATCAGCAGCACGCCATCCTGGAAGTCGAACGGCTTGGGCACCCGCACGCCGGCATTGGCCAGGCGGAACAGCGCCGCCACTTCAGCGTTCTGCCAGGCATCCTCGGCTTCCTTGCGCCCGTACTTGCTGCCCTTGGCCATGGCCCGGGCCTGGCGGCTGTTACGCACCTTGCGCCCTTCCTGGTACTCGGCGGCCTGGCGGAAGCTGCGCTTGTTGGCTTCCTTGTAGACCTTGGCGCAACGCACCTGGTTACCACAGCGCACAACATAAACGGCGGCTTCCTTACCGCTCATCAGGGGTCGCAGTACTTCGTCGACCAGGCCGTCTTCAATCAGCGGTTCGATTCGTTTTGGTGTCTTCATCAGGCTGCATTCGGGGTCCTGGCTGGGGTGGCGGACATCCTCTCACAGCCACGCAGTTCCTGCTTGCCTGTCTGATGCAAGACCCGGCTCACACCGCCAGCCGGCGCTGCACCAGGTAAAACCGCGCGCGGTCGAACGCCCAGTTGTACAGCACGGTGTACGGCAGGATGACCACGAAGAAGCCCAGTTCGACCATGAAGGCCTGCCACAGCGAGATGTCCAGCATCCACGCCGCCACCGGCAGGCACCACACCACCAGCCCGGCTTCGAAACCCAGGCCATGGGCGAAACGCATGCTGGCCTTCCAGTGGATGCGTTCGGTCTTCACCACGCGGTCGACCATGGCGTTGTAGAGCATGTTCCAGAGCATCGCGATCACCGACAAGGTGATGGCCAGGGCACCGGCGGTGGCCAGCGACTTGCCCATCACCCACGACAGCAGCGGCGCACAGAGCAGCACGGCGAACACTTCGTAGCCCACGGCATGTACCAGGCGTTCGCTGAAAGAGGTCTTTTTCATTGCAGATTCCATCATGTGGTTACGTCGTGGCAGCCATTTTCTTTGATGGAACAGATACTCGCGACATAGCTACTATCGGTTTTATCAATACCTCAGATGAAAGACGCCTTGCGCAACCACTGTTCCCACGCGTTGGGCCAATCTGCCGTGGGCGTATTGGCGCGCCCCATGCCGAAGCCATGCCCGCCGCTGGGCAGCAGCAGCCGCTCGACGGCAACGCCCTGGGCCTGGCAGGCCTGGGCCAGGATCAGGGCGTTTTGCGGGTTGGCAACCGGGTCATCTGCGGCCTGCACCACGAACACAGGCGCGCACTGCGCGGTCACGTAGGTTTCGACCGACCAATCAACCGCGGCCTGGTGGCTGGGGTGCTCGCCAATCAGGCTGCGGCGGGTCGAGGTGCGGTCGTAGGGCGGCAGCAGCGTTATCACCGGGTAGGCCAATGCCACGATTGCCGCGTTGGCCGCGAGGCGGTCGCGGTCATCGATCGGCTCATAGGCGCGAAACCCGGCCCGGGTAGCGGCCATGCCCAGCAAGTGCCCACCGGCAGAAAACCCCAGCAGGCCGATGCGCCGGGTATCGATCCCCTCCTCGGCTGCCCTGGCGCGGATGAGCCGCAGCGCGCGCTGGGCGTCTTGCAAGGGCGCCATGGCCCCGGCGTTCCACCCCTCGCGCGGCAAGCGGTAGGTCAGCACGAAGGCCGTTACCCCGCGCGCCGCCAGCCAGCGCGCGGCAGGCAGCGCCTCCTGCCCGTTCTCGATGCGCTTGTAGCCGCCCCCCGCGGCGATCAGCACGGCGGCGCCGTTCGGCTGCGCAGGCCGAAACACTTGCAGCGAAGGCGTGCAAACCTGGCTGACCGCACCTTTTGCGCTGATGACGGCAGGCCCCTGCGGCCCGCCGCCGCCCGGCGCAGAACCAGGCCACAGTGCCATGTGCTCGGCCGGCGTGGCGAGCAACTGCCTGGGCAGCCAGAAGCTGCAGGCCAGCGCCGTGCCTGCGGTGAGCCATGAACGTCGGTTGAGCATGGATCGATCCCCGGAAAGGTCGTGGCGAGACTAGCCAATTCGAGCGCTGCGTGCGCGCAAACGCAACAACCGGTGCACCCAGCGACAAGTCAGCCTTGCCCTTCCCCCGTAGCCTGTCAGCAAGGTCGCCCACTGCGGCCTCACCCAAAACACAAGAACAATGTCGGTGACCCATGAACTCAGTTGACCCGATTACCCTGGCCGTCGTGCGGGGTGCGCTGGAGACGGCGCAGCGCGAGATGACCCTGACCCTCGAAAAGACCGGCCGCTCCAGCGTGTTCAACCTGGCGCATGATTACTCCAACTCGCTGTTCGACCACTTGCCGGAGATGATCCTGCAGGGCCAGGACATCCCGATCCACCTGGGCTCGCTGATACCGGCGATGAAATGCGTGGCCGGTTTCTTCGGCGACGACATCGCCGAAGGCGACGTGATCTACCACAACGACCCGGCCTACAAAGGCAGCCACATCCTCGACTGCTGCATGTACAAGCCGGTGTTCTACCAGGGCGAGCTGGTGTTCTGGACCGTGTGCAAGGGCCACCTGACCGATATCGGCGGCCCGGTACCGGCCGGCTACAACCCCGATGCCAAGGAGATCTACGCCGAGGGCCTGCGCATTCCGCCGGTCAAGCTGTGGGAACGGGGCAAGCGGCGTGAGGACGTGATCAACTTCATGCTCACCAACATGCGCGCCCGCCCCTACCAGGAAGGCGACCTCAACGCCCAGTACGGTGCCTGCAAGGTCGGCGAGCGGCACCTGCTGGAGCTGCTGGACAAGTACGGCGTGGCGCAGGTGCGGGCGTGCATCGCCGAGCTGAAGAACATGGCCGACCGGCACATGCGCGCCCTGCTGCGCGAGGTCCCCGACGGCCACTACAGCGGCACCGCGGTGCTCGAAGACTCGGGCCATGGGCTGGGCGAACTGGCGATCACCGCCCACGTGGAAATCCGCGGCGAAACGGCGCACGTGCGCATCGAAAGCCCGCCCCAGGTGCCCTACTTCATCAACTCCTACGAAGGCAACTCGGTCTCGGGCGTGTACCTGGGCCTGATGATGTTCGCCCAGGTCGCACCGCCCTACAACGAAGGCCTGTACCGCTGCGTGAGCGTGGATGTGGGCGCCAAGGGCACCTTGTGCAACGCCGCCGAACCTGCGCCCCACGTCAACTGCACCACCACGCCGATGGAAACCCTGGCCGATGCCGTGCGCACCGCCCTGGAGCAGGCCTCGCCGCAGCGGGTCACCGCCTCCTGGGGGCACACCAGCGGCATCAACATCGCCGGCCACGACCCGCGCAACGGCAACAGCGAATACGTGACCATGGTGCTGGCCTCGATCATCTCCGGCGCCGGCGCCAACCAGGTGATGGACGGCTGGCATGCCTGCGGGCCGCTGTGCTGCTTCGGCGCCTTGATGAGCGGCGACATCGAGCTGCTCGAACACGCCTACCCGATCCTGATCCACCGCTACAGCCTGATGGCCGACAGCGGTGGCGCCGGCGAGTACCGCGGCGGCTCCGGCACCCGGCTGGAGATCGAGCCGCTGGAGCACGCCATGACCGTGGTCGGTTTCGGCGAAGGCCGCCAGCTGCCCACCGCAGGCGCCGCAGGCGCACGCAACGGCCTGCTGCAGCCCAAGCTCGGGCGGCTGATCCACCGCCATGCCGACGGCCAGGAAGACCATTACCTGCAGAACCCGATGCTGACCCTGCAACCGGGCGAGCGAATCATCAACATCAACCCGGGCGGCGGCGGTTACGGCGACCCGCTGCGCCGGCCGCTGGCAGCGGTGCTCGAAGACCTGCGCAACGGCCTGGTCTCGCCCCAGGGCGCGGCCCTGGACTACCGGGTGATCGTCGACGCCGACGGCCAACTCGACGAAACCGCCACCCACGCTGCCCGCGGCCAGCTCTGACCGGAGACTCAACATGCGCAACCAATATCGCCTGGGCATCGACGCCGGCGGCACCTTCACCGACTTCATCCTGGCCGACCGCGACGGCGGCGTGCAATTGTTCAAGGCCCCCTCCACCCCGCACGACGGCACCCTGGCGATCCGCGCCGGGCTTGCGCAGATCGCCGACGCCACTGGGCTCAGCCCGGCCCAGGTGATCGCCAACTGCGACTTGTGCATCAACGGCACCACCGTGGCCCTCAACGCGCTGATCGAGCGCACCGGGGTCAAGGTCGGCCTGCTGTGCACCGAAGGCCACGAGGACAGCCTGGAAATCCGCCTGGGCCACAAGGAAGAAGGCCACCGCTACGACGCCCATTACCCGCCGGCGTTCATGCTGGCGCCGCGGCACCTGCGCCGGCCCATCGGCGGGCGCATCCTGGGCGATGGCCGCGAGCACAGCCCGCTGGACGAACAGGCCGTGCACCAGGCCATCGAGTACTTCCGCGCCGAGGGCGTCGAGGCAGTGGCCATTTCGTTCCTGTGGTCGGTGCGCAACCCCCGCCACGAACAGCGCGCCGCCGAGCTGGTGCGCGCCGCGCTGCCGGGGGTGTTCGTCTGTACCGGTGTCGAGGTGTTTCCGCAGATCCGCGAGTACACCCGCACCTCCACCACCGTGGTCAACGCCTACCTGAGCCCGGTGATGGCCCGCTACGTGGCGCGCATCGACGCGCTGTTCGAAGAGCTCGGCGCACACCAGCCGGTGCGCTACTTCCAGTCCAACGGCGGGCTGGCCCCCGGCCACCTGATGCGCGAACGGGCGGTCAACGCGATCAACTCAGGCCCGGCCTCGGCCCCCCAGGCCGGCCTGGCGGTGGGCAAGCCGTTCGGCATCGACAACGTCATCACCGTGGACATGGGCGGCACCTCGTTCGACATCACCCTGACCAACGCCGGGCGCACCAACTTCAGCAAGGACGTGGACTTCTTGCGCCAGCGCATCGGCGTGCCGATGATCCAGGTGGAAACCCTCGGCGCCGGCGGTGGCTCCATCGCCTCGCTGGACACCCTGGGCATGCTCCAGGTCGGCCCGCGCAGCGCCGGCGCCACGCCGGGGCCGGTGTGCTACGGCAAGGGCGGCAACGAGCCGACGGTGACCGATGCCAACCTGGTGCTGGGCTACCTGGCCGACGGCGCGCTGCTGGGCGGCAGCATCCGCCTGAACCGCCAGGCCGCGCTCGAGGCCATCCGCAGCAAGGTCGCCGAACCGCTGGGCATCAGCGTGGAGCGCGCCGCCTTGGGCATCATCACCCTGGTCAACCTGAACATGGTCAACGGCATTCGCCGCGTCTCCATCGAGCGCGGTCACGACCCACGTGATTTCGCCCTGATCGGTGCCGGCGGCGCGGCAGGCATGCACGTGGTGCGCCTGGCCGAGGAAATCGGCATGCGCACCGTGCTGATCCCCAAGGTGGCCTCGGGCCTGTGCGCCTTTGGCCAGATCCTGTCCGATGTGCGCTACGACCAGCTCACCAGCCTGTCGATGCGCCTGGACGCGGCGCACGCCGACCTGGCGCTGCTCAACCGCACGCTGGCCGAGCTGCGCCAGCAGGGTATGGCCAACCTGCGCGAAGACGGCTTCGGCGACCAGGCCAGCAGTTGCCACTACACCCTGGAGATGCGCTACGCCGGGCAGATCCACGAGTGCAGCGTGGAGTGGCAGGAAGATGCGCTGGACAGCAACGGCCTTGGCGCGCTGATCGAGGCGTTCCACCAGCGCCACCAGACCCTGTACTCCTACAGCGAGCCAGGCAGCCCGGTAGAGCTGGTCAACCTGGAATGCTCGGTGATCGGCCACCTGCCGCGCCCGCCCCAACCGCTGCTGCAAGCCCCTGCCGAAGCCGCCGTGGCCACCGCGCAGGGCGAGCGGCCGATGCGCTTCAGCGCCGATGGCCCGTGGCAGGCAACGCCAGTGTTCAACGGTAGCTACCTGCTGGCGGGGCAAACCGTGCACGGCCCTTGCGTGATCGAAGAAGACACCACCAACATCGTCGTGCCGCCGGGCTGGCAGGCCTGCCTGGAACCCTCGGCGACCTACCGGCTGACACCTGTCGCCTGATACAGTGGTCGGCGCTTGTACCCGCCCGGCAGCCTCGCGCTGCCGAGCGGCGTGCACAATAACAAGAGCTGCTTGAGTAGCTTGCCAGCAGTTCCTTTTTTCAATGCTGCCCTCTTTGAAAAAGGACCGACCATGCCGACCGAAATCTCCACCCACAGCTGGGCCTTGCCCGAGCGCCAGGCGCGCTGGGCCGAAGCCGTCAGCGACACCTACTTCCCCTTGAGCCTGGCGTTCGCCGCCGAGCAACCCTTCGATGGCCACCTGCAACGCTGGAGCACGCCCAGCACCGCCTGCAGCCTGTCGCGCCTGCGCTCGAGCCGGCTGGGCTATTCGCGCAGCAAGGCGCAGGTGGGCCAGGACCGCGAGGCGTTCTACCTGGTCACCGTGCCCAGCCGCAGCGAGGTGCACTTCGAGCAGGACGGCCACCAGCTCAGCTGCCGCCCCGGCGGCTTCATCGTCGAGCGCGGCGATGCCCCTTATCGCTTCCACTACGGCGCCGAAAACGACCTGTGGGTGCTCAAGCTTCCGGAAAGTGCCTTCAAGGGCCACCTGCGCGGGCACCGGCGCTATACCCGCCACTGTTTCGATGCCACCCAGGGGCTGGGGCAGATCTTCGTCGAGCAGCTGGACCTGTGTGCCCGGCATTTCGACGCCAACCCGCAGGTTGCCCGCCACCTGCTGCTGGAGCAGGCCATGGCCACCTTGCTGCTGGCGCTGCAGCAGGACGAGCGCGTGCTGGGCAGTGAAGGGTCCAACCTCAGCACCCTGCACCTGACCCGGGTGGAGCACTACGTGCTGCAGAACCTGGCTGACCCCGAGCTGTCGCCGCAAGCCATCGCCAGTGCCTGCGGGCTTTCCCTGCGCTACCTGCACAAGCTGTTCGCCAGCACCGCTTTTACCTTGGGTGAATGGGTGCGCCAGCAGCGCCTGGAGGCGGTGCACCGGCAACTGCGCGACCCGCAATGCCACCTGCCGATCGGTGAACTGGCGTTTCGTTGCGGCTTTGCCGACCAGGCGCAGTTCACCCGCGCGTTTCGCCAGTACTTCGGCTGCACCGCCCGCGAGGTGCGCGCCGCCTGCAGGCACTGACGGCGCACGGATGCGCCCTTCACTTTTACGTTGATGGAACCGATACTCGCAGCACACTACCTATCGGTTTGCCCCATACCTATGCGCTATTCGCCTGAAGCCCTGGTCGCCTTCGTCGAAGCCGCCGCCCTCGGTTCGTTCTCCGCAGCGGCGCGCAAGCTGCGCAAGAGCCAGTCGACCATCAGCATCGCCATCGCCAACTTCGAGGCCGACGTAGGTTGCCCGCTGTTCGACCGCGCCGGCCGCCACCCCACGCTCAATGCCGCCGGGCGCCAGGTGCTGGGCCACGTCGAGGCGATCCTCGATGCCAGCGCGCGCCTCGATGCCCTGGCCGTGCGCCTGGCCGGCCAGGTCGAGCCGCTGCTGTCGGTGGTGATGTCGGACAGCTACAGCGTGGCTTCGCAAGGCGCGGCGATGAGCCTGTTCGCCGAACTGTACCCCCACACCGAACTGCGCTGGGGCCCCTCCGAAGACGCCGATGTGGTCGAACTGGTCCAGCAGGGCCTGGCGCAGATCGGCATCCTCGCCGCCCAGCAGCACTACCCCGCCGACGTGCAGGTGGCGCGCTTGCCCGAGCAGGCCGAATTCAGGCTCTACGTGAGCTGCGATCACCCTTTGGCGAAACGCCCGATGCTGCAGCCACAGGACCTGCAAAGCGAGCGCCAGCTGTACATGAAGACCTACGCGCCGAGCCTGCACCATGGCCGTGGCCAGGCCTGGTCGGCGCCGGATTACCTGACGCTGCTGGAATTCGCGGTGCGCGGCTTTGGTTGGGCAGAGCTGCCCACCGCACTGGTGGCGCGCTTTGGCACGGGCCTGGTGGAGTTGCCGGTGGCGGGCTACCCGCGGCGGGTGGCCATGGACGCGGCCTGGTCGCGGCAACGTGCGCTGGGGCCCGCCGGGCAGTGGCTGCTGGGGCAGTTGCTGGGCCGCTAGCGCGGCTCAATCACTGGCGTCTTCGGTCACCTCTTTCCAGCTGTCATCCGGGTCGAAGCGCTTCATGGCCTTGGCCAGCTTGTCGCTCTGCGGGCCGAGGTCTTTCTCGAAGACCTGGCCGTCATGGCTGATCATGAAACTCATCACCCCGGTGTCGTTGTACTTGGCCGGCCAGGCGATCAGGGCGAAACCCCGGCTCATCTGGTCGCCGATCAGGTAGCTGTAGGCGCCGCCGGGGGCCGAGGGGCCTTGGCCATCGAGGATGCGGAAGTGGTAGCCGTACCAGTCGTCACCGACCCGGTCCTGGCCGAACAGCGGCCCCAGCGGGCTCACCTCGCCATCGGCTTCGTCTTCCCAGTACAGGCCGTCATGTTTGCCGGGGGTGCTGAAGATGTGCTGCGCGTACTCCAGCGCACCGTTGCCGTTGCGGTCCTTGGCGGCGTAGTCCATCTGCGCATCGTGGTAGGCCAGCACCGATTGCAGGGCGCCCAGCTCGTTGCGGCCGATGCGCCGGGCGCGGATCTCGGCACTGCCGGCCTTGAGGTCGAAGTGCCAGCCGTTGGCCGCCTTGGCCAGCGGGATGGGCAGGGTCCAGTGTTCGCTGCCCACCGCGAGGATGGCCTTGGTATCGCCCTGGGCCTGGATCTGGTGCTGCTCGTGGTACTGCTTGAGGAAGGCATCCACGTCGCTGCGCTGCACCCCTTCGCGGGGGATGTAGGTGCGCCAGTCTTCACCGAACAACTGGGCCAGGCGCGCCTCGTCGGCGTGCTCCGTGCCCAGCGCGGCGACCAGCGATTCCACCGCCTTTTCCGGTGTCGGGAAGGCTTCCTGGGTCGCGGCCCAGCACGGCCAGGCCACCGCCATGGCCAACAACACGGGGGCAAGCATGCTCATGCGTTTCATCGACGGCCTCCTCCGCCACCACCGCGGCGCACAGGCGCGCTGGGCCGGGAAATGGTGTGCCCCGAGGCGCGCGCGTTGTTCGGCCGTTGGGCGAGCTGCTGGCTGACACGGCCGCGGTTGGCCTGGGCGCTGGTGCGCGAAGGCGAACGGACCCCATCGAAGGCATTGTTGCGCGCCCTGCCGGCGGCATTGTTGGGCCGGATATCACGCTGTTGGCGTGCCTGGCCTTCGCCTTGGCGGCGCTGGTTGAGCTGCGGGTTCTGGTTTCTGGCCTGCAGGTTGTCGCGGCTGGGGCGGGTGTCCTGCCGCCGGTCTGCCACCCGCGGCTGCTCGGCCCGCGCCTCGCGCGCCCGGTCGCGCGCTTCGAGGTTGCTGGTGGCGGGCCGTTCGATGCCGGCCCGGTCCAGCGAGGCACGGGCGCGGTCACGGGCATCCTGGTTGGCGTTGGCCGGCCGCTCGATACCGGCCCGGTCCATCGAGCCACGGGCGCGGTCGCGGGCCTCGGCGCGCTGGGCATCGTCGCCCCGGAAGGCCGCGCGCTGGCTGGCGCCGTCGAGCTGGCGGCCGAATTGCTCGCGGCTGCGGCTGTCGCGGTAGGGCACGCCGTCGCGGTGCACGGCGTTGTGCTGCCACTTGCCCTGGTTGTTGCCGATGCGGTTGTTGGCATTGATGTTGTTGTAGCGGTTCACGTTCACGTCGATATCGTGGTCATCCCAGTCGCAGTCGCCCCACAGCGAATTGACGATGGCAACGCCGGTGCCAAAGGCCAGCCCCGCCATCAGCGCGGTGCCGGCGGTGTACAAGGGCGATGGCGGGTAGTAGGCCGGCGGCGACGCGGGGTAGGCCCAGGTGCCGTAGGTGGTGGTCGGGTTGTAGCTGGGCACGTACACCACCTGGGAGTTGGCGGGCTCGATGATGATGTTCGACGTGCTGCTGGCCGGGGCACTGGCCGAGCCTGCGCTGGCGGCGGGCGCGGCGACCTTGACCGTGACGTTCTGGTACTGGTTGCTCTGCAGGTTGCCGGCTGCCTTGGCTTGTTGGCGCAGGTTCTGCACCGCGGCCATCACCTCGTCAGGCTGCGCCAGAAACGCATCGCCCATGCGCTGCACCCAGACCGGGTCCTGGCCGAGCAGCGCCAGCACCTGGGGGAACGCCACCAAGGCTTGCACGCTCGGGTCCCAGGGCTGTTGGGCCACCTGCTTGACTGCGTCGTCACCCTGGGCCTTGGGGTTGGCCTTGGACCAGGCCACCGCCTCGGTCACCTCGCCGGGATAGGTGCTGGCCATCAGCACCTGGGCCAGCAGCGCATCGGGGTAGAGGGCAATCGGCGCCATCATCTGGGCAAGTTGCGCCTGGTCGAACACGGCCTGCTTGGGCGCTGGCGCCTCGGCGGCCGGGGGTGGTGGGGCTGGCGGCGCCGCCACTGGCGCAGCGGCAACGGGCGCCGCAGGTGCGGGGGCTGCGGGGGTTGCAGGGTTTCGCGCCAGCAAGTAGGCGCCAACGCCTCCCAGGCAAAGCACAGCCGTCACGACGTAGAGCAATGGCCTGCGCATCACAGTTCCCCTTGGGGTCAAACCGCGTGGAATGTAAGGGTAGCAAAGGCTGGGCGTTCCACACGCGGGCTTGTCGAAAGCGTGGCCCAGTGCACTATGATGGCCCGGGCCGGACTGCGCGACGTCAGTCCCCACGCCTTGAGGTAGCCCATGATCGATCACCTGGACCATCTGGTACTCACCACCTGCGACGTCGATGCCTGCACCGACTTCTACACCCGCGTGCTCGGCATGCAACTGCAAACGTTCGGCGCCGGCCGCCTGGCGCTGCTGTATGGCAACCAGAAGATCAACATCCACGTGCGCGGCAAGGAGTTCGAGCCCAAGGCCCACCTGCCGGTGCCGGGCGCCCTGGACCTGTGCTTCATCGCCCGGGTTAGCCTTGAGCAGGTGATCGAGCACCTGCAGCAGGCGCAGTGGCCGATCATCGAGGGGCCGGTGCAGCGTACCGGGGCGACCGGGCCGATTCTTTCGGTGTACGTGCGCGACCCGGACCTCAACCTGATCGAAATCGCCCAGCCGCTCTGAAACAGGCCCCAAGGTTTTCGTCGCCGGCCTGGGCAGGTATCCTTTGCCGCTCAAGTGCAAGCTTCCCAGGACGGTGACCATGACCCGGCCCCTGCTGATACTGAGTGCGGCCCTGCTGTTCAGCCCGGCGCTGCTGGCGCAGCAGATCCAGCGCCAGCTCGGCGACTTCGACTTCACCCTCGGCACCACCCCTTCGCGCAGCATGGCCCAGGGGCTGATCTCGCCGACCGCGCTCGGCGCCTTCCACGGCGGCCTCGACCTCAGCCACCCCAGCGGCTGGTACATCGGCCAGTACGCACCGAGCATGGGCGTGACGCCCGACTCCACCCTGCGCCTGGACAACTACCTGGGCTACAAGCACCACTTCGACAGCACCCTGGGCTACGAGGTGGGGCTGATCCACTACAGCCAGCCGAACATCGCCAACGCCGACAGCTATGCCCTGTACGGCGGCATTTCGGTGCTCGGCAGCCGCTTCGGCGGGGCCCTGCGCGACAACCCGGGCAACCGCACCGGCACCCTGTTCGCCGACCTTGGCCGGCTGCCGCTGTTCAACGTCGACCTCACCGTAAAACTCGCCCACCATCGCCTGGGCACGCCGTTCACCATCGGCGACGGCAGCCAGGTGAACGGGTTTTCCGACTGGTCGCTGGAGCTCTCGCGCCCCTGGCTCGGGCTGGACCTCAACCTGATCTACAGCAACTCCGACTTGAGTGGCGGTGGCTGCGAGGCCTACGCGGGCATGAACAGCTACTGCGAGAGCGTGGTCACGCTCAAGGCCCAGCGCACGTTCTTCTAGCGCCTGTCAGGCCTGCACCGCGCCATCGGGCATCAGGGTTGCGATCAGCGCCCGCACCGTGCCCGGCAGCGCGTCCAGCTCGCGCACCAGGATGCTGCGCTCACGCACCGCCCACGGCTCGTCGAGGCTGATGGTGACCAGGTTCATGGTCTGGCTGTGCCGCAGCGCCGCCGATTCGGGCAGGATGCCGATGCCCACCCCCGCCTCCACCAGCCGGCAGATCGCCTCGAAGCTGGACAGCTGGATACGCAGCGAAAGGTTCAGGCCCATGCGCTCGACGTGGTCGCGCAAAAAGCTCAGCAAGGTGCTGCCGTCGTGCAGGCCGATGTGCTGGAACGCCAGCGTCTGCTTGAGCGTCACCTGCGTGCGCGAGGCCAGCTCATGGCCCACCGGCACGATCAGCACCAGGCGGTCGGTGCTGAAGTGCATCACCTGCAGGCCGCTGGCCTCCACGGGCCCGGCGATGATGCCCATGTCGCTGCTGCCATCGAGCACGCCGCGCACGATGTCGCGCGACAGGCGCTCCTGCAGGTCCACCGTCACCCCGGGGCGCTTGGCGAGAAAGCCGGCCAGCACTTCGGGGAGAAACTCGGTGACCGCCGTGGTGTTGGCGAAGATGCGGATATGCCCGGCCGAATCGGTGCCGAACTGGGTGAACTCGGCTTTCAGGTAGTCCACCTGGCGCATGATCAGGCGGGCGTGGGTCAACAGCTTGTGCCCCGCCGGGGTCAGCTCCACGCCACGGCTGTCGCGGTACAACAGGCGCGTGTCGAGCTGCGCCTCCAGCGCCTTGATCCGCGCGCTGGCGGCGGCCGGCGAGAGGAACGCCCGGCGTGCGCCCTGGGTCAGGCTCGGCGATTCGCCGATGTGGATGAAAAGCCGCAGGTCTGCCAGGTCGAAATGCATGTGAGGCTCCGCTGGTGGTCACAGGCCTCATCCCGGCACCTGTGGGAGCCGGCTTGCCGGCGATGAGGCCAGTACAGGCAAAAACATGGCGTTCAGCATACATGAACGCTGCCTTACACAAATGCAAATTCACAGAATGCCAGGCGCCTCGCATGATCGGTCCATAACAACAAATGCAGAGGCCCATGGTTATGACTGCTTCCCCCCCGCCCATCGACTACAGCGCCTGGATCGGCCGCACGCAAGAGGCCGTCGATGAGCTCAGCCGCAACCTGATCAAGCGCATCGCCGCCACCTTCGGCGAAACCGCGCCCGCCGTCGGCCAAGCGCTGCCCGCGCTGTGGATGTGGTGCTTCTTCCAGGAGCCGGTGGCCGAGGCGCAACTGGGCGGCGACGGCCACCCGGCCCGTGGCGGCTTCCTGCCCCCGGCAGACAACCGCAACCGCATGTGGGCCGGCGGGCGGGTCGAGTTCATCGCCCCGCTCAAGGTCGGCGCCGAGGCCCATCGCCTGTCGACCATCGTGCACATCGAGGAAAAGCACGGCCGCACCGGCGCGCTGCTGTTCGTCACCGTGCGCCACGACTACTCGCAGCACGGCCAGCTCTGCGTGCGCGAGGAGCAGGACATCGTCTACCGCGAGCCCAACCCGCCCAAGCTGACCAGCGCCGCCGCCGAGGCGCCCGGCGACTGGCACGAAACCGTCGTGCCCACCCCGACCCTGCTGTTCCGCTACTCCGCCGTGACCTTCAACGGCCACCGCATCCACTACGACCACCCCTATGTCACCGACACCGAAGGCTACCCCGGCCTGGTGGTGCACGGCCCGATGATCGCCACCTTGAACCTGCGCGCGTTCATCCGCGCCAACCCCGGCAAGCAGGTGCGCCACTTCGCCTACCGCGGCGTGCGCCCGCTAAGCGTGCCCACGCCTTTCGCGGTGGCCGGGCGCATCAGCGCGCCTGGCCAGGCCCAGCTGTGGGCCGGCAATGCCGATGGCGTGGCGCAGAGCGCCGACGTGCTTTTCGACTGATACCCGACAGAGAACACCCGCATGCATACGTACGACAGCGATGACCTCACTGCCATCCGCGAAGGCGTGCGCGCCTTGTGCGCCGAATTCGACGCCAGTTACTGGCGCAAGATCGATGAAGAAAAAAGCTTCCCGCAGGCCTTCGTCAAAGCCATGACCGACGCCGGCTGGCTGTCGGCGATGATCCCCGAGCAATATGGCGGCTCCGGCCTGGGCCTGGCCGAGGCCTCGGTGATTCTCGAAGAAGTGAACGCCTGCGGCGGCAACTCCGGCACCGTGCACGGGCAGATGTACAACATGTTCACCTTGCTGCGCCATGGCAGCGAGGAGCAGAAGCGCCAGTACCTGCCCAAGCTGGCCAGCGGCGAGCTGCGCCTGCAGTCGATGGGCGTGACCGAGCCCACCACCGGCACCGACACCACCAAGATCAAGACCACCGCCGTGCGCCAGGGCGATGAGTACGTGATCAACGGCCAGAAGGTGTGGATCTCGCGCATCCAGCACTCCGACTTGATGATCCTGCTGGCGCGCACCACGCCGCTGGCCGAGGTGAAGAAGAAGTCCGAAGGCATGTCGATCTTCCTGGTCGACCTGCGCGAAGCCATCGGCAACGGCCTCACCGTGCAGCCGATCGCCAACATGGTCAACCACGAGACCAACGAGCTGTTCTTCGACAACCTCAAGATCCCGGCCAGCAGCCTGATCGGCGAAGAAGGCAAAGGCTTCAGGTACATCCTCGACGGCCTCAACGCCGAGCGCACGCTGATCGCCGCCGAATGCATCGGCGACGGCCGCTGGTTCATCGAAAAATCCGCGCAGTACGCCCGCGACCGCGTGGTGTTCGGCCGCCCGATCGGGCAGAACCAGGGCGTGCAGTTCCCCATTGCCGAGGCCCATATCGAAATCGAGGCGGCCGATCTGATGCGCTGGCGCGCCTGCGCCGAGTACGACAGCGGGCAGAACGCCGGGGCCAGCGCCAACATGGCCAAGTACCTGGCCGCCAAGGCCTCCTGGGAAGCCGCCAACGCCTGCCTGCAGACCCACGGCGGCTTCGGCTTCGCCTGCGAATACGACGTCGAGCGCAAGTTCCGCGAAACCCGCCTGTACCAGGTGGCGCCGATCTCCACCAACCTGATCCTGTCCTACGTGGCCGAGCACCTGCTCGAACTGCCGCGCAGCTTCTGAGGGCCTGAACATGCAGCATACCCACGCGCTCGCAGGCTTCCTCGCCGACCTGCGCTACGCCCAGATCCCCGGCCACGTGCTGGACCGCACCGAAGACCTGTTTCTCGACTGGCTGGGCTCGGCCCTGGCCAGCCAGGGTGCGCACCCGATTCCGCTGTTCGAGCGCTATGCCCAGCGCATGGGCCCGGCCCAGGGCCGTGCGCGGGTGTTGACCAGCGGGGGCACCTCTTCGCCCTACTTCGCTGCCCTGGTCAACGGCGCCGCCTCGCACCTGGTGGAGCAGGACGACCTGCACAACAGCTCCGTGCTGCACCCCGCCACCGTGGTGTTCTCCGCCGTGCTGGCAGCCGCCCAGGACCTGGGCAAGTCCGGCCAGGACCTGCTGCTGGCGGCGGTGGCCGGCTATGAGGCGGGCATCCGCATCGGTGAGTTCCTCGGCCGCTCGCACTACCGCATCTTCCACACCACCGCCACGGTCGGCACCCTGGCCGCAGCGGTCGGGGTGGGCAAGCTGCTGGGCTTCGATCGGGAGCAGTTCATCAACCTGCTCGGCAGCGCCGGCACCCAGGCGGCCGGCCTGTGGGAATTTTTGCGCGACGCGGCCGACTCCAAGCAGCTGCACACCGCCAAGGCCGCCGCCGACGGCCTGCTGGCCGCGTACCTGACCGCCGATGGCCTGAGCGGGGCGCGCAATATCCTCGAAGGCGAGCAAGGCCTGGCCGCCGGCATGTCCAGCGATGCCGACCCGGCGCGCCTGAGCGACCGCCTGGGCACGCGCTGGGCGCTGGTGGAAACCTCGTTCAAATTCCACGCCTCGTGCCGCCACACCCACCCCGCCGCCGATGCGCTGTTGCAGTTGATGGCGCGTGAAGGCCTGGGCCATGGCGATATCGCCAAGGTGGTCACCCGCGTGCACCAGGGCGCTATCGATGTGCTGGGCCGGGTGACCACGCCCACCACCGTGCACCAGGCCAAGTTCTCCATGGGCACCGTGCTCGGGTTGATCGCCGTGCACGGCAGCGCGCAGTTGCTGGAGTTTCGCGACCTGGCCTTGAACGATGCGCAGGTGGCGGCGTTTCGCGACAAGGTGCAGATGCAGCTGGACCCTGAAGTGGACGCCGCCTACCCGGCCCGCTGGCTGGGCCGGGTCGAGGTCACCTGCAGCGATGGCCGCAGCTTCCACGCGGCCATCGACGAGCCCAAGGGCGACCCCGGCAACACCCTGTCGCGCCCGGAGCTGGAAGCCAAGTTCCAGCGCCTGCTGGCCTTCTCCGGGGCGCGCAGCCCGGCCCAGGGCCAGGCATTGATCGAGCGCGTGTGGCAATTGCGCGATGCCCGCTCCCTGGCCGACCTGCACTGAGGTGACCCCATGACTCAAGCATCACCCCGCCCGCTCGACGGCATCACCGTCATCAGCCTGGAACACGCCATCGCCGCGCCGTTCTGCACCCGCCAGCTGGCCGACCTCGGCGCCCGCGTGATCAAGGTCGAACGCCCCGGCAGCGGCGACTTCGCCCGTGGCTACGACCAGCGCGTCGACGGCCTGGCCTCGCATTTCGTGTGGACCAACCGCTCCAAGGAAAGCCTCACCCTCGACCTCAAGCAGGAGGCCGCCGGCGGCATCCTCGACGCGCTGCTGGCCAAGGCCGACGTGCTGGTGCAAAACCTTGCGCCGGGTGCAGCGGCGCGCATGGGGCTGTCGTTCGAAGCGCTGCATGCGCGCTTTCCGCAGCTGATCGTGTGCGACATCTCCGGCTACGGCGAAGGCGGCCCGTATGAAAAGAAAAAGGCCTACGACCTGCTGATCCAGAGCGAAGGCGGCTTTCTCTCGGTGACCGGCGGCCCGGGCGAAAACGAAATGGCCAAGGCCGGCTGCTCGATCGCCGACATCGCGGCGGGCATGTATGCCTACACCGGCGTGCTGTCGGCGCTGATGCTGCGCGGCAAGACCGGCGTCGGCAGCCGCATCGACGTGTCGATGCTGGAAAGCCTGGTGGAGTGGATGGGCTACCCCATGTACTACGCCTACGACGGCGCGCCACCGCCGCCGCGTGCCGGCGCTGCGCACTCGACCATCTACCCCTACGGGCCGTTCCCCACCGGCGGTGGCGGCACGATCATGCTCGGCCTGCAGAACGAGCGGGAATGGGCGGTGTTCTGCGAGAAGGTGCTGCTCGACCCGGCACTGGCCAGCGATGAGCGCTTCAGCGCCAACTTCAAGCGCTCGGAAAACCGCGGAGTGCTGCGCCAGATCATCATCGATGGCTTTGCCAACCTGCCTTTGGACGAGGTGGTCGCGCGCCTGGAGCAGGCGCAGATCGCCAATGCCCGGGTCAACGACATGCACGGGGTGTGGCAGCACCCGCAGCTGCAGGCCCGCGATGGCTGGCGCGAAGTGGACAGCCCGGCCGGCAAGCTGCCGGCGTTGCTGCCACCGGGGCGCAATGGCGCCTTCACCCCGCGCATGGACGCCGTGCCGGCGCTGGGGCAGCACACCCAGGGCATCCTCGCCGAGCTGGGTTTCAGCGCAGGCGAGCAAGCCGACCTGGCTGCGGGCGGTGTGGTATGAGCCGGGTGCGTTCGGCGCTGTTCGTGCCCGGCAGCCGGCCCGAGCGGTTTGCCAAGGCGCTGGCGGCGGGGGCCGATGCGGTCATCGTCGACTTCGAGGATGCGGTGGAAGAGCCGCTGAAGCAGCAGGCCCGCGAGCACCTGGCGGCATTCCTTGAAGCTACGCCACAAGCGGCCGTCTGGGTGCGGGTCAACGCCCCGCAGCATGTGCAGCACCGTGCTGACCTGGCGTTCTGCGCGCAGCACCCAGGTGTGGCCGGGCTGTTGCTGCCCAAGGTCGAGAACGCGGCACAAGTGGCCGTGGCGCGCCATGCCGGCAAGCCGGTGTGGCCGATCATCGAGAGCGCCAAGGGGCTGCTGGCGTTGCCGCAGATTGCCCAGGCCGAAGGTGTCGAGCGCTTGTCGTTCGGCAGCCTGGACCTGGCGCTGGACCTGGACCTGAACACCGAAAGCGCGGCGGCCCGGCAGTTTCTCGACCAGGCGCGCATGGCGGTGCAGCTGCATTCGCGGGGGGCGGGGTTATTGGCGCCTTTGGATGGGGTGTACCCGGCGATCGACGATGCCCAAGGCTTGCAGCGAGCGATGCGCCATGCCTACGACATGGGCTATGGCGGGGCGCTGTGCATTCACCCAAGGCAGGTGGCGGTGATCCATGCGGCGCTGGCGCCGAGTGCCGATGAGCTGGTTTGGGCGCGCAAGGTACTGGCTGCCAGCGAGGCGGCCCATGGCGCCGGGGCGTTCCAGCTGGAGGGGCAGATGGTGGATGCGCCGGTGGTGTTGCGCGCCCAGCGGTTGCTGGCCCGGCAACGGGGTTGAAGCTGCCGGCCCTATCGCTGGCAAGCCAGCTCCCACAGAGACTGCGGGCCTGCGGTGTAGCTGTGGGAGCCGGCTTGCCGGCGATAGGGCCGATGCTGGTGTTAACCCCAGCCGAACGCCGCCTTACACAAATGCTGATTCTCCACACACAAGCCATTGGTCCATCTTTACCCTCAACCCTCCTACAACAATAAATCAGAGGTGACATCGATGTTGAAGCTGACCCAGGCGCTGTTCTGCGCCGCCGCTGTGTCCATGGCGAGCCTGGCCCAGGCCGCCGACCCGATCATCATCAAGTTCGCCCACGTGGTGGCCGACAGCACCCCCAAAGGCCAGGGCGCGCTGATGTTCCAGAAGTTGGTCGCCGCCGACCCGCAACTCAAGGACAAGGTAAAAGTCGAGGTCTACCCCAACTCGTCGCTGTTCGGCGACGGCAAGGAAATGGAAGCCCTGCTGCTGGGCGACGTGCAGATGCTGGCGCCGTCGCTGGCCAAGTTCGAGCACTACAACAAGCAGGTGCAGATCTTCGACCTGCCGTTCCTGTTCGATGACCTGGCTGCCGTCGACCGCTTCCAGCAAGGCCCGCAAGGCAAGGCGCTGCTGACTTCGATGGAAGACAAGGGCATCCGTGGCCTGGCCTACTGGCACAACGGCCTCAAGCAGTTGTCGGCGAACAAGAAGGTGATCCTGCCCAAGGATGCCCGTGGCCTGAAGTTCCGCGTGCAGGCCTCCAGCGTGCTCGAGGAGCAGTTCAAGGCCATCCGCGCCAACCCGCGCAAGATGAGCTTCGCCGAGGTCTACCAGGGCCTGCAGACCGGCACCGTCAACGGCACCGAGAACACCTGGTCGAACTACGAAAGCCAGAAGGTCAACGAGGTGCAGCCGTACTTCACCGAGACCAACCATGGCCTGATCGACTACATGGTGATCACCAACGCCAAGTTCTGGAACAGCCTGCCCGAGGATGTGCGCGGCGAGCTGCAGGCGATCATCGACGAGGTCACCGTCGAGGTGAACAAGCAGGCCGAAGCGCTCAACCAGACCTCGCGGCAGAAGATCCTCGACGCCAAGACCAGCGAGATCGACCCGCTCACCGCCGAGCAGCGCCAGCAGTGGCGTGAATCGATGCGCCCGGTGTGGGACAAGTTCTCCGGGCAGATCGGCGCCGACCTGATCAAGGCCGCCGACGACGCCAACAAGCCGTCCTGACCCCTGCTGCGCCCTGCCCTGGCCACCCGCCCCCGGGTGGCCTGCCCTCTCTCTGTCTGGAGAAACCCTATGCAATCGCTCAGGCGCATCTGGGAGCATTTCGAGGAAGGCATGATCGCCTTCCTGCTGGCCGCCATGACCCTGGTGACCTTCCTCTACGTGGCGCTGAACAATCTCTACACCCTGTTCTACACCCTCAGTGACCACTGGTCCTTGGCCAGCGACCTGCTGCTGGGCATCGGCGACCACCTGATGGGCTACGCCCAGGAAATGACCTGGAGCATCGCCCTGACCAAGGCGCTGTTCGGCTGGCTGATCTTCTTCGGCATCGCCTATGGCGTGCGCACGGCCGGGCACCTGGGCGTCGACGTGCTGGTGCGGCGCACCCGCAAGCCGGTGCAGCGGGTGCTGGCGATGCTCGCCTGCGCCTGCTGCCTGGCCTATGCCGGGTTGTTCCTGGTGGCGAGCATCAAGTGGGTGAGCGCGGTGCTGGTGGCCGGCATCGGCGCCGAAGACCTCGACCGCTACGGCATCAAGGTCGGCCATATCGCGCTGATCGTGCCGCTGGGTTTCGCCCTGGTGATCGTGCGCTACCTGGAGATCTTCTACCGCCTGTTCACCCATCGCCAATACGGCCTGGGCCTGGCCGACGAGGCCGCCGAAGCCAGCAAGCTGGCCAACCCGGGTGAGGAGCACCACCAATGACGGTCATCTGCCTGTTCCTGCTGTTGTTCGTGTTCATGTTCCTGGGCGTGCCGATCGCGATTTCGCTGGGTTTGTCGGGGGCGCTGTCGATCTTGATGTTCAGCCAGGACTCGCTGAGCTCGCTGGCGATCAAGCTGTTCGAAACTTCCGATAGCTACACCTTCCTGGCCATCCCGTTCTTCCTGCTGTCGGGCGCGTTCATGACCACCGGCGGCGTGGCCCAGCGCCTGATCGACTTCGCCAACGCCTGCGTCGGCCACATCCGTGGCGGCCTGGCGATTGCCGCGGTGCTGGCGTGCATGCTGTTCGCCGCGCTGTCGGGCTCGTCCCCGGCCACGGTAGCGGCGGTGGGTTCGATCGCGGTGGCCGGCATGGTGCGCTCCGGTTACCCACGCGAGTTCGGCGCCGGCATCATCTGCAACGCCGGCACCCTGGGCATCCTGATTCCGCCATCGATCGTCATGGTGGTGTACTCGGCCGCCACCGAAACCTCGGTGGGCAAGCTGTTCATGGCGGGCGTTGTGCCCGGCATCCTGCTGGGCGTGGCGCTGATGGTGACGATCTACATCGTGGCGCGGATCAAGAAGCTGCCGGCGCAGCCGCGGGTCAGTTTCGCCCAGTGGCTGAGCACCGCGCGGCGCGCGTTCTGGGGGCTGTTGCTGCTGGTGATCATCCTTGGCGGGATCTACAGCGGCATGTTCACCCCCACGGAAGCGGCGGCCGTGGCGGCGGTGTATTCGGCGTTCATCGCCTTGTTCGTGTACAAGGACATGCGCCTGCGCGACTGCCCCAAGGTGCTGCTGGAGTCGGGGCGGCTGACCATCATGCTGCTGTTCATCATCGCCAACGCCATGCTCTTCGCCCACGTGCTGACCACCGAGCAGATCCCCCAGCAGATCACCCAGTGGGTGCTGTCCGAGGGGCTGACGCCGATCGGTTTCCTGATCATGGTCAACGTGGTGCTGCTGGTGGCCGGCAGCTTCATGGAGCCGTCGGCGATCATCCTGATCCTGGCGCCGATCTTCTTCCCGATCGCGATGAAGCTGGGCATCGACCCGATTCACCTGGGCATCGTGATGGTGGTGAACATGGAGATCGGCCTGGTGCACCCGCCGGTGGGGCTGAACCTGTTCGTGACCTCGGCGGTGACCGGGCTGACGCTTGGGCAGACGATTCGCGCGGCGCTGCCGTGGCTGTCGATCCTGCTGCTGTTCCTGGTGCTGGTGACCTACGTGCCGTTCATTTCGCTGGCGCTGCCGCAGTGGTTGGGGATGCCATAAGAAGCGACCTTTGTCGCGAAAGGCTGTAGGGGCGGCCTTGTGTCGCGAAAGGCTGTAGGAGCGGCCTTGTGTCGCGAAAGGGCCGCGAAGCGGCCCCCATCCATCAGCAGCGGCACAAAAACCCCGGGGCCGCTTCGCGCCCCTTTCGCGACACAAGGCCGCTCCTACAGCGCCCCTCCCCTCAGTAGTTCTGTCATCACCTCGGCCAACGCCTTGACCATCACATCCGCCGTCGGCCGGTGAACGATGACGATTTCGTAGCTGTCCACCTCCGGCAACCCCTGGGCAGCCCCCAGCACCCGATGCTCGCCACTGGCCGCGCGCGGCGGCAGCAGGCTGATGCCCATGCCGTCGGCCACCGCTGCCTGGATGCCGCTGAGGCTGGAGCTGGTGAAGCTGATGCGCCAACGCCGGCCCATGCCTTCGATGGCACTGATCATGTCCTCGCGGTACAGCCCCCGCGGCGGGAAGGTCACCAGCGGGATCGGGTCGAGTTCGAAGGCCGGAATACGCGCACTGTCGATCCACTGCAAACGCTCCGGCCAGCACGCCACGCCCTCGCGGGTATTGCGCCGCTGCTTGAGCAGCACCAGGTCCAGCTCGCCGTTGTCGTAGGCCTGGCTGAGGTCGCGGCACAGGCCGCTGGTGACCTCCAGCTTGACCTGGGGGTGCTGGCGGTTGAACGCCGACAGTGCGTTGGTGGTGCGCCCGCCAACGAAATCCTCGGGCACGCCCAGACGCACGGTGACGCCGACCATGGCCCCGGCCAGGGCTTCGAGCATCTGGTCGTTCAGCGCCAGCATGTGCCGGGCGTAGCCGAGCAAGGTCTGCCCGGCGTCGGTGGGCAGCACGTCGCGGTTGCCGCGCACCAGCAGGCGGTGGCCGACCATGTCCTCCAGGCGACGCACCTTCTGGCTGATGGTCGACTGGGTCGAGTGCAGGCGCGTGGCGGCGGTGGTGAAGCTGCCGCAATCGGCCACCACGACGATGGCGCGTAGCAGGTCGAGGTCGAACAGGGCTCTATTCGATTTCACGCTGATGGACATCTTGGTATTCAACTTTCAAATGGCAAGGCTGACTTCTACCACGCCTAGTCGCCCAGCGCCACGCCCTCACGCCGCGGGTCGGCGCCGCCCGACCAGCCGCCGGCGCTGCGCTGGATGATCTGCATGCCGCTGGTCATGGTCAGTGGCGTGACCTCATGCCCCCATGCCGCCAACTGTCGGATCAAGGCCGGGCTGGCCAGCTCCTTCTCCACTTCGGTGCCGCCATTGCGGCTGCCGAAATTGGGCAGGTTGGCGGCCTGCTGCGGGTCGAGCTTCCAGTCCAGCAGGCCGACCAGGGCCTTGTTCACGTAGCCGATGATCTGCGAGCCGCCGGGGGAGCCGAGGCTGGCCACCAGTTCGCCGGAATCGCGGGCGAACACCAGGGTCGGCGCCATCGCCGACAGCGGCCGCTTGCCGGGCTCGACGCGGTTGGCCACGGGCCTGCCGTTCTCCTGGGCGATGAAGGAAAAGTCGGTGAGCTGGTTGTTCAGCAAAAAGCCCTTGACCATCAGGTGCGAGCCGAATGCCGCCTCCACCGAGGTGGTCATGGCCAGGGCCTGGCCGCTGTCGTCCACGGCCGACAGGTGCGAGGTGGAGATGCGCAGCGGCGAGCGGTCCGGGGCCATCGCAAGGTTGGCGCCTTGTGGTGTGCCCGGGCGGGCGCGCTTCATGCTGTACTCGCCGACCAGCGTGGCGCGCCCGGCCAGGTACGCCGGGTCGATCAGCGCCTTGAGCGGCACCGGCACATAGTCGCTGTCGGCCAGGTATTGGGCACGGTCGGCGAAGGCCAGGCGTTCGGCCTCGGCCACCAGGTGCACCGCCAGCGGCGTGGGTTCCAGGCCGGCGGCCGAGGCCACCTGGCGCGGCGCTTGATGGGCCAGGTCGCGTTGCGCTGAAGCACGCTGCACGGCTTCGAGGATGCCCAAGGTCTGCAGCACGCCGACCCCACCCGAGGACGGCGGCGGCATGCCGCAGATCTGCCAGGCCTTGTAGGGGCCGCATACCGGGTCGCGGGCCTTGGCCTGGTACTGGCGCAGATCGTCCAGCGACAACTGCCCGGCGTTGGCATGGCCACGCACCTGGGCCACCATCGCCTCGGCGATTTCGCCGCGGTAGAAGGCATCCACGCCCTGCTCTGCCAACTGCTCGAAGGTGCGCGCAAGCTCGGGGTTGCGCAGTACGGTACCCACCGCCAGCGGCTTGCCCTGGCTGTCCAGGAAGTAACGCGCCATGGCCGGCGAATCGGCAATGAACGGGTCTTCGCTGACCAGCGCATGCAGGCGCTCGGACAGCGCGAAACCGTTGCGCGCAAGCTCGATGGCCGGCTTGAACAGCTCGCGCCAGGGCAATTTGCCGTGCTGTGCGTGGGCCATTTCCAGGGCCCGCAGCACGCCCGGCACGCCCACCGAACGGCCGCCGATCTGGGCAGCGCGAAATGGCATCGGCGTGCCGTCGGGTTGCAGGAACAGCGCTTCGGTGACCGCTGCCGGCGCCGTTTCGCGGCCATCGTAGGCCTGCACCTGCTGGCCGTCCCAGTACAGGATGAAGCCACCGCCGCCGATGCCACTCGATTGCGGCTCGACCAGGGTCAGCACCATCTGCATGGCGATCGCCGCATCGATGGCGCTGCCGCCGGCGCGCAGCATCGCCCGCCCCGCCTCGCTGGCCAGCGGGTTGGCCGCCGCCGCCATGTGCCGGCTGGCGTGCACCGGCTCAAGGCCGCTGCGGTAGCCGGACTGGGCTTCCGGCGGCGCCGGCAGCGCTTGGTCGGCCAGGGCGCCGTGGCTGGTGGCGGCCAGGCACAAGGCGGCGAGCAATGGCGTCGGAAAATTCATGGGTAGGCTTCCTGCTTTAACTATTCAGCAGGGCACTGTGGGTCATGCACATTCTTAACTTCAACCCCTGCCGTGCATTTTCTAGGATTGCGGCAGACATTACAGGAGCCTGCGAAATGCGTTTGCCACTTACCGCGCTAGCCTTTGCCTTGTTCACCAGCCTTGCCTTCGCCGAGACGCCCGCCATGCACAACGCCGCCGCGCACAACGATACCACCACCCTGCAGCGCCTGCTCGAGCAAGGCGCCGATGTGAACCTGCGCGACGACCAGGGCCGCACCGCGCTGCTGGTTGCCACCCACGCCAACCAGGTGGCGGCGGCCAAGGCGCTGATCGAGGCCGGTGCCGATGTGAACGCCAAGGACATCATCGACGACAGCCCCTACCTGTATGCCGGTGCCCGGGGCTTGAACGACATCCTGCGCCTGACCCTGGCCCATGGCGCCGACCTCAAGAGCACCAACCGCTACGGCGGCACGGCGCTGATCCCCGCCGCCGAGCGCGGGCACGTGGAGACCGTGCAGCTGCTGATCGACGCCGGGGTCGACGTTGACCACCTCAACCGCCTGCACTGGACCGCGCTGCTGGAGGCGGTGATCCTCGGCGATGGCGGCCCGCGCCATGTGGAGATCGTGCGGCGGCTGTTGGCGGCGGGTGCGGACCGGCAGATTGCCGACAAGGACGGGGTGACCGCCCTGGAACATGCGCGCCAGCGCGGGTACCGGGAGATGGTGGCGTTGCTGGCCCAATAATCCGGCGCTGCCCCTGTGGAAGCCGGCTTGCCGGCGATAGGGCCCGAGCAGGCAACCAAGGCTGCATTCGTCTGCCCCAGCCAATCGCCGGCAAGCCGGCTCCCACAGGATAGCGGCAGCTCAAGCCACCTCTTCGAACGGCAAGCCCACATAGTTCTCGGCAATGTTCACCAACCCCGCCTGCGACGACAGGAAGTACTCTCGGTCGGCCTCCTGCATCTTCTGGTCCCAGGCATCCTTGTGCTCGCCAAAGTCATGCAGCAACTGGGTCATGAACCAGCTGAAGCGCTCGCCCTTCCACACCCGGCGCAGCGCCAGCGGCGAGTACTGCTGCAGCAGGTCGGTGCGCCCTTCGCGATACACCTTGAGCAGGATGCGGTACAGGTAGTTCACGTCCGAGGCCGCCAGGTTCAGGCCCTTGGCACCGGTGGGCGGCACGATGTGCGCGGCGTCGCCGAGCAGGAACAGGTGGCCGTACTGCATCGGCTCGACCACCAGGCTGCGCAGCGGCGCGATGCTCTTTTCCAGAGCCGGGCCGGTCACCAGGCGCGCCGCCACCTCTTGCGGCAGGCGGGCCTTGAGCTCGTTCCAGAAACGCGCATCCGACCAGTCTTCGACGCGCTCCTCCAGCGGCACCTGAAGGTAGTAGCGGCTGCGCGTCAGCGAGCGCTGGCTGCACAGCACGAAACCCCGTTCGTGGTGGGCGTAGATCAGCTCAGGGTTGACCGGCGGGGTGTCGGCCAGCATGCCCAGCCAGCCGAACGGATACACGCGCTCGTAGTGCTTGAGCACACCTTCGGGGATGCTCTGCCGGGACACGCCGTGGAAGCCATCGCAGCCGGCAATGTAGTCGCAGTCCAGGCGCTGCGGCTGGCCATCGTGTTCGAAGGTCACGTAGGGCTGCTCGCCCTTGAGTTCATGCAGTTGAACATTGCTGGCCGAGTAGAAGATGGGCGCGGCGCTGGCCGCACGGGCCTGCATCAGGTCGCGGGTGACTTCGGTCTGGCCATAGACCATCACCGTCTTGCCACCGGTCAGGCCCTTGAGGTCCAGGCGCTGGCGGCGGCCGCCGACCAGCAGTTCTACGCCATCATGCACCAGCCCTTCGCGGTCCATGCGCTCGGCGACATCGGCCTCGCGCAGCAGATCGACGGTGCCCTGCTCGAGCACGCCGGCGCGGATACGGCCCAGCACATAGTCCGGTGCCTGGCGTTCGAGGATCACGTTGGCGATGCCGGCCTTGTGCAGCAGCTGGCCAAGCAGCAGGCCAGAGGGGCCCGCGCCGATGATTGCAACCTGAGTCTTCATTGTTGTTGTCTCTTGTTGTTAGGCGTTTTGTACTTGCATTTTTAAGGGCTAAAGCAGCCAAATAGGTGTGCTATTCCATAAGAAAACTGCACTTTTACAAAATTGGTTCGATTAACGAACAGGCCATCCGCCCATGCCATCCACCCTTTCCGGCGTCCCGTTGTTCCAGCTTTATGGCGAAAACCAGGCCTGGCCCGGCACCGACCTGCTGCATTGCGAGTCGATCCCGGCGCGCAGCCGCCTGCACCATTGGGAGATCAAGCCGCACCAGCACGCCGAGCTGTTCCAGCTGCTTTATGTGCAACGCGGCCGGGCCGAAGTTGAGATCGAGGGCGTGCGCAGCGTCATTGCCGAGGCGGCGATCCAGGTGGTGCCGCCGCTGACGGTGCATGGTTTTCGCTTCAGCGCCGATATCCAGGGGCATGTGCTGACCTTCGGCACGGCCCTGGTGGCGGCCCTGGAACAACGCCTGGGCACGCCGCTGGGCGTGCTGGCCAAGGCGGCGTGCTACCCGCTGGGCCAGGACCGCGGGCGCCTGCGCAACCTGATCGACACCCTGCAGCAGGAGTACCAGGGCCACGCCCCCGGGCGCGCGGCCTTGCTCGAAGCCCTGGTGACGGCGCTGATGGTGTGGATCAGCCGCTGCCAGCAACAGGGCCAGGCGCCGCGCAACCGCGACGAGCGTGACCGGCAGTTGCTGGGGCAATACCTGCGCCTGGTCGAGGCGCATTACCGCGAGCACCTGTCGGTGGAGGACTTTGCCGCGCGCCTGAACATTCCGAGCCTGCAACTCAACCAGCTGTGCCGGGCGTTGTGCGCGCAGACGGCGCTGCAGGTGGTGCACCAGCGGCTGCTGCTGGAGGCGCGGCGCAACCTTGTGTACACGCGCATGAGCATCGGGCAGCTGTCCGATAGCCTGGGGTTCAGTGACCCGACGTACTTTGCGCGGTTCTTCAAGCGCCTGAGTGGGCAGACCCCCAATGGCTATCGGCGTTCGGTGCAGCCTGAGTGAATGGCTTTGCCTGTTCGGGCCCTATCGCCGGCAAGCCGGCTCCCACAGGTACAGCGCAGCACTTGTGGGAGCCGGCTTGCCGGCGATAGGGCCAGCAAAACCGACACAGCCCTGCTTGACGTATACGTCAACCTGCCCTCAGGATACCGCCATACCCCACGCCGAGCCCGAGCATGAGCAGCCAGACCTACAGCATCTCCGACCTGTCCCGCGAGCTGGACATCACCACCCGCGCCATTCGCTTCTACGAGGAACAGGGCCTGCTCAGCCCCGAGCGCCGCGGCCTGGAGCGCATCTATTCGCCCCGCGACAAGGTCAGCCTGAAGCTGATCCTGCGCGGCAAGCGCATCGGTTTCTCGCTGGCCGAATGCCGCGAACTGATCGAGCTGTATGACCCCAGCAGCGGCAACCTCAAGCAGCTCAACAGCATGCTGGCGAAAATCGCCGAGCGCCGCGCCCAGCTGGAGCAGCAGATGCTCGACATCCACCAGATGCAACTGGAACTGGACACCGCCCAGGAGCGCTGCGAGCAGGCCCTGGCCGCCACCTTGAACAATAACGACAACCGTTGACCCGCCACAGGAACCCCGCCATGTCCTTGCCTGAAAAAGTCCGCCTGGTCGAAGTCGGCCCCCGCGACGGCCTGCAGAACGAAGCCCAACCCATCAGCGTCGCCGACAAGGTGCGCCTGGTCGACGACCTCAGCGCTGCCGGGCTGGGCTACATCGAGGTGGGCAGTTTCGTGTCGCCCAAGTGGGTGCCACAGATGGCAGGTTCGGCCGAGGTGTTCGCCGCCATCAGCCAGCGCCCCGGCGTTACCTATGCCGCCTTGGCCCCGAACCTGCGCGGTTTCGAAGACGCCCTGGCGGCGGGCGTGAAGGAAGTGGCGGTGTTCGCGGCGGCCTCCGAGGCGTTTTCCCAGCGCAACATCAACTGCTCGATCAGCGAGAGCCTGAACCGTTTCGAGCCGATCATGGCGGCGGCGCGCAGCCACGGCGTGCGCGTGCGCGGTTACGTCTCCTGCGTGCTCGGCTGCCCTTATGAAGGCAGGGTCAGCGCCGAACAGGTGGCCCCGGTGGCCAAGGCGCTGCACGACATGGGCTGCTACGAAGTGTCGCTGGGCGACACCATCGGCACCGGCACCGCAGGCGATACCCGCCGCCTGTTCGAGGTGGTCTCGGCGCTTGTGCCGCGTGCGCAGCTGGCCGGGCACTTCCACGACACCTACGGCCAGGCCCTGGCCAATGTGTACGCCAGCCTGCTCGAAGGCATCAGCGTGTTCGACAGCTCCGTGGCAGGTTTGGGCGGCTGCCCGTATGCCAAGGGCGCCACCGGCAACATTGCCACGGAGGATGTGCTGTACCTGCTGCAGGGGCTGGGTATCGAAACCGGTATCGACCTCGACGCACTGATCGCGGCCGGGCAGCGCATCAGCCAGGTGCTGGGCCGGGCCAACGGCTCGCGGGTGGCGCGGGCACGCAGCGCCCAGTGATTCACACGGTTGTCACAAGAGTGTGGGTGCAGTGTTACCGCTGCCGCCCACTCCAGCAAAAAATCGGGTAACAGGGAAACAATTCGACAGAATTTCAGGCCACCGGTTTTTCGCCATTTTGCTCAAGCCCTTGATTTTAAAGGCTTTTTAAAAGTTGGCACGGCACCTGCTATATCTTTCGTACAACAACAACAAAAAACGTGACACCCAATAAAAACAACAGGTAACGGCTCTGACATAACAAGAACAACACGGCAGAGGCGTAGCAAGCAGATTTTTTTGGAGTCGACAGGCTTTTCAGGGGCTCGCCCCGCGATCTGACACAGAACAACAAAACTACCTCCAGGTAGCGGCAGTCAGGATCGGATCAGCATGATGACAGCAGGTCAGCGCTCAAAAAAATACGTTTGCTCTTGACCCCGCATGGGGGTCGCTCGCAACACAAGGCAGGCTTACAAAAACAACAAAAGGCCGGTCTTCAATAATAATAAAAGAGCAGGCAACAACGCTTTGAGGGGAGCTTCGGCTCCCCTCAGTGCTTCCTGCCCTCCTCCTCCCTGCGCTTGTCCTCCTCTTGCGCCTCCAGCTTGTCCACCAGCAACGGCATCGTCGCCAGCACCAGCAGCGCCAGCAAGGTGCTGATCAGTGCCGTGGCCTCGCGCCCCATGCCGGCTGCCGTGCCGATGGCGGCGGTCATCCAAAGCCCGGCGGCCGTGGTCAGGCCTTTGACGTGGCTGGTGTCCTGGACATTGCCTTTCAAGATGGTGCCCGCCCCAAGAAAACCGATACCGGCGACGATGCCCTGGATCACCCGGCTCAGTGCCTGCTCGTCAGCACCGGCCATGCTCGGCGCCAGCACGAACAGCGCCGCGCCCATCGACACCAGCATGTGCGTGCGCACACCGGCCGACTTGCCCTTGCTCTCGCGTTCAAAACCCAGCACCGCGCCCAGGATCGCCGCCATCGACAGGCGCAAGAGGATGCGGGTGATTTCGGCTTCGTCGGTGATGTCGGCGAATTCCGCTTGCAGCGTTTGCCAGATGACGTCCATCGCCTTTCTCTCGATCCACTGTGGGCTTCACAGGGTTGACCTGCCGGAGGGCAACAAAGTGCCCGCCTGGCGGATCGATGCAGCAACCTGCCAACGCCCGCAGTCCCACCTGTAACCGCACCCCGGAGGACCGCCCCATGCCCGTCGAAATCGAACAAAGCACCCAGCGCTGCACCCTCATCGGCCAGGACCTGCGCATCGAAGGCCAAGGCCCGGACATCGAAATCGTCACCGATGAGCAGCTGCACATGTCCGTGGCACTGCTGGCCGGTAACCGTGTGCCGATCACCGAAGCCGAGGCCGATGCGCTCACCGTGGCCGGTGCGGTGGATAGCCGCAGGCATCTGAAGGCCAGCGTTCCAGGCTCCGTGATTTAAGGGTTCAGCGGCCTAGGCTGGCCATCTGATACGGTTTTAATCGCGCAACCTGAGCCTGTGCTGAAAACAGCTTGGGGGCCATAGTGCTCTGGCCTGATAGAGGCCTGATGAGCACCGTAGCCATGTACGAGAAAATCGACGTCATCCAGATCGCTGGCAAGCGCCCGAGCGTCAGCGGCATCCATACCCGCAGCTTCACCGGCCTGTATCGCAACCTGCGCATCGGTTTTGCCGGGGCGCTGTTCGTGCTGTTCTTCGGCACCGCCTGGCTCGACTGGAACGGCCGCCAGGCCGTGCTGTGGGACTTGTCCAGCAGCAAGTTCCACATCTTTGCCAGCACCTTCTGGCCGCAGGATTTCATCCTCCTGTCGGCGCTGTTGATCATCGCCGCCTTCGGCCTGTTCGCCATCACCGTCTACGCCGGCCGCGTGTGGTGCGGCTACAGCTGCCCGCAAAGCGTGTGGACCTGGCTGTTCATGTGGTGCGAAAAGGTCACCGAAGGCGACCGCAACCAGCGCATCAAGCTCGCCGCCGCGCCCTGGAGCCTGGGCAAGCTGGCCCGGCGCACGTTCAAGCACGGCCTGTGGCTGGCCATCGGCGTGCTCACCGGGCTGACCTTCGTCGGCTACTTCACCCCGATCCGGCCCCTGGCCCAGGAGCTGTTCACCCTGCAGCTGGGTGGCGTGGCGCTGTTCTGGGTGCTGTTCTTCACCGCCGCCACCTACATCAACGCCGGCTGGCTGCGCGAAGCGGTGTGCCTGCACATGTGCCCCTATGCGCGCTTCCAGAGCGTGATGTTCGACAAGGACACCCTGGCCGTGGCCTACGACCCGCGCCGCGGCGAAACACGCGGCGCGCGCAAGAAAGGCAGCGATGCCCGCGCCCAGGGCCTGGGCGACTGCATCGACTGCACCCTGTGCGTGCAGGTCTGCCCCACCGGCATCGACATCCGCGACGGCCTGCAGATGGCCTGCATCGGCTGCGCGGCCTGCATCGATGCCTGCGACAACGTCATGGCCAAGATGGGCTATGCCAGTGGCCTGATCGGCTACAAGTCCGAGCACAGCCTGCAAGGCGGCACCACCCACTGGCTGCGCCCGCGCCTGCTGGGCTATGCCGCGGCGCTGCTGGTGATGATCGCGGCGCTGGTGCTGGCCTTGCAGCTGCGCCCGATGGTGTCGCTGGACGTGATCAAGGACCGCGGCCTGTTCCGCGAAAATGCCCAGGGCCAGATCGAGAACATCTACCTGCTCAAGGTCATCAACAAGACCGAACAGACCCAGCGCTACCACCTGCGCCTGCTGGATGCCGAAGGCTTTGCCCTGCAAGGGCGCACCGAGCTGATCGTGCCCGCCGGCGAGATGGCCGAGCTGCCGGTATCGGTGGCCCTGCTGGCCGACCGCCCGAGCAGCAGCTCGCAGGAGCTGGCCTTCGAAATCCAGGACAGCGACCAACCCGAGGTGCGCAGCGTGGCCCACAGCCGCTTCGTGGCGCCGATCAACCGCTGATCCCTTACACTCAACGTTCACCTTGCCTGCCGAGCCCCCATGAAACGCTACGAACGCTTCGCCGACGACATTGCCGAACTGATCCGCTCCGGGGTGCTCGGCCCCGGCCAGCGCGTGCCTTCGGTGCGCTATGCCAGCCAGACCCACGGCGTCAGCCCCTCGACGGTGTTCCAGGCCTACTACCTGCTCGAGCGCCGCGGGCTGATCCGCGCGCGGCCGCGTTCGGGCTACTTCGTCAACGCCCACGCCCCGCTGCCGTTCAGCGAACCCCAGGCGCTGGAGCCGCAGAGCGAATCGACCGACGTGGATGTCAGCGCGCTGGTGTTCTCCATCCTCGAATCGATCAAGGACCCAAGCACTGTGCCCTTCGGCTCGGCCTTCCCCAGCCCCGAGCTGTTCCCGCTGCAGCGCCTGTCGCGCTCGCTGGCCAGTGCCAGCCGGGCCATGGACCCGCGCATGGTGGTCACCGACCTGTCGCCCGGCAACCCGCAACTGCGCCGGCAGATCGCCCTGCGCTACATGGTCGGCGGGCTGATGCTGCCGATGGAAGAACTGCTGATCACCAACGGCGCGCTGGAAGCCTTGAACCTGTGCCTGCAGGCGGTGACCGAGCCGGGCGACCTGGTGGCCATCGAGGCGCCGGCCTTCTATGCCTGCCTGCAGGTGCTCGAACGGCTCAAGCTCAAGGCGGTGGAAATCCCCGTGCAGCCGCGCGAAGGCATGGACCTGGCGGTGCTGGCCCAGACCCTGGACAAGCACCCGGTCAAGGCCGTGTGGTGCATGACCAACTTCCAGAACCCGGTGGGCGCGAGCATGCCCGAGGCGAAGAAGCAGGCGCTGGTCGAACTGCTGCGCCGCCACCAGGTGCCGCTGATCGAAGACGATGTGTATGCCGAGCTTTACTACGCGCAGCAGGCGCCCAAGCCGGCCAAGGCCTTCGACACCCAGGGCCTGGTGATGCACTGCGGCTCGTTCGCCAAGAGCCTGGCGCCGGGCTACCGCATCGGCTGGGTGGCGGCCGGGCGCTTTGCGCAGAAGATCGAGCGGCTCAAGCTGATGACCTCGCTGTGCGCCTCGATGCCAGCCCAGGCGGCCATCGCCGACTACCTGCAGCACGGCGGCTACGACCGCCACCTGCGCAAGCTGCGCTACGCCCTGGAAGGCCAGCAGGCCAACATGCTCGCCGCCATCGCCCGGCACTTTCCGGCGCAGACCCGGGTCAGCCAGCCGGCCGGCGGGTACTTCCTGTGGCTGGAGCTGCCCGAGCAGATGGATGCCCTGAAGCTGTTTCACATGGCCCTGGCCCAAGGCATCAGCATCGCCCCGGGGCCGATCTTCTCGCCCACCCGGCGCTTTGGCAATTGCATCCGCCTGAACTACGGCAGCCCCTGGAATGCCACGGCCGAAAGCGCGATGGAAACCTTGGGGCGCATCATTCGCTCCTTCTGAAGGCAAACAGCCAGCCCAGCGGCTATATTCGAACGACCCGCAAACCGGAGCGTTCCCATGCCGCAGGATCAGCCCGCCCTCAGCATCGAGCAGCTTCAGGCGAAGGTTGCCGAGCTTGAAGCGCAATGCGCGCAACGCATCGACCAGGCCCAGGCCAACAACAAGCTGCTGGGCGAACTGGTCGATCACAGCGTGGCCAATGTGTTCGCCGCCGACCGCAGCCTGCGCCTGCTGGCCATCAACCGCACCGCGCAGGAAACCTTCAAGCGCTACCGCGGCTTCGCGCCCAAGGTGGGCGACCACATCCCGCAGTTTCTGGCCGGGCAAGCGGACATCACCCACCAACTCGAACCGGTATGGCCAAGGGTGCTGGCCGGCGAAGCCTTCGTCGATGTCATCAGCCTGGGCCCGGCCGACCTGCACCGTCACTACGAGGTGCGCTACACCCCGCTGCGCGACGCGCAAGGGCAGATCCAGGGCGGCTACCTGTTCGCCTATGACATCACCGAGCGGGTGGTCGAGCAGAAGCGCTTGCGGGAAACCGAAGAGGCCTTGCGCCAATCGCAGAAAATGGAAGCGGTCGGGCAACTGACCGGTGGCATCGCCCACGACTTCAACAACCTTTTGGGCGGCATTCTCGCCGCCCTGGAAATGGCCGAGCAGCGGCAAAGCGAACATCGCCTGGCCGACAGCCAGCGCCTGCTCAGCACCGCGCGGCACAACACCGAGCGCGCCGCTACGCTGGTCCAGCGCCTGCTGGCTTTCGCCCGCCAGCAGAAGCTGGTGCCCCAAGCCGTGGACGTGCAACTGCTGGTAGAAGGCATGCGCGACCTGATCAACAGCTCGCTCGCCTCGCACATCAGCTTCAGCGACGAAACCCTGCCCGGCCAATGGCTGGTGCGCATCGACCCGCCACAGCTGGAAAACGCCTTGCTCAACCTCTGCCTGAATGCCCGCGACGCCATGCTCTTGGGCGGCTCGCTGCGCATCGGCTGCGAAAACGCCCCGCTCGACGAGGAGCAGGCGCGAGCCCTGGAGCTTGCACCCGGCCAGTACCTGCGGATCACCGTCAGCGACAATGGCGCGGGCATGACCGCGCAGGTGGCGCAACGTGCGCTCGAGCCGTTTTTCACCACCAAACCACTGGGCCAAGGGTCCGGGCTGGGGCTGTCGATCGTGTACGGCTTCGTTCGCCAGTCCGGCGGCCAGCTGCGCATCACCAGCACACCGGGGCAAGGCACCCGGGTCGCCCTGTACCTGCCCAGGGATTACGACGCCCTGGTCGCGGCGGCGGAGCGCCCGATAGTGGCCCCCACCCGCGAGCCAAGCCGGCATCGGGTGATGCTGGTGGAAGACCAGGACACCCTGCGCCTGCTGATCGGCGAAGTGCTCGAGGACAGCGGCCACGAAGTGCACGTGTTCGCCGACGGCCAAACTGCGCTCAATGCCCTGCACGGGGGGCTGCAACCTGACCTGCTGATTACCGACATCGGCCTGCCCGGCGGCGTCGATGGCCATCAGCTGGCCGCCACCTGCCTGAGCTCGCCTGGCGAAGTGGCAGTGCTGTTCATCACCGGCTACAGCGAATGGAAGGGCAAGAACAAGACCTGGCCCAACGGCCGCACCGACTTGCTCTACAAGCCATTCGCCCTGTCCGTGCTCAAGCAGCACGTCGACCGCCTGCTGGGAAACCTGCGCAACACCCGGTAAGCCGCTATGCACCTGGCACAGGGCAGGCTAAAGTCATTGCCAGTCAGTTCAGTTTTCTGTCGGAAGTCGGCATGCCATCGCGCGATCCACTCGCCCTGCAACAGCAAATCGAAGCACTCCAGCAGCGCAACGCGCAACTGGAGGCCCGCCTGGTACAGCGCCAGGACCAGGACCAGAACATCTACCGCTTTCTGTTCGACACCATGGACGAAGGCTTCTGCATCATCGAGTTCTTCGATGGCCCCCACGGCCCGCTCAGCGATTACGTGCACGTGCTGGCCAACGCCGCGTACGCCAAGCACGCCGGCATTCCCAACGTGGTCGGCAAGAAGCTGCGCGAAATGGTGGCCGACGAGGCCGATGTCTGGGTGCAACGCTACGGGGGGGTGCTGCGCACCGGCCAGCCATTGCAGTTCGAGCAGGAGCTGGTGGCCACCGGCCACGTACTGTCGGTGACCACGTTTCGCGTCGAGCCGCCCGAGCGGCGCCAGGTGGCGGTGCTGTTCAAGGATGTGACCGCGCGGCGCATGGCCGAACAGGCCTTGCAACAGCTCAACGAAGAGCTCGAACAACGGGTCAGCGCGGCGCTGGCCGAGCGCCGCCTGTTCGCCGAGCTGGTCGAGCAGTCGGTGGTCAACGTCCATGTGATCGACAATGGCATGCGCTGGCTGGCGGTCAACCGCCAGGCCAAGCAGGACTTTCACACGCTCTACGGCCACACGCCGGAAGTGGGCGAGTACATGCCAAGCCTGATGGACAACGCCCCAACCGATTCCCAGCAGGCCCTGGCCTTCTGGCGCCGCGCACTGGGCGGCGAGCGCTTCATCGAGATCGCCGCCTTCGGCCCGGAGCACGACCGGCGCCATTACGAACTGCGCTTCAATGCCCTGCGCGACCAGGACGGCAGCGTGCAAGGCGCCTACCTGTTCGCCTACGAGATCAGTGATCGGGTCAAGGAACAGCAGCGCCTGGCCAAGGCCGAGCAAGCGCTGCGCCAGGCGCAGAAGATGGAAGCCGTCGGCCAGCTCAGCGGCGGTATCGCCCACGACTTCAACAACCTGCTGGGCAGCATCCTCAATGCCCAGGAGCTGATGCAGCAACGCCTGCAGCAAGAGCGCCACGACGAACTGGCGCCGTTGCTGGCGCTGTCCAACAGCTCCGCGCAACGGGCCTCCTCGCTGGTGCACCGGTTGCTGGCCTTCTCCCGCCAGCAGACCTTGCAACCCACTGCCACCCAGGTCACGGCACTGGTCACCGGCATGGAGGAGCTGCTGCGCCGCACCATTGGCCCGGCCATCAGCCTGCACAGCCACTTCGACAGTGCCTTGTGGCCGACCTTCATCGACCCGCCGCAACTGGAAAGCGCGCTGCTCAACCTGTGCATCAATGCCCGCGATGCGCTGCCGGCGGGCGGTGTGATCGACATCCTCGGCGAAAACATCAGCCTCGAAGGCGAGCAGGCGCGGCTGCTGGAACTGCCCGCCGGCGACTACCTGCGCCTGAGCGTGGTGGACAATGGCCGAGGCATGAGCGCAGACATCGCCGCGCGGGCGCTGGACCCGTTCTTCTCGACCAAGCCCATGGGCCAGGGCACCGGCCTGGGGCTGTCGATGACCTACGGCTTCGTGCGCCAGTCAGGTGGCCAACTGCGCCTGCTGTCGACGCCAGGCAGCGGTACCCGCGTAGAGCTGTACCTGCCGCGCCATCATCAGCACGCACAACCGCCGGCCCCTGCGTCAGCGGCTGGGCTGCAACAGGCGCGCCGCGAGCCATGTGCGGGTGGGCAACGCATTGTGCTGGTTGAGGACCAGGCCGCGCTGCGCATGATCGTTGGCGATGTGCTGGAAGAGCTGGGTTATCAGGTCGAGGCCTTCGAGGACGGCCCGGCCGCGCTGGCCCACCTGCAGGATGCCGAGCGCCCGGACCTGCTGCTCAGCGACATCGGCCTGCCCGGTGGGCTCAATGGCCGCCAGTTGGCCGAACGTTGCCGGCAGCAGCACCCCGACCTCAAGGTGCTGTTCATCACCGGCTACGATGAAAGTGCCGCGCTCAACGACGGGCAATTGCTGCAAGGTACCAGCGTGCTGACCAAGCCCTTCGAACTGCAGGCCCTGGCCGAGCGCGTGCAGCAGTTGCTGGACGGCCAGTTGCCCTGAGCCGCCTGGGTCAGCGCCCGCCGCCCAGGTCGAGGAAGCTGCCGGTGGAATAGGACGCCTTCTCCGACAGCAGCCAGAGAATCGCCTCGGCCACTTCTTCGGGCTGGCCACCGCGGCCCATGGGCAAGCCGGCTTCGAGCTTGCTCACCCGGTCGGCGTCACCGGACAGCGCGTGGAAGCCGGTGTGGATGTAGCCCGGGCGCACACCGTTGACCCGCACGCCCTCGCCTGCGACTTCCTTGGCCAGGCCCAGGGTGAAGGTGTCCAGCGCACCCTTGGAGGCGGCGTAGTCGACATATTCGTTGGGCGAGCCCAGGCGGGCGGCGACCGACGACACATTGACGATCGCCCCGCCCTGGCCGCCATGCCGGCGTGACATGCGTAGCAAGGCGTGCTTGGCGCACAGCATCGGGCCGACGACGTTGGTCTTCATCACCTTGAGCAGGCGAAACTCCGACATGTCCTCGACGCGGCTCTGCTGGCCGATGGTGCCGGCGTTGTTGACCAGCGCGGTGACCGGGCCGAGTTCGTGATCGACGCGGTGGAACAGCTGGATCACCTCGTCCTCGACACTGGCATCGGCACGCACGCAGATGGCCTCGGCGCCCAGTGCACGCACCTGGGCCAGCAGCTGTTCGGCGGCCTGGTCGTCGGCGTGGTAGTTGATGCAGATGCGGTAGCCCTGCCGGGCGGCCTGCAACGCGGTGGCGGCGCCGATGCCACGGCTGGCGCCGGTGATGACGATGACTTTCTCCATGAAACTGCCAATCGTGTAGGAAAGGAGCCTCGACAATAGGGGAAAAGTTATTTCATGGGAATAGATTGGGTTGGGGCTGGTGGGGCTTGGCTTGAGGGGTGGGGTGAGGCAGAAATCGAGCGCCGCCCGCGCGGCGCATCGCGGATGAATCCGCTCCTACATTTGTTGCAACGTGCCTTTGCCTGATAGGCCATGGTTGCAAGCCTGGGTGGCACGACGCGATTTCTCGACGGGCGCTGAAAAGCGGACAACCATGGCCTGACAGACCGTGGCACGTTGCAACAAATGTAGGAGCGGATTCATCCGCGATGCGCCGCGCGGGCGGCGCGCGATCTCAACATCACCCCGCTCCCAAGGCGAACCTCAATGCCCCGCCGACGCCGGGCCCGCCTTGGCGGTAAAGGGTGGCTTGGCCAGCCACACCAGCAGGATCAACCCCGCGAACACCCAGGTCATCAAGGTGAAGTAATCCACCGTCGACATCATGTAGGCCTGCCCGTTGAGTATCTGCTCGAGCTGCGCGTAACTCTGCGGGCTGGCCCCGCACATGTGCTCCAGCGTGTGCCGCGTGGCCGGCTCGAATTCGCTGATGTGCTCGCTCAGGTAGGCATGGTGCTGGTCGGCGCGGCGGATCCAGATCCACGTCGTCAGCGACGCGGCAAAGCTGCCGCCCAGGGTGCGCAGGAAGGTTGCCAGCCCCGAGCCGTCGGCAATCTGCTGCGGCGGCAGGTCCGACAGCAGGATGCTCAAGGTCGGCATGAAGAACAGCGCCACGCCAATGCCCATGAACAACTGCACCAGGGCAATGTGCTGGAAGTCCACCTCGCTGGTGAAGCCGGCGCGCATGTAGCAGCTGCCGCCAATCGCCAGGAACGCCAGCCCCGCCAGCACCCGCAAGTCGAAGCGGTGCGCGTACTTGCCCACGAACGGCGACATGATCACCGGCAACAGCCCGATCGGTGCCACGGCCAGCCCCGCCCAGGTGGCGGTGTAGCCCATCTGCGTCTGCAGCCACTGCGGCAGGATCAGGTTGATGCCGAAGAACCCCGCGTAGCCCCCCACCAGCACCATCGTGCCGATGCGGAAATTGCGGTGCACGAACAATCGCAGGTTGACCACCGGGTGCCGGTCGGTGAGCTCCCAGATGATGAAGATGGCCAGGAACACCACCGAAATCAGGCTGCCGACAATGATGAACGACGACTCGAACCAGTCCAGGTCGTTGCCCTTGTCGAGCACCACCTGCAAGGCACCGACACCGACGATCAGGGTCAGCAGGCCGATGTAGTCCATCGGCTGGCGGCTGGTGACCACCGGCCGCGTGCGCATCTGCTGGCGCACCACGGCGGCGGCGAACAGGCCGATGGGCACGTTGATGAAGAAGATCCACGGCCAGCTGTAGCTGTCGGTGATCCAGCCGCCGAGGATGGGCCCGGCGATCGGCGCCACCACCGTGACCATCGCCAGCAACGCCAGGGCCATGCCGCGCTTGGCCGGCGGATAGACGGCAATCAGCAGGGTCTGGGTCATCGGGTACAGCGGCCCGGCCACCACCCCCTGCAGCACGCGAAAGCCCACCAGCTCCGGCATCGACTGGGCGATGCCGCAGAGGAAGGACGCCAGCACGAACAGCAGCGTGGCCCAGATGAACAGCTTCACCTCGCCAAAACGGCGGCTGAGCCAGCCGGTCAGCGGCAAGGCGATGGCGTTGCTCACCGCGAACGAGGTGATGACCCAGGTGCCCTGCTCGTAGCTCACCCCCAGGTTGCCGGAAATGGTCGGCAAGGCCACGTTGGCGATGGTGGTGTCGAGCACCTGCATGAAGGTCGCCAGCGACAGGCCGATGGTGGTCAGCAACAGGCTCGGCGGGGTGAACTGGGCCGGGGCGTTGTCGCTCATCGCTGGGCCGTCTTGCCGGTGGCGCTGTTTTCGTGGATCAGCCGGGCGATCAACTGGTCGGCCTCGCCCAGCTGGCGGTCATACACCTGGGTGCTGTAGCTGGCCTGCTGCGGCGGTTGCTGGGCCAGGGTCGGGCCGCTCTGGTCGTGCAGGTCGACCTCGACCACGGTGGACAGGCCGATGCGCAGCGGGTGGTCCTTGAGCTGGTCGGGGCTCAGGTGGATGCGCACGGGCACGCGCTGGACGATCTTGATCCAGTTGCCGGTGGCGTTCTGTGCCGGCAACAGGGCAAACGCGCTGCCGGTACCGGCGCCCAGGCTGTCGACCGTGCCGCTGTACTTGACCTCGCCGCCATACAGGTCGGCGGTGACGTCCACCGGCTGGCCGATGCGCATGTTGCGCAGCTGGGTTTCCTTGAAGTTGGCGTCGATCCACACCTCGTCCAGCGGGATCACCGCCATGGTCGCGGTACCCGGCTGCAGGCGCTGGCCAAGCTGCACGGTGCGCTTGGCCACGTAGCCTGTGACCGGCGCCACCAGGGTGGTGCGGGCGTGGTCGAGGTAGGCCTGGCGCAAGTCGGCGGCGGCCGCCATGACCTCGGGGTGCGAGGACACCACGGTGTCGTCGACCAGTGCGCTGCTGGTGTTCAGTTGCTGGCGGGCGCTGTTGACGGCGGCCTGGGCCACGGTCAGGTCATCGCGCGAATGGGAGATTTCCTCGGCAGCGATTGCGCCGCTGTCGGCCAGCACCTTGCGCCGGTTGTAGTTCTGCTGGGCCTTCTGCAGCTCGGCCTGGCGGGTTTCCAGCTGGGCCTTGAGCGAATCGACGTTGCTGTACAGGCCACGTACCTGGCGCACGGTGCGCGCAAGCTTGGCTTCGGCCGACTGCAGGGCGACTTCGCTGTCGGAGGGGTCGAACTGCAGCAGCACCTGGCCTGCATGCACCAGGTCACCGTCGTCGGCGCCGATGCTGGTGACGGTGCCGGTCACCAGCGGGGTGATTTCCACCACGTTGCCGTTGACGTAGGCGTCATCGGTGCTCTCGTGCCAGCGCCCGACCAGGCTGTACCAGGCCCAGGTGCCTGCGCCGCCGAGCAGCACCAGCAGCAGCAGGCCGAGCAGCCAGACCTTGCGCTTGCGCGAAGGCTGCGGTGCTTCGGGGGGAGTGGAGGTGTCTGCGGGAGTGGCCATGGGGAGTACCTAGTGAATATGCGTAACAGGGTTCAACGGTCGCCGAAGCGGCGTGTCGTCAGGGGGTCGCCGGCACCGAGCAGAACCTTGGCCAGCAAGCCTTCGAGGGCCTTGAGTTCGTCAGGCTGCAGCACGCCGACCAGTTCGTTCATCGCCGCCGCGCCGATCTCCGGCAAGCGGTCGGCCAGGCGCTGGCCGTCGGCGGTCAGTGCCAGGCGCACCTGGCGGCGGTCATCGGCGCAGCGGTTGCGCAGGATCAGGCCCTTGTGCTCGAGGCGATCGAGCATGCGGGTCATCGAACCGCTGTCCAGGCCCAGGTAGCGGCACAGCTCGGCCGGGGTGTCCACCTGGTACTGGGTGACGATGATCAACACCTTGAACTGCGCGGCGGTGACGCCCTCTGATTCGAGGTGCCAATCGAGAATGCGGTCCTTGAGGATCGCCGCCCGGCCCAGCAGCATGCCGATGGCGCAGGTCTGGAAGTTTTCCGGGGTGAAATGGGACATCGGCGGTGGGCTCGGGCAATTGTTTAAAAATATTACTGCCTAGGCAGTGAATGTCAAAGCCTTGATTAGTGGGCTAACTAAAATTTCATGTCGGGTGCTTGGAAATTTGCGGGGATGCGGATATCGCGCGCCGCCCGCGCGGCGCATCGCGGATAAATCCGCTCCTACATTTGTTGCAACGTGCCACGGTCTGCCAGGCCATGGTTGTCCGCCTTTGGCGCCCGCCGAGAAATTGCGTCGTACAAACAAGGCTGGCAACCATGGCCTATCAGGCATTGGTACGTTGCAACAAATGTGGGAGCGGATTTATCCGCGATGCGCCGCGCGGGCGGCGCTCGATTTACGCACCAGCAAAAACCTCAAGCCCTCCCCCCCAAGGCCTCCACCGCGCCGCAGGCAATGGCCATGCCCACCAACTCCGCCAAACTCCCGGCCTGCAACCGCTTCATCACCCGCCCCCGGTACAGATCCACGGTCTTCACGCTGACCCCCAAGCGCTCGGCAATCTCCCGGTTGTTCAACCCCTGCGCCAACGGCACGAACACATCCCGCTCGCGCGGCGTCAGCCCATCGATCCGCGCCTGCACCTGCGCCAGCGCCTGGTCGCCCTTGCGCGCCTGCCCTGCCCGCTCCAGCGCCGCCTGCACGCTGTCGAGCAGCAACTGGTCGTTGTACGGTTTCTCGATGAAATCGCAGGCCCCGGCCTTGAACGCCCGCACCACGATCGGCACATCGGCGTGGCCGCTGACGAAAATCACCGGGATCGCCAAGCCGCGCTCGCGCATCGCCTGCTGCACCGCCAAGCCGCCCAGCCCCGGCATGCGCACATCCAGCAGCACACAGGCCGGCCCGTCATCGGCACAGGCTTCGAGAAACGCCTGGCCACTGGCGAACGCCAAGGCCTCAAGCCCCACCGACTCCAGCAGCCACACCGTCGAATCGCGCATGCCCTGGTCGTCATCGACCACATAAACCTTCGCTTGCACCCTGCCTTCTCCTTATCCCCTGCTCACTGCCAGCCGGCAGCACAGCACCAGCCCACCGGTTTCACCTGCACGCGCCCACAAGCTGCCGCCAAAGCCCTCGATCAGGCTGCGGCTCATGCTCAACCCCAGCCCAAGCCCCTCGGCCTTGCTGGTATGGAACGGCGTGAAGATCGCCTCCAGGCGCTCCGGCGCCACGCCCGGCCCCTGGTCGGCCACCTCCACCAGCACCCCGTCGCCATCGCGCACGGCGCCGAGCAGGATACGCGACGGCTGTTCGCCCTGCTGCTCGCGGTTGGCGTCGATGGCGTTGCGCAGCAGGTTGAGCAGCACTTGCTCGAGCAACACCCGGTCGGCGAACACCGCAGGCATCTGCCCGGCGATGCGCAGCTCGACACTCACTTGCTCGCGCGCCGCCTCCCAGGCGCACAGGCGCATGGCTTCGGCCACCACCTCGGCCAGGTCGACCGCCTCCAGGCGCCGCGGGCCCTTGCGCAAAAAAGCCCGCAGGCGGCGGATCACCTCGGCGGCGTGGGTGGCCTGCTCGGTGATGCGCTGCAAGCCCTGGGCGACCCGTTCGCGCGCCTGCGGGTCGCGCTCCAGCCCTTGCAGGTAGCGCTGGCTGGCATTGGCGTAGTTGACCACCGCCGCCAGCGGCTGGTTGATCTCGTGGGCGATGCCCGATGCCAATTCGCCCAAGGTCGCCAGGCGGGCGCTGTGGGCGAGGTTTTCCTGGGCTTCGATGCGCAGGGTGATGTCGCGCGACACGGCAACCACCTCCACCACCGCGCCGGTGTAGGTTTCGCGGATCGCCCGGCTGGCGATCTCGAACCAGCGGTAGCCACCGCTGGCATGGCGTACCCGGCAGGTCATGGTGTGGTAGCCATCCTGATCCAGTGCGGCGGCGGCCTGGCGCAGGGCCTGGCGGCGCTCACGCGGGTGCAGCAAGGCCAGCACCGGCGTGCCGCGCAACTGCTCGGGCCACAGGCCGAGCAGGCGGTAGGCGGCCGGTGACGCATCGAGAAAGCGGCCATCGGGGCTGTGCCGGGAGATCAGGTCGGTGGTGTTCTCGATGATCAGCCGATACAGGCGCCGGGCGCGGTTGGCTTCACGGGCGGCCTGGCGCTCGTCGCTGGCCTCGCGGCAGCGGGCCAGCACCTGCTGGCCCTGGTCATCGGGGATGAACGTCCACAGCACGATACGCTCGCCCACCTGGGTTTCCACCTCGGCAATCGCGCGGTGCTGGCGCAGGCAGGCGCGCACCAGTGCCGGGCAATTGCTGGGCAGCCAGCCAGCCAGCGGCGGGCCGCCCTGGATCAGCGCCTGCAAGGCGGGGTTGAGCGCCAGCGCGCGGGCATCGGCGGCCAGCAGCAGGCTCGGTTGTGGGTCCTTGGCAAGCAAGGCAGTGGGGGTGGTTTCCACGGCAAAGGCTCTTTTTATAGTAGTTTTACTATATTGCTATAGTCGATATTCCATCTACCATAGCGGCTCGCGTAAAACTGCGACAGGGGCATGCGGCCAATCGGCGCGCTGCCCGCACCCTGAACAGAGCTAACAATCAGCCACCGGGGGCCACATGCACAGGCTGCGTGTGCCTCCTACACAGGACTTTTGCATGTCGATCTTCTCCCAGGGCCTGATGCCCGCTGCCGTCAACCATGTCGCCCTGACCCCGCTGAGCTTCATCGAGCGCACCGCTGCCGTGTACGGCAACTACCCGGCAGTGATCCACGGCGCCATCCGCCGCGACTGGCGCCAGACCTACCAGCGCTGCCGAAGCCTGGCCAGTGCCCTGGCCGGGCGGGGCATCGGCCGCGGCGACACGGTGGCGGTGATGCTGCCCAACACCCCGGCGATGCTCGAGGCGCACTTCGGCGTGCCGATGATCGGCGCCGTGCTCAATACCCTCAACGTGCGCCTGGACGCCGAAGCCATCGCCTTCATGCTGCAGCATGGCGAGGCCAAGGTGCTGATCACCGACCGGGAGTTCCACGCGGTCATCGAAGCGGCCCTGGGCCTGCTCGAACACCCGCCGCTGGTGGTCGACGTGGATGACCCCGAATATGGCGAAGGCCGCGCCGTCAGCGACCTGGACTATGAAGCCCTGCTCGCCGAGGGCGACCCGGAGTTTGCCTGGGAATGGCCCGACGACGAGTGGCAGGCGATCTCGCTCAACTACACCTCCGGCACCACCGGCAACCCCAAGGGCGTGGTCTACCACCACCGCGGCGCCTACCTCAATGCCATCGGCAACCAGATGACCTGGGCCATGGGCCACCGCCCGGTGTACCTGTGGACCCTGCCGATGTTCCACTGCAACGGCTGGTGCTACCCCTGGACCATCACCGCACTGGCCGGCACCCACGTGTTCCTGCGCCGGGTCGATCCGCAGAAGATCCTCACCCTGATCCGCGAGCACCGGGTCACCCACCTGTGCGGTGCGCCCATCGTGCTCAACGCCCTGGTGAACATGCCCGAGGCGGCCAAGGCGGCCATCGAGCACCCGGTACAGGCCATGGTCGCCGGCGCCGCGCCGCCGGCGAAGGTGATCGGCGCCGTTGAAGAAATGGGCATCCACGTCACCCACACCTACGGCCTGACCGAGGTCTACGGCCCGGTCACGGTCTGCGCCTGGCACGATGAATGGCAGGACCTGCCGCTGGAGGACCGGGCGCGGATCAAGTCGCGCCAGGGCGTGCGCTACCCGACCCTCGACGGCCTGATGGTGGCCGACCCGCAAACCCTCGAACCGGTGGCGCGCGACGGCAACACCCTGGGCGAGATCTTCATGCGTGGCAACACGGTGATGAAGGGCTACCTGAAAAACCCCGAAGCCACCGCCGAGGCCTTCCGTGGCGGCTGGTTCCACACCGGTGACCTGGCGGTGTGGCATGCCGACGGCTATGTCGAGATCAAGGACCGGCTCAAGGACATCATCATTTCCGGCGGCGAGAACATCTCCACCATCGAGGTCGAGGACGCCCTCTACAAGCACCGCGCCGTGCTGGAAGCCGCGGTGGTTGCACGTGCCGATGAAAAGTGGGGCGAAACCCCCTGCGCCTTCGTCGCGCTCAAGCCGGGGCACGAAGATACCCGCGAGAGCGACATCATCGGCTGGTGCCGCGAACACCTGGCCGGGTTCAAGGTGCCCAAGACCGTGGTGTTCGGCGAACTGCCCAAGACCTCGACCGGCAAGATCCAGAAGTACGTGCTGCGCGACCGCGCCAAAGCCCTCTGAATCCGTAGCGGCCCCATCGCCGGCACCTGTGGGAGCCGGCTTGCCGGCGATGAGGCCCGCCCACACACCCCACCTCCTTTGCCCGAGCCACCTGCCATGACCGACTACACCGCCCCCCTGCGCGACATGCGCTTCATTCTCCACGAGGTATTCCAGGGCCCTGCCCTGTGGGCCCGCCTGCCCGCCCTGGCCGAGCGCGTCGATGGCGAAACCGCCGACGCCATCCTCGAGGAGGCCGCCAAGGTCACCGCCAACCTGATCGCCCCGCTCAGCCGCAACGGCGACGAACAAGGCGTGCACTTCGACGCAGGCAACGTCACCACCCCCGACGGTTTCCGCGAAGCCTGGCGCACCTACCGCGAAGGCGGCTGGGTCGGCCTGGGCGGCAACCCCGAGTACGGCGGCATGGGCATGCCGAAAATGCTCGGCGTGCTGTTCGAAGAAATGCTCTACGCCGCCGACTGCAGCTTCAGCCTGTATTCGGCGCTGAGCGCCGGCAGCTGCCTGGCCATCGACGCCCACGCCAGCGACGCGCTCAAGGCCACCTACCTGCCGCCGCTGTACGAAGGCCGCTGGGCCGGCACCATGTGCCTGACCGAACCCCACGCCGGCACCGACCTGGGCCTGATCCGCACCCGCGCCGAGCCCCAGGCCGACGGCAGCTACCGCATCAGCGGCAGCAAGATCTTCATCACCGGCGGCGAGCAGGACCTGACCGAGAACATCGTCCACCTGGTGCTGGCCAAGCTGCCCGATGCCCCGGCCGGCGCCAAAGGCATCTCGCTGTTCCTGGTGCCCAAATACCCGGTAGCCGCCGATGGCAGCCTGGGGCCGCGCAACGCCGCGCACTGCGGCTCGATCGAACACAAGATGGGCATCAAGGCCTCGGCCACCTGCGTGATGAACTTCGACGGCGCCAGCGGCTACCTGGTGGGCGAGCCGAACAAGGGCCTGGCGGCGATGTTCACCATGATGAATTACGAACGCCTGTCCATCGGCATCCAGGGCATCGGTTGCGCCGAGGCCTCGTACCAGAGCGCCGCCCGCTATGCCAACGAACGCCTGCAGAGCCGCGCCGCAGCCGGCCCGCAGGCGCAGGACAAGGCCGCCGACCCGATCATCCACCACGGTGACGTGCGGCGCATGCTGCTGACCATGCGCACCCTCACCGAAGGCGGCCGCGCCTTCGCCGCCTACGTCGGCCAGCAGCTGGACCTGGCGCGCTACGCCGAGGACGCGGGCGAGCGCGAACATGCCCAGCGCCAGGTGGCCCTGCTCACCCCGGTGGCCAAGGCGTTCTTCACCGACAACGGCCTGGAAAGCTGCGTGCTCGGCCAGCAGGTGTTCGGCGGCCATGGCTACATCCGCGAATGGGGCCAGGAGCAGCGGGTGCGCGATGTGCGCATCGCGCAGATCTACGAAGGCACCAACGGCATCCAGGCCCTCGACCTGCTGGGGCGCAAGGTGCTCGCCGACGGCGGCCAGGCCATGGCAGGCTTTGCCGCCGAAGTGCGCGCCTTCTGCGTGGCTGCGCCGCTGCACCGCGATGCCCTGCAGGCCAGCCTGGTGCGCCTGGTGGCCACCAGCGAGTGGCTGAGCGCGCAGGTGAAGGCGGACCCCAACCTGGTCAGCAGCGTGGCGGTGGAGTACCTGCACCTGTTCGGCCTGACCGCCTACGCCTACATGTGGGCGCGCATGGCGGCGGTGGCCCAGGCCAGGCACGATGAAGAGCCGGCGTTCTATGGTGCCAAGCTTGCGGCGGCGCAGTTCTACTTCCAGCGTGTGCTGCCGCGTGGGCTGGCGTTGGAGGCGAGCATTCGTGCCGGCAGCGCCAGCCTTTATCGCATGGCGCCCGAGCAGTTCTGACTGCACTGGCCCTATCGCCGGCAAGCCGGCTCCCACAGCTGCTGCGCAGCGCTGTACCTGTGGGAGCCGGCTTGCCGGCGATAGGGCCGCGAAAGGTTCTCAAACGCGGCAATTACATTGCACAACCGACGAAAAACCTACATAACTGATAGTCATTCGCCATTACCTCGGTTCTCGGGACCCCCTGTGCAGGGGTAGAATGCGCAAAACCCGGAGCCGCAATGAACCACGACCGCCTCAATCCCAGCCCAGACGATGCCATTACCGACGCCGCCGCGCACTGGTGCATGCGCCTGCACGCCGACGATTGCACGCCGGGCGAGCGCGAGGCCTTCGCCCGCTGGCTGGCCGCCGACCCGCGCCACGCCGAGGAATACCAGGCGATGCTGGAGATCTGGGACACCGCCGACCTGCTGCCGCGCAGCGCCACGGTGATCGACTTCAACCCGCCAGCGGCGCCGGCTGCCCGGCGCCGCAACTGGCGCCCGCTGGCATCGGCCGCGGCGCTTGCCCTGCTGGCGTTGCCGCTGGCCGCCTGGGTGGGCTGGGAACAGGGCTGGGTGCCCAACCGCTACCAGCACTTCAGCGCCAGTGACAGCACCCAGGCCGTGGAGCTGAGCGACGGCAGCACGGTCGAGCTCAACCTCAACAGCGAGCTGACCTTCCTCAACTACAAGGACCGCCGCCAGGTCACGCTCAAGCGCGGCGAGGCGTTTTTCAAGGTGCGACATGACAGCGCACACCCCTTCATCGTGCACGCAGGCCACGGCCAGACGCGCGTGACCGGCACCCAGTTCAACGTGTGGAAGTACCAGGACCAGGTCAAGGTCACCCTGGTACAAGGCTCGGTGCTGGTCAGCAGCAATGGCAATACCGGCGGCTACCGCCTGGGCCCTGGCATGCAGGCCAGCTACCGCACCGGTGATTTCGAGCCGCAACTGGCCCAGAGCGACGACTACGGCCACAGCCTGGCCTGGCGCAGCGGCCAGCTGGTGCTCGACAACCTGAGCCTGGAGCAGGCCCTGCCGATCATCAACCGCTACCTCGAGGCGCCGCTGCTGCTGGCCGACGAGAGCACCGGGCACATTCGCATCAGCGGCATCTACAGCACCCGCGAAGTCGGGCGCCTGGTGGACAACCTGCCCAAGGTGCTGCCGGTCTACCTGACCCGCAGCAAGGACGGCAGCACCGTCCTCAACCGCATCTCGCCCCCGCCGCGCAAGGGCTGAGCCCTTACAGGGTCATCGCCGCCAACCAGCCAAAGGCCAGCAGTGGCAGGTTGTAATGCAGGAAGGTCGGCACCACGGTGTCCCAGATGTGGTGGTGCTGGCCGTCCACGTTCAGCCCCGAGGTCGGCCCCAGGGTCGAGTCCGATGCCGGCGAGCCCGCATCGCCCAGGGCACCGGCAGTGCCGACGATGCACACGGTGGCCAGCGGGTCGAAGCCCAGCTGCACGCACAACGGCACGAAGATCGCCGCCAGGATCGGCACCGTCGAGAACGACGAACCGATGCCCATGGTCACCAACAGCCCCACCAGCAGCATCAGCAAGGCGCCAATGCCCTTGCTGTGGTTGATCCACTGCGCCGACGCCTCGACCAGGCTCTTGACCTCGCCGGTGGCCTTCATCACGTCGGCGAAACCCGAGGCGGCGATCATGATGAAGCCGATCATGGCCATCATCTTCATGCCCTCGGTGAACAGGTCGTCGGTGTCTTTCCAGCGCACGATGCCCGACAGCGAAAAGATCAGAAAACCCACCATGGCGCCGATGATCATCGAGTCCAGCCACAGCTGCACGACAAACGCCGAGGCAATCGCCAGCCCCGCCACCAGCAGGGTCAGCGGGTTGTACTGCACGCTCACCTGCTCCACCTGCTCGATGCGCGCCAGGTCGTAGTCGCGCTTCTTGCGGTAGCTGATGAACACCGCGATCAACAGGCCGGCCAGCATGCCCGCCGCCGGGATGGCCATGGCATGGGTGACGTTGACCCCGCTCACATCGACCCCGGCGCGGGCGACGTTGGCCAGCAGAATCTGGTTGAGGAAGATGTTGCCAAAGCCCACCGGCAGGAACATGTACGGCGTGATCAGGCCAAAGGTGATGACGCAGGCGATCAGCCGGCGGTCGATGCGCAGGCGGGTCAGCACGTACAGCAGCGGCGGCACCAGCAGCGGGATGAAGGCGATGTGGATGGGCAGGATGTTCTGCGAGCACACCGCCACCACCAGCATCAGGCCGATCAGCAGCCACTTGACCTGGCCGCCGTTGGCATGGCCCTGGCGGTCGATCATGCTCAGGGCGCGGTCGGCCAGGGCATGGGCCAGGCCCGACTTGGCGATGGCCACGGCAAAGGCGCCGAGCAAGGCATACGACAACGCCACCGTGGCTCCCCCGCCCAGCCCGCCATTGAAGGCCTTGAGCGTGCCCTCAATCCCCAGCCCGCCCACCAGGCCGCCGACCAGCGCACCGATGATCAGGGCGATCACCACGTGCACCCGGGACAGGCTGAGTATCAGCATGATGCCGACAGCGGCAATCACAGCATTCATCGTTTGGTTTACCTCATGGCTGCAGACAAAAACCGCGCACTCTGAAGCAGTGGGGGGCGGATGTCAAAAGCGCCATGCTACGGCGCATTACACCGGCGCGGCCAATTTAAATTGAATGTTTGAATAAAGAAAAATTTGGGGGAACCGATATAGGGGGATGCGGGGTGCTTGGTTTGCGTTGGTTGGTGGTTTTGAGATCGAGCGCCGCCCGCGCGGCGCATCGCGGATAAATCCGCTCCTACATCTGTTGCAACGTGCCACGGTCTGTCAGGCCATGGTTGTCCGCCTTTGGTGCCCGCCGAGAAACCGCGTCGTGCCACCAAGGCTGGCAACCATGGCCTATCAGGCATAGGCACGTTGCAACAAATGTAGGAGCGGATTCATCCGCGATGCGCCGCGCGGGCGGCGCTCGATCTCAAATCCCCTAAAAACCCCAAGCCAGGCCCCTAAAATCCCACCCAGCCCTTACTGCCAGAAAAGGGATCGCCCCAATGCCTTTGCGACAACTTTCCATCCAGTGGAAGATCACCCTGCTCGCCGGCCTGTGCCTGGCCAGCATCGTCACCCTGCTCGTCGGCCTTTCCCTCTACCGCATGGACCACAGCTCGGACCTGGTCAAGGCCAGCAGCATGCAGATGCTTGGCGAAGCGGCGCAGGCGCGCATCGAGTCGCAAGGTGAAGTGCAGGCCCTGAACATCCGTCGCCAGTTCATGGATGCCTACCAGTACGGCGCAGGCTTCGCCCGCCAGGTGCTGTTCCTGCGCGAGCAGGCCGACAAACGCTTCCTCGACGCCTTCGACCTGCGCGAGGACATGACCCGCCAGGTGCGCGCCGCGCTGCAGGCCAACCCCGACCTGCTCGGCCTGTCGCTGGTGTTCGAACCCAATGCCCTGGACAGCAAGGACAGCCTGTTCGCCGGCAAGCCCGAGCTTGGCAGCAACGAAACCGGCCGCTTCGCCCTGTACTGGTCGCAACCGCGCGCCGGCCAGCTCACCGCCATGGCGCTGCCCGAACACGACATGGCCAACACCGAGATCGGCCCCAGCGGCCAGCCCGCCAACACCTGGTGGGTGTGCCCGCGCAGCAGCGGCAAGGTCTGCGTGGTGGAGCCCTACTTCTATGACATCGACGGCCAGCGCGTGCTGATGACCGGCATCGTCTTCCCGCTGGCGGTGGACGGCAAGGTGATCGCCACCCTGTCCATCGACATCAACCTCAACAGCCTGCAGGCCCTGAGCCAGGACGCCAGCCGCAGCCTCTACCAGGGCCAGACCACGGTCGGCATCCTCAGCCCGGTAGGCCTGCTGGCCGGCTACAGCGCCGACGCCAGCAAGCTGGCCCAGCGCTTCGACCAGGTCGAACCGCGCAAGGGCGCGGACCTGGTGCGCGCTTTGGCCGACGGCAAGCTCACCGTTCACCATGACCAACAACGCCTGAAGGTGCTGGCCGCCTTCCAGCCGATCCCGGATGCCCAACCCTGGGGCGTGTTGCTGGATGTGCCGGAAAGCGCCCTGACCGGCCCTGCCGAAACCCTGAAAAAGGAGCTGGACGCGCTGAACACCAGCGGCACCCTGCTGGAGCTGGGCCTGGGCCTGGCGGCCGCGATCGCCGGCCTGCTGCTGGTGTGGCTGATGGCGCGCGGCGTGACGCGGCCGATCCTCGGCGTTGCCAGCATGCTCAAGGACATCGCCAGCGGCGAAGGCGACCTGACCCGCCGCCTGACCTACGACAAGCGCGACGAGCTGGGCGAGCTGGCCGGCTGGTTCAACCGCTTCCTGGACAAGCTGCAGCCGACCATCGCCGAGGTCAAACGCTCGGTGCAGGCGGCCCGCGGCACCGCCGACCAGAGCTCGGCAATCGCCAGCGAAACCAGCGCCGGCATGGAGCAGCAGTACCGCCAAGTCGACCAGGTGGCCACCGCCTCCCACGAAATGAGCGCCACCGCCCAGGACGTCGCCCGCAGCGCCGCCCAGGCCGCGCAGGCTGCCCGCGAGGCCGACCAGGCCACCCGCGAAGGCCTGACGGTGATCGACCACACCACCCAGCGCATCGACGCCCTGGCCGCCGACATGAGCCAGGCCATGGCCGAGGTCGAAGGCCTGGCGCACAACAGCGAGAAGATCGGCTCGGTGCTGGAGGTGATCCGCTCGATCGCCGAGCAGACCAACCTGCTGGCCCTCAACGCCGCCATCGAAGCGGCGCGTGCCGGCGAGGCCGGCCGTGGCTTTGCCGTGGTCGCCGATGAAGTGCGCAACCTGGCGCAACGTACCCAGGAGTCGGTGGAAGAAACCCGCCAGGTGATCGAGGCCCTGCAGGCCGGCACCCGGGAAGTGGTCGGCGCCATGGACAACAGCCACCGCCAGGCCCAGGGCGGCGTGCAGCAGGTTGGCCAGGCGGTCACGGCGCTGCAGCGCATCGGCCAGGCGGTCAGCGTGATCACCGACATGAACCTGCAGATTGCCTCGGCCGCCGAGGAGCAGAGCGCGGTGGCCGAGGAAATCAACAGCAACGTGGCGACCATCCGCGATGTCACCGAGTCGCTGTCGGGCCAGGCCAACGAATCGGCGCGGGTCAGCCAGTCGCTGAACAGCCTGGCCAACCAGCAACAGGCGCTGATGGACCAGTTCCGCGTCTAACCCCTCTAGCGCAGAAGCCGCTGCTGCCACCCCGGCAGGCGGCCTCGAGCCTTCGTCTACACTTGCCCGCACCTGGTATGACAACCCGTGAGGTGCAGATGAAGAAAATTCCAACGCTGCTGGCCGGCCTGCTGCTCACCGTGGGCCTGGCCAGCACCGACAGCGCCGCCTCGGCCGAGCAGCGCGCGCCGATCCACTTTGGCGCCATCAACTGGGAAAGCGGCGCGCTGACCACCGAGATACTGCGCCTGATCATCGAGCGTGGTTACGGCTACCCCACCGACACCCTGCCCGGCAGCACCGTGAGCATGGAAGTGGCGCTGGCACGCAATGACCTGCAGGTGGTTGCCGAAGAATGGGCCGGGCGCAGCCCCGCCTGGGTCAAGGCCGAAGCGGCCGGCCAGGTGTTCGCCCTGGGCGACACGGTGAAGAACGCCGAAGAAGGCTGGTGGGTACCGGCCTACGTGATCAAGGGCGATGCGGCGCGCGGCATCGCGCCGGCCGCCCCCGAGCTGCGCAGCGTCGAAGACCTCAAGCGCTACCCCGAGGTGTTCGCCGACCCCGAAGCCCCCGGCAAGGGCCGCTTCCTCAACAGCCCCAGCGGCTGGACCTCGGAAATCGTCAACACCCAGAAACTCAAGGCCTACGGGCTCGATGGCCTGTACAACAACTTTCGCAGCGGCACCGGCGCGGCGCTGGACGCCGAAGTCGACTCGTCCATCCGCCGCGGCAAACCCGTGCTGTTCTACTACTGGAGCCCCACTCCGCTGATCGGCCGCCACGACCTGGTGCGGCTGCAGGAGCCGCCGTTCAATGCCGACAACTGGGCCACCCTGCTCGACCCCAACAACCCCCACCCACAAGGCAGCCAGTCGTTGCCGGCGAAGCTGTCGATCGGCGTGTCCAAGGCGTTTCGCGAGGGTCACCCGGAGCTGGTGGCGGTGTTCGAGAAGGTCGACTTGCCGATCGGCCTGCTGAACAAGACCCTGGCGCAAATGAGCGAAAAACGCCTGGCACCGGAAAAGGCCGCGCAAGCGTTCATGCGCGAGCACCCCGAGGTGTGGAAGCCCTGGTTGCCGGCCGACATCGCCGCCAAGGTGGCCAGCAACCTGTGACCGCGCGGGCCTTCAGTAGCGGATCATCACCGACTTCAACTCGGTGTAGTCGTCGATGAACGCGCTGCCGAACTCGCGCCCCACCCCGGACGCCTTGCTGCCGCCAAACGGCACCGCCGGGTCGAGGAAGGTGTGCATGTTGATCCACACCGTGCCGGCCTCGATCTGCGGGATCAGCCGCAGCGCCTTGGACAGGTCGTTGGTCCACAAACTGGCAGTGAGGCCGTAAGGGCTGTCGTTCATCAACGCCACCAGCTGCGCCTCGTCATCGAACGGCAGCACGCAGACGATCGGGCCGAAGGTTTCCTCATGCAGCAGCGGGTCGTGGGCGTCGTTGGCCAGCACCACCGTCGGTTCGACGAAGTAACCCGGCCGGTCGAGCGCCTTGGCGCCGCACACCACGGTGTTGTTGGCCCGGGCACGCTCGAAGAAGCCGAGAATCTTCTGCAGGTGCGCGGCGTTGGCCAGGGGGCCGAACTGGGCTTCGGGGTCCAGCGCCGAGCCGATCTTCAACTGCCCCAGCGCCGCGCCCAGCTTGCGGGTGACTTCATCGACCTTGCTGCGGTGCACGTACAAGCGCTCGGGCGATGCGCACACCTGGCCCTGGTGCACATAGGCGGTCTGCACGATGCCGGCCACCGCAGCGTCAACATCCACATCGGCCAGCAAGGCGGCTGCGTTCTTGCCGCCCAGCTCCAGGGTGGCGCGGGTCAGGTTGGCCGCCATCGCCGCCTTGCCCACGGCAATGCCGGTGGGCACTGAGCCGGTGAAGGCGACCTTGGCCACGCTCGGGTGCTCGATCAGCCGCTGGCCCACGGCGCCGCGGCCGTTGACCACGTTCAAGGCGCCGGCCGGCACCCCGGCTTCGATCGCCAGCTCAGCGATGCGCAGCAGCGTCAGCGGCGTGAACTCGCTGGGCTTGATCACGATGGTGCAGCCGGTGACCAGCGCCGAGGCGATCTTCCAGATGCCGATCATCACCGAGAAATTCCACGGCACGATGCCGGCCACCACACCCACCGGCTCGCGCAGGGTGAAGGCGGTGTAGCGCTCGCCGGCGAACGAGGGGATCGACGGGGTCATGGTCTGCCCGGTGATCTTGCTCGCCCAGCCAGCGAAGTAGCGCAGGAAGACTACACTCTGAGCGATTTCCAAGCCCCGCGAGAGGTTGATCGACTTGCCCGAGCAAAGGGTTTCGAGCTGTGCCAGCTCTTCGCCATGGGCCTCGATCAGGTCGGCCAGGCGGTTGAGCACCACCCCCTTCTGATACGGCGACACCTCGGCCCAGGCGCCCTTGAAAGCCTGCCGGGCGCTGGCCACGGCACGCGCCACTTCGGCTTCGCTGGCCTCGGCGACCCGGCTGATGACCGCCGCGCTGGAGGGGTCATGCACCTCGATCGATGGCCCCGCCTCGCCCGCCAGGTACTGGCCCTCGATGAAGTGGCCATGGGGCCTGGCGAGGAATTCGACCACGGCAGGTAACAGCTGGATATCGCTCATGACATGACTCCTGGGTTGGCAGCGCAAAAAGTGTGCAGGCCGATCTTCCGGTGCCCGGCCACTTGCCTGCCAGCCCTGCCCGGCGTTTTGTCAGGGAGCCACAAGAGAATGTCACGCTGGCCAAAGCAGCGCCTCGAGGCAGGCGGCACACTGCGATGACTGCGATTTCTGCATAACCCATAACAACATCGGAGATAGCCAATGCGTCGCGTCGACAGGCTCAGCATCTCGGCGGCCCTGGCCTTGGCCCTGGCCGCGAGCACCAGCGCGGTGCGGGCCGAGCTGCCCGCCGAAGAGATCGGTAGCAACACCCTGCCGTTCCCCCCGGACCCTCACCGCGTCTACATCCTCGATGTGGACTTCAAGAACCCCATCGCCGGCAAGGTGGTGGTGGTCGACCCCAAGGCCAAGCGCATGCTGGGCATGACCACCAACGCCTTCGTCGCCCCCACCGCGCTCAGCCCCGACAACCGCACCCTGTACTCGGCCAACCTGTTCTATTCGCGTGGCACCTACGGCGAGCGCACCGACGTGCTGGTGGCCTGGGACACCCAGACCCTGCGCCCGCAATGGGAAGTGGTGCTGCCGGCCAAGCGCGCCAGCACCCTGACCGAGAAGTACGCCATGGGCATCAGCGCCGACAGCAAGCTGGCCTATGTCTTCAACCTCACCCCGTCGACCTCGGTGACCGTGGTCGACACCCAGGCGCGCAAGGTCGCCAGCGAAGTGGCCATCAGCGGCTGCGTGCTCAACTACCCGGTGGGCAAGCGCAGCTTCGCCTCGCTGTGCGGTGACGGCCAGCTGCTGCTGGTGACCCTGGACGACCAGGGCCAGGAAGTGTCGCGCACGCAAACCCCATTCTTCGACCCGAACAAGGTGCGCCTGAACGAACGCGCCATCGCCAGCGGCGACACCTACTACTTCACCACCACCCGTGGCGAGGTGTACCCGGTGAGCTTCGAAGGCGGCAAGACCAAGCCGCTGCCGACCTGGTCGCTGGTCACTGACCAGGAGCGCAGCCAAGGCTGGGCGCCCGGCGGCTGGCAGGCGCTGGCCGTGGCCCCGGGCCTGAACCGCCTGTATGCGCTGATGCACGACCAGCACAGCGACGGCAAATGGGAAGACCCGAGCACCACCATCTGGTCGTTCGACCTCAAGACCGGCAAGAAACTCGCCACCCTGGAGTCGCCAAAACCGGTGTGGAGCCTGCAGGCCAGCCACGACAAGGCGCCAATCCTGGTGGCCACCGACCTGGAAGGCGGCGTGCAGTTCTTCGACCTGGCCAGCAACCAGCACAGCGGCGCGATGGACCAGGTTGCCGCCACTCCCGTGCTCACCCTGGCCCCTTGGTAAACAGGAGAACCGACCATGCTCGACCCTGTCCTGGTGATTGCCGCCAGTACCGCACTGGCCGCCCTGCTGGCCAGCGCGGCCAGCCACAAGTTGCGTGACTGGCGCGCCTTCAACGCCATCGTGCGCGCCTACCAGGTGCTGCCCAATGCGCTGGTGCCCGGCGCCACGGCCAGCCTGGCGCTGGCCGAACTGGCCCTGGCGCTGGCCTTGCTGCTGCCCGCCACGCGCAGCCTGGCGGCGCTTGGCGTGGTGCTGCTGATGGCGCTTTACGCCAGCGCCATCGGCCTCAACCTGTGGCGCGGGCGCCGCGACATCGACTGTGGCTGCTCCGGCCCCGGCGCCGCGCAACCGCTGCGCCCGGTGCTGCTGCTGCGCAACCTGGCGATTGCCCTGCTCGCGGGCCTTGCGGCCTGGCCCATGGCCGACCGCGCCCTGGGCGCGCTGGATATCTTCGTGGTGATCGCGGCCGGTGCCGTGGCGCTGCTGATTCATGTAGCGGTGGATGGCCTGTTGGCCAACCAGCCGCGTCTTGCCAAATTGACTGGGAGATAACCCCATGCAACTGCTCATCGCATCGAACATCCTGCTCTGGCTGCTGCTGATCGCCGTGGCCTTCACGGTCATGGCCCTGGTGCGCCAGATTGGCGTGCTGCACGGGCGCATCGCCCCGGCAGGCGCCTTGATGGTGGACAAGGGCGTCACCGTCAACGACCCGGCCCCACAAGTGACCGCCGCCGACCGCCACGGCCGCCCGGTGAACATCGGCTACCGCACCGAGCGCTCGCAGCTGCTGTTCTTCCTCGCCCCCGGCTGCCCGGTGTGCAAGTCGCTGCTGCCGGCGGTGAAGTCGATCGCCAGGGACAACAGCGGCGAGCTGGACGTGATCTACGTCAGCGACGGCGATTTCGCCGAGCAGCAGGCGCTGATCGAGGCCAACGGCCTGCAGCAGGCCACTTATGTGGTCGGCCCCCAAATCGGCATGACCTACCAGATCGGCAAGCTGCCTTATGCCGTGCTCATCGACCCGGCCGGCACCTTGCGCGCCAAGGGCCTGGTCAACTCCCGCGAACACCTCGACAGCCTGTTCGAAACCGTGCACCTGGGCAGCGCCAGCCTGCAGCACTACCTGCACGGCGAGCACCAGCACGACCACGGCCATGACCACGCCCACCCCCACAGCGCGCAGCACTGATCGCGGAGCACACCATGAGTTTTCTCGACAAACTGTTTGAACGCTCCAGCCGCCACGTCGCCGACACCACCTCGCGGCGCAAGGTGCTGGCCCGCCTCGGCTCGCTGATCGTGGCCGGCGCCGCGCTGCCGGTGCTGCTGCCGATCGACCGCACCGCCAAGGCACTGGCCGCCGATGAGCCGAAGATGGGCGACCCGGGCGACCCGACCAGCTGCGACTACTGGCGCAACTGCTCGATCGACGGCTTCCTCTGCTCGTGCTGCGGCGGCTCGATCACCTCGTGCCCACCGGGCACCGACGCCTCGCTGGTGACCTGGATCGGCACCTGCCGCAACCCGGCCGATGGCAAGAACTACATCATTTCGTACAACGACTGCTGCGGTAAACACGCCTGCGGCCAGTGCGCCTGCTCGCGCAACGACGACGAACAGCCGCTGTACCGGCCGTTCAACAACAACGACATCAACTGGTGCCTGGGGGCCGAGTCGAAGATCTACAACTGCACCGTCACCATCATCCGCGGCGTGGCGGTGTAGCGCCATGAAGGGTGTGACGGCGCTCCTGCTGCTGTGCCTGCTGGCGCCGCTGGCCCAGGCCAGGACCTTGCCCAACCCCAACCAGCGCCCGGCGCCGGGCAACGAGGTGCCCCCGGTACCGATCGCCCAGGCCGGGTACTCGACGCCGGTGAACTACCAGCTGCAGTGCGCCGGTTGCCACCGCGACCATGGCGAGGGCTCGGCGGCCAACGACACACCGCGCATGCAGGGCTTTGTCGGCAACTTCCTGCGCGTGCCCGGGGGCCGGGAGTTTCTGGTGCGGGTGCCGGGGATCTCCCAGTCGGCGCTCAACGATCAGCAGATTGCCGATTTGCTCAACTGGCTGCTGGCCGAGGGTGGCATGGCGGGCGCCAGCACCCCCGAGCAATGGCAGCCTTACAGCGGTGAGGAAGTGCAGCGGGTGCGCCATACCAGCATGCTCAACCTGCCCCACGTGCGGGCCGGGTTGATCGAAGCGATGCAGGCCAAGGGGATCGTCATCGGCGACGGGCTTGGCCACTGAATCACGCAAGCGTTGTGCCTTCAGCCCGCTCGGTCAGCGGGCTTTTTTTTTGCCTGCACCGGCCCTTCGCGGATAAATCCGCTCCTACACAAGACCGTAGGAGCGGATTTATCCGCGAAGGGCCAGAAATCAAATAAAGATCTAAGAATATGAATTCTTATTCTTTTTTATTTGCTCTGAACTCCTCTATAACTTTCCCAACTGTACAGCCGCCAACACCCGGCCAACTGTCTGCAGCGCAACACCGAATCAACAACCAACGCCCACAAGGCAACACCGGTCGCCGCCACCAATGGCACGCAACCTGTTGATTCATAACAAAATTCAAACCCGGCACGACGATTGCTCAAGCAAAGTCCCGCTTATAACAACCGGAGACCTGCCATGAGCGCCCCCCTCAACGTCGTTGCCCTGTCCGGCGGCACCACCCGCCCTTCGCGTACCCTGTCCCTGACCGAGGCCATCCTCGCCGAACTCGGCCAGCACCTGCACATCAAGCCGCACCTGATCGAGCTGGGCGACATCGCCCGCCCCCTGGGCGCCGCCCTGTGGCGCAGCGAACTGCCCGAGCAGGTGGAGCAGCAGCTGCGCCTGGTGGAAAAGGCCGACCTGCTGGTGGTCGCCTCGCCGGTCTACCGCGGCAGCTTCCCCGGCCACTTCAAGCACCTGTTCGACCTGATCGGCCAGGACGCCCTGGTCGATACCCCGGTGCTGCTGGCCGCCACCGGCGGCAGCGAACGCCATGCGCTGGTGCTCGACCACCAGCTGCGCCCGCTGTTCAGCTTCCTGCAGGCCCTGACCCTGCCGATCGGCGTGTACGCAAGCCAGGCGGAGCTGGCCGACTACCAGGTGTCCAGTGACGCCCTCAACGCCCGTATCCGCCTCGCCGCCGAGCGCGCCGTGCCGCTGTTCGGCGCCCACCATGCGCTGCGCAAGAGCGCCTGAGGAGCGGCCATGAATGCACCGGTAACCCCCGCCCAGCGCCCCGCCCTGGTGATTGCCCGCGAACTGGCCGGGCAGTTCGCCCAGAGCGCCGTCGAGCGTGACGAGCGCGGCGGCACGCCCAAGGCCGAGCGCGATGCGCTGCGCGCCAGCGGCCTGCTGTCGCTGGCCATCCCCCAGGCCTTCGGCGGCCAGGGCGCCAGCTGGCAGCAAACCTTCGAGGTGGTGCGCGAGTTCGCCCGCGTCGACAGCTCCCTGGCCCACGTGTTCGGCTTTCATCACCTGATGCTGGCCACCGTGCGCCTGTTTTCGCGCCCCGAACAGTGGCAGCCGTGGTTCGAACAGACCGCGCGCAAGCACTGGTTCTGGGGCAACGCACTCAACCCGCTGGACACCCGCACGGTGGTCAAGCACTTCGATGGCTGGTGCGAGTTCTCCGGCAAGAAGAGCTTCTGCTCCGGCGCCAGCGACTCGGAAATGCTGATTGCCTCGGCCGTGGACGAACGCGCCGGCGGCAAGCTGCTGATCGCCGCGATCCCCACAGCCCGCACCGGCATCACCCTGCACAACGACTGGAACAACATCGGCCAGCGCCAGACCGACAGTGGCAGCGCCACCTTCGAGCGGGTGCGGGTCGAGCTGGGCGAACTGCTGCTCGACCCCGGCCCGCTGAGCACGCCATTCGCCGCCCTGCGGCCACTGATCGCCCAGCTGCATTTCGCCAACCTGTTCCTCGGCATCGCCGAGGGCGCCTTCGACGAGGCGCGCCACTACACCCTCAAGGAAAGCCGGCCGTGGTTCCGTTCAGGCGCCACCAGCAGCGCCGACGACCTCTACGTGCTGCGCCATTACGGCGAGTTCTGGGTGGGCCTGGAAAGCATGCGCCTGCTGATCGAACGGGCTGCCGCGCAACTGGACCGGGCCTGGGCCAAGGAACATGCGCTCAGCGCCGAAGAGCGCGGCGACCTGGCCCTGGCCATCGGCACCGCCAAGGTCGCGGCCACGCGCCACGGCCTGGACATCTGCAACCGCCTGTTCGAAGTCACCGGCGCCCGCGCCACCCATGCTTCGCTGCGCTTCGACCGCCATTGGCGCAACCTGAGAACGCAAACCCTGCACGACCCCGTGGACTACCGCATCCACGAGCTCGGCGAGTGGGCCCTCAGCGGCAAGCGCCCTGCCCCATCCTTCTATTCCTAAGGATCGCCCATGCAACTGCTGACCCTCCCCCCGTCCCCGCAACTGGCTACCTCGATCAGGGCGACCGCACAGGTCTTCGAAGACCCTAAATCGCAGGCGCTGCTCGCCCACCTGCAACAGGTCGCCCCCAGCGAGGCCAGCGTCCTGATCATCGGCGAAACCGGCACGGGCAAGGAGCTGGTCGCACGCCACATCCACAACCTCAGCGGCCGGCGCAACGGCCCGTTCGTGGCGGTCAACTGCGGCGCGTTCTCCGAGTCGCTGGTGGAGGCCGAGCTGTTCGGCCATGAAAAAGGCGCCTTCACCGGCGCCCTGGCGGCCAAGGCCGGCTGGTTCGAGGAAGCCAACGGCGGCACGCTGTTTCTCGACGAGATCGGTGACCTGCCGCTGCCGATCCAGGTCAAGCTGCTGCGCGTGCTGCAGGAGCGCGAGGTGGTGCGCCTCGGCTCGCGCAAGAGCATCCCGATCAATGTGCGGGTGCTGGCGGCGACCAACGTGCAGTTGGAGAAGGCCATCAATGCCGGGCATTTTCGCGAAGACCTGTACTACCGGCTGAACGTGGTGACCCTGCAGCTGCACCCGCTGCGCGACCGGCCGGGCGATATCCTGCCGCTGGCCCGGCACTTCATCCGCAGCTACAGCGAGCGGCTGAACTACGGCCCGGTGGAGCTGAGCCCCAAGGCCCAGGCCAAGCTGGTCGAGTACAGCTGGCCGGGCAACATTCGCGAGCTGGAGAACGTGATCCACCACAGCCTGCTGACCTGCGGCGACGGCTTGGTGCAGGCGCAGGATCTGCGCTTGTCCAACCTGCGCCTGGAGCGCCAGGAGGAAGAGCCGACGAGCAATGGCGTGGACGACCTGCTGTTGCAGGCGTTCAGCCGGTTGTACGAGGAGCAGCCGGGGGATTTGTACGAGAAGGTCGAGAATGCGTTGCTGCGTTCGGCGTATCACTTCTGCCATTACAACCAGGTGCATACCGCGCAGTTGCTCGGGCTTTCGCGCAACGTCACCCGCACCCGGCTGATTGCGATTGGCGAGTTGGTGGTGAACAAGCGGCGGGTGCAGGAAGAGCAGGTGCTCGATGCTCGGGTGGTGCGGTTGTCGATCTGAGGTTTGCAGCGTCTGCATCGGCCTCTTCGCGGGCTTGCCCCGCGAAGAGGCCGCAAGCATTTTTAACTGACCCGAACTCAAGTTCGCCCTGCGTCGGGACATCAGTCAGAACCGTTTGCGCCAGCCCCGCGGATACCATCAGCTCGCCAACCGGCGGAACACCCCCGCCGACAACCCGCACAGCGCAGCGCACACCAGCATCACCGTGGCGATGTCCGCCACCGACGTTTCGCTGCGCCCCTCCAGCCCGGCCAGTACACCCAGCAGCACGCCAGCCAGGCTGACCGACAAGGCCATGGTCAACTGCACCGACATCGCCGACAACGAACTGGCCGCCGCCGAGCGCTCGCCCGGCACATCCTGATAGCTGGCCGCACCCAGGGTGGAAAACTGCAGCGAGCGCACCAGCCCCGCCGCGAACAGCACCAACGCCATCAGCCACACCGCCGTGTCCCGATCGAAAGCGGCGCACAACGCGATGCCCGCGCCACTGAGTACGGCATTGGCGCTCAGTACCCGCCGGTAGCCATAGCGGCGCACCAGCGGCACGGCCAGCAACTTCATCAGCAACGCACCGACACCACCGCTGACCACCAGCCAACCGGCCGCCAGCGGGCTCATGCCCAGGCAGTTCTGCAACAGCAGCACGATCAGAAAGGGCTGCGCCGCCGAGCCCAGGCGAAACAGCCCGCCCCCCGCCTGGGCCACGCCGAAGCTGCGCAGGCGCAGCAACGACAAGTCGACCAAGGGGTTGGGGTGCTGGCGCGCATGCAGCAAGTAGCCCAAGGCACACAGCACGCCACCGCCGACCAGCGCCAGCGCCCAGGCCTTGGGCAACTGGCCAAGCCCCAGCGACTCCAGGCCGAACACCAGCATGGCCAACGCCCCGCCGCTGAGCAGCAGCCCGCGTACGTCCAGGCGCGGCACCGGGCGTGCCGGGTAGTCCGGCACATGGCGCACGATCAGCCAGCAGCCGACCAGGCAGATCGGCAGGTTGACCAGAAAAATCCAGTGCCACGACAGCACCGTCACCAGCAAACCGCCCAGCAGCGGCCCGAGCAGCGGCCCCACCAGCGCCGGCAAGGCCAGCCAGGACATGGCCTGCAGCAACTGCTCGCGGCTCGACCAACGCAGGATGATCACCTGCCCCACCGGCGTCATCAGCGCCCCGGCCGCGCCCTGCAGCATGCGCCCCAGGCACAGCTGCCACAGCGTGTCGGCCAGCGCGCAGGCCAGCGAGGCAGCGGTGAACAGGCCCATCGCCACAAGCATCACCTGGCGCGGGCGAAAGCGCTCGGCGGCCCAGCCGCTGACCGGCACGCACAGCGCCAGGGCCAGCATGTACAGCGACACCACCAGGTTCATGCGCAGGCCCGGCTCGCCAAAGTCGGCGGCCATCTGCGGCAAGGCGGTCATCACCGCCGTGCTGTCGAGCAGCTCCATGAACAGCGCGGCGCCGATGATCACCGGCACCCTGGGGCTTTGCAGATGGCCGGCGAGCAACGCCGGCTGGGCGGTCAAAACAGCCCCGACACAGGCGGCTGGGTGCCCTTGAGCTGCCAGGCGCCGACCACCGCCGCCTTCCACTGGCGCGGGTTGTGGTTGGCCACGGTGCGGGCGTTGCGCCAGTGGCGGTCGAGGTTGTGCTGGCGCCCGGTGGTGGACGCGCCGCCCACGTCGAACAGCGTCTCGGCCGCCTTGAGCGCCAGCTCCGCAACCAGGTACTGGGCTTGCGCCACCTCGATGGCGGCCTGCTCCACGGCCGCCTCGTCCAGGTTCGCCGCCCAGGCCTTGTCGATGCTCGCGGCAGCCTTGAGCACCAGGGCTTGCGCGCCGTAGGCACGGGCAGCGATATCGCCCACCGACAGCTCCACGTAAGGGTCGTCCACCGAGCGGCTGGCGCTGCTGTGCTTGATCGGCCGGGCGTGTTCGCGGGCAAAGCGCACGGCGTCGTTCAGCGCGTTGCGGGCAATGCCGGCCAGCACCGTGCCGAGGAACAGCTGCAGGAAGGGCGTGACGAGGGTGCGCTTGCCCTCCTCCACGGTGCGCGTGCGAATGTCGCCGGCCTCGACCCGCACATTGCGCAGGTGCGTGGTGCCGCTGGCGGTCAGGCGCTGGCCCATGGCGTCGAAGTCGTCGACCAGCTCCAGGCCTTCGCGGTCGCGCGGCAGGATGAACGACACCGGCTGCTCGTGCTCGTCCAGGGCCACGGCGCTGACGTAGTCGGCGAACAGCGCGCCGGTGCTGTAGAACTTGCTGCCGTTGGCGCGAAAGTGCTCGCCCTCGCGCACCAGGCGCGCGGCGATCGCGCCGTTGGCGCCGCCCAGTTCCCAGCCGGCGTTGCCGATCACCGCGCCGTCCAGGTAGCGGGCGAACCAGCGCTCGCGTTCCTGCTCGGCGCCTTCGGCCCTGGACACCAGCAGGCCTTCGACGAAGGCGAAACCGGGGCGCAGGGCCTGGGCGACGTTGGAGTCGACTGACGCGACGTGCAGCAGCAGGTCGATCACGTCCGCGACGCTGCCACCGGGGCCGCCGTACTGGGTGGGGATGCGCACGGTGTAGAGGCCGGCGGCGGCGAGCTGGGCGATGGCCTGGTGGGGGAGCTGGCGGTCACGTTCGCGCTGGGCGGCGCCTTCGCCGATGGCGGGGAGCAGGGGCAGGATGCGGGCTTTGAGCGCTGCGATGCTGGTGGCGGGGGGTTGGCTGGGGAAGCGTTGGAAAGTGGTCATGGGTCAGTCCTTTTGGGGTTGTATTCACTATTGCTGGGGCTGCTGCGCAGCCCTTTCGCGACACAAGGCCGCTCCTACAGACAACCGCGTTGCCCCTTGTAGGAGCGGCCTTGTGTCGCGAAAGGGGCGCAAAGCGCCCCCAGCAACTTCAAGCTAGATGGCGATCTTCCAGAGCCGCGATTCGTCAAACAGGTCAAACGCCTCGTGCGCCAAATCCAGCGGCGGCACCACCAGTTCGGCGCCGCTGCCAGGCAAGCGCGGCACCGCACCGAGCAACCGCTGGGTGTACTCATGCGCCGGCCGCTCGAACAACTGCTCCACCGGCGCCTGCTCCACCACCTGGCCATGGCGCATCACCAGCACGTCGTCACTGACATGGCGAATCACCCCCAGGTCATGGGAAATGAACAGGTAGGCCAGGCCCAGCTCCTCCTGCAGGTCAGCCAGCAGGTCGAGCACCTGCGCCTGCACCGACACATCCAGCGCCGACACCGGTTCATCGCAGATGATCAGCTTCGGCTCGCTGGCAATCGCCCGGGCGATCGCCACCCGCTGGCGCTGCCCGCCGGAAAGCTGCAACGGCCGGCGCTGGCCCAGCTCGGCCGGCAGGCGCACCTGGCCGAGCAGCACGGCAATGCGCGCAGGCCTTGCCGCTGCCTCGATACCAGCCACCTGCAAAGCGTCGTCGAGGATCTGCGCCACGCTCCAGCGCGGGTCGAACGAGCCCAGCGGGTCCTGGTAGATCACGCTGATCTCGCGGCGCAGCGGCCTGCGCGCGGCCTCGCTCACGGCGTTGGCCGGGCGGTTCCAGGGTTGGCCGCGGTACAGCACTTCGCCCTGGTCGGGCTGCAGCAGGCCCAGGGCGATGCGCGCCACGGTGGTCTTGCCCGAGCCAGACTCGCCGACGATGCCCAGGGTGCGCCCGGCACGCAGGGTGAAGTCGACGCCCTGCACCACCTGGCGCAACAGCCCGTCCGGGCCGAGGTAGCGCTTGCCCAGGCCACGGCCTTCGAGCAGCACGTCGCTCTTGAACGCTGGCCTCGGCTCACGCCTTGCCCCCGCACGTTCCGGCGACAGCCGGCTGCCACGCGGATGCTCGGCCGGCACCGCCGCCAGCAGCGCCTGGGTGTAGGGGTGGCGGGGCTGGCGCAGCACCTGCTGCATCGGCCCCTGCTCCACCACTTCGCCATGGCGCAGCACCACCACCTCGTCGGCCAGCTGCGCGACCACCGCCAGGTCATGGCTGATGATCAGCAACGAGGCGCCACGGGCCTTGATCTGCTGGAACACTTCGAGAATCTGCGCCTGCACCGTGGCATCCAGCGCCGTGGTGGGTTCATCGGCGATCACCAGCGCAGGGTCCAGCGCCAGGGCACTGGCAATCAACGCCCGCTGCCGCAGGCCACCGGACAGTTGCCCCGGGCGCTGGCGCGCACGCAGCTCGACATCCGGCACGCCGACCCGCGCCAGCAATTCGTGCACCCGCGCGGCGCGAGCGTGGCGGTCGCCATATCGATGGGCCTGCAGCACTTCGAGAATTTCCTTGCCCACCGGCCGCAGCGGGTCCAGCGACACCAGCGCATCCTGCAGCACGAAGCCGATGTCCTTGCCGCGTACCGCACGCCATTGGCGTTCGCTCAGGCCAAGCAGGTCGTGGCCGTCGAAGCGGAGCCTGCGTGCACTGACCTGCGCCCGCGCACCGGCCAGGCCGACCAGGCTGCGGGCGCTGACGCTCTTGCCAGAACCCGACTCGCCAACCAATGCCACGCAGCGCCCCGGTGCCAGCACCAAGGACAAGTCACGCACCACGCTGCGGCCCTCGAAGGCCACGTTCAGCCCCTCGACGATCAAGGTCTTGTCACTCATGGCAGGCGGCCCTCCAGGCGGTGTTGGATGTAGCGGCCAGCCACGGTGGTGGCCAGGGTGGTGAGGACGATGAACAGGCCGGGGAAGAAGGTCAGCCACCAGGCATTGGCGATGAAGTCGCGGCCCATCGACAGCATGGTCCCCCACTCCGGCGCCGGCGGCCGCGCGCCAAGGCCCAGGAAGCTCAGCGCCGAGGCCCAGACGATGGCCTGGCCCACGCCCATGGTCAGCGTCACCAGCAGCGGCCGCATGGCGTTGGGCAGCAGCTGGCGCAGGACGATGCGCGAGGTTGGGTGGCCCAGCGCCCGCGCCGCTTCGATGTAGCCGGCGTTGCGCACCGCCAGCACCTGGCCACGCACCATGCGCGCATACCCCGGCGCACCGCCCAACCCGGTGGCGACGATCAGCGGGCCGACGCCGCTGCCGAACACCGCCACGAACAACAGCGCCAGCACCAGGCTGGGGAAGGCGAACAGCACTTCCAGCAACCAGCCCACGGCGCGGTCCAGGCGGGCGCCGCCCAGGCCGCCGAGCAGGCCGAGGGTGATGGCGATGGCCATTGAAATGGCCGTGGCCGCCACGCCGATCAGCAGGCTTTGCCGGGCGCCATGGATGATCCGCGCAAAGATGTCGCGGCCCGATTGGTCGGTGCCCAGCCAATGCGCCCAGCTTGGCGGCTGGAAGGCTTCGCGCGGGACGATGGCCAGCGGGTCGATGGCGGTGAACAGCCCCGGCGCCAGCGCCGCCAGCAGCAGCGCGAAGAGGAACAGGATGGCCAGGCTGGCGCTCAACGGTGGCAGCCTCAGCTGCCGTTGCCGGCGTTGCGGCGCCAACGCGCGGTCAAGGATCAGGTCAGTCATGCGGCGGCCTCCTGTTGCCGAGGGTCGATCCACTGGTACAGCAGGTCGACCAGAATGTTCGCCAGCACGTAGCCGGCGGCGACCACCAGGCTGATGCCGATCACCAGCGGCAGGTCCTGGGCCTGCACGGCCTGGTACAGCTGCCGGCCCACGCCCTTGCGCGAGAAGATCACCTCGCACACCACCGCGCCGCTGATCAGCGCGCCGATCGCCCAGCCCGACAGCGACACGCCGGGCAGCAAGGCATGGCGCAGGGCATGGCGAAAGCGCACGGCCAGGTCGCTCAGGCCACGGGTGCGGGCCGTGAGCACGAAGGGTTGCTCAAGAGTCAGTTCCAGCGATTCGCGGGTGACCTGGGCGATGAACCCGGCCAGCGGAATCGCCAGCGAAAAGGCCGGCAGCACCAGGCTGGCGAAGCTGTCGCTGCCCGCCGGCGGGAACCAGCGCAGGCCGAAGGCGAACACCGCCAGCAGCACCACGCCGAGCCAGAAATGCGGCAAGGCCGCGCTGAGGGTTTCGGCCAGCGACGCCAGGCCACCGACCCACTTGCCGCGCCCGGCGGTGACCACGGTCAGCAGCAGCACCAGCAACCAGGCCAGCACCAGCGCCGCGATCGTCAGCTGCAGGGTTGCCCCACCCTGCTCGGCGAGCACGCGGGTGACAGGCAAGTGCTGCGAGTAGGACACGCCGAGATCGCCCTGCAACAGGCGCCAGAGATAGAGCAGGTATTGCACGGCCAGCGGCTTGTCCAGGCCGTATTCCTGGCGTGCGGCCTCGATCGCCTCGGGCGTGGGGTTGCCGCTGGGGCCGCCGAGAATCGCCAGCACCGGGTCGCCCGGCATCAGGCGCAGGGCGAAAAAGGTCAGGGTCGCCACCGCCCACAGCACCAGCACGCCACCGCCCAGGCGGATGGCAGCGCGCCGGCCCAGGGCGGCCAGGCGTTCACGGCGTGGGTCGGTGACCGCAAGTGTCGTCGTGCTCATTTGTTCACCCATGCGTCATAGAGGTAGGTCACCGCCAGCGAAGGCTCCAGGCGCACGCCGTGGGCGGTCTTGTAGATGCCCAGGCGCGTGCTTTGCGGGTAGGTGGTGAGTTGCAGGTACTGCGCGGCGGCCTGTTGCTGGGCCTGCAAGTAGCGCTGGCGGCGCAGGTCCGGGTCCTGGGTGGCCAGGGCGCTGTCGAGCAGCGCATCGAACGCGGGGTCGGCGTAGCCGGAGGAATTCTGGTGATAGCCGCCGACCCCGGCCGGCTGCACGAAGGCGGTGGTGAAGATGATGCGCAGCACGTCGGGGGTATTGGTGTTCCAGTAGCCGATGCGGATGTCGTAGTCCCAGGCGGCCTGGCGTGCGGTGACCTGGGCATCGCTCATCTGGTCGAGCACCAGTTCCAGGCCGGCCTGGCGCGTGGTGGCCTGCACCTGCTCCCAGAGGGTCAGCTCCGACGGCGCGGTGCGCGCGCCGATCAGCACCACGGCGCGCAGGCGCTGGCCATGTTTGGTCCGGTAGCCTTGGCTGTCGCGCTCGGTCCAGCCGGCGTCGTCGAGCAGCTTGGCGGCGCGGGCCGGGTCGTAGTCCTGGCTGTGCTCGAAGCCGCCGCTGTAGAACGGCGTGGCCACGCTGAGCGGCCCGCCGGCGCGGGGGAACTCACCGAAGTAAACGCTCTTGAGCGCGCCCTCGACATCGGCGCTGCGCACGAACGCCTCGCGCACGCGGATATCGTCGAACGGCGCGCGGCGCAGGTTGAAGGTGCCATTGGTGGGGTTGCCCGGGCGCTGGGCGATGATCAGGTCGACATCCGGGTTGCGCCGCGCCGCCTCGTGCGACTCGGGCGGCAGCGTCTCGATCACGTCCACCTCCCCCGCCTGCAGCGAGGCGAAGCGCACCGACGGCTCCTGGATGAACTTCCAGACGATGCGCTCAAGGTAAGCCGGCCCTTGGTGCTGCGCGGTGGGCGGCGCCCAGTTGTAGTCTGGGTTGCGCACCAGCTCCACCTGGTTCTGCCGGTCCCAGCGCAGCACCTTGAACGGCCCGCTGCCCACCGGGCTTTCACAGTTTTCGTCGCGGCTGCGGGTGAGCGCGGTGGGCGACTGGATGCCGAGAAAACCCTGGGCCAGCACTTCGAGGAAGGCGGCGTAGGGCGTGGCCAGGGTCACCCGGGCGGTGTAGTTGTCCAGCACCTCGGTGCCGCGGTATTGGCGGATGTAGCCACCGGCGGTGCTGGACTGGGTCTTGGGGTTGGCCATGTGGTCGAGGTTGGCCTTCACCGCCTCGGCGTTGAACGGCGTGCCATCGGTGAAGTGCACGTCGCGGCGCAGGTGGAAGGTGTAGTGCAGGCCATCGGCCGAAACCTCCCAGCTTGTCGCCAGCCACGGGCCGATCTGGCCGTGGCTGTCCATCGACACCAGCGAGTCGAGGTATTGCTGGGCGACGAACACCTGAGGCATGTCGCCGGCCACGTGCGGGTCCAGGCAGGTGGGCTCGCGGTCGGTGGCGTAGACCAGCGTGCCGCCGCTGATGGGCTGGGTGCTTTGCGCGGTGTGTTGCTCGGGTTTTTCGCAGCCGAGCAAGGCCAGTGCGGTGCAGAGCGGGATCAGGGGGAGGATGGGTTTGTTCAAGGGCGCTCCTGCGGGGACTGGGCTTTGCAAGGCCTGTTGCAGGAGTTGTGCCGGGTTCAATGGCTTGATTTTGTTGGGGTTTGGCGGGTGAGTGGTGCTGGTGCCAGGGCAAAGTGTGTGGTGGGTGTTGGTGGGGCGACACCGAGCGGTTGAGCAAGGAGGTGCAGGCCGAGCGATTTGTGGCGCCCATGAGACCGAGCGCCGCCCGCGCGGCGCATCGCGGATAAATCCGCTCCCACATTTGTTGCAACGTGCCACGGTCTGTCAGGCCATGGTTGTCCGCCTTTGGC
>NZ_JBIVAB010000006.1:0-323179 GCF_044745345.1 Pseudomonas sp. NPDC087029 | reverse complement strand
GGCGCATCGCGGATAAATCCGCTCCTACATTTGTTGCAACGTGCCACGGTCTGTCAGGCCATGGTTGTCCGCCTTTGGTGCCCGCCGAGAAATCGCGTCGTACAAAAAAGGCTTACAACCATGGCCTATCAGGCATAGGTACGTTGCAACAAATGTAGGAGCGGATTTATCCGCGATGCGCCGCGCGGGCGGCGCTCGATCTACGCAACACCACAAAACCTCAACCGTACCCCAGCCTCAGAACGCCACCGAAGTCTGCACGTACAAGGTCCGCGGCTCACCCACGTACTTGCCCTTGTTGTTGTCATCGAACGAGCGCGTGTAGTACTCGCGGTTGAACAGGTTCTTCACCCCCACCGCCACTTTCAGGTTCGACAGCTGCGGCCCGAAGTCATACCCGGCGCGGGTGCTCACCAGCATGTAGCCTGGGATGCGCCCGGTGCTGCCATCGGCGCTCTCGGCGCTGGTGTTGGCGTTGTCGGCGTACTGGCTGCTCTGGAAGCTGCCCTCGAGGTTCAGCTGCCACGGCCCCTGGGTATAGCCCACGCCCAGGTTGCCCTTGTGGCGCGACGAGAACGGCACCTGGTTGCCTTTGTTCGGCCCGTCTTCGCGGATGCTGGCGTCGACGAAGGCGTAGCTGGCGTGCACGTCGAAGCCTGCCAGCGCCGGGCTGAGGCCATCGAGGGCATAGCGCACGCTGGTCTCGATGCCCTGGTGGCGGGTTTCGCCGCGGGCGATCACCGAGTCGTTGGTCTGGTTGCTTTCGTACTGGTTGTCGAAGTTGATCAGGAACGCGCCGATCTCGGCCTGCAGGTCGCCGTTGTCGTAGCGAGTACCGACTTCCCAGGTGCGCGCCTTCTCCGGTTTCACCTCGCCGCTGCTGACACGGTTGGGCATCTGGCTGTACTGCACGCTGCCGAACGAGCCTTCGGTGTTGGCGTACAGGTTCCAGCTGTCGGTCAGGTGGTACATCACGTTCAGCGCCGGCAGGGCAGTGTTGTAGCTGCCCTGGTAGCGCTGGCCATTGAGCTTGTTGCTCTGCTCGGAGTCGATCATCTCGTAGCGCACGCCCGGGGTGATGGTCCAGCGGCCGATGTCGATGCGGTCATCCAGGTAGATGGCATGGGCTTCGGTGCTGCCGCGGGTGTCGCGGTCGTTGCGGCTGGCAGTGGTCGGCAGGTTGCCGTTGACCGGCTCGCGATAGCGCAGTTCGTGGCCGGCTTCGTTGACGTAGCGGTAGCCGATGCCCAGTTCGTGCCAGCTCTCGCCCAGCGCCAGGCCTTGCGAGAAGCGGGTCTTGATGCCGCGTACCCAGTACTCGCGCGGCGACAGCGAGACGAAGTTGCCCTGGTCCAGGTAGCCGCTGCGCAGGGTCTTGGTGAAGAAGCTGTTGACGCTGAACTGGCGCTCGTCCTGCTTGTGCTCGTAGCCGAAGTTGAACAGCGTGCGGCGGCCCCAGAACTTGTCCTTCAGGCGCGTCGACTGATACGGGTCGGCGTCGAAGGCGGCGCTGCTCAGGCCGCCGGGCATCTGCGCTTCACCTTCGTAGTACTGGGCCATGGCATGCAGGCTGTTGGCCTGGTCGACCTGCAGCTTGCCCTTGAGGATCAGGTCGTCGATCTGCGTGTCGCTGTGCTCGCGCCAGTCGCCGCCGCGCACGCCCGAGTACAGCAGCGCGCCGCCCAGGCCGTTGTCGTTGGTGCCACCGACCAGCAGGTTGGCGCTGTTCTTCAACCCGTCCTGGCTGGACGACGGGCTGACCTGGTTCTGCATGGCGGCCTTGAAGGTCGCCTGTTGCGGGATGGCGCGGGTGACGAAGTTGACGATGCCGCCGACGTTCTGCGGGCCATAGCGCACGGCACCGCCGCCGCGCACCACGTCCACCGCGTCCATGTTGCCCATGCTGATCGGCGCCAGCGACAGCTGCGGTTGGCCGTAGGGCGCGAAAGGCACCGGTATGCCGTCCATCAGCACGGTCGAGCGCGAGGCCAGGCGCGGGTTGAGGCCGCGAATGCCGAAGTTGAGCGCCAGGTCGTGGCTGCCGGTGCCGTTGTTGTCCGGGGCATTGACGCCGGGGATGCGGTTGAGCACTTCGCGCGCGGTGGTGGCGCCGCTGCGTTCGAACGCCTCGCGGCGCACCACGTCGCGGGCGCCGGGGTGCTCGAAGACGTTGTCCTGCTGGGCCTCGCCCAGCCAGTCGCCGACCACGGTCGAGGCGCCGAGCTCCACGGCGGCGGCGGGTGCCGACGCACCTGCCGGCTGCAGGCTGAAGGCGTTGTCGGCTTCCTGGCGCGCCTGCAGGCCACTGCCACGCAACAGCGCCTCCAGGCCCTGCGCGACCTCGTACTGGCCTTCCAGGCCTTGGCTGGCCAGGCCCTGGGTCAGCTGCGAGCCGAACGAAATCAACGCACCGCTCTCGCGGCCGAACTGGTTCAGGGCATCCTCCAGCGAGCCTGCGCCGATGTGGTAGGTGCGTGCTTCGGCAGCCTGCAGGGCTGGGGTGGCAAGGCCGAGGCTGGTGGCCAGCAGCAGGGCGTGGACGAGCGGGGTAGGGCGCAGGGGCATCGAGCAGGGTCCTGTAAGAAGGGTTCTGCCTTCTCTGTCACGCGAGGTCGGGAAATTGGCTCAGCCGATTGCGAAAAATTTCACACCCGGGCTTCGAGGGTCACCCAGTAGCGGGTGAAGCGCCGCACCCGCACCGGCAACGCCACTTCCAGCATCTGCAAGATCCGCTCGCTGTCATCCAGCGGGTAGGAGCCGGACACCCGCAGGTCCGCGATCGACTCGCTGCACCCCAGCTGCCCCTGGCGATAGCGGCCAAGCTCGGCGAGGAAGTCCCCCAGGCGCATCTGCGAAGCCACCAGCATGCCGTCGACCCAGGCACCACTGTTGCGATCCACCGGCGCGATCGCCTGCCAGCCGAGGGGGGTGAAGCGGGCACGTTGCCCGGCCAGCAGCGCCTGGCCGGCGACACTGGCCTTGCCACTGAACACCGAAACCAGGCTGAAACCCTCGAACTCGCGCACGTTGTAGCGCCCGCTGTCCAGCTGCAGGGCGCCCTGGCCGGTGCGCAGCACCAGCGGCCGTGGGTCATCGAGCACATCCAGGGCCAGTTCGCCCTCGCGCAGCCGCACTTGGCGCTGCTGGCCATCGAAGCGCACATCGGCGGCGCTGCGGGTGTTGAGTTGCAGCACGCTGCCATCGTCCAGCTGCATTCGCCGGCGCTGCCCGAGCGGGCTGCGGTAGTCGGCCATCAGGCCAGGCAGCGGGTTGTGCGACTGCAGGCCAAGGCCCGTGGCGCTGGCCACGCCGAGCAGCAGCAAGGCCTTGAGTGCACGGCGCCGGGCAGGGGACGGCGGGGCCTGCAGGGTGGCATGCACCACTGGCGAGGCAACCCCGCGCAGGCGCTGGTTGACCTGCTGGATATGCGCCCAGGCCCGCTGGTGTTCATGGTCGGCCTGCAACCAGCGCTGCAATGCCTGCTGCTGGGCCGGGTCGAAGTCATCGCCCTGGGACTCGATCAGCCAGTGCACGGCCTGTTCGGCCACCTGTGCGGAAAACGCCATGTTCACAGGGCGAAATAGCAGCGCAAGGCTGCCTTGTTCAGGTAGCGCTTGACCGTGGCCAGGGAAATGCCCAGCTCGCGGGCGATTTCGCTCTGGCCCATGCCATCGACCTGGGCCAGCAGGAACGCACGCTTGACCAGCGGCGCCAAGCCATCGAGCAAACGGTCGAGCTCGAGCAAGGTCTCGAAGATGATCGCCTTCTGCTCTTCACTCGGGGCTACGTGCTCCGGTACCTGGGCCAGCGCCGCGAGGTAGGCGCGCTCCAGTTCCTGGCGGCGCAAGTGGTTGCACAGCACGCGCTTGGCCACGGTGGCGAGGAAGGCGCGGGGCTCGATCAGTTGTGGCGCTTCACGCGCTTGCAGCAGGCGCACATAGGTATCCTGGGCCAGGTCCGCGGCGCTGTGCGGGCAGCCCAGGCGACGGCGCAGCCAGCCGGTCAGCCAGTTGTGATGGGCGTGGTAGAGGCCTTCGACCGTGGAAGAGAGGGCGCTGGGCACCGTGCAGACTCCGGCGCTTGGGTAGCGCAACTGGTAGTAAGAATTGTTCGCATTGTAGTGAGGCGCGTTGTGCTCGGCAATCCTTGCCCGCGAAAGACCGACGGGCAGGCTTTGCTTATGAGAATCCAAATCATTATTATTGCAGCCCCGCATTTTTCCGGACCTTTCGCCATGAAGCGCACTGCCGCCGGGCTTCCCCTCAGCTACCGCCTGGCCGTGACCTCTCGCTGCCTGGCCGCGCTGCTGGGCGGTTACCTGCTGGCATCCATGGCCAGTGTCTGCATCAGCCTGCTGTCGCCGATGGCACGGGTCGACGCGGCCATGACCGGGATGATGCTGTCGTTCGTTTTCTACCTGTTGGCCTTCATCTACTGCTTCGCCTGCCGCAGCGCAGCGCGGGCCTGGCTTGGCGTGCTGCTGCCAAGCCTGCTGCTGGGGGCGCTCAATGGGCTCGCGTACTGGATGAAAACCCCATGAAGGAAGGCTTCCGCCAGGCGATGGCCTGGCTGCACACCTGGGCTGGCCTGATCTTCGGCTGGCTGCTGTTCGCCATCTTCCTCACCGGGACGCTGTCGTACTTCAAGGATGAAATCAGCCACTGGACGCAGCCTGAAATCCGCCCCCATGCCCTCGACCCAGTGGCCAGCCTGGGCTTGGCCCAGCGCTACCTGCAAGCCAATGCCGGGCATGCCGAAAGCTGGATGATCCGCCTGCCCAGTGCCCGCGAGGCGGCGCTGAGCGTGAGCTGGCGCGAGCCCGGCGCTGGGCGCCGTGGCGGCGTCAGCAAGCAGCTCGATGCCCACACCGGGCAGCCGGTCGAGGCGCGTGACAGCCGCGGTGGCGAGTTCTTCTACCGCTTCCATTTCCAGCTGCAGATGCCGCACCCCTGGGGCCGCTGGCTGGCGACCTTCTGTGCGTTCATCATGCTGCTTGGCCTGGTCACCGGCATCATCACCCACAAGAAGATCTTCAAGGAGTTCTTCACCTTCCGCCCCGGCAAGAGCCAGCGTTCGTGGCTGGATGGGCACAACGCGATTGGCGTGCTGGTGCTGCCGTTCCACCTGATGATCAGCTACAGCAGCCTGGTGATCTTCATGTACATGGTCATGCCGGCCAGCATCATGGCCAGCTATGGCGGCAACACCAATGGCTATTTCAACGACCTGTTCGGCCGCGAAGAGGTGCCGAAGCTGGCCAATGCCGCCGCGCCCCTGGTGCCGCTGGCGGCGCTTTACGCCAAGGTGCAGGCGCAGGTGCCCGGCGCGGGCATGGGCTACATCCAGGTCTACAACCCGGGCGACCGCAATGCGCGGGTCAGCTTCACCCAGGCTTCGGCCGACAGCATCGCCTACCAGCGCAGCGCCAACTGGATGTTCGACGGCGCCAGCGGCGAGCTGCTGAGCCAGGGCGCCCCGGAAAGCGCGGCGATGATGACCTCGTTCACCTTCGTCGGCCTGCACATGGGCAACTACGCCGGGCCCTGGTTGCGCTGGCTGTATTTCGTCTTCGGCATCGCCGGCACGGCGGTGATTGGCACCGGCCTGGTGATGTGGCTGGGCAAGCGTCAGCTCAAGCATGCCAAGAGTGAGCGCATGCCCGGCGAGCTACGTTTGGTCGAAGTACTGAACATCGCCAGCATGAGCGGCCTGCTGCTGGCCGTGGCCGCCTTCTTCTGGGCCAACCGGCTGCTGCCCGTGGCCCTGCCCGGGCGCGCCGACTGGGAGGTCAATAGCTTCTTCCTGGCCTGGCTGCTGGCGCTGGTGCATGCCGTGCTGCGCCCGGGGCGCAAAGCCTGGGGCGAGCAACTGGCCCTGGGGGCCGTGGCCTTCACCTTGCTGCCGCTGCTCAACGGCCTGGTCACCGGGCAGGGCTTGAACCATTCACTGGCCGAGGGCGACTGGGCCATGGCCGGGTTCGACCTGACTGCGCTGGGCAGCGGGCTGTTCCTGGCCTGGGCGGCAGGCAAGATGCTGCGCCCGGCAAAGCCTGCGGGCAAACGCGCCCCGCGCGCAGCCAAGGCGGCGATTGATTCGGCCGAGGTGAACGGATGCTGAGCGTTGCCTTGATCGGCTTTGCCGGCTTCGCCGCCCTGTGCCTGGCCATGGGCAAGCACTTCAACGAGCTGCTCGGGCGCAAGCCTGGCCCCGGCCAGTTGCGCCTGTTGCGTGGCCTAGGGTGGCTGCTGCTGGCGCTGTCGCTGATGCTGGCCGTGCACCTGCGTGGCTGGGCCTATGGCCTGGTGGAGTGGCTGGCGGTGCTGATGGCCGGCGTCACCCTGTGGGTGTTCGGCTTGCCCTATCAGCCGCGCCTGCTGCTGGGCCTGGCCGCTGCCAGCCTGGTGCTGGGGCCGTTGCTGGCGGTGTTGCCAGGGTGATGCCTTGATCGAACACGACAGCGACGGCTCCCGCGCGCGCTTCGTCCAGGTGTTCATGGCCCAGCGTGCGCGCATGGAGGCGCTGGTCAGCCGCCGGGTCGGCTGCCGCGCCACGGCCTCGGACCTGGTGCAGGAGTTGTTCCTGCGCTTCTGGCGGCGCCCGCAGGTCAAGGTCGAGGCCCTCGACACCTACCTGCTGCGCTGCGCCGGCAACCTGGCCATCGACCACCTGCGCAGCGAAGGCAGCCGCGAGCGGGTGGCCGAGGCCGCGATTTTGCTCGACCAGGACGCCGCAGGGCCGGCGCCGGAGCAGGCGCTGGAAATCGACCATGACCTGCAGCGCATCGAGGCCGCGCTGCGCGCCTTGCCTGAACGCACCCGGCAGATCTTTCTGCTCAACCGCGTGCATGGCTGCAAGTACGGCGAGATCGCCAAGGTCATGCAGCTGTCCCAGAGCGCTGTGGAAAAGCATATGATGCGCGCCCTCGAAGCGTGCAAGGCGAGTGTTGCCGAGCCCGCTGTTTCCACGCGCCGGCCAGGGAGCGCCCGTCGATGAGCCACCCACACCCGATCACCGCTGAGCACTGGCTGAGCCGGATCATCGACCAGCCCGAGGTTGCCCACAGCGCGGCCTTCAAGCGCTGGCTGCTGGCCGACCCGCAGCATCGCCAGGCCTATGACCAGGCCCAGGCTGCGTGGCAGCTCAGCGCCGCGCCGGCGGCGCGCCTGGCGGAAGAAGAACAGGCGGGTTTGCAGCAGTATCTGGCTGCCATGGCCAGGCCGCCGGCGCGCAAGCCCTGGCTGCGGGCTCTGGCCACGGCCGCCTGCCTGGCACTGGCGGTAGGCGTGGCGGGCGGCTGGCACCCTGGGCATTGGCTGCAGGATTTGCGAGCCGATTATCGCAGCGGCGAGGCGGTGCGCCAGGTGACGCTGGCAGACCAGTCGCAAGTGACCCTGGACGCTGGCAGCGCCATCGCGGTCGATTTCCAGCAGGGCGAGCGCCGCGTGCGGCTGCTGCATGGCGCTGCGTTCTTCCAGGTCTCGCACACCGGCGAGCCGTTCGTGGTGGAAGCTGCGGGCGGTGAAGTGCGCGTGCTGGGTACCCAGTTCGAAGTGCGCGACCACGGCGCGGGGGCGCAAGTGACGGTGCGCAGCGGGCGCGTGGCCGTGGCTGCGGCGCAGGGCCAAGTGCCCAGTGAGCTGACGGCCAATCAGCAACTGGGCTACGCCGATGGCCGCGCAGGTGCGGTGCAGGCGGTGGACAGCGACAGTCGGCTGGCCTGGCGCCAGGGCTGGCTGAATTACTACCAGGTGCCGCTGGCGCAGGTGGTCGAGGACCTGGGGCGCTACTACCCAGGGCGGATCGTGCTGCTCGATGGCGAGCTGGGGCAGCGCAAGGTCAGCGGCAGCTTCCCGGTGCAGGAGCCCCTGTTGGCGCTGGATTCGCTGGGCAAGGTGGTGGGCTTTTCGCGCCAGACCGTATTGGGGCGGTTGACCGTCATCAAGTAGTGGCTGTACCGGCCTCATCGCCGGCAAGCCGGCTCCCACAGGTTCTATGCAAGCCTTGTGGGGCTCTTACAGGTTCTGTGCAAGCCTTGTGGGAGCCGGCTTGCCGGCGATGAGGCCGGCACCGCCAAAAAAATTTCAGAAGGCGGGTGAGGTAACAGGACGTGACATCCGTGTAATGAGTGGAAGTGCGATTCATTCGCAGTAATAACCCTCTCACAGGTCAGCGTCCATGAAGTTCTCCTCGCGTTGCGTCCCTTTCTGGCTCGGTCTTTCCGTCTGCCCGGCCATGCTCATCGCCCCCCAGGCGCTGGCCGCCGAACAGGTGCAGGTGTATGCCTTCGCCCAGCCCAGCCAACCCCTGGCCCAGGCACTCAACGCCTTCAGTCGCAGCAGTGGCCAGAGCGTGGTCTACACCCTGGAACTGCCAGCCGTGCAGGCGCCCGCCCTGCAGGGCTCGTTCAGCGCCGAGCAGGCCCTGCAGCAACTGCTGGGCAACGCCGGCCTGACCTGGCGCCGGGTCGATGCGCGCACCCTGACCCTGGAACCTGTAGACACCTCCGGCGCCCTCAACCTGCAAGCCACCACGGTGACCTCGCAGATGGACAGCTACAGCTACCAGCCCCCGGCCAGCGCGTCGATCATGCGTGGCCAGGGCCCGAACCAGGACATCCCCCAGGCCATCAACGTGGTGCCGGCCCAGGTCATCCGCGACCAGGCGCCGCGCAACCTGGACGACGCGTTGTACAACGTCAGCGGCATCACCCAGGGCAACAACTTCGGCGGCACGTCGGACACCGTCATGAAGCGCGGCTTCGGCGACAACCGCGACGGCTCGATCATGCGCGACGGCATGCCGATCGTGCAGGGCCGCAGCCTCAACGCCAGCACCGAGCGGGTCGAAGTGCTCAAGGGCCCGGCCTCGCTGCTGTATGGCATCCAGGACCCGGGCGGGGTGATCAACGTGGTCAGCAAGCGCCCGCAACTGCAGCAGTACAACGCCCTCACCCTGCGCGGCTCCACCTACGGCAGCGGCAAGAACGGCAGTGGCGGCGGCTTCGACAGCACCGGCGCGCTGGGCGACAGCCCGCTGGCCTACCGCTTGATCGTCGACCACGAAGACGAAGACTACTGGCGCAATTTCGGCGTGCACCGCGAGTCGCTGGTGGCACCCTCGCTGGCCTGGCTCGGCGAGGACACCCAGGTGGTGCTGGCCTACGAGCACCGCGAGTTCCTCTACCCGTTCGACCGCGGCACCGCCTTCGGCAGCAACGGCCACCCGCTGGACATCCCGGCGACCCGGCGCCTGGACGAGCCTTTCAACGACATGGAAGGGCGCTCCGACCTCTACCGCCTGGAGCTCGACCACCAGCTCGCCGATGACTGGAAGCTGCATTTTGGCTACAGCTTCAACCGCGAAACCTACGATGCCAGCCAGGTCCGCGTCACCGGCGTGAACGAGGCCAAGGGCACGCTCACGCGCAGCATCGACGGCACCCACAACGCCATGAGCCGCGACCAGTTCGCCACTTTGAGCCTCAATGGCAACGTGCAACTGGCCGGCATGCAGCACGACCTGCTGTTCGGCGTCGACCACGAAGACCGCAAGATCTTTCGCGGCGACCTGATCCGCCAGACGGCGCGCTCGACCTTCAGCTACCAGCAACCGATCTACGGCCAGGAAGTGGAAGGCAGCACGGTACGCGCCAGCGACAGCGACCAGACCGACAAGCTGCGCACCGACGCGCTGTTCGTGCAGGACGCCCTGCACCTGGACGAGCACTGGATCGTCGTGGCCGGCGCGCGCTACCAGCAATACGACCAGTACGCCGGCCGCGGCCGCCCGTTCAAGGCCAACACCGACAGCAGCGGCCAGGCCTGGGTGCCGCACGCAGGCATCGTCTACAAGGTGGACGATCAGCTGTCGTTCTATGGCAGCTACAGCGAGTCGTTCAAGCCCAACTCCAGCATCGCGCCATTGACCGGCGGGCTGGTGCTCGATTCCTCGATTGCGCCGGAGGAGGGCAAGTCGTGGGAACTGGGGGCCAAGCTGGACATGCCGGGCAGCCTGACCGGTACGCTGGCGCTGTTCGACATCACCAAGCAGAACGTGCTGGTCGCCAACTTCGACACCGGCACCGGCGAGACGCTGTACAGCAATGCCGGCGAGGTCAGCTCACGCGGCGTCGAGCTCGACTTGACCGGGCAGCTCAGCGAGCGCTGGAGCCTGATCGGCAGCTATGCCTACACCGATGCCAAGGTGACCAAGGACCCGGACCTGGAGGGCAACCGCCTGCAGAACGTGGCAAGGCACAGCGGCTCGCTGTCGGCGGTGTATGACTTCGGCAGCCTGTTCGGCGGCGATCGCCTGCGCTTTGGCGCCGGGGCGCGCTATGTGGGCGAGCGGCCGGGCAACTCGACCAACACCTTCGACCTGCCCAGCTATACCGTGGCCGATGCGTTCGCCAGCTACGAAACCAAGCTGGACGAGCACAATGTGCGCCTGCAGTTGAACGTGAAGAACCTGTTCGACAAGGTCTACTACAGCTCGGCGGTGAACCAGTACTTCGTGGCCATTGGCGATGCGCGGCAGGTGAGCCTGAGCAGTACGTTCGAGTTCTAGCGGCAGAGGGAGAGGGTTCTTGCGACGCCTATGACGGGTAAGGCGCCGCAAGCGGCCAACGGTTGTCACTCAGTCATCATTGAAAATGAACTGGCCGTTGGAAAACTCGAAACCTTCGTTGTTGCTCGCCTGATAGCGGAGGGTCAGTTTCTTGCCCACTCGGGTGAGCGTCACGTTGCCATTGAAATCACTCCAGAAGCGCAGGCGGCTGCCATTGTGGAGCGATCCAGCCATCGTGGCGCGTTCTTTATCGCCGTCGTATTCGCTGAGCGGGATGATTCTGAGGCTCGAGCTCCCATCAGAGGTTGGAATTTTTACCGTTGGGATATTCAGCGAAATCCATTCCTGGGTGTTCAGGTCCGCAGCGAATTGAATGTGATCTCCTGAGGAGTTTGGGGTGGCCCAGGGTGTACCTTCGTTGTAGGTCTTTTTAGGCAGAGCTGGGTGTGCCAGATCAACGGTGAAACTGTCGGACGCATTCAATTTAAGCGGCCGGGCTGGCTTCTTTTCAAAGTCCTTGGGGTTGAACGCTTTGTTATTCATACGGACTCCCTGCGTTGCCATCAGCAACGGTCATTGGTGTCCGGGCAGCGTAAGTTAGGAGCGTTTGGGCGTGCTACTGACAGAATTATCAGGTACCCACTGGGTATTAATGGCCAGGTGAGGTGCGTTATTTCTGCCTGTGCGCGTTGGAAAGTGCCGATCGATAATCCCCCGGTGTCGCCCCCAGGGCCTGGCGGAAGCGATTGCTGAAATGGCTTGCGCTGGCGAACCCGCACAGCAGCGCCACCTGGCCTAGCGGCAATTGGCCCAGGCGCAACAGCCGACACGCCAGCTGCAGCCGCCGAGCGAGCAGGTACTGGTGCGGCGGCACGCCGAAGCTTGCGCGGAACATGCGCGCAAAGTGGTATTCGGACAGGTTGCAGCGCAAGGCCAGCTCACCCAGGGTGATCGGCTGGTCCAGGTGCGCCTCGATGTAATCGACCAGTTGCCGGCGCAGGTTCGGCGCCAGCCCGCCCTTCAGGCGCAGGCCCTGGCGCAGGCCCACTTGGCCGAGCAGCGCATGATCGACGATCTCCTGCGCCAGGCTGCTGGCCAGCAGCCGTTCGGCAGGCTCGTCCCAGTCCAGGGTGATGAGCTGGCGGAAGCGCACGGATTGCTGCGGGTCGTCCAGGAAGGTCGCCTCTTGCAGCTGCACCTCCCGTGGCTCACGGTCGAGCAGGCGCACGCAGCCCAGGGCGAACTGCGCCTCGCTGATGTACAGGTGGGCCAGGCGGATCGAGCCGTTGACCACCCAGTTCGATTCCTGGCCGGCCGGCATGATGCACAGCTTGTTGGGCGCGCCCTTGTCGGCAGGGCGCTGGCGGCGGTGGGTGCCGGTGCCGTCGGCGATGTAGCAGGACAGCGTGTGGTGGCTCGGCGCCTGGTAGTCGCGGGCGTCGTCGCGGTTGCTCCACAGCGCGGCTGCCAGGCCGTCGCCCAGGTGCGCGCTGTGCTCCAGCCGCGCGTGGGGCGAGGCGTGCATGGCGTTGAACACTTGCAGCTGGCTGAGTGGGGTCATCGGCGATTCCTCTGACGGCCATCGTACTGCTACTGGGCCCGGGTGGCAGCAGGCGTTGCGAGAAAACAGCAAGAATGTGCAAGCGCGAAGTGCAGGCCCGGGGAAGACTGGGGGCTCTGGCGAGGGCTGCGCCCTCGATCGCCGGCAAGCCGGCTCCTACAGGCTTGTGGGAGCCGGCTTGCCGGCGATGGGCCGCAAAGCGGCCCCGTGGTCGAACATCCTAGGAGCCCCACCGATGAATCTCTCCCTGTACCTGCTGACCGTGCTGATCTGGGGCACGACGTGGATCGCCTTGAAACTGCAACTGGGCGTGGTCGCGATCCCGGTGTCGATCGTCTACCGCTTCGCCCTGGCCGGGCTGATCCTGTTTGCCATGCTCCTGCTCACCCGGCGCCTGCAGCCGATGAACCGGCGTGGCCACCTGATCTGCCTGGCCCAGGGCGTGTGCCTGTTCTGCGTCAACTTCATGTGCTTTCTCACGGCCAGCCAGTGGATCGCCAGCGGCCTGATCGCCGTGGTGTTCTCCACCGCCACGTTGTGGAATGCGCTCAATGCCCGGGTGTTCTTCGGCCAGAAGATCGCCAGCAACGTCCTGGGTGGCGGTGCGCTGGGCCTGCTGGGCCTGGGCCTGCTGTTCTGGCCGGAGCTGGCACACCACACGGCGAGCCGCGAAACGCTGTACGGGTTGGGCCTGGCGCTGCTCGGCACCCTGTGCTTCTCGGCCGGCAACATGCTGTCGAGCATGCAGCAGAAGGCCGGGCTCAAGCCGATGACCACCAATGCCTGGGGCATGGTCTATGGCGCGGCGATGCTGGCCGGCTATTGCGTGGTCAGTGGCGTGCCGTTCGCCATGGAGTGGAATGCGCGCTACATCGGTTCGCTGATGTACCTGGTGATCCCCGGTTCGGTGATCGGCTTCACCGCCTACCTGACCCTGGTCGGGCGCATGGGGCCGGAACGGGCGGCCTATTGCACGGTGCTGTTCCCGCTGGTGGCGTTGAATGTGTCGGCGTTTGCCGAGGGGTACCAGTGGACGGCACCGGCGCTGCTGGGGCTGGTGGCGGTGATGGCGGGGAATGTGCTGGTGTTTCGCAAGCCCAGGGAGGCGGTGAAGGTGGGCGTGGTGCTGGCCAAGTAGGGAGTGTTTGCCTTTACCGGCCCTATCGCCGGCAAGCCGGCTCCCACAGGTACAGCGCAATCACCTGTGGGAGCCGGCTTGCCGGCGATAGGGCCGGTACAGCCATCAAAGAACGGTCAGCCCTTCCACACCTGCGGGTTCACCAGGTCCCGCGGCCGCTCACCCAGCAGCGCCGCACGCAGGTTGTCCATCGCCCGGTTGGCCATGGCCTCGCGGGTTTCGGCCGTCGCCGAGCCGATGTGCGGCAAGGTCAGCGCATTGGGTAGCTGGAACAGCGGCGATTGGCTCAGCGGCTCCTTCTCGTACACGTCCAGGCCCGCGCCGCGAAGGGTGCCGTTGCGCAGTGCCTCGACCAGCGCCGCCTCGTCGACCACCGGGCCGCGGGCAATGTTGATCAAAAAGGCGCTGGGCTTCATCAGTTTGAGCTCCCGCGCGCCGATCAGCTTGCGCGTGGCCTCCGACAGCGGCACCACGATGCAGACGAAATCGGCTTCGGCCAGCAACTGCTCGAGGCTGCGGTACTGCGCGCCGAGTTCCTGCTCCAGCGCGGCCTTGCGGCTGTTGCCGGCATACAGCACCTGCATGTTGAAACCAAAACGGCCACGGCGGGCGATGGCCGCGCCGATGTTGCCCAGGCCGACGATGCCCAGGGTCTTGCCATGCACATCGGTGCCAAAGTGCGCCGGGCCGACGGTGGCCTGCCACTGGCCGGCCTTGGTCCAGGCATCGAGCTCGGCGGTGCGCCGGGCGCAGCCCATGATCAGTGCGAAGCCAAGGTCCGCGGTGCTTTCGGTGAGCACGTCGGGGGTGTTGGTGAGGGCGATGCCGCGCTCGTTGAAGTAGTCCAGGTCGTAGTTGTCGTAACCCACCGAGACGCTGGACACCACCTCCAGCCTGGCCGCGCCTTCGAGCTGCGCGCGGCCGAGCTTGCGGCCCACGCCGATCAGGCCGTGGGCCTCGGGCAGAGCTTCGTTGAACTGGGCATTGATGTCGCCGAGTTTCGGGTTCGGCAGGATCACGTTGAAGTCTTGCTGCAGGCGCTCGGCCATGGCCGGGGTGATACGGCTGAAGGCCAGGACGGTCTTTTTCATCGGGCAACTTCTCTGCAAGGCGGGGTGGGGGCAACGATGGTTAGCAACCTACCATTGTCCACCACCGCAATGCAGCAGCTTTTTCAGTTGGCGATCAGCAGCTCGTGGGTTTTCAGGTCGGCCTCATGGGCCGCGAGGATTTCCGGCAGCGAGTTGCGCAGGTATTCGACCCAGGTCTTGATCTTGGCATCCAGGTACTGGCGCGAGGGGTAGATGGCATACAGGTTCAGCTCCTGCAGGCGGTAGTCGGGCATCACCCGCACCAGGCTGCCATCGCGCAGCCCGTCGATGGCCGAATAGATCGGCAGCACACCCATGCCCATGCCGCTGCGGATCGCGGTTTTCATCGCATCGGCGGAGTTGACCTGGAACGGCGAGCTGGTGATGTTGACCAGCTCCTGCCCCTCGGGGCCATCGAACAGCCACTTCTCCAGCGGAATCACCGGGCTGACCATGCGCAGGCAGGCATGCTGGAGCAGGTCCAGCGGCTTGTTGGCAAAGCCATGCCGGGCCACGTACTCAGGCGATGCGCAGACGATGCTGTAGGTGATGCCCAGGCGCTGCGAGACGAAGCCTGAGTCCGGCAGCTCGGTGGCCAGCACGATGGACACGTCGTAGCCCTCGTCGAGCAGGTCGGGCACGCGGTTGGCCATGGTCAGGTCGAAGGTGACGTCCGGGTGCGACTCGCGGTAGCGGGCGATGGCATCGACCACGAAATGCTGGCCGACCCCGGTCATCGAGTGCACCTTCAGCTGCCCGGCAGGCCGGGCATGGGCGTCGCTGGCCTCGGCTTCGGCTTCTTCCACATAGGTAAGAATCTGTTCGCAGCGCATCAGGTAGCGCTTGCCTGCCTCGGTCAGCGCGATGCGCCGGGTGGTGCGGTTGAGCAGCCGGGTTTGCAGATGGGCTTCCAGGTTGGAGACCGCCCGCGACACGTTCGCGGTGGTGGTATCGAGTTGCGCCGCGGCGGCGGTGAAGCTGCCGAGCTGGGCTACGCAACTGAAAGCACGCATGTTTTGCAGGGTGTCCATGGGTCACTCTCAAGATAGAGGACAAAATTGTGTCACGAAGTTACTTCAAAAGAACGAAAAGTTGCCTTCGACCAAAGCCGGATTATCGCTGTTTCGGTAACAAAGATTCGCAGGAATCTGCGCTTATCGCCAGTGCAACGGCCCCCTAGAATTGCCGGGCCCTCCACCTCTTCCTCGGGAAATCGCAGCTGTGCCGCGTCGCATCATCAGAACGCTCCAAGCGTTCAGTGCCTGTGCCCTTAGCCTTACCTTGAGCGGCTGTATCGGAACCTGGGGCATCGCCCCGCACGACAAAGCGCTGCCAGCCAATACCTTGACCACCGACGCGGCCATCCGTGAAGCCGCGACCGACGCCCATTGGCCCGACCAGCAATGGTGGCACGCCTATGGCGACCCCCAGCTCGATCGCTGGCTCGCCCTGGCCGTTGCCGGCAGCCCGAGCCTGGCCATGGCCGCGGCGCGGGTGCGGGAGGCCAAGGCCATGGCCGGTGTGGTCGAATCGGCGGAAAAACTCCAGGTCAACGGCCAGGCGAGCCTCAAGCGCCACAACTGGCCAGAAGACCAGTTCTACGGCCCAGGCGCGCTGTCCGGTGCCAACACCTGGGACAACAACGCCGCCATCGGCTTCAGCTACGCCCTCGACCTCTGGGGCCGCGAGCGCAACGCCAGCGAGCAGGCCGTGGACCAGGCGCACATGAGCGTGGCCGAGGCCCGCCAGGCGCAGCTCGAACTGCAGAACAACGTGGTGCGTGCCTACATCCAGCTGAGCCTGCACTTTGCCCAGCGCGACATCGTCAAGGCCGAACTCGAGCAGCAGGAGCAGATCCTGGCCCTGGCCAAGCGCCGCCTCGAGGGCGGCATCGGTACCCATTTCGAGGTCAGCCAGGCCGAAGCGCCGCTGCCCGAAACCCACCGCCAGCTCGACAGCCTCGACGAAGAAATCGCCCTGACCCGCAACCAGCTCGCCGCGCTGGCGGGCAAGGGCCCGGGCGACGGCGCGCAGATCCAGCGCCCGACCCTGACCCTCGGCGCCGCGCTGAAGCTGCCTTCGGCGCTGCCGGCCGAGCTGGTCGGCCAGCGCCCCGACGTGGTCGCCAGCCGCTGGCAGGTGGCCGCGCAAGCGCGTGGCATCGATGTCGCCCACGCCGGGTTCTTCCCCAACGTCGACCTGGTCGGCAGCCTGGGCTTCATGGCCACCGGCGGCGGCCCGCTGGAGTTCCTCACCGGGCGCAAGTTCAACTACAACGTCGGCCCGGCCATCAGCCTGCCGATCTTCGATGGCGGCCGCCTGCGCTCGCAGCTGGGCGTGGCCTCGGCGGGCTACGACATGGCCGTGGCGCGCTACAACCAGACCGTGGTCGGTGCGCTGAAGAACATTTCCGACCAGCTGATCCGCCGCGAGTCGATGAAAGAGCAGTCGCACTTCGCCGCCGAGTCGGTGGCCGCTGCGCAAAAAACCTACGACATCGCCCTGGTCGCCTTCCAGCGCGGCCTGACCGACTACCTCAACGTGCTCAACGCGCAAACCCTGCTGTTCCGCCAGCAGCAGGTGCAGCAACAGGTGCAGGCTGCGCGGCTGGTGGCCCACGCCGAACTGGTCACCGCCCTGGGCGGCGGCCTGCAGGCGGGCGAGGACGTGCCGGACCAGGACCGCCAGGACGCGCCGAAAACCCCGGCCACCCTGGCCATCTTCGAGCGCAAGGCAGGCCACGCCGAATGAGCACATCAAGCCTGCCCCTGCGTTGGCTGCACAGCCTGGAGTGGCGCCGGGGCTTCTTTGCCTGGGCGCGCACCGACGGGGTGACCTGGGTCTACATCTTCAAGGTGCTGGCCGCCGCGTTCATCACCCTGTGGCTGGCCATGCGCCTGGAACTGCCGCAGCCGCGCACGGCGATGATCACCGTGTTCATCGTCATGCAGCCGCAGAGCGGGCATGTCTTCGCCAAGAGTTTCTACCGGGTGCTGGGCACCTTGGCCGGCTCGGCGATGATGGTGGCGCTGATCGCCATCTTCCCGCAGAACACCGAGCTGTTCTTGCCCAGCCTGGCCGTGTGGGTGGGCCTGTGCTCGGCCGGCGCCATGCGCTACCGCACCTTCCGTGCCTACGGCTTCGTGCTGGCCGGCTACACCGCGGCGATGATCGGCCTGCCGGTGCTGCAGCACCCCGACCAGGCCTTCATGGCGGCCGTGTGGCGGGTGCTGGAGATTGCCCTGGGGATTCTGGTGTCGACCTTCGTCAGCGCCGCGATCCTGCCGCAATCGGCCAGTGCGGCCATGCGCAACGCCCTGTACCAACGCTTTGGCGTGTTTGCCGGGGTGGTGGTCGAAGCCCTGCGCGGCGACAGCCAGCGCGACCGCTTCGAAACCAGCAACGTGCGTTTCGTCGCCGAGGCGGTGGGCCTTGAGAGCCTGCGCAATGTCACCGCCTTCGAAGACCCGCACATGCGCAGGCGTTCGGGCCGGCTGGTGCGCATGAACAGCGAGTTCATGGCCATCACCACGCGCTTCAACGCCCTGCACCGGCTGCTCGAGCGCCTGCGCGCCCGCGGCCCGCTGCAGATCGTCAGCGCCATCGAGCCGGGCCTCAATACCTTGGTCGAGCTGCTGCAGCCCTACGTGGGCAGGGCCCTGACCGACGCCGACGCGCTGCGCCTGACGCTGGAGCTGGCCGCCTACAAGGAGGGCCTGCAGGCCCAGGTGCGCGGCCTGCGCAACGAGTACCTGCAGACCAACCCCAGCGAGTCGGACCTGCTCGACTTCCACACCGCCTTCGAGCTGCTCTACCGCTTCGTCGACGAGATGTTCAGCTACGCCGAAACCCACGCCTCGCTGGCTGCGCACAAGCACGAGCGCGAGCAGTGGGACGAACCCTATGTCGCGCAGACCAGCTGGCTGGTGTCGCTGGCTGCCGGGGTGCGGGCTTCGGCGGTGCTGTTGCTGCTGGGCAGCTACTGGCTGCTCAGCGACTGGCCCAGCGGGGCCATGATGACCCTGATCGCCACCGTCACCGTGGGCCTTTCGGCGGCCTCGCCGAACCCCAAGCGCATGTCGTTCCAGATGGCCTGCGGCACGGCCATCGGCGCCTTCATCGGGTTCTTCGAAACCTTCTTCGTATTCCCCTGGATCGACGGCTTCCCACTGCTGTGCATGGTCCTGGCGCCGGTGTTCGTGCTTGGCGCGTTCCTGTCCTCACGGCCGGCCTACGCGGGTTACGGCATCGGCTTGCTGGTGTTCTTCGCGATCGGCTCGGTGCCCAACAACCTGACCGTGTACGACCCCTACACCTTCATCAACGACTACATCGGCATGGTCATCGGCATGTTCGTCTGCGCTGCGGCCGGGGCGATCATCCTGCCGCCCAACAGCCGCTGGCTGTGGTGCCGCCTGGAGCAGGAGCTGCGCGAGCAGGTGCTGTTCGCCATCAGCGGGCGCCTGCGCGGCCTGGGCTCGGCCTTCGAGAGCCGCACCCGCGACCTGCTGCACCAGGCCTATGGCCTGGCGGCCGGCAAGCCCAAGGTGCAGAGCGAGCTGATGGGCTGGATGTTCACGGTGCTGGAGGTCGGCCACGCCATCATCGAGCTGCGCAAGGAACAGGCCCGTGCCCCGGTGCACCCGGCCTATGCCGAGTCGCAGCCGTGGCGCCAGGCGATCCGGGTCATGGGCCGCGCCCTGGCGCGGCTGTTCCTGCAGCCCAGCGCCAGCAACCACGAACGCGCCCTGGTGGCGGTGGACCACGCCATCAGCCGCGTGCAGGCCACCGACGAGCCATTCGCCCGGCACTTCGACACCTCGGTGCTGCGCCGTGCGCAGAGCTACCTGCACTTCATCCGTTCTTCCCTGCTCGACCCACAGTCGCCGCTGGCACCGGCGAAAGGACTGCACGATGCTCCGTGAAATGCCCCGTGAAATCGCCTTCCATGGCGTGTACATGCCCACCATGACCTTGATGTTCCTGTTCGCCCTGGGCCTGGCCTGGGGCCTGGACCGGTTCATCGCCAGCCACGATGGCTACCGCTTCTTCTGGCACCCGGCGCTGTTGCGCCTGTCCCTGTTCGTCTGCCTGTTCGGCGCCCTGGCGCTGTCGCTCTACTGGTGAGAATCCTTCGATGAAAAAGTTTTTCAGCCTGATCGCCACCTTGCTGGTGCTGACCGCTGCCGTGGTGATCGGCCGCCAGTTGTGGCTGCACTACATGACCACGCCCTGGACCCGCGATGGCCGTGTGCGTGCCGACATCATCAACGTCGCCGCCGACGTGCCGGGCTATGTGGTGGACGTGCCGGTCAAGGACAACCAGCGGGTGAAGAAGGGTGACCTGCTGATCCAGATCGACCCCGAGCATTACCAGCTGGCGGTCGACCAGGCCAAGGCCATGGTCGCCTCGCGCAAGGCCACCTGGGAGATGCGCAAGGTCAACGCCAAGCGCCGTGCCGACATGGACAACCTGGTGATCTCCAAGGAAAACCGTGACGACGCCAGCAACATCGCCAACTCCGCCCTGGCCGATTACCAGCAGGCCCAGGCCGAGCTGGCGGCGGCCGAGCTCAACCTCAAGCGCACGCACATCGTCGCCACCGTCGATGGCTACGTGACCAACCTGAACATCCACAAGGGCGACTACGCGCGCACCGGCGAGGCGGTGATGGCGGTGGTCGACGAGAACTCGTTCTGGGTGTACGGCTTCTTCGAGGAAACCAAGCTGCCGCACGTGAAGGTCGGCGACACGGCCGAGCTGCAGATGATGAGCGGCGAGCGCATCAAAGGCCATGTGGAGAGCATCGCCCGCGGCATCTACGACCGCGACAACCCGCAGAGCCGCGAGCTGATCGCCGACGTCAACCCGACCTTCAACTGGGTGCGCCTGGCCCAGCGGGTGCCGGTGCGGATTCATATCGATGAAGTGCCGCAGGGGTATCTGCTGGCGGCGGGGACGACCTGCACGGTGGTGGTGAAGCCGAGCGAGGGGTGACCCTTTTCAGCGGCCTCTTCGCGCTGCTGGCGAAGAGGCCCGCGGTGCACGATCAGTCACATCCAGCGCCAGCCTCCTGCAGCAATTGATCCCAATCGTCAGGAGGGTGGCCGCTGAGCAACATCTTCTGGAAGACCTGGTAAGCATCGTCACTGCTTTCATAGGCCCGCTTGCAGGTGTCTTCGTTCACCCAGGCCAGCACGATGATCCTGCTGGGGGTGTGGTAGCGAAAGAACAACCGGTACTGTTGAAAGAACTTTGCCCGGAACCAGTGCTTGTGGTCTGCGCCCAGTGTTGCACCTTGGCGGTACTCTGCTTTGGTCGGGTCTTGTGGAATGACGTCAAAGGCCAGCCGGCTGATGGCTGCCAGTCGTTTGTACGCGTTCTTTTTCGTGTACCCGGCAGGGTCTTTCTGGCGCTGAGCCTCGACTTGCCTCTGGAGCGCGTCCAGGTTGGCTAGAAACAGCGGGTGGGCAAATACCGTCCATCCATGAATCGTTGAAGGCTTCCTGGCATCACTCATTCATCGTCCGCCGACAGAGGTTGATCCAGATCGATTTCAGCGTCGCCCACGAGGCTATCGAGGCGAGCGATGAGTTGCGCATCGACAACCTGCAGACGTTGCGGATTGGTAGCGATGTCGTGGGCCAGAAAGTTCAGGAACTGGCCCAGCACCGGATCGTCTTCGGTTGCTTCAGCGCGGGTGAGTATCACCCCCCCGTCGGGTTGGATCGAGTAATGGATCTTGTCGCGTTTTTTCAAGCCCAGGGCGCGTCGCACCGTCTCGGGAACGGTTGTCTGGTAGCGATCGGTCAATGTGGATTCAACGTCGAAGGTAGCAGCCATGGCCTGGTTCCTTTGCATTGCAGCGGTGGTTGCAAAGGTAATGCGATTGCATTGCCTGGTCAATGCAGAGGCCCGGCCGAGCGGATGAATGGCCTATGCCACGCCCACCAGCACCGGCACCTGAACCCGATCGATCACCTTCGCGCTGATCGATGGGTCCAGCAAACGCCCCAGCCGTGACAGATGCCGGTGGCCCATGATGATCAGCTCGCAGTCCAGTTCCTGTGCCTTGCTGACGATCACCTCGACCGGCTGCCCGGCGACCATGCAACCCTGGCTGGCGAACCCGGCCTGCTGCAGCGCGGCGACCGCCTCGGCCACGGCGCGTTCGCCCAGGTGCTGTTCTTCGCAGGCAGCGGGGTATTCCTCCAGTTCCTCGGGGGTGTAGGGCGCGGGTTTGTCGTGCACGGCGAAGGTGGAGTCGATGGCCAGCAGCACGTGCAGTTCGTGGTCGCTTGGGCGGCAGTAGCGGCGGGCGAGGGCGAGCAGGGCAGTGGAAGCGGGGGAGGCGTCGATGGCGATCAGGACGGGGGTGGGCATGTGGGGGCCTTCTTGAAGCAGGTTGAATGGTTGCCTGTACCGGCCCTATCGCCGGCAAGCCGGCTCCCACAGGTGATCGTGGTGTACCTGTGGGAGCCGGCTTGCCGGCGATAGGGCCGGTACAGCCACTGCAAGACTTATGGCGGATTCACTGGCCAAGATAAATGCCCCACCACGCACGGGCGCATTGCGTCTGGTGCAATCCACCAAGCTGTTAACATCACCTTCCCACACCCGCCACGGAAAACGGCCATGCAACTCCCGGACATGAACCTGCTCGTCGCCCTCGATGCCCTGCTCGACGAAGGCAGCGTGGTGGGCGCTGCGCAGCGCATGAACCTGAGCCCGGCGGCCATGAGCCGGACCCTGGGGCGTATCCGCGATGCGCTGGGCGACCCGATCCTGGTGCGCGCCGGCCGCGGCCTGGTGCCGACACCGCGGGCACTGGCCCTGCGCGAGCAGGTGGCGGCGCTGGTGGAACAGGCCGGCGAAGTGTTTCGCAGCGCCGATGAGGTCGACCTGCCCAGGCTCGAGCGTGCCTTCAACATCCGCACCAACGATCTGTTCATTGCCTTGTATGGCGCCCAGCTGCTGCGCCGCATGCACGAGCAGGCGCCGCGCACGGTGTTGCGCTTCGTGCCCGAGAGCCCCGGCGGTGATGACGACAGCGTGCTGCGCGATGGGCGCACCGACCTGATCATCAGCTCGACCGTCGACCTGGGCCCGGAAATCAAGGTGCAGAGCCTGTTCCAGACGTACTACGTGGGCCTGGCGCGGCGCGACCACCCGATCTTCGAGCAACCGATCACGCCCCACAGCTTTGCCAGTTATCCACAGATCAGCGTCTCCCGGCGCGGGCGCGCCAATGGGCCGATCGATGTGGAACTGGCCAACTTCAAGGCCCCGCGGCGGGTGGCACTGATTACCCCGAGTTTTCACTCGGCCCTGTTCTCGCTGCCGGATTCGGACCTGATCCTGCCGATGCCGGCGAACATCCTCAACAGCGTGCACAAGCTGGGGCTACCGCTGCGCTCGTTCGAGATCCCTGTGCCGCTGGAGCGGGTGACGGTGCTGCAGGCGTGGCACCCGCGGTTTCACAACGACCCGGCGCATCGCTGGCTGCGCCAGACCTTGAAGGCCTGTTGCAGCGTCGATCCCTGATCGCCTGTTGGGGCCCTATCGCCAGCAAGCCAGCTCCCACAAAAAAAGCAGGCCGCTGCTCCCCCCCTTGTGGGAGCCGGCTTGCCGGCGATAGGGCCTTCACTGACAAACCCGGATTGCGTCTGACGCAACTTGAAACTACCGAGAAGTCAGTTTTCGTCAGCATTCGACCTTCATAGACTTGCCCCAGTCGCAAATTTGTTGCTGGAGATGTCTTCCCATGAGTTCCCTGACCACCCCCTCTGCCACGCTCGCCGCCGCCCCCGCGCCGGCCGCGCCTGTGCAGGCGGCGTTCGGCCTGCGGGTGGTGGTCGGGCTGTTCGGTGTGCTGCTGGCAGTGCTCTGCGCCGGCCTCAACGAGTCGGTGACCAAGATCTCCCTGGCCGACATCCGCGGCGCCATGGGCATCGGCGCCGACGAAGGCGCCTGGCTGCTGGCGGTGTACAGCGCCGCCTCGGTCTCGGCCATGGCCTTCGCCCCCTGGCTGGCCACCACCTTCTCCCTGCGCCGCTTCACCCTCAGTGCGGTCGGCCTGTTCGCCGTGCTTGGCCTGCTGCAGCCGTTCGCGCCTAACCTGCACAGCCTGATGCTGCTGCGCGTGCTCCAGGGCTTCGCCTCGGGCGCCTTGCCGCCCATGCTGATGAGCGTGGCGCTGCGCTTCCTGCCGCCGGGCATCAAGGTCTATGGCCTGGCCTGCTACGCCCTGACCGCCACCTTCGGCCCCAACCTGGGCACGCCACTGGCCGGGCTGTGGACCGAATATGTCGGCTGGCAGTGGGCGTTCTGGCAGATCATCCTGCCCTCGGCGCTGGCCATGTTCTGCGTCGGCTGGGGCCTGCCACAAGACCCACTGCGCCTGGAGCGCTTCGCGCAGTTCGACTGGCGCGGCGTGCTGCTCGGCCTGCCGGCCATCAGCTGCATCGTCCTGGGCCTGTCGCTGGGCGACCGCTGGGGCTGGTTCGATTCGCCGCTGATCTGCTGGCTGCTGGGCGGCGGTGCGCTGTTGCTGGTGCTGTTCATGTACAACGAATGGTCCGAGCCGCTGCCGTTCTTCCAGCTGCGCATGCTGCAGCGGCGCAACCTGAGCTTCGCCCTGGTGACCCTGGCCGGCGTGCTGATCGTGCTGTCTGGTGTGGGCAGCATTCCATCGGCCTACCTGGCACAGATCCAGGGCTATCGCCCGGCGCAGACCAGCCCGCTGATGATGCTGGTGGCCATGCCGCAGCTCATTGCCCTGCCGCTGACGGCGGCGTTGTGCAACATCCGCGCGGTGGACTGCCGCTGGGTGCTGGCCGCGGGGCTGGCGATGCTGGCGGCGTCGTGCGTGGGCAGCAGCCTGCTGACCTCGCAATGGATTCGCGGCGACTTCTACCCGTTCTACCTGCTGCAGGTGTTCGGCCAGCCGATGGCCGTGCTGCCGCTGCTGATGCTCTCCACCAATGGCATGACCCCGCAGGAAGGCCCGTTCGCCTCCAGCTGGTTCAACACCGTCAAGGGCCTGGCCGCGGTGATCGCCGGCGGCCTGCTGGATGCCCTGGGCACCCTGCGCCGGCATTTTCATTCCAACCACCTGGTGGACAGCCTGGGCAACGCCCCGCTGATCGACGATAACGCCGCGGGCCTGGCCAAGCGTATCCACGACCAGGCGCTGGTGCTGACCTCGGCCGACCTGTACCTGGTCATGGCCTGCGTCGCCGTGGCGCTGATCTGCCTGATTCCTTTCGTGCCTACCCGGGTCTACCCGCCGCGTGCGGTGGCCTGACCCCTGGATGAATTCGAGACCGCTGAAAATGACCCACAAGCGCAAGACAATCGTGATCGCCTCGGTGCTCGCCGTGGCCGTGCTGGCTGGCATCGTCGGCCCCTGGATAGTGGGCAGCGACCACCGGCAGAGCACCAACGATGCCTATGTGATCGCCGACTACACCGTGGTGGCGCCGAAGGTCGCCGGCTTCATCAAGGAGGTGCTGGTCGAGGACAACCAGCAGGTCCAGGCCGGCCAGCTGCTGGCAACCATCGATGCGCGTGATTACCAGGCCGCACTGGACGCCGCCCAGGCCCAATTGCTGGTGGCCAAGGCGCAGAGCGCCGATGCCCGCGCCACCCTGGAGCGCCAGGCTTCGCTGATCGCCCAGGCCGAGGCGGCGGTGAAGGCGGCCCAGGCCGAAGCGGCCTTCGCCGACCATGAAGTCAACCGCTACAGCCGCCTGGCCGAGCAGGGCGCCGGCACCGTGCAGAACGCCCAGCAGGCGCGCAGCCGGGTCGACCAGGCCCGTGCGCGGCTGGCCAACACCCAGGCGGCGCTGGTGGCCACGCGCAAGCAAGTGGACATCCTCAGCGCCCAGGTGGCCAGTGCCGACGGCCAGTTCAAGCGGGCCGAAGCCGGCCTGGAAAAAGCCCGGCTGGACCTGTCCTACACGCGCATCACCGCGCCGGTCGATGGCATGGTCGGCGAGCGCGCCCTGCGCGTGGGCGCCTTCGTCAACCCGGGCGCGCGCCTGCTGTCGGTGGTGCCGCTGCAACAGGCCTACGTGGTCGGCAACTTCCAGGAAACCCAGCTCACCCATGTGCAGCCGGGCCAGCCGGTGAACATCAGCGTCGACACCTTCTCCGGGGAAACCCTCAAGGGCCATGTCGAGAGCATCGCCCCGGCCACCGGCGTGACCTTCGCGGCGGTGAAGCCTGACAACGCCACCGGCAACTTCACCAAGGTGGTGCAGCGCATTCCGGTGAAGATCGTCTTCGATGACGGCCAGCCGCTGCTCGCCCGCCTGCGCGTGGGCATGTCGGTGGAAGCGACCATCGATACCCGCGGCGACACCCTGGCCGGCAAAGAGGTGAGCGCCCGATGAAACCCGCCGCACGCTTGAGCCCGCTGCTGCTGGCCGTGCTGCTGGCCGGCTGCACCCTGGGCCCCGACTTCCAGCGCCCGGACAGCCAGGCGCCGCAGCAATGGGCGCCGCTGCAAGGCGAGGCTGCCGCGAGCCAGCCGCAGGCCGAGCCGCTGCAGTTGCGCTGGTGGGAGACCTTTCATGATGCGCAGCTGAGTGCGCTGATCCAGCGCGTCGCCGAGCGCAACCTCGACCTGCAGATGGCCAGTGCCCGCCTGCTGCAGAGCCGCGCCCTGCGCAGCACCGTCGCGGCCAATGAAACGCCGTCGGTCGATGCCAGCGCTGGTTACAGCCGCGCGCGCAACAGCGCCGAAGGCTTGAGCGACCCTTCCGGGCACTCGGGCAAGTCGGCCTTCAACCTGTGGCAGGGCGACCTGGTCGCGGGCTGGGAGCTGGACCTGTGGGGCCGCGTGCGGCGCCAGGTGGAAGCCGCCGACGCCAGCGTCGAAGTGGCCGAGAACGACCGCCGCGGCGTGTTGCTGGCGCTGCTTTCGGAAACGGCTGGCAACTACATCCAGCTGCGTGCCGTGCAGCACACCCTGGAGGTGAATCGCAACAACCTGGAGGTTGCCCGGCACAGCCTGAAACTGTCCGAAAACCGTCAGGCCGAAGGCGTCGCCACGCGCCTCGATGTGGCCCAGGCCAGCGCCCAGGTGGCGTCCATCGAGGCGCGCCTGCCGAGCCTTGAAGCCCGGCGAGATGACCTGATCAACGCCCTCAGCCTGCTGGCCGCCGAACCGCCGCGCAGCCTGCAGGCCGAGTTGCTCGAAGACGCGCAACTGCCCGCGCCGCAGCAGACGTTCGCCATTGGCCTGCCGTCCGAGCTGGCCCAGCGCCGCCCCGACATCCGCCAGGCCGAAGCCCGCCTGCATGCCGCCACGGCGAGCATTGGCGTGGCCAAGGCGGACTTCTACCCGAGCATCCGTCTGTCGGGCAGTGTCGGTTTTCAGGCCCTGCAACTTGCCGATTTCGGCGCCTGGGATTCGCGCCGCTTTGCCTTCGGCCCGCAGCTGTCGCTGCCGATCTTCGAGGGTGGGCGGCTGGCCGGCACCCTGCAGTTGCGCGAGGCGCAGCAGCAGGAAGCGGCGCTGAACTACCGCAAGGTGGTGCTTGGCGCCTGGCACGAAATCGACGATGTGCTACGCCTGTACAACGCCAGCCAGTTGCGTCGCGACCACCTGGCCGAAGCGGTGCGGCAGAACCGCATCGCGCTGGAAACGGCCCAGCGTCAGTACGTCGAGGGTGCGGTGGACTTTCTCAACGTGCTGACCGTGCAAGGCGCGTTGCTGGCCAGCGAAGAGCAGTGGATCGACAGTTCGGCCGCGGTGTCGCAGGCGCTGGTGGGGCTGTACAAGGCCCTGGGCGGTGGCTGGCAGGCGTTCGACGAGCAGCCGGGTAATTCTCACAGCTAGAGAGGGTGCACAGATGCATATTTCCTTGAACGGCAAGCGCGCCATCGTCAGCGGCTCGACCGCTGGCATCGGCCTGGCCATCGCCACGGGGCTGGCCGAAGCAGGCGCCGAAGTGGTGCTCAATGGGCGCACCCAGGCGCGTGTCGATGAAGCCCTGAACGCGGTGCGAGAGCGCTTGCCGCAGGCGCGCATCATCGGCATCGCTGCCGACCTGAGTACCGCAGTGGGCGCGCAGGCGCTGTTCGACCAGGTGCCGCACACCGACATCCTGGTCAACAACCTGGGCATCTTCGAGCCCAAGCCCTTCTTCGAGATCGACGATGCTGACTGGCTGCGCTTCTTCGATGTCAACGTGCTCAGCGCCGTGCGCCTGTCGCGCCATTACGCCCAGGGCATGGCCGAGCGCAAATGGGGGCGGGTGATCTTCCTGTCCAGCGAGTCGGCGCTGCAGATCCCCACCGAGATGGTCCACTACGGCATGACCAAGACGGCGCTGCTGGCGGTGTCGCGGGGGTTGGCCGAGACCTTGGCCGGTAGCGGGGTGACGGTGAACTCGGTGTTGCCGGGGCCGACTCGCTCGGAAGGGGTGAGCGATTTCTTTGCCAAGCTGGCGCAGGAGCAGGGGGTGTCCACGGATGAGCTGGAAGCCAACTTCGTTGCCGAGCACCGGCCGAGCTCGCTGATCCAGCGCCTGGCGACGGTGGAGGAGGTGGCCAGCATGGTGGTGTACCTGGCGTCGATGCAGGCCAGTGCGACCACCGGGGCGGCGTTGCGGGTGGATGGTGGGGTGCTGCGGTCGATTGCCTGATTCGTGGGTTGCCTGTGCCGGCCCCATCGCCGGCAAGCCGGCTCCCACAGGTCATGTGCTGTGGTTGAACCTGTGGGAGCGGGCTTGCCCCGCGAAGAGGCCGGCACAGGCAGCTGCAAACTCAAAGCGGCCGCAAAAGCCCGAAGCGCTTGCGCAACGCCCAATCCAGCAACCGCCGCGGCAGCAGCCGGGCCATCAACGGCAACGCGGTACTGCCGTTGCCCAGCCGCACCACCGCCGGCACCGGCGACTTGCCCAGCGCGGCCAGCACCCCTTGGGCAAACACCGCCGCAGGCGTCGGTTTGTCCTGCGAAGCTCGCGCCCGTGCCTGCACCTGCTCACGCAACGGCCACCACGGCGAATCCGCCGCCAGCACCTGCTCGGCCTGGCGCTGGGCATTACTGGCGAACTGCGAGGCAATCGCCCCCGGCTGCACTTCCATCACCCGCACCCCGAACGGCGCAAGCTCCAGGCGCAGGGCATCGCTCAAGGCATGCACGGCGGCCTTGGAGGCGCAGTAGGCGCCGGCAAACGGCGTGACCAGCACCCCGGACACACTGCCGATGTTCACCACCAGGCCGCGTGAGCGGCGCAGCAATGGGAACAGTGCGCGGGTAACGCCGACCACGGCGAAGACGTTGGTTTCGAACTGCTGGCGCATGGCGTCGACACCGCCATCGAGCAGCGGCCCCATGGCGCCGTAGCCGGCGTTGTTGATCAGGATGTCGAGGGTTTCGAGCTCTGCGGCCAGGCGCGCCAGGGCGTCGTTGTCGTTCACGTCCAGTTGCCGGGCGGTGAAGCCTGCGGCGCTCAGTTGCGCGACATCCTCGGGTTTGCGGGCGGTGGCCCAGACGGTGTGGCCGGCATCGCGCAAAGCGTCGGCCAGGGCGCGGCCGATGCCGCTGGAACAACCGGTGATCAGGACGGTGGGCATGGGGAGGCCTGTTTACTGGGGGATGTTGGGATCAGCGCAGGCAATGCATCAATTGGCAAAGCTGCCTTGCAGGTGCTCGGCACGAAATTCCAGGGTCTGCGGCCGGTAGCCCGCACGCAGCGGCGGCAATGGCAGGCAGTCTTGCCACTCGGTCCCCGGCTGCAGGTCGCCCGGCCCGCGATAGCGCGGTGCGGCGTAGGTGTTCTCGGCCAGGTTCACGGTATCGCCCGGGGCATACGCCGCCACGCGCCAGCGCAGTTCGGTGAGCGGGGCCTTGTTGCCGTTTTTCATGTGCACCTGCAACGCGCGGTCGGCAGGGCAGTGTTCAGGGGCATAGGTCAGGCGCAGGTCCAGCCGCGCCAGTTGCGAGGCTTCGCGCTGGTCTTGCCAGACCACCCACAGGGCGACCAGGCCGAGGCCGAGTACGGCCGCCAGCGAGATCGGCAGGGCCTTGGCCGGGTAGCGCAACAGCAGCACCAGCCAGGTGAGGATGAGGAAGGCACCGATGATCATGATGCGGGCAGACCTTGTTTGCGCAGGTCCGACCATCGTAGCGCCAAATCACGGTGGCCTCAAAGAAGGGGCCGCAAAGCGGCCCCGGGGTGTTGCCTACTGCGCGATGGTCTTCACCGAAACGCCACGCTCCACCGGCGTCGAGGTGCGCCCGTAGACGTCCTCGAAGCGCTCGATGTCATCCTCGCCCAGGTAGCTGCCCGACTGCACTTCGATGATCTCCAGCGGGATCTTGCCCGGGTTGCGCAGGCGGTGGATCGAGGCAATCGGAATGTAGGTCGACTGGTTCTCGGTGAGCAGGAACACGTTCTCGTCGCAGGTGACCTCGGCGGTGCCCGATACCACGATCCAGTGCTCGGCACGGTGGTGGTGCATCTGCAGCGACAGGCTCGCGCCCGGCTTGACGGTGATGTGCTTGACCTGGAAGCGCCCGCCCATGTCCACCGAATCGTAAGAGCCCCACGGGCGGTACACCTCCAGGTGGTTCTGGGTCTCGCTGCGGCCCTGCTCGTCGAGGGTCTTGACCATCTGCTTGACGCCCTGGACCTTGTCCTTGTGGGCAATCATCATCGCGTCCTTGGTCTCGACCACGACGATGTTCTCCAGGCCGATCACCGACACCAGCTTGCCGTTGCCGTGGATCATGCAGTTGCGGCTGTCCTGCACCACCACATCGCCCTTGGTGACGTTGCCGTCGGCGTCCTTGTCGTGCACTTCCCACAGCGACGACCAGCAGCCCACGTCGCTCCAGCCGGCCGACATCGGCACCACGCAGGCGCGCTGGGTCTTTTCCATCACCGCGTAGTCGATGGAGTTGTCCGGGCAGCAGGCGAAGGTGGCTTCGTCGATGCTCAGCACATCGCCGTCCTCTTCGCTGCGCTCCAGGGCCAGCACGCAGGTGTCGTAGATGTCGGCGTCGTGCTTTTTCAGCTCTTCGAGGAAGCGGCTGGCGCGGAACAGGAACATGCCGCTGTTCCAGAAGTAGCCACCGGCCTTGACGAATTCGGCGGCGCGTTTTTCGTCGGGCTTCTCGACGAACTGCGCAACGCGGGCCACGCCCTCTGGCAGCAGGGCGTCCTGGCTGGAACGGATGTAGCCGTAGCCGGTTTCGGGCTTGGTCGCCGGCACGCCGAACAGCACCATCTCGCCACGCTCGGCGGCCACGGTGGCCAGGGCCAGGGCGCGCTGCAGGGCTTTCTGGTCATCGATCACGTGGTCGGCCGGGAGCACCAGCATCAGGTCGTCACGGCCCTCGTTGACGAGCTTCATCGCGGTCATCGCCACCGCCGGCGCAGTGTTGCGGCCGAACGGCTCCATCAGGATGGCCTGGGTTTCGAGCCTCAGGCTGGCCAGCTGCTCCTGGACGATGAACTTGTGGTCCTTGTTGCACACCACGATCGGTGCGTCCATGCCTTCGAACACCAGGCGCTCGAGGGTCTGCTGGAACAGCGTGTGCTCACCGGTCAGGGCCAGGAACTGCTTGGGGAACTGCTTGCGCGACAGAGGCCACAGACGCGAACCGCTACCACCAGAAAGAATTACCGGGATCATCATGTTTCTCCAATAAGGTCGTTAACGAGGCAGGGGATCAGTTGGTGGACACTGGGCGAGTGACCCAGACCGGCGACAGGTTGCTGCCGGAGCCAGTGACGTACAGCACGGCGGCTTCGCCGCGCTCCAGGGCGACCGGTTTGAGGTCGCTGACTTTCTTGTTGCCTTCGAACAGGGCCAGGTTGACCTTGACCGGGTTGATCTCGCGCTCGCCACGGCCCTTGGCGGCCACCGACTGCACCACGTCGGTCTTGCCGTCGGCGGTTTTCAGGGTCAGGGCCTGGTCGCTGAGGTTCTGCACGCGCACCAGCGCTTTCTGCTTGTTCTTGAACGGCGGCTCTTCGATCAGTTGCGGGTTGCCGCCGTTGTTGTTGACCAGGGTGTAGTACTTGTCGGCGGCCAGCTTGACCGGGACGCTCTTGCCGCCAACTTGGGCGGTGTAGTCACCGCCTGGCAGGAAGCTGAAGTCGCTGCTGGCCTGGGCGCCGACCTGCTTGATCTGGGTGTTGCCGACGCTGGCGGCGGCCGGTGCGCTGGCGGCGTTGTACAGGCGCACGAAGGTCGAGCCTTTCGGGGCGGTCGGGCCGTACAGCGCGGCGTCGGCGCCGGCGAAGGCCTGCAGGGAAGCAAGGGACAGGCCGGCCGCGAGGGTGAGGGCTTTGGCAATGGAAGTCTTGGTAGTCATGTGCGTGTTCCTCTCTATCTATCAGTGGTTCGTCCGGGTGGACGACAGGGCCAGGTTTTCTTCGGATTTACGGGAGTTCTTCAGCTGCGCGATCCACTGCGGGTCGAAGCTGCTGAGGTCGTTCTTCATTGGCAGATAACGTTCGGGGAATTCCCACACCACCACTTGTGGCGCGGCGTTCTTGAAGGCATCGCTTTGCAGGTACTTGAGCATCGGCAGCAGCGGGCCGTGGCCGTCTTCGGCGTAGTTGGCAACGTCGCTGTGCAGGGCCTGCTGCAGCGCGCCGAGGAAGTTCCAGTGGGGGTTGGCGCTGTAGCTGGTGCCCACCAGCGCCACCGGGATCTGGCTGTCGGCGAACAGCGCGTCGCCGGCATCGGCTTGCGCCTCGGCCGGGCGGGTGGTGCGTTGCTGCAGGTTGTCCGGGCTGGGCAGCAGGTTGCTGAACAGTGGGTCGAGCGGCAGGAAGTTGGTCAGGTCGCCCTTGTACGGCGCGCTGCTGCCGGCTTCGGTGATGAACGCCTGCGGGTCGCCGTTGAGCAGGTTCTGGCGGTTGACCGCCTCGGCCAGGGTCTGGGCGGCCACTTCGGCGCCCATCGGCGTCCAGTGGGTGTCGGTACGCAGGAACACCTGGCCGCGGCCCTTGGCCTGCTCCATCGCGGCTTGCAGGTCCGGGGCGAACACGTTGGCCTGGCGCACCTGAGCGTGGAACTGGTTGTACAGGTCGTCGTGCAGGCTGGCCGGTTGCTCCTTGCCCACGTATTCCGAGTAGATGCGCGCCTTGGCCGGCACGATCGCCAGCACCAGCTGGCTGCCGTGCTGCTGCAGGGTGTCGCGCACGCCACGGATCAGCGCCAGGTTTTCCTCCATCAGCTGCTGGGCACCGGCGGTGGGCTTGAACTCTTCGTCGCTGAACAGCCACTGGTCACGGCCCAGCACCACGCCTGGGCGGCCTTCGTTGAACAGCTTGAAGTCCAGCGCGGCCCAGAGGTTGGTACCCAGGCGCTTGATCGGGAACTGGTCGTCGTAGTGGGTCTCGGCGGCCTTGGCCAGCTTGCCGTTGAGCAGGGTCATCTGCTCGGTGCGCTGGAAGCTTTGCAGGCCACCGGTGGACCACACGCCCATGCCCACCAGCAGGCCGATGAACGACAGGGAGTAAGTGATGCGTAATGTCCGGGTCATGGTCATCAACCTCAGAACTGGAAGTAGAGGAACGGCGAGTAGCTCTGCGCCGAAAGCTTGAGGATCGAGGCGGCGAACAGCATCAGGATCAGGGCGCGGGACATGGCCCGGGTCCAGTCCAGGCCGAGCGAGCCGTCGGCATTGACCTGCACCGGGGTGGCCTTGGCCGTCGGCCTGGCGTTGCGGTAGAAGTCGCGCAGGCCGAAGAAGGCCAGGGTCAGGTAGGCGATCACCAGGGTCGCCACCTGCAGCCCGGTGAGCTGGGCGCGGTTGAGCTCCGACAGCTGCCATTCACCGAAGCTGAACATGGCGCCGTACATGCGCCCGGCCACGTGCAGGTTCTCGGCGCGGAAGATCACCCAGCCGACCACCACCAGCAGGAAGGTGAACGCCCACTTGATCGGGTTGAAGCGCTGCGGGTTGGTGTCGATGCCCAGTGCCCGCTCGATCGCCAGCCACATGCCGTGCCAGGCGCCCCAGATGATGTAGGTGAAGTTGGCACCGTGCCACAGGCCGCCCAGCAGCATGGTCAGGAACAGGTTGCGGTAGGTGTTGAAGGTGCCTTTGCGGTTGCCGCCCAGGGTGATGTAGAGGTAGTCGCGCAGCCAGGTCGACAGGCTGATGTGCCAGCGGCGCCAGAACTCGGTGATCGACTGGCTGATGTACGGCTGCTTGAAGTTCTCCATGAAGCGAAAGCCCATCATCAGGCCCAGGCCGATGGCCATGTCGCTGTAGCCGGAGAAGTCGAAGTACAGCTGCGCGGTGTAGGCCAGGGCGCCGAGCCAGGCGTCGCCGGTGGTGGGGTTCTGCAGGGCGAAGCAGTGGTCGGCGACCACCGCCAGGGTGTCGGCGATGAACACTTTCTTGATGAAGCCCTGCATGAAGCGGGTGCAGCCTTCGGAGAACTTGTCCAGGGTGTGGGTGCGGTTGTTGAACTGGTCGACCAGGTCCTTGAAGCGCAGCACGGGGCCGGCGATCAGGTGCGGGAAGATCGCCACGAACGCGGCGAAGTCGATCAGGTTGCGGGTGGCCGGGGTGTCGCCGCGGTACACGTCGATGATGTAGCTGATCGACTCGAAGATGTAGAACGAGATGCCGATCGGCAGCAGCACGTGGGTGAGGATGAACGGCTCCAGGCCAAACGAGGTGATGATCGCGTTGAGGCTGTCGACGCCGAAGTTGGCGTACTTGAAGTAGCCGAGGATCGCCAGGTCCACGCCCACGCCCAGCAGCAGCCAGCGCTGGGCCGGCTTGGTGCGCACGCCGGCGGCGCCGACTTTCAGGCCGATCCAGTAGTTCCACAGGGTCACCCCGGCGAACAGGGCGAGGAAGTCCACCCGCCACCAGGCGTAGAAGATGTAGCTGGCGACCAGCAGCAGCAGGTTGCGATAGCGTTGCCCGCTCAGGTAGTACAGGCCGAGGAAGATCGGCAAGAACAGGAACAGGAACACGTTGGACGAGAAGACCATCCCGGTTCTCCTAAGTTGTTCACAGCATCCAGGGCAAAGCGCCCCCCAAACCCCCCACGCATGCGTGGCGGGCTACCTAGATTCCTGTGGGAGCTGGCTTGCCGGCGATGCAAGGCGCCAGCCTTGCCCAGCGGTGCTCAGGGGCCGCTTTGCGGCCCATCGCCGGCAAGCCGGCTCCCACAGGGTTTTGCGTTACTTCTTGGAATCCGCGCTCGGGTCGTAGACCCGGGTCAGGTTGCCGCCGAGCCTGAAGCTGTCGAACGGCTGCATGCCGTGCTTGCGCTGCAGGGTGTCGCCGACGCACTGGTACAGCGCGCACCACGGCTCGAGCCAGGCGTACTTGCTGTCGACCTTGAGGTCTTTCATGTCCTGTTTCTCGCCGGCACGTTCGGCGAAGTGGCGCGGGTCGCGGGCGCCGGCCAGCACGCCTTCGCCCAGGCGCTGCAGGGCGAAGTTGTTTTCGCTGCGCAGGTCCACGCCGTTGGCCTTGGCGAAGCTGGCGATCATCGCCAGCGGCGGCAGGGCGTAGTTGTGGTAGGCCAGGGCGCGCTGCTTGCGCTTGACCTCGTTGGGCAAGAAGCCCTGGTCGTCGATCTGGTTGGCGCCGACCTTGTATTCCTTCACTGCCCAGTCGAACAGGTCGCGGCGGTCGGTGGCCACGGCGGTGGCCATCACCGACCACGCCGCCCAGTAGCTGTGGTTGTTGATCTTCTCCAGCGGCAGGTTGCTCCAGTCGCGCACGGTCTGCTCGGCGAGGCGGCCGAACCACTTCTCGATCAGCTCGGCCTCAGCCTGGTGCGCGGCCAATGGCTGCGAGTTGGAGAACTTCAGGCGCAACCACGAACCGCTCATGCTGCCCAGCGCCCATTTGCGCATGGACTTGCCGGTGTGGTTGTAGTTGGTCGACATCAGCGCATCGGCGCGGGCCCAGGTACCCAGCCAGGTCAGGGTGCAGTCGAGCTGCGCCGGGCGGCCGTCGCGCATGTACTGGTTGACCATCTTGGCCACGCCACGCTCGAGGGTGGTGATGTCTTTGGTGGAGTCGCGGAAGGCCTCTTCCGACTCGACGTTCAGGGTCGCCCGGGCCTTGTCCGAGCCTTCGTACTTGCTGCGAAACTGCAGCGCGCCGGTGTAGGGCTTGGGCGCCGCCTCGCAGCGGAAGTTGCCGTCGCGGGTCTTGAGCTTCTCGATGCCCTCGTAGTAGCCCTGGGGCGGCACCAGCGCGGCGTGCGCGGCGCTACCGAACAGCGCCAGGGCAAGCAGGGCAGGGCGGAAGGTTCGCTTGAATGCAGTCATGGTCGCCTCACTGGCCGGCCTGGGCGGTTTGCGCAGGCACGGCGAAGTTGTTGCGTTTGCAGAGTTTGGCCTCGACCTTCTGGGTGCCGTTCTCCGGCCCCTGGACCTCGAAGGCCAGCAGGTTCTGGCTGGCCCAGTCCTCGTCCTCGCGCATCTGGAAGACGAAGCGCCCGTCGGTGTCGGAGGTTTCCGGTTTTTCCAGCTTGATGTCCTCGTGGCGGCCGTTGAGGTACCAGAGGGTCGCTTGCAGCACCTTCACCGACGGGTCCTCGAACTTCACGTCCATCTGCAGGTTGCGGTTGACCAAGTCCTTGATCACGCCGCCCTTGCCGTTGACCATCAGCTCGTTCTTGCCGGGCTTGAGCGTGGTGCTGGCGCTCATCAGCGCCGGGCGCGCATCGCAGCCGTCGTCGAGCAGGCCGAGGATCTGCCGCCAGATGGTTTCCTGGTCCAGGCGATACAGCGGCGAGAATTCCCAGATCAGGATCTTCGGTGGGTGGCTCTGGAACTCCTCGCTGCCCAGGTACTGGATCATCGAGCCTTCCAGGCCGCCGCCGGGGAAGGCGACGTTGAGCACGTCGGCACCGATGTACTGCTCGAGGAAGCCCGAGAAGTTGTAGTTCTTGCCGCTGTGGCTGGTGCCGACCAGGGTGATCTGGGCGTTGCCGCTGTCACCGAAGAGGTCGTCGCCACCGCCGCTGGAGCCTTTCGGTTCGGTGGCGAACTGGTCCATGTACTGCACCGCGTAGCTGGTGCCGCAGAGCTGGCCGGCGACGTTGTGCAGGGTGCCGGTCTTGCCCATGCGCCCGGACTTCTGGGTTTCGAATTCCTTGCGCGGGACGCCTTCGAAGGCCGGCATCTGGTGCACGGTGTCGGCCACGATCTTGGCCGCGCGCTCGGCGCCGTATGGCGTCCAGTGCTGGTCGCCGCGGAAGTAGAAGTCCTTGCCCTGGTCGGCGGCGGCCAGTTGCTCGTTGGTCAGCGGCGACAGGTCGGGCACGTTGTAGCCCATGCTGGCAAAGCGCTTGAGCATGGCCTGGTAGTTGCCCAGGGCCTTCTGGTAGTCGAAGGCGGCTTTCTCGGCCGGCTTGAGCATGTTGCGGTTCACCAGGCCGCGGGTCGGCTGGTAGACCACGACCAGTTCCACGCCGCGTTTCTTGAACGCGTCATGCACCTGCTGCAGGCGCTTGTAGCCGGCCGGGGTGGTGTTGAACTCGGTGCGCAGGTCTTCGCGGGTACGGAACAGCCAGTCGCCCTGGGCCTGCACCAGCGTGGTGAAGTTCTGCTGGTAGCGGGTGGTGTAGCGGCTGGCGTCATGCGCCTCGGGGCACAGCTGGCAGCAAGGCTCGGCGGTGAAGGCCGGGGCCTGCACGTCGTCGGCACGCACGCCCTGGCTGATGGCCAGGAGGGCGGCGGACAGGCCCAGCAGTTTCATCAGGTGTGGAGTCATGGTCTGGGCTTCCTTAATCGATCATTTCGGTCTGGCGTTCGACCGGGTCGATCAGCACGGCCTTCTGCTGGCGCACCAGCAGGTCGAGGATTTCGTCCTGGCGCTCGCCGAGGATGCCGTTGAGGCTGATGCCGCTGGCCTTGCGCGGGGCGAGCATGGAGACCTTGTACAACTCCACCGACAGCGGCGAGTCGATCGACAGGGGGCCGGAACCATTGGCCGCCAGTTCGCCGCCGACCACGATCAGCGACACCTTGGTGTCGAACGGGTCGAGCTCGATGTCGCGGTCGGTGTCGGACAGGTCCTTGATGTGCCCGTACACGCCGACCAGGCCGTTGGCCATGGCGATGTTCTCGTACAGGCGGATGTTCACGCTGTTGCGCACGCGGATGCCGTGGCGGCGGTTGTTGATCAGCTTGTTGCCCCAGATCAGGTTGTCGCCGCTTTCGTACAGGGTGATGCCGTCGGTGTGGTTGCGGTAGATCTCGTTGTAGGCGATCAGGTTGTTGACGCTGTTGCGGTCGATCACCACCCCGGAGAGCTTGTTGTCATAGCTCTTGTTGTTGATGATCCAGCTGTCGTTGACCTCGCGCGAGACGATGATGCCGTGCTTCTTCTTGGTGCCGTACACCGTGTTGCCGGCGATGATCAGGCGGTGCGAGCGGTCGTGCGGGTCGATGCCGTAGACGATGTTGTCGCGGTAGGTGTTGTCCTTGACCACGAAGTCCTGCGTCTCGTAGCAGTAGAAGCCGTACCACATGTCGCTGAACTGCGAGCCGATGATCCAGCCGGTGGGTTCCGGGCGGCCCATGCGCTTGGCCATGTTCGGCGTGTACTGCGAGATGCTCACGCCATACGACTTGGACTTGGCGTAGCCGAAGCTTTCCATCCTGGTATTGACGATGTAGGTCTCGGTGCCGCCCCACGACAGCAGGAACGGGCGGAATTCCTTGGGCGAGCGGAAGGTGGCAGGGCCGTTGTCCTTCTCGCGCCAGCCGCTCACCTGGGTGTCGCTGATGAACAGCTTGCCGTCGTTGACCAGGAACGAGCCGCCTTCCTGGGACAGGCGCAGCTGCTTGACCTTGCCGTCGATTTCCAGGATGCCGTTGCGCCCGACCACGATCGGCAGGCGCGCCAGGTACACGCCCGGCTCGACTTCGCTGAGGTACTGCTTGGGCACCTGCTTGCTCAGCTGCACCAGGTCGACATGGCCGTCATCGACGAAGATCGCCTGGGGGATGCCGTGCTGGCGCTGCACCCACTCGGCCGCCTTGTTGTCGCCGCCGATGAATTCCTTGAGCGACTCTTCCTGCAGCATGCGCCGCACGCTGACCTTGCCCTTGTGGCGGCGGTCGATCTTTTGCTGCACGGCGGCGGCGGTGTAGCCGCTCAGGTCAGGCAGCTTGGGCGGGTCCATGTGCAGCGGCTCGGTGGGCGCGGCGGACACGGTGTAGGTCTTGGCCTGCTGCAGCCCCTTGGCGACGGCCGCGGGTTCTGCGGCGAAGGCCAACTGGCTGGCCAGCAGCAGGGCGCTGGCCAGGAGGCTGTGACGTAAGTGCGGGTGAAGGTTCATTGCAGGTCCTCTCCCGGCCTCAGAAGCGCCAGATCACGTCGACGAAGGCGCGGTGCATGTACGAGTCCGCTTCCTTGCCATAGGCATCGCCTGGCTTGAACACACCGGCGCGCAGGCGCACCAGTGCGGACGGCTCGTCGATCGCCTGGCTCATCGAGGCCGGCAGCAGGCCTTGCTTGAAGTACTTGGTGACGACCACGTCCATTTCCTGGCCGAGGTCTTTTTCGCCATCGACCAGCGGGCGGCTGATGCCGTTGTCGTTGACCACCGCGTTGATGCCGCTGGAGCCGATGTTCTGCGAGCCATCGACACGCCAGAACTTGTGGTAGATGAAGCTGGCGTCGTAGTCGTCGCGCAGCTGCCAGGAGGCGAACAGGGTGGCCGCCTGCAGGTTGCCCAGCTCGCCACGGAAGGCTTCGCCGAAGCGGTGCACGCGCGAGCGGGTGCCGGTGAAGTTGGAGCGGTTGCTCTCAAGGCCGGTCTGCTCGAAGTTGCTCGAGCCGTCGTCGCCACCGCCGCCGCTGCCACGGGCGTAGGCCGCACCGACCTGCCATTGCGGGTCCAGGCGCAGGCGGATGCCCAGGTCGGTGGCCCAGGCGTTGACGTCGCCGCTCTGCTTGCCGGTGGCCACTTGCTCGCCGTTGACCAGCTGGCTGCTGAGGGTGTCGCGGTCGCCAGTCAGCCAGGTGACGCTGCCCCAGTAGTTGACGGTGTGGTCGTTGCGCCAGTTGTAGGCGTCGCTGTTGGCTTCCAGGCCCAGCCAGGTGAGGTCGCCGGTGCGGGTCTTGTCCAGCGCGTCGATGGTCTCGCCGGGGTTTTTCAGGCTGCCGCTGTCATGGGTGTGGTGGGCGCGCACGCCGACCCAGTGGCCGGGTGTCCACTGCGTGGCGACGTTGCCGTAGAGATGCGTGCGGTCCTTGTCTTCCGGGGCCAGCTCGGTGAGGTCGGTGCGGTATTCGCTAAAGCGCTGGGCCACGCCCAGGTCGGCCTTGAGCAGGGTGGTGTCGAAGGTCCAGTTCAGGGCTTCGATGTTGGTGTCGCGCCACATGCCATCGTCGCTGCGCAGGCGTTGGCGGCCCAGGCGCAGTTGCTCGCCGGGGTAGGCGGTGAGGCCGCTGTAGCCGACCCAGAATTCGCGCATGGCCAGGTAGCTTTTGTCGGGCTTGCGGCTGTCGTCGCCGGTGTCGGTGGTGGTGCCGTCGTCGTTCTGGCGCAGGGTGTCGGTTTCGATGGTGTCGGTGGCGGCGACGGCCTGGCCCATGGCATAGGCGCTCCAGTTGCCGCGTTCACCGTAGACCCACGGGCGCAGGTCCAGGCCCAGGCCGTTGACGTCGCCGCCGGAGCGGGTGCCCAGGTCGCGGTCGTCTTCGGATTGGCCGGTGATTTTCACGTCCAGGCCGAAGTTTTTCTGCAGGGTGATGTCGGCCAGGGTCGGGCAGGACCACAGCAATGCGAAGCTCAGGCCGATGCCGGCTTTCACCAAGGGATTGAGCGTCATAGCATGTCCTCGCCGTCTACTTCGGGGTCTTGGTCTTGCAGGGCATCAAGGGCGAAGGTGGTGCGGCCACCTTGGGCCATGCTGCCGCGGGCCTGCTTTTCCTGGGCCAGCAGGTTCTGCGCCTGGCTGCGCTGTTGGGGCGTGAGTTGCTGGTCGAGTTGCTGCAGCAGCTCGGCCGATTGCGGCGTCGGGTTGGCCTGCGACAGCTGGGCGAACACCCAGGCGTTGGTCGGCTCGGGGCGGATGCCGTGGCCTTCGCTGAACAGCTGGGCGAGGGCGTAGTCGGCGCTGTTCTGGCCGCCACGGGCGGCGCTGAGCAAGTGGTCGACGGCCTTCTGCGGCTCGACGTCGCCCAGGTAGCCACGGCGGTACAGCTGGCCGAGGTAGTAGTCGGCGCTGATTTCGCCAGCGTCGGCGGCGGCCTGCAGGTGCTGCTCGGCCTTTTCGGCATCGGCGGGGATGGCCTTGCCTTCGTAGTACAGGCGGCCGAGCAGCAGCTCGGCGCGCGGTTGTTCGGCTGCGCGGCCCTTGTCGATGTAGGCCATCAGCTGGTCGGTGTCGCCCAGCTCGGGGAAGTCGTAGAGCAGCTGCGCCAGGCTGACCCAGGAGGCTGGGTTGGCCGGGGCGATGTGTTCGAGCAGGTCCTTGGCGGTTTTCTCGTCGGTCTGGCCAAGGCTGCGGTCGGCCAGCACACGGGCGACGTTGTCGACCCGGGTGGCCGGCACGGTGCCGCGGGCATAGCCGGCCTTGAGCTGTTCGAGCAGGGCGGCTTGCTGGTCGGTTTGGCCACGCTTCTGGTACACGGTGGCGAGTTCGGCATAGCACACGTCCATGGTCGCCAGGGCCTGTTTGCAGAGCGTCTCGACCTTGTCGAGGTTCTGGTCGTAGGTGCCCTGGGTGCGGTACAGCAGGATCTGCGCCAGGCCCGCTTCCGGGTAGCCGGCGGCGCGCCATTGGTCGATCTGCTGCTGGGCATTGACGTTGGGGAAGCTCTGCGGGTACAGCAGGTAGAGCATCGCCAGCGGGATCAGGGTCTTGTTCTCGCCCTGGGCGGCGGCGGACTTGAGCAGTTTTTCCGCTTCTTCGCGTTTGGCCTGGGTGCTGTCGGGCTTGGCCACCAGCAGGCGGCCCAGGCGCACCTGGGCACGCGGCGAGGTGGCGGCGGCGGCGCGGTAGGTCGCCTCGGCTTGCTTGAACTGCGCCGGGTCGCCGCTGGACACCTTGATATCGGCCAGGCCCACTTGCGCGTCGCTGTAGCCCAAATCGGCCAGGGCCTTGTAGTTGCGCTCGGCCAGCGCGGTGTCGCCGCGCTTGAGGGCTTCGTTGGCCAGGCGCTGATCGGGCAGGCCGGCACAGCCGGCCAGCACCATGGCGGCAGTCAGGGCGCACAAGCCAAGGTTCACGCGCACTTTGTGGGAGCCGGCTTGCCGGCGAATGGCCAGTGCAGGCGAAGCATCTGCCGGGCGAGCGCTGTGCGCTCGATCGCTGGCAAGCCAGCTCCCACCGGTATCGAGTCGTTTGATGGTCATCGACGTGTCCTCTTACAGCCCACGGGCCACGGCTTTGTCGATCAGCCAGTCGAGCGAAGGGCCGCGGTCGCTGTTGACCGACGCCGGGCGCCCGGCAAGCTCTGCAGGCAGGCTGCTGTCGGGCTTGATCTGCACGCGGATGTCGGAGGCCAGGTTTTCGCTGTCAAGGCTGCTGCTGACGATCTGGCCGCTGCGCACTTCGCTTTCGCCGGCGACCTGGAAGTTGACCCGGGTACCTGGCTTGACCTCGTCGAACTGGCGGTAGCTGAAGCGGGCCTCGACCATCGGGTTGGTGGTGCGCGGGATCAGCTGGAAGATCGGCTGGCCCTTGGCGGCGTACTGGCCGTCGTTCACCAGCTGCTGGGCGACCACGCAGTCGCAGGGGCTGGTGAGGGTGCCGGAGAGCTGCTTGCCGAACAGCTCCTCGACCTTGGCCGGCTCCAGTTGCGAGTCGTCCAGGTGGCCCTTGAGCATGTCCAGCATGCTGGTGCTGAAGCTTGCCAGCGGCGCGCCCTTGATCACTTGGCCACCGCTTTCGACCAGGCTGCTGACGGTGCCGTCGCGGGGCATGGTGATGGTGGTGGTGGGCACGGCGACCACACCGGCCTCGGCGTGGCTGATGAAGTACATGCCGTACAGCGACTTGGCGACGAAGCCGAAGGCGGCCACGCCGACCACGAACACGCCGAGGGTGACCGTCACCGCCTTGAGCCGGCCGAAGGCCGACAGGCCCGAGCCGCCGTCCTTCTGCTTGCGCGCCTTGGTGAAGTTGTCGCGCTGCAGGGTGCTGAGCACATCGCCGATGCTGATCAGCTCGCCGGACAGGTGGCTGGTGATGATGTGGCGCAGGGTGGCGATGTCGCGCGGTTCGAGGTTCTGGAACTGCGCACCGGTACGGCCGCTGGCGGCGTTGTAGGAGCGCACCTGGAACTCGATGTCCATCGACAGGCCGAGGTTGTCGACCACGAACTGCAGGCGCCCGCGCAGCACCTCGCCCACTGCCAGTGGTGGCTTGGAGTGGAAGCTCAGGCCACCGGCGGAAAGGTCTTCGACCTTCACTTCGTGGGCTTGGCGCTCATTGTCCAGAAAGCGCAGCTTGGCAGGGATGCGCACCCGGGCGTGTTGGCGCTGGGCTTCGGACTCATGCACGACATTGACGTTCACGGCGGTATTCATGGTGGTTTGTTCCTGTTAGATCCGATCCGGGTTGGGCTCACACGACCATGAACAGCACAGCGACGAAGATGCTGGCAGCCGAGAAGGTCATGGTCCGCGAGGACCAGGTGTTGAACCATTGTTGAAAGCTGGCGAGGTCACGCTTGAGGGCAGTCGGTTGGCGGGTCCAGGACTGCTTGTCGAGGCGGAAGAACACGTAGATCTTCATCAGCGCGCCGACGATCTGGTTGTAATAGAGGATCAGCGGGTAGGCGGGGCCGACGTTGTGGCCCGAGCACAGCAGCATGATGGTGAGGATCAGGCGGGTGATGCCGATCCACAGCAGGTACACCAGCAGGTAGGCCATGCCGAACTTGAGGCTGGCGATCACCGCCACGGTCAGGCCCAGCAGGCTGGTCCACATCGACACGCGCTGGTCGAACAGCACCACGCTGGTGAACAGGCCCAGGCGGCGCATGCCCAGCCCCAGGGCGCGGGAGTTCTGCCGCAGGTTGTTGCCGTACCAGCGGTACATCAGCTTGCGGCTGGCCTTGAGGAAGCTTTTTTCCGGCGGGTGCTCGACCGTGTTGATGGCGGCGTCGGGCACGTAGAAGGTGTCGTAGCCCAGGCGCATGAGGCTGAACCAGCTCGACTTGTCGTCACCGGTAAGGAACTTGAAGCGGCCCAGGCGCCAGTGCATCAGCGAGTCGCTTTCGACGTCGGCGATGAACTCGGGGTTGGTCACCACGCTTGCGCGGAACATCGACATGCGCCCGGTCATGGTCAGCACGCGCTTGCTCAGGGCCATCGAGCACATGTTGATGTGGCGCTGGGCGAAGCGCAGCTTGTGCCACTCGCTCATGATGTAGCCGCCGCGCACTTCGCAGAATTCGTTGGTGGTCAGGCCACCGACGTTGGGGAACAGCTTGAACCACGGCACGGTCTTGCGCACCACGCCCTGGCCGAGCACGGTGTCGCCGTCGATCACCGCGACCACCGCGTTTTCGTCCGGCAGCATCCGCGAGATGGCGCGAAAACCATAGGCCAGGCCGTCACGCTTGCCGGTGCCGGCGATGCGCACGATGTCCAGCTTGACGTGGGCGGGCGGGTTGTACTTGGCCCACAGGCTCTTGACCAGCAGTTCATCGGACATTTCCACCAGCGAGCAGACCACGGTGGTGGGGTAGCCGCAGTCGATCGCCTCGCGAATCACCGAGCTGTACACCTGGGCGGTGGTCAGGGCTTCGATGCGAAAGCTGGTGACCATCAGGTACACGTGCGACGGCGCGGCGGCCTCGCCCATCTTCTGCACCTTGCGGCGCAGGTAGGGGTACACGCCGTAGAGGAAGATCATGCCGCGGATGAAATGGGTGGCGCCCATGGAGTAGCGCCAGATGCCGACTGCGCCGACCAGGAAGATGAAGTGCTTCGACTGCGAGTCGAAGATATCGGCTGGCAGGGCCAGGGCGATCAACATGAGCAGGCTCATGTAGAGCAGCCAACCGGCGCACTGCAACAGCACTGTCTGGAGCCTTTGCATGTTCAGCATCCGTGGAGAATTCTTGGGGGAGGAGGGCAACGCCGTGGGGAGGCGGCGTTGCCCGGGCCTTGGCCTTACCAGCAAATGCCTTCGGTACGGCTGGTGGAGCAGGTCGGTTTGCTCATGAAGCCGACCAGGTCGATCACCTGCTTGCCTTCCGGCGCTTGCTGGGCAAGGGCGCGGAACTGCTCGTCACGGTTGCCCAGGACGATGATGTCGGCGTTGTCGATGACCTTCTGGAAGTTGGCGTTGAGCAGCGACGAGACATGCGGGATCTTCGACTCGATGTACTCTTTGTTCGCCCCGTGGACGCGGGCGTACTCGACGTTCTCGTCGTAGATGTCCAGCTGGTAGCCCTTGCCGATCAGGCGCTCGGCCAGTTCCACCAGCGGGCTTTCGCGCAGGTCGTCGGTGCCGGCCTTGAAGCTCAGGCCGAGCAGGGCGACCTTGCGCTTGTCATGGGCCTCGATCAGTTCGAAGGCGTTTTGCACCTGCGATTCGTTGCTGCGCATCAGCGAGTCGAGCAGCGGTGCCCGCACGTCGAGGCTGGCAGCGCGGTAGGTGAGGGCGCGCACGTCCTTGGGCAGGCACGAACCGCCGAAGGCGAAGCCTGGGCGCATGTAGTACTGGGACAGGTTCAGCACCTTGTCCTGGCAGACCACGTCCATCACATCGCGGCCATCGACCCCCACCGCCTTGGCGATGTTGCCGATCTCGTTGGCGAAGGTGACCTTGGTGGCGTGCCACACGTTGCAGGTGTACTTGATCATCTCGGCCACTTCGATCGGCTTGCGGATGACCGGGGCGTCGAGCTCTTCGTACAGGCTTTGCAGCACATCGCCGCTGGCGCTGTCGAGTTCACCGATGACCGTCATCGGTGGGTGGTCGTAGTCCTTGATCGCGGTGCTTTCACGCAGGAACTCGGGGTTGACCGCAACACCGAAGTCGATGCCGGCCTTTTTGCCCGAGCAGTCTTCGAGGATCGGGATGACCACGTTCTTGACCGTGCCTGGCAGCACGGTGCTGCGCACCACGATGGTGTGGCGGCGGCTGGTGTCACGCAGCACGTAGCCGATTTCGCGGCACACCGACTCGATGTACTCCAGGCCCAGGTCGCCGTTTTTCTTGCTTGGGGTGCCGACGCAGATCATCGACACGTCGCTGGCGCGGATGGCCTCGGCGAAGTCGGTGGTGCCTCGCAGGCGGCCATTGGCGATGCCTTGCTGCAGCAGTGCTTCCAGGCCAGGTTCGACGATGGGCGACTTGCCCTGGTTGATCAGGTCGATCTTGGTGCTGGACACGTCCACACCGATCACGTCATGGCCTCGCGCCGTCAGGCAGCCTGCACAGACCGCACCCACATAACCCAAACCAAAGATGCTGATACGCATCGCTATCACCTCATGTGTTTATCACGCCAGCTCCTCCGGGAAGAGCCGGACTGGGTGGATTAACAACAATTTCAAGGCGCACGGATCCATGGGCGAATGCACACTTCGCCGAGCGCAGGCATGAATAAGTTTGGAGCGCACCAAGTTGTGCACTCAAAGTTGGCAGTAAAAGGCCAGTAATTAAAAGGCGTGCCCTGAAATGCAGCCGTCTTTATTGCAAGGCGCTACTTGGCGCGTTGCTGTGCTTGTTTTTTCAAGTGGATAAATCCTTTGAAATCAACCACTAGGACGTTTTGTAAGGGCGCGTCTGTCCTCCATGGAACGGGGCATACAGGGTAATCCGTTGCGCCTGTCGAACTAATCGGGGCGGGCAGTGGATTACTGCCGGTTGTCATCTGTAAGTCATTTCTCACACCGCAGAGGCGTGAAATTCGTTACGGCACTATGAGCGATTGGCTGCGGGAGAAGTTCCTGGGTGAAAAGTGCCTGCATGAAAGATTTCTAAATATTTTTTCAGTGGCGGATACTTTCACTTTGATGGCACGGGGCAGACGCACCCCTGTATATAAAGGGCGAAACTGAGGGGGGATGTTTTTATGCCAGCATGGGAAAAATTTTTTCAAAATTCGTCAAAAAAGTACGAACGGTCTTATGGCGTTTGGCGATAAGGCTATGACTGGTGGTTTTTTGGCGTCATTAAAATGGCGGTGGAGGGGGTTGGTTTGAGTTTTGTTGTGGCCATGAAATCGAGCGCCGCCCGCGCGGCGCATCGCGGATGAATCCGCTCCTACATTTGTTGCAACGTGCCATGGCCTGTCAGGCCATGGTTGTCCGCCTTTGGCGCCCGTCGAGAAATTGCGTCGTACAGACAAGGCTGGCAACCATGGCCTATCAGGCATAGGTACGTTGCAGCAAATGTAGGAGCGGATTCATCCGCGATGCGCCGCGCGGGCGGCGCTCGGTCTCGAAATCAGCGAAAACCCAAGCGAACGCAGGACTACTCGGCCGGGTGGTCGCGCAGGAACACCAGGTGGTCCGGCTTGGACTGCTCGGCGCTATAGAAGTAGCCCTGCACATCGAACTGCTTGAGCCGCTCCGGGTCGTCAACCCGTTCCTGGATCACGAAGCGGCTCATCATGCCGCGGGCTTTCTTGGCATAGAAACTGATGATCTTGTACTGGCCGTTCTTCAGGTCCTTGAAGTCGACGTTGATCACCCGGCCCTTGAGGGCGCTGCGTTTCACCGCGCTGAAGTACTCGTTGCTGGCCAGGTTCAGCAGCAGGTCGTCGCCCTGGTCGGCCAGGGCCTGGTTCAGCCATTCGCTGATGCGCGTGCCCCAGAACGCATACAGGTCCTTGCCGCGGGCGTTGGCCAGCTTGGTGCCCATTTCCAGGCGGTAGGGCTGCATCAGGTCGAGCGGGCGCAGCAGGCCATACAGGCCCGAGAGCATGCGCAGGTGCTGCTGGGCATGGCTGAAGTCGTCTTCAGTGAGGGTTTCGGCGTCCAGCCCGGTGTACACGTCGCCCTTGAACGCCAGCAGCGCCTGCTTGGCGTTGGCCGGGGTGAAATCCGGCGTCCAGCTGCCGAAGCGCGCGGCGTTGAGGCCGGCCAGCTTGTCGGACAGGTGCATCAGTTCGCTGATCTGCGCCGGCGACAGCTCGCGCAGCTGCTGGATCAGCACCTGCGAGTCGTCCAGGTACTGCGGCAGGGTGAAGCGGTCGGTGACCGGCTTGGTGTCGTAGTCGAGGGTCTTGGCGGGGGAAATCACCGTCAGCATCGGGTCGGCTCCTGGAATCGTTGCCGGGGATTCTACGGACTGGGGCGGGCAACGCCAAACTATGGCGACAATAGTCACAGACCATCGCCAAGGCAGGCGCTATAGTGCGCGTTTCGCCGTCATGGAGAGCCCCATCGTGCGCATTGCCGCTGCCTTGCTGGCCTCGTTGTTGAGCCTGGCCGCCCAGGCCGCCCCCATCCCCCCGGCCAGCCTCGACCGCAGCCTGTGGCCCGAACAACTGGACAGCCCGGCGCTGTTCGACGTTGCCTCGCGGGCGCAGATCCTGTCGTTTGCCCAGGTGCTGCACGAGAGCGAGCTGCTCGACGATGGTGCCCTGGCTGCGCGCCTGGGGCTGCGGCAGATCAACCTGCAGAAGGTTCGCGCAATCAGGGCCGGCATGTGGCAGCGCTTGTGGCAGGGTTATCAACAGGCCCAGCGCAGTTGCACCGAGGATGCGTCGTTCTGCTACCCGGTGGAGTCGATGGAGGATTTGCGCAGGCAAGCGGCGACGTTCGCTGCAGATGTCGGCACGTTCTATACAGGCTGGATCGAACCCAGCCACCAGTTCAATGTGCGTTACCTGGATGAGCAATTGCGCAAGGCGGCCCTGCTGCCGCAGACCAGCAGCGAAGTCGAGCGCCTGTCCAGCCGTGAACGCAATGGCGATGAGCTGAACGACCGCATGTTCCTGCTGACCTTCGTCGGTGGCCCGGGGCCGGAGGGTGGCAGCACCGATACGCTGGCCGACTACCTGAACAAGCAGAAACTGCAGGGCACCTTCTTCGTCCTTGGCAACCGCCTGCAGCAACGCCGCGACCGTGGCCCGGCCAATGCCTTGAGCCAGCTCTACGGCGCGCAGTGCGTGGGGATCCAGGGCTGGGAGTACCGCTCCCACGCGCAGTGGAACGGCTGGCAGGATTCGCTCAAGCGCAGCCAGGCGCGGGTCCAGGCCGACCTGCCCGAGCAATATGTGCCGTTGTTCCGCCCGCCCTATGGCCAGCGCCGCTCCGATGGCGAAGCGTTCATGGCCAGCCAGCAGCTGCGGGTTTCGCTGTGGGACATCGATGCGCAGGATGACACGGCGCTGAGTGCAGAAGCCTCGGCGCAGCGGGTGGTGACCTTGATGCTGCTGTGGCGCAAGGGCGTGATCCAGTTCCATGACGCCTTGCCCAAGGCGCAGCCAGCGGTGGAGTGGTTGCTGCACAGCACGGCGCAGAGCGGCATCGGCTGGGAAGATTGCCGGGAATACGGCTATCGAGACTAGTGGGTCTGACTTCTGACTGTAGACCCGTCTGATGCCCCCGCCAAGCCCTGTTCGTCAATCGGAAAAATAAACTTCACCGGTACGTAAAAAAGCTTTTTTCGTTCATGGTTTTTGCGGTATGAAGAAACCAGACAGCCGATTCCTGCAGCACAGGTGGCGTCATCCAGGCCCACCTTGCCAGGTCCGCTTCCCGCCCGTAGCAACGCGGATACGGGAAGACCGGCGGTCACTCTGCGGCGCAACAGAACGCGCCGTGTGGCTTCGACATAAGGTGACCGAGTATGGATGACCAAGGACGCAACCCTTCCTCCAGCAAGCCAATCCTCTATGTGCTCGATACCAACGTCCTGATTCACGACCCCAACGCATTGCTCAACTTCGAGGAGCATCACGTCGCCATTCCGATGACGGTGCTGGAGGAACTCGACAAGCTCAAGACCGGTAAACAGACCATCGCCGCCGAATGCCGCCAGGCCATCCGCCTGATCGACCAGACCCTCGGTGACGCTTCGCCCAGCGATGTCGAGCAGGGCGTGCCGATCCAGCGTGGCAAGAGCGGGCCCAAGGGTTACCTGTCGATCCTGATGAGCCCGCGCAACGAACCCAGCAAGCTGCTGCCGGAAAACCTCAACGACAACATCATCATCAACACCCTGCTCGAAGTACGCAGCCGGCGCGCCGACCTGGACGTGGTGCTGGTGACCAAAGACATCAACATGCGCCTGAAGGCGCGCGCCTGCGGGATCGCGGCTGAGGACTACAGCACCGACCAGCTGGTCGATGACGTTTCCTTGCTGTCCAAGGGCTACCACTCGGTCACAGGCTCGTTCTGGGACCGGGTCAGCAAGGTCGATACCCGCCAGGAGCGTGGCCGCACCTGGCATCGGGTGCAGATGATCGACAACCTGCCCGCCGTGCACATCAATGAGTTCATCATCGATGAACAAGGCTTCGTCGGCTGGGTGAAGGGCATCCGCAACGACGAACTGCTGCTGCTCGACCTGCACCAGGAACCGCTGCTGCACCAGGAGGCCTGGGGCCTCAAGCCGCGGGACATCCACCAGAGCCTGGCGCTGTTCGCGCTGCTCGACCCGGATATCCACCTGGTCAACCTGACCGGCGCCGCCGGCTCCGGCAAGACCATCCTGGCTTTGGCCGCGGCCATCGAGCAGACCATGGTCAGCAAGCGCTACCGGCGCATCATCGCCACCCGCAGCGTGCAGGGGCTGGACCAGGAGATCGGCTTCCTGCCAGGCACCGAGGCGGAGAAGATGGAGCCTTGGCTGGGCGCCATCACCGACAACCTCGAAGCCTTGCACATGGATGACGAGAGCACCCACGGCAGCGTCGAGTACATCCTCGAGCGGGTACCGCTGCAGTTCAAGTCGCTGAACTACATCCGCGGGCGCAGCTTCCAGCAGAGCCTGATCCTGATCGACGAGTGCCAGAACCTGACCCCGCACCAGATGAAAACCATCATCACCCGTGCCGGTTCCGGGTCCAAGGTGGTGTGCCTGGGCAACCTGGCGCAGATCGATACCCCCTACCTGTCCGCGACCAGCTCGGGCCTGACCTACCTCACCGAGCGCTTCAAGGACTTCCCCCATGGCGTGCACATCACCCTGCAAGGGGTGCCACGCTCGGTACTGGCCGAGTACGCCGAGTCGCATCTGTAACCCCAGCCGCCGGGCGGTACGCCGCCCGGCCCTGCCGACACATTCCGCTGCTCAAACCTGACCCACGGGTTTAAACTCTCAGTTCCCTTCACAGGAGCAGAGCAGTGCTGACACATCTTGATTCCCAGGGGCGCGCCAACATGGTCGACGTCACCGAAAAGGCCGTGACCGAGCGCGAGGCCACGGCCGAGGCGCGGGTGCGGATGTTGCCGCAGACCTTGCAGATGATCGTCGACGGTGAGCACCCCAAGGGCGATGTGTTCGCCGTGGCGCGCATCGCCGGCATCCAGGCGGCGAAGAAGACCAGCGACCTGATCCCGCTGTGCCACCCGCTGATGCTGACCAGCGTCAAGGTCGAGCTCAGCGCCGAAGGCGCCGATGCCGTGCGCATCGTCGCGCGCTGCAAGCTGGCCGGGCAGACCGGCGTGGAAATGGAAGCACTGACCGCCGCCAGCGTGGCCGCGCTGACGATCTACGACATGTGCAAGGCCGTGGACAAGGGCATGGTCATCGAGCAGGTGCGCCTTTTGGAGAAGCTCGGCGGCAAGAGCGGCCACTACAAGGTGGAGGCGTGATGAAGGTCAAGGTGATGTATTTCGCCCGCTATCGCGAATTGCTGGGCCTCGATGCCGAGCACCTGGCGGGTGATTTCAAGGTGCTCGACGATGTGCGCCAGGCGCTGGTGGCCAAGGGTGGGGAGTATCAGGTGCTGGCCGAGCAGAACCTGATGTGCGCGCGCAACGAAGAGCTGTGCAGGCTCGACGAGCCGCTGGAAGAGGGCGACGAGGTGGCGTTCTTCCCACCGGTGACCGGAGGCTGATGATGGCGGTGCGAGTACAGCAAGCGGCCTTTGACCCGGGGCACGAGGTCAATGCCATGCATGCCGCGAATGTCGGTGTGGGGGCCGTGGTCGGTTTTGTGGGCTATGTGCGTGATTTCAACGACGGCCTCGACGTGGCGGGCATGTTTCTCGAACACTACCCGGGCATGACCGAGAAGGCCCTGGCCAAGATCGTGATCGAGGCCGAGCAGCGTTGGCCGTTGCTCAAGGTCGAGGTGCTGCACCGGATCGGGGCGCTGGAGCCGGGCGAACCGATCGTTTTCGTCGGGGTGGCCAGTGCCCATCGGCAGGCGGCGTTCGAGGCCTGCAACTTCATCATGGACTACCTGAAGACGCGGGCGCCGTTCTGGAAGAAGGAGAGTACCCAGGAGGGGCCCAGGTGGGTGGAAGGGAAGCAGAGTGACCAGGATGCGGCGGGGCGTTGGTAGGTCAGGTCGCGCCATGGTTTGGTAGGAGCGGCCTTGTGTCGCGAAAGGGCCGCGAAGCGGCCCCAGGATTCAAGCGGCGCTGCAACAACTGATGGGGCCGCTTCGCGGCCCTTTCGCGACACAAGGCCGCTCCTACAGGCCGGTCAATGATGCTTGCGCGGCACCGGCTTCAATAGCTCGTCCGGCGGCATCTCGCACTTGATCTTGCGGCCCAGCAGCTCTTCGATGGCAGGCAGCTGGTAGGAATCATCCTCACCGGCAAAGCTGATCGACACCCCGCTGCTGCCGGCACGGCCGGTACGGCCAATGCGGTGCACGTAGTCGTCCGGGTCTTCCGGCAGGGTGAAGTTGATCACGTGGCTGATGCCATCGATGTGGATCCCGCGCCCAGCCACATCGGTGGCCACCAGCACGGTGATACGGCCTTCACGGAAGTTTTCCAGGGTGCGGATGCGCTTGTGCTGCGGCACGTCGCCCGACAGCTGCGCGGCGTTGATGCCATCGCGCACCAGCTTCTCTTCGATGCGCCGCACCTCGTCCTTGCGGTTGGCAAAGACCATGACCCGTTCCCACTTGTTCTGCGTCACCAGGTTGTACAGCAGCTTGTACTTGTCGCTGCCGGCCACCGCGTAGACGTGCTGCTCGACGGTTTCGCTGGCGACGTTTTCCGGCTCGATCTCGACCACGGCCGGGTTGGTGGTCCACTGCTTGGCCAGGTTCATCACATCGTCGGTGAAGGTGGCGGAGAACAGCAGGGTCTGGCGTTCGCTCTTCGGTGGGGTCTGGCGGATGATCTGCCGAACCTGGGGGATGAAACCCATGTCGAGCATGCGGTCGGCCTCGTCCAGCACCATCACCTCGACCATGTCCAGGTGCACCTCGCCGCGCTGGTTGAAGTCCAGCAGGCGGCCCGGGGTGGCCACCAGGATGTCGCAGTGGCGCGCTTCCAGGGCCTTGAGCTGCTTGTCGAAGTCCATGCCGCCGACGAAGCTCATCACGTTCAGCCCGGTGTACTTGGTCAGGGCCGCGGCGTCCTTGGCGATCTGCACCACCAGCTCGCGGGTCGGCGCGATGATCAGCGCGCGCGGTTCGCCCATGTAGCGTTCCTTGGGCGGCGGCGTCTGCTGCAACTGGGAGATGATCGAGATGAGGAAGGCGGCGGTCTTGCCGGTGCCGGTCTGGGCGCGGCCGATGGCGTCCTGGCCGCGCAGGGTGTAACCCAGCACCTGGGCCTGGATCGGCGTGCAGTACGGGAAACCGAGGTCGTGGATGGCATGCATCAGCTCGTCGGAGAGCTTGAAGTCATGGAAGCGGGTCTTGCCTTCCTGCGGCTCGACCACGAAGTCTTCCGGCTTCCACAGGCTGGCCTGGGGCTTGGGCTTGCGTTCGCGGCGCGGTTTGTCCTTGGCCGGTGTCTCGGCGGCAGGTGCGGTGGCGGGCGTTTCGGCCTTGACGCTGGTTTTGCCGGGGGCGGGCTGGCGCTGAGGCTCAGGCTGGGCCGCGGGGGCTGCGGCAGGCGCAGGCGGCGTGACGCTGGCAGCAGGAGCGACGGCCTGAGGCGCGGCGTCTCCCTTGCCGAATATTTTCTTGAGTGCCTTGAGCACGATCGTCTCGTCAACTGGTTAAGGAATGTACGCCCGGCAGTGTAATGCAAGATCCGGGCGCGGCGTAGCGGAATACTCCTACAACTACAGGCGAGCCTGCTTATTGCAACTGCTTGCTCAGCCAGTCGTGGATGTCGCTCAGTTCCTCGACGGCCACTTCATGCTCCATCGGGTACTCGTGCCACTGGGCGGCGATGCCCCAGGTGTTCAGGTACTCGAAGGCGGTGCGGCCCATGGCCGGGATCACCACCGAATCGTGCACGCCATGCAGGCACAGGGCCGGGGTGCGCTGCTGGCAGGCGCTGAGCTGGTGGCCGTCGCTGAAGGTGGGCGCGTAGGTGGACAGGGCAATCACCCCGCCCAGTGCTTCCTGCCACTTTATATAGGCCGTGTGCAGCACCACCGCGCCGCCCTGGGAGAAACCGGCCAGGAAGATCCGCGACAAGCTGATGCCCTTGGCCTGTTCGGCCTTGATCAGCGCGATCACCTGGTCGGCCGATTCGTCCAGCTGCGCTTCGTCGATGGCACGGGCCGGGGTCATGGCCTTGATGTCGTACCAGCTGGGCATGGCATAGCCGCCATTGATGGTCACCGGGCGGGTCGGCGCCTGGGGCATGATGAAGCGGGTGCTGAGCAGTCGTTCCTGCATGAATTCAGCCACCGGTAGGAAGTCGTAACGGTCGGCCCCCAGGCCGTGCAACCAGATCACACAGGCGTCTGCGGTTTTCTGCGGTTCGAGAATCAGCGGGTTGGTCATGACTGCTCCGAAAGTGTGCGTGCCTTGTTGTTAAGTGCTTGAAAAAGAGGCGTGGGAATTAATTGTCGGAAAAAGAATGTCGCAACGATACAAGTTTCGGTACTTGACGCGTGCTTAAACGCTCCAGCCTTCGACTGTGGTACGCGCTTTGCTATGAAACATTCGATACGAAGGGGCAAACCCAGACGGTAACACCCTTTGTAAGCGAAGGCTGTCATAGAACGGCCCATTGCGCCAATTGACCCAATAACAAGCCAACACGGGTCGGATGCGCCTCATAAGGGTGCGGTGCAATTCCGGCTCAATACAACAAGAGCGATTTGGAGGTTGTGAATGAAGATGCTGAAAACCACCCTGGCAGTCCTGACCGCTGCCGCCGCACTGGGCGCCGTGAGCACTGCCCAGGCCGGCGCCACCCTCGATGCGGTAAAGAAGAAGGGCTTCGTCCAGTGTGGCGTGAGCGATGGTCTTCCAGGCTTCTCGGTACCTGATGCGCAGGGCAAGATCGTCGGCATCGATGCCGATGTCTGCCGCGCCGTGGCAGCTGCCGTGTTCGGCGACGCCAGCAAGGTCAAGTTCAGCCAGCTCAACGCCAAGGAGCGCTTCACCGCGCTGCAGTCCGGCGAAGTCGACGTGCTGTCGCGCAACACCACCTGGACCAGCTCGCGCGATGCCGGCATGGGCCTGGTGTTCGCTGGCGTCACCTACTACGACGGCGTGGGCTTCCTGGTCAACAAGAAGCTCGGTGTTTCCAGTGCCAAGGAGCTCGATGGCGCGACCATCTGCATCCAGGCCGGCACCACCACCGAGCTGAACGTGTCCGACTACTTCCGCGCCAACAACCTGAAGTACACCCCGATCACCTTCGACACCTCCGACGAAAGCGCCAAGTCGCTGGAGTCCGGCCGTTGCGACGTGCTGACCTCGGACAAGTCGCAGCTGTTCGCCCAGCGCTCCAAGCTGGCCACGCCTACCGACTACGTGGTGCTGCCGGAGACCATCTCCAAGGAACCGCTGGGCCCGGTGGTGCGCAAGGGCGACGAGGAGTGGTTCAGCATCGTCAAGTGGACCCTGTTCGCCATGCTCAACGCCGAAGAGGCGGGCATTACCTCGAAGAACGTCGAGGCCGAGGCCAAGGCCACCAAGAACCCGGACGTTGCCCGCCTGCTCGGCGCCGACGGGGAATACGGCAAGGACCTCAAGCTGCCCAAAGACTGGGTAGTGCAGATCGTCAAGCAAGTCGGCAACTATGGCGAAGTGTTCGAGAAGAACCTGGGCCAGAGCACTGACCTGAAGATCGACCGTGGCATGAACGCCCTGTGGAACAACGGCGGCATCCAGTACGCGCCACCTGTGCGCTGATGGTTGCACCCTGCGGCGGCATCCCGCCGCCGCAGGCTGTTCGAATCCCTACTGTCCGGGGCACTTCATGCAAAATCGAATCGGCGCACAAAAGGGGCTTTCCCTTAACGATCCGCGTGTGCGCGCGTGGCTGTTCCAGATCCTCACCATCCTCTTGGTGGTGGGCCTGGGCTGGTACTTGTTCCACAACACGCAAACCAACTTGCAACACCGGGGCATCACCTCCGGCTTCGACTTCCTCGAGCGCAGCGCCGGCTTCGGCATCGCCCAGCATCTGATCCCGTATGTGGAGTCCGACAGCTACGCGCGGGTGTTCGTCATCGGCCTGCTCAATACCCTGCTGGTCACCTTCATCGGCGTCATCCTGGCAACCGTCCTCGGCTTTGTCATCGGGGTGGCGCGGTTGTCGCCGAACTGGATGATCAACAAGCTGGCGACGGTCTATGTCGAAACCTTCCGCAACATTCCGCCACTGCTGCAGATCCTGTTCTGGTACTTCGCCGTGTTCCTGACCCTGCCGGGGCCACGGGGCAGCATCAACATCGACGACACCTTCTTCATCAGCAACCGTGGCCTGAACATGCCGGGCGCCTCGATGGCCGAGGGCTTCTGGCCGTTCGTGGTTGCCGTGGTGCTGGCGATCGTGGCCATCGTGGCGATGGTGCGTTACGCCAACAAGCGCTTCAACGAAACCGGCAAGCCGTTCCACAAGTTCTGGGTTGGGCTGGCGCTGCTGCTGGTGATTCCAGGGGCCTGCGTGCTGCTGTTCGGCAGCCCGGTGCACTGGGAAGTGCCGCAACTGAAGGGCTTCAACTTCGTCGGCGGCTGGGTGCTGATACCCGAACTGCTGGCGCTGACCCTGGCACTGACTATCTATACCGCTGCGTTCATCGCCGAAATCGTGCGCTCGGGTATTCGTTCGGTCAGCCATGGCCAGACCGAAGCCGCCCGCTCGCTGGGCCTGCGCGAAGGCCCGACGCTGCGCAAGGTGATCATCCCCCAGGCCCTGCGGGTGATCATTCCGCCGCTGACCAGCCAGTACCTGAACCTGGCGAAGAACTCGTCGCTGGCAGCCGGTATCGGCTACCCGGAGATGGTCTCGCTGTTCGCCGGTACCGTGCTCAACCAGACCGGCCAGGCCATCGAGGTGATCGCCATCACCATGAGTGTCTATCTCGCCATCAGCATCAGCATTTCGCTGCTGATGAACTGGTACAACAAGCGCATCGCGCTGATCGAGCGGTGAGGATACGCCCGTGAATGCCCATGTTTTCAAACCTGACATGCCGCCACCGGTGAAAACCGTCGGCGTGCTCGCCTGGATGCGGGCCAACCTGTTCTCCAGCTGGCTCAACACCTTGCTGACCCTGTTCGCCTTGTACCTGGTGTGGCTGATCGTGCCGCCGCTGGTGCAATGGGCGTTCATCGATGCCAACTGGGTCGGCACCACCCGCGCCGACTGCACCAAGCAGGGCGCCTGCTGGGTGTTCGTGCAGCAGCGCTTCGGCCAGTTCATGTACGGCTACTACCCGGTGGAGCTGCGCTGGCGCGTGGACCTGACCGTGTGGCTGGCCGTGCTGGGCGCCGCGCCGCTGTTCATCAAGCGCTTCCCGCGCAAGGCGCTCTACGGCCTGGGCTTTCTGGTGCTGTACCCGGTGCTGGCCTACACCTTGCTGCACGGCGGCTACCTGGGCCTGGACACAGTCCCCACCAGCCAGTGGGGCGGGCTGATGCTGACCCTGGTGATCGCCACCGTGGGCATCGTCGGTGCCTTGCCGCTGGGCATCCTGCTGGCCCTGGGGCGGCGTTCGCGGATGCCGGCGGTGAAGGTGGTGTGCGTGACCTTCATCGAGTTCTGGCGCGGCGTGCCGCTGATTACCGTGCTGTTCATGTCGTCGGTGATGCTGCCGCTGTTCCTGCCTGAGGGCATGAGCTTCGACAAGCTGCTGCGGGCGATGATCGGGGTGATCCTGTTCCAGTCGGCGTACATCGCCGAGGTGGTGCGCGGCGGCCTGCAGGCCATCCCCAAGGGCCAGTACGAAGCTGCCGCGGCCATGGGCCTGGGCTACTGGCGCTCGATGGGCCTGGTGATCCTGCCCCAGGCGCTCAAGCTGGTGATCCCCGGCATCGTCAACACCTTCATCGCCCTGTTCAAGGACACCAGCCTGGTCATCATCATCGGCCTGTTCGACCTGCTCAACAGCGTCAAGCAGGCCGCGGCCGACCCGGCCTGGCTGGGCATGGCGACCGAGGGCTACGTGTTCGCGGCCCTGGTGTTCTGGATTTTCTGTTTCGGTATGTCCCGCTACTCCATGCACCTGGAGCGCAAGCTGGACACTGGCCACAAGCGTTAGGAGTCTCCAAATGAGTGAAGCGATCAAGCAGCCTGCCGGCCCCGAAGGCATCATCCAGATGCAGGGCGTGAACAAGTGGTACGGCCAGTTCCATGTGCTCAAGGACATCAACCTGAACGTGCGTCAGGGCGAGCGTATCGTCTTGTGCGGGCCTTCCGGCTCGGGCAAGTCCACCACCATCCGTTGCCTGAACCGGCTGGAGGAACACCAGCAGGGCCGCATCGTGGTCGATGGGGTGGAGCTGACCAACGACCTCAAGCAGATCGAAGCGATCCGCCGCGAGGTGGGCATGGTGTTCCAGCACTTCAACCTGTTCCCGCACCTGAGCATCCTCGAAAACTGCACCCTGGCGCCCATGTGGGTGCGCAAGATGCCGCGGCGCAAGGCCGAGGAAATTGCCATGCACTACCTGGAGCGGGTGCGTATCCCGGAGCAGGCGCACAAGTACCCGGGGCAGTTGAGCGGTGGCCAGCAGCAGCGCGTGGCGATTGCCCGGGCGCTGTGCATGAAGCCGAAGATCATGCTGTTCGACGAGCCGACTTCGGCGCTCGACCCGGAAATGGTCAAGGAAGTGCTGGACACCATGGTGGGCCTGGCCGAGGACGGCATGACCATGCTCTGCGTGACCCACGAGATGGGCTTTGCCCGCACCGTGGCGAACCGGGTGATCTTCATGGACAAGGGGGAGATCGTGGAGCAGGCGGCGCCGGATGACTTCTTCGACCGGCCGCGCAGTGATCGGACCAAGTTGTTCCTGAGCCAGATCCTGCATTGATGCTGTTGGGGCCGCCTTGCGGCCCATCGCCGGCAAGCCGGCTCCCACAGGGGCTGCACCGCCCTTGAGCACTGTGCAATCCCTGTGGGAGCCGGCTTGCCGGCGATGGGCTGCAAAGCAGCCCCAGTCTTACTTCTCTTCTTGCGTGGCCGCCGGCGCCGGCGGCGGCCGCAGCCCCACCTCGGCGACCAGTTTGAGCTGCTGCCCGTTGCGCATCACCTCGATGGTGATCTTCTCGTTGGGCTTGATCCGCGCCACCTGGTTCATCGACTTGCGCCCATCGCCAGCCGGCTCGCCATTGATGCTCAGGATCACATCGCCCAACTGCAAGCCGGCCTTCTGCGCCGGCCCGTCGCGGAAGATCCCCGCCACCACGATGCCCGGGCGGCCCTGCATGCCGAACGACTCGGCCAGCTCCTGGCTCAACGGCTGCACTTCGATGCCCAGCCAGCCACGGATCACCTGGCCATGCTCGACGATCGACTTCATCACCTCCAGCGCCAGCTTGACCGGGATGGCGAAGCCAATGCCCTGGGAGCCGCCGGACTTGGAGAAGATCGCGGTGTTGATGCCCACCAGGTTGCCGTTGGCATCGACCAGCGCACCGCCGGAGTTGCCCGGGTTGATCGCCGCATCCGTCTGGATGAAGTCTTCGTAGTTGTTCAGGCCCAGCTGGTTGCGGCCGGTGGCGCTGATGATGCCCATGGTCACGGTCTGGCCGACGCCGAAGGGGTTGCCGATGGCCAGGGTCACGTCGCCGATGTGGATGTTGTCGGAGCGGCCGATGGTGATGGCCGGCAGGTTCTTCAGGTCGATCTTCAGCACCGCAAGGTCGGTCTCGGGGTCGCTGCCGATCACCCGGGCCAGGGTTTCACGGCCGTCCTTCAACGCCACCACGATCTGGTCGGCGCCGCTGGTGACGTGGTTGTTGGTCAGCAGGTAGCCCTCGGGGCTCATGATCACTGCCGAGCCCAGGCTCGATTCCCAGCGCCGCTGCTTGGGCAGGTTGTCACCGAAGAAGCGGCGGAACTGCGGGTCTTCGAACAGCGGGTGGGCGCTCTTGTTGACCACCTTGGTGGTGTACAGGTTGACCACCGCCGGCGCGGCCAGGGTCACGGCGTCGGCATAGGACACCGGGCCCTGCATGATTTTCGTGGTCTGCGGTGCCTGTTGCAGGTTGACGTCCTGGCTGGGCAGGCCGACCCATTGCGGGAAACGCTGGATGATCAGCATGGCGATCAAAACGCCGGTAAGCAGGGGCCAGCCAAAATAACGCAAAGCCTTGAACATGAACGAATCCTGGGAGTGGGCAAGGGCCAGAAGTGACGCGCCAGAGCGCAAGCGCGCGCGATCATACACCGGTTTCCCCAACGCCGGCGACGGCCCATAATGGCGGCCATTATACGGGCGTTGTTCCCGTTGAACGTGCAGATTTCGAGGAGATTTTCCATGGCTGTCGCCCTCAATACCCTGGTCGAGGAAGCCGAGCGCTACCTGGCCAGCGCGAAGATCCAGGATTACTGCCCCAATGGCCTGCAGGTGGAGGGCCGGCCACAGGTCAGCCGCATCGTTTCCGGGGTCACGGCCAGCCAGGCGCTGCTGGATGCCGCGGTCGAGGCCGAGGCCGACCTGGTGCTGGTGCACCACGGTTATTTCTGGAAGGGCGAGAACCCGTGCATCACCGGGATCAAGCAGCGCCGCCTGAAGACCCTGCTCAAGCACGACATCAGCCTGCTGGCGTTTCACCTGCCGCTGGATGTTCACCCGGAAGTGGGCAACAACGTGCAGCTGGCTCGCCAGCTGGACATCACCGTGGAAGGGCCGCTGGACCCTGCCAACCCCAAGGTGGTCGGCCTGGTCGGTTCGCTGGCCGAGCCGATGACCGCGCGCGACTTCGCCCGCCGCGTGCAGGACGTCATGGGCCGTGAGCCGCTGCTGGTCGAAGGCGAGCAGATGATCCGCCGGGTCGGCTGGTGCACCGGCGGCGGGCAGGGCTATATCGACACCGCCATCGCTGCCGGGGTGGACCTGTTCATCAGCGGCGAGGCGTCCGAGCAGACCTACCACAGCGCCCGCGAGAACGGCGTCAGCTTCATCGCCGCCGGGCACCATGCCACCGAGCGCTACGGCGTGCAGGCGCTGGGCGATTACCTGGCGCGGCGCTTTGCCCTGGAGCACCTGTTCATCGATTGCCCGAATCCGATCTGAGATCTGTTTCGGCCTCATCGCCGGCAAGCCGGCTCCCACAGGAATACTGCAGATTTCAAGGTTTGTGGTGAATCTGTGGGAGCCGGCTTGCCGGCGATGAGGCCGCAGGGCGGGCCTCTGACAGCCAAACCCCCAGTCATATCGTTAGACTTTTTCGATCTAGCCCGCCGCCTAAATAGAATCAGCCGCTGTGATAAAGTGGCTCGCTCGAACACGGCCCGCTGGCCGTCCATAAGATCGTTTTTCGTGAGTAGCCATGGTCGACAAACTGACGCACTTGAAACAGCTGGAGGCGGAGAGCATCCACATCATCCGCGAGGTGGCCGCCGAGTTCGACAACCCGGTGATGCTGTACTCGATCGGCAAGGACTCCGCCGTGATGCTGCACCTGGCGCGCAAGGCCTTCTTCCCGGGCAAGCTGCCGTTCCCGGTGATGCACGTCGACACCCAGTGGAAATTCCAGGAGATGTACAGTTTCCGCGACAAGATGGTCGAGGAAATGGGCCTGGAGCTGATCACCCACGTCAACCCAGAGGGTGTGGCGCAGGGCATCAACCCGTTCACCCATGGCAGCTCCAAGCACACCGACATCATGAAGACCCAGGGCCTCAAGCAGGCACTGGACAAGCATGGTTTCGACGCCGCCTTCGGTGGCGCGCGCCGCGACGAAGAGAAGTCGCGGGCCAAGGAACGCGTGTACTCGTTCCGTGACAGCAAGCACCGCTGGGACCCGAAGAACCAGCGCCCCGAGCTGTGGAACGTGTACAACGGCAAGGTCAACAAGGGCGAGTCGATCCGCGTGTTCCCGCTGTCCAACTGGACCGAGCTGGACATCTGGCAGTACATCTACCTCGAAGGCATCCCGATCGTGCCGCTGTACTTCGCCGCCGAGCGCGAAGTGATCGAGAAGAACGGCACCCTGATCATGATCGACGACGAGCGCATCCTCGAGCACCTCTCCGAGGAAGAGAAGGCGCGCATCGTCAAGAAGAAGGTGCGTTTCCGTACCCTGGGCTGCTACCCGTTGACGGGTGCGGTCGAGTCCGAAGCCGAAACGCTCACCGACATCATTCAGGAAATGCTCCTGACGCGCACTTCCGAGCGCCAGGGCCGAGTCATCGACCACGATGGCGCCGGTTCCATGGAAGACAAGAAACGTCAGGGCTACTTCTAATTTTCAGGGTTACTCCATGTCGCACCAATCCGATTTGATCAGCGAAGACATCCTCGCTTATCTGGCTCAGCACGAGCGCAAAGAACTGCTGCGTTTCCTCACCTGCGGCAACGTGGATGACGGCAAGAGCACCCTGATCGGGCGCCTGCTGCACGATTCGAAGATGATCTACGAGGACCACCTCGAGGCCATCACCCGCGATTCGAAGAAGTCCGGCACCACCGGCGAGGAAGTCGACCTGGCGCTGCTGGTCGATGGCCTGCAGGCCGAGCGTGAGCAGGGCATCACCATCGATGTCGCGTACCGCTACTTCTCCACCGCCAAGCGCAAGTTCATCATCGCCGACACCCCGGGCCACGAGCAGTACACCCGCAACATGGCCACCGGCGCCTCGACCTGCGATTTGGCGATCATCCTGGTCGATGCCCGCTACGGCGTGCAGACCCAGACCCGCCGGCACAGCTACATCGCCTCGCTGCTGGGCATCAAGCACATCGTCGTCGCGGTCAACAAGATGGACCTCAAGGGCTTCGACGAGCAGGTGTTCGAGTCGATCAAGGCCGACTACCTGAAGTTTGCCGAAGCCATCAACCTGCAGCCGTCGAGCCTGCACTTCGTGCCGATGTCGGCGCTCAAGGGCGACAACGTGGTCAACCGCAGCGAGCGTTCGCCGTGGTACACCGGCCCTGCGCTGATGGAAATCCTCGAAACCGTCGAAGTGTCGGCCGACCGCAACGTCACCGACCTGCGCTTCCCGGTGCAGTACGTCAACCGCCCGAACCTGAACTTCCGCGGTTTCGCCGGTACCATCGCCAGCGGCGTGGTGCACAAGGGCGACGACATCGTGGTGCTGCCGTCGGGCAAGAGCAGCCGGGTCAAGTCCATCGTCACCTACGAAGGTGAGCTGGAGAATGCCGGCCCAGGCCAGGCCGTGACTTTGACCATGGAAGACGAGATCGACATCTCCCGTGGCGACCTGCTGGTGCATGCCGACAACGTGCCGCCGGTGACCGACCAGTTCGACGCCATGCTGGTGTGGATGGCCGAAGAGCCGATGCTGCCGGGCAAGAAATACGACATCAAGCGCGCCACCAGCTACGTGCCAGGCTCGATTGCCAGCATCACCCACAAGGTCGATGTGAACACCCTGGAGCAGGGCGCTGCCAGCGCGCTGCAACTGAACGAGATCGGCCGCGTCAAGGTGGCCCTGGACGCCCCGATCGCCCTGGACGGTTACGACAGCAACCGCACCACGGGTGCCTTCATCGTCATCGACCGCCTGACCAACGGCACCGTGGGCGCCGGCATGATCATCGCCCAGCCTGTATTGCCGCACGGCAGCACTGGCCAGCATGGCAAGCAGGCGCACGTGTCCACCGAAGAGCGCGCCCTGCGCTTCGGCCAGCAACCGGCCACCGTACTGTTCAGCGGCCTGTCCGGCGCGGGCAAGAGCACCCTGGCCTATGCCGTGGAGCGCAAGCTGTTCGACATGGGCCGTGCGGTCTACGTGCTCGATGGCCAGAACCTGCGCCACGATCTGAACAAGGGCCTGCCACAGGACCGCGCCGGCCGCACCGAGAACTGGCGTCGCGCCGCCCACGTGGCGCGCCAGTTCAACGAAGCTGGCCTGCTGACCCTGGCTGCGTTCGTCGCCCCGGATGCCGAAGGCCGCGAACAGGCCAAGGCACTGATCGGCAAGGACCGCCTGGTGACCGTTTACGTTCAGGCCTCGCCGCTGGCGTGCCGCGAGCGTGACCCGCAGGGCCTGTATGCTGCCGGTGGCGACAACATCCCGGGTGAGAGCTTCCCGTTCGATGTGCCGCTGGATGCCGACCTGGTGATCGATACCCAGAGCGTCAGTGTTGAAGAAGGCGTGAAGCGGGTGCTGGATGTGCTGCGTCAGCGTGGTGCGATCTAAGCGTTAGCGTTGTACTGAAAACCCCGCTTCGGCGGGGTTTTTTGTGGGCGCTCGATTCACGCGGCGCCAAGCGCTGGAGCAAGCGGCTTAGTTCTTCTTGGACTCGACGGATTTGAAGTGCTGGTCGTAGTCGCTTTGCCTTTCGCAGCCTTGCTTATAAGGGTCCATGTCACAGCCGAATTTCATATCTTGTTGATCAGGCAAAAGGAAAAATTTGCCATCGACGCAGCCGGATAGCAGCAGTGCCAACGCCAGTGGAAATTTTTTCATCACTCATCCTTGAACAAGGGAAGTCCGTTCGATTTTTGCCAGCCTATGATACTTGCGATCAGGCCTTCTGCGCAGCCAGCCTGTGGATTCACCGGGTTGTAGATCAGGTCCGATCCCTCAGGGTGTCCGGCCAGTTCAATGAAGTGTTCCAGCAAGCAATCCTGCCAGGCTGAGGTGCCGGTTGCCTCCAGCGAGGGACGCGAGTGGACTGGCTTTAGATCGAAGGCTTTTTGATCGAGCGGAAATGCTCTTGGTAATCCATCATTCTTTCGCACCCTTGCTTGTAAGGGTCCACGTCGCACTTGAAATTGATGTCTTCTCTATTGGGCAGCAGCAGTACCGTAGGTGTATCGACGCTGCATCCAGATAGGGCGAGTGTGATGGTTATGGCAACCTGCTTGGCATATTTTTCTGCATTGAACATGGGGCTTCCATCCCGGGTTCGAGGTTGATTTTAAATGTCGCGATTGATAGCTGAAGCTTTCGATCAGATGATTCTGCCTGATTTCTAAAGTCGACTTGTTGTAAAAGGGTGTAGGTAAGGTTTTATTGAGTCGTAGGACATTTCTATTGCGCTGGGTGGGAATTTTTTCTGGGTGCAATGATGGGTAGGGGTTTTGGATGATGGGCACGGCCCACTGTAAAAGGGGTGGCCGAGTTTTCATCTAAATAAGGATTTTGTTATGGGAAAAAATAAATATAAGCAGATACAGTATCAACCGTTCCAGGATTCAGGAGGCGTATTGCTCCCCCCTAACCAGGCCATGCGAGAGGGGCAATTCATAAAATCAGATAACGGTAGATTTGTGCTTCGTCTGAGAAGCGATGGCAATCTGGTATTGGAAGATGATGGCGCGGTGGTTTGGGTCGCAGATCACACACAGCCATACAGTTCTACGTTCCGTAACCGATCGCGTGAGCCTCTTCAGTTCGTTGTGAGCAACTCAGGCTTTTTATATGATCCGTTACGAGATCGCTTATGGTCCGCGCAGAGCACTGAGACGCTGGATCAATCGTATTGGACTAACAATTATCTGAGAGTAACCGACACGGGAAATATTCTGATATTTGACGGGCGCAACGGTGAGGTTCGATGGGCGCGACATGGGTACGTGCCGGGACGTCTACCTCGCAATCCCAAAATATATCCAGATGATTATCCGCCTGTACCCAATCCTTTGATTAAGATACCCCATGACTTTCCATAAGAAGCTACTGGGTTTCTAGTTTTTCGGTCTCCAAGCCAAGTGTTTTGGTTTGCTTAAGGTGGCTTGGAGGCCGTTGGCAGATAATGGGAGTGAGCAAGCATATTCAGATATGCGTTTCTGTTACGGGGATTATTCGTTTCTCCTTAACGGCCTTGTAGAAAAAATTGAATAAACCTCTTGGACCCTAGGCAGGCGTTGAAGCACTTTCCGGGTAAATTCCCCGAAAGATTCCAGGTCCCGCGCCAGAATCTCCAGCAGGAAGTCATAGCGCCCGGAGATGTTGTGGCAGGCCGCAAGCGTGGCCCGGAGGGGCTGTATGCTGTCGGTGGCGATAACCCGGGTGAGAGCTTCCCGTTCGATGTGCCGCTCGATGCTGATCTGGTGATCGATACCCAGAGCGTCAGTGTTGAAGAAGACGTGAAGCTGGTGCTGGATGTGCTGCGTCAGCGTGGCGCTATCTAAGTACTGGTGTTTGTGAAGAACCCCGCTTCGGCGGGGTTTTTTGTTTGTCGGGCGGGAAGGTGTATTTTCGGCTGCCGGGCGCTTGCCGTGGCATTTTCAGCGCCTATGAAATCGAGCGCCGCCCGCGCGGTGCATCGCGGATAAATCCGCTCCTACATTTGTTGCAACGTGCCGAACCTGTAAGGTCAGAGTTGCCTGCCTTGGCGCATGTCTTGAAACTTGCGCAGCGGCGTCAGCGCCAATCTCAAAATCCAGCCGAACACACAAGGCTGACAACCATGGCCTATCAGGCATGGCCACGTTGCAACAAATGTGGGAGCGGATTTATCCGCGATGCGCCGCGCGGGCGGCGCTCGATTTGTGCACCGCTGCACAACTCAAGACAGGCACTTGGAAGCCATCACGCTATTTCTTGGCAATCCATAGGCAGGTAGCTGATATCAAGCATCACGAGATGAAAGCACCCCACCGAAACGGGGTGTAGGGTTCAGACCTCCCTGAATCCAGGCTTTCCGTTATCTGCGCGCCAAGTTTTGATAATGCTTAAAACTGCTTCAAGCTCCCCTTGGTCATCATTTTCGGGCCAGTAAATTAAGTCGGTGCCGCTAGGGTGCTCGGTTATTGTAGAAAAGTGCTCCAATAAAGGATCCAATACTTCATCCGGTTCCTCGGCATTGGCACGATAAATTTCCTTTAGGAACTCAATGAACTCCAATTCCGTATATTCTGCGTAGCTGGGTTTAAGGATCACGGCTTATCTCCATATTGGATTTTGTGGTGCGCAGATGGAGCAACCTTGTTTGATGAGGTTAATTTGAAATATAGGATTGCCCCGATGGAGCGGGCCAGTAATTTTACTCGGGCTTGAACCCGGCGCGACCTTCGGCGGCGCGCCACTGTTTTATGATTCGAATGATCTCTTCAGGGGTGTCAAGTCCATCGGATTCGGGCCAATAAATAAGGTCGGATCCGCTGGGGTGCTCAGAGATTTCTTTGAATTTCAAAATGCGCAAATCCAGTTCTTTTTCGCTTACATCATCTGCCGGATCGGTGATGGAGGTAATGAACTCAAGGAATTCAGCCTCGGTGAAGTCGGAAAATATCTTGTGGTCTTTCATTGCGATGTCCCGTAGTGGATTCAGTTGTGAGCCTCTGGTCTCACCACTCTTATGTTATCTACCTCGTAGACGGCTCCACCTTCCGAAATTGGGTTGGTGAATAGTTAAGGCTACCCTGCAAGCGCAGGGTAGTTTCTGCACTCGATTGTGATTCCGTCTCAGTCTTCTCTAAATCCTAGTTTTCCGTTATCAGTTCGCCACTTTTTAACAATGCCCAGTACTGCCTCCAGTTCACCTTGATCGTCACTCTCCGGCCAATAGATCAAGTCTGTTCCGCTAGGATGCTCCGTTACATCAGAAAAATGTTTAAGAAGGGGGGCTAGTACTTCATCAGGCTCTTCAGCGTTGGCACGGTAAACCTCCTTTAGGAAGTCGATAAATCCAGACTCTGTGTAATCGCTGTAGCTATTCTTCAGCCTCATGCTTTATCTCTATAATGAGTTATGTGGTGCGCAGATGGAGTAACCTTGTTTGATGAGGTTAATTTGAAATATAGGATTGCCCCGATGAAGCGGGGCAGCAATTTTACTCAGGCTTGAACCCGGCGCGACCTTCGGCGGCGCGCCACTGTTTTATGATCCGAATGATCGCTGCTGGGGTGTCAAGCTCATCGGCGTCAGGCCAAAAAATCAGATCGGATCCGTTAGGATGTTCGCATAGTTCTTCAAATTTAAATATTCGTAAATCCAACTCTTCTTCACTAAGCCCGTCTTCTGGGTCGCTAATTGAAAAAATTAATTGAAGGAATTCGGCTTCGGTAAAATCGGAAATGTTGGATTTCTCGTTCATTCTGATGTCCTTCAGTGAATTTGACTGTGCGCAGCCGGTGTGGCCGAACTAATACTGCCAGTTTGACGTTGATGGCATTAAGTTGAAATAAAGGCTCTGGAAGGTGCGCGGCCATAAGATGGTTCTTTTGAGCAGGTGTCAAAAGATGGTGGCGTAGTTTTCAAAGGCTGTAAACTTATGTAGGGCCAATTTGGCTGTGGGGCGTTTTCTAATAATGTGTAGGAATTTTCAATTGCAAGCGTGGGGAAGGCAGAGGGCCTGAGTTATCAGGACCTCTGAATAGTGCCTTTCAGGACGGCTTGAAGCCATCCTTACCGTTAGCCAGACGCCATTCCTTGACGATTCTGAGTATTTCCTCTGGCTCACCCTCTTTGCTGGACGCAGGCTTGTACAAAAGATTAATTCCAGAGGGATGCTCAGTGATTTTTCTGAAATGTAGTAGCAGAGGAGCTAGCACAGCGTCCGGCTCGTCCTCGTTTGCTCTGTCGATTTCAGCTAGGAACTCCAGGAATTCCTGCTCTGTGTAATCACTTAGGTTTTCCTTGAGTATCATGGCTTTTCTCCGTAATGGTAAGGATTGATATCGCAGGTGAATTTCTGGTTATGCCGATCAGGCAGAAGAAGGATTCTGCCATCGGCGCAACCGGATAGAAGCAGTATCGACACCCATACAGATTTGTTCATTGCAGGTCCTTGAACAGGAGAAGTTCCTTTGATTTTCGCCAAGCAATGATCTGTGCGATCCCCTTCGGCGCAGCCCTCGAGGTCGTTTGCCGGGTAGTAGGGTGGTCAGAGCCATCCGAGTGTCCGGCAATCTCGATAAAGTGTTCGAGCAAGCGATCCTGCCAAGCCGAGGTACCGGATGCCTGTAGCAATTCTCAACCACAGTCCTAAATTCGGCTCGCGTGTAATTTGTAAGGGAGAGTTTTGACTAATCACCACTTTATAAGTTTCTAGGAAAGTTACAGCACCAGTTCGGAGTGCCTTCCCACGAAGCGGGGTGTAAGGCTACAATCTACGCCTTGCCTGATAAGAAATACCCCGCCGAGGCGGGGTTGTGGATATTTATGATCTAAATCCTTCTTTGTTGTTGGCCAGTCGCCAATCCTTTATGATTTTAAGGACCTGTTCAGGTTCGCCTTGGCTGCTCCCTTGTGGTCTGAAGAATAGATCACTGCCAGAAGGGTGTTCAGTTATTTTTTCAAAGTGTCCAATCAGGGGGATCAATATCTTGTCGGGTTCATCTTCAATGGCTCGATTAATTTCGTACAAGAATTCGACAAATTCTTGTTCGGTGTAGTCAGTAATCTGATCTTTTAAAATCATGTTTATTTCCTGGGAAGCTGTGGCTAACGACCCTGAACTTTCCAAACAATTTTCCCTCGGCTTGGCCCCCCAGTACCTCTGGGCCGCCCTGCGTCCAAGCCCCAGCCGCCGTAGCCTGGTCCCCCGCCGCCGGAAAGAGGAGGGAGCGGTGTTCGGTCTGGGGCTTGCTCGTTTATCCAGAGCCCCTCATTTAAATGCAGGGCACCGCCCGAATCACGGAATGGTTCACCAAATTTGATAGTTTCATTTTGAGCCATGTAGTCATCCTCCTAATCGCTACATGGCAAGCGTGCTATGGCTGGTTTCTCGTGTATGTCAGGCGCGGGCTGTCAATCGGTAGGAGGCTTCCCACCGACTTGAAAGATCTGATTCAAATGTGTACTTCAGACACAGGAATCACCCGTTTTTCCTTAACCGCCTTGTAGGAAAAGCTCGAGTAGATCTCTTTCACCCCCGGCAACCGCTGCAACACTTCCCGGGTAAATTCGCCGAACGATTCCAGGTCCCGCGCCAGAATCTCCAGCAGGAAGTCATAGCGTCCGGAGATGTTGTGGCAGGCCACAATCTCGGGAATCTCCATCAGCCGCCGCTCGAACGCCAAGGCCATGTCCTTGGTGTGCGAATCCATCATGATGCTGACGAACGCAGTTACCCCGAACCCCAATGACTTGGGCGAGAGAATCGCCTGGTAGCCGGTGATGTAGCCGTGGTCTTCCAACAACTTGACCCGGCGCCAGCAAGGCGAAGTGGTCAGTGCGACCTTGTCGGCGAGTTCGGATACGGTGAGGCGGGCGTTATCTTGCAGGGCGGCGAGCAGGGCGCGATCGGTGCGGTCGAGGGTAATAGGCATGGTTTGCCCTCAGGTTGAGGTTTTTATTGTTTTTGTTCCAATACGCCCGCGAATGCGTGGGCAATTTTGGAAAAAATCAGGCAGTGCGGTGGCATAAGCTTAGAACAAACCACCAGAGGCTGTTGCCATGCGCGGCTCCCATAACAACAACACCGGTTTTTCCACCCGAGCCATTCACCATGGCTACGACCCGCTTTCCCACGGTGGCGCGCTGGTGCCGCCGGTGTACCAGAGCGCAACCTATGCCTTCGCGACGGTGGAATATGGCGCAGCGTGCTTTGCCGGAGAGGAGGGCGGGCATTTCTACAGCCGGATCTCCAACCCGACCCTGGCCCTGCTGGAGCAGCGCATGGCCTCCCTGGAAGGCGGCGAGGCCGGGCTGGCCCTGGCATCGGGCATGGGCGCCATCACCTCGACCTTGTGGACCCTGCTGCGGCCTGGCGATGAATTGATCGTCGGCACCACGCTGTACGGCTGTACCTTCGCATTCCTGCACCATGGCATCGGCGAGTTCGGGGTGAAGATTCGCCACGTAGACCTCAACGACAGCAAGGCGCTCAAGGCGGCGATCACCCGCAAGACGCGGATCATCTACTTCGAAACGCCGGCCAACCCCAACATGCAGCTGGTCGATATCGCTGCCGTGGCCGAAGCGGCGCGCGGGCATGACATCCACATCGTTGTCGACAACACCTACTGCACGCCCTACCTGCAACGGCCGCTGGAGCTTGGCGCCGACCTGGTGGTGCATTCGGCCACCAAGTACCTCAGCGGCCATGGCGACATCACTGCGGGGCTGGTGATCGGGCACAAGGCGTTGATCGACCGGATTCGACTGGAAGGCCTCAAAGACCTGACCGGCGCGGTGCTGTCACCGCACGATGCGTCGTTGCTGATGCGCGGCATCAAGACCTTGGCGTTGCGTATGGACCGCCATTGCGCCAATGCCCAGCAAGTGGCGGAGTACCTGGCGCGCCAGCCGCAGGTCGAGTTGATTCACTATCCGGGGCTGCCGACGTTCGGCCAGTATGCGCTGGCCCAGCGGCAGATGCGTTTGCCGGGCGGGATGATCGCCTTCGAGCTCAAGGGCGGCATCGAGGCAGGGCGGCGCTTCATGAATGCGTTGCAGCTGTTTGCCCGGGCGGTGAGCCTGGGGGATGCCGAGTCGCTGGCGCAGCATCCGGCGAGCATGACTCATTCGAGCTATACGCCTGAAGAGCGTGCGCATCATGGGATCTCGGAGGGGCTGGTGCGGTTGTCGGTGGGGCTGGAGGATGTTGAGGATCTGCTGGCGGATGTTGAGCAGGCGTTGAAGGCTTGTAGTTGATTTGTCTGCATTGGCCCTATCGCCGGCAAGCCGGCTCCCACAGGTACAGCATCGATTCCCTCTGTGGGAGCCGGCTTGCCGGCGATGAGGACGGTGAATTTCACACAAGAAAAAGGCCTCTTTCGAGGCCTTGTTCATTTCAGCGAATCAGCGCTTGAGCCCGTAGCTCTCGTCGAGCATGCCCGGCGAGTTCGGCGACTTCGGCGCGTAGTCGCGCGGCACTTCGGTGTCGCGCGGTGGGGTCAGGCGATCGCGTGGGCCCTGGCCCGCTTCGGAATGCAGGGCAGCCAGCAGGCGCTGGCGGGTGACGTCATCGAGGGCCAGGCTGTTGGCACCTTCGGCCAGGTGATCTTGCACATCCTGGTAGCTCTGGGTCAGTTTCTTGACCAGCACGGCGGTGCTGTTGAAGTGGGTGACCACTTCGTTCTGGTAACTGTCGAAGCGCTTCTGGATATCGTCCAGCTGACGCTGGGTGCTGCTCGGCGCAGCATTGGGCAGCAGGCGCGCCACGACGAAGCCGATGGCGACGCCAATGACCAGGGCCAGGGTTGGCAACAACCAAACAAGGAGCGAGAGTTCCACGAGTCCTTCCTCTATAAACGGCTTTGCTTTACGTTAACGGCTCAGACCTGCGCTGTATACCGCGAGCGATCGCAAATCAGAACAGAATTCCACACCTAGACGAATCGACCCCCTTCGAGGTCACGGAGTAGTGCCTTGCTTGTCCGCGAAACCCCCTTGTTCATCGATGGCCCCGTGGGCCAGCTGGAAGCCTTGTACCTGGACGTGGCCGATGCCCGCGGTGCGGTGCTGATCTGCCACCCGAACCCGGTCCAGGGCGGCACCATGCTCAACAAGGTGGTCTCGACCCTGCAGCGTACTGCCCGTGATGCCGGCTACGTCACCTTGCGCTTCAACTACCGCGGCGTCGGCCAGAGCGCCGGCAGCCACGACATGGGCGCGGGCGAGGTGGCCGATGCCGAAGCCGCCGCGGCCTGGCTGCGCGAGCAGCACCCGCAGTTGCCGCTGGTGCTGATGGGCTTCTCGTTCGGTGGTTTCGTCGCCACCAGCCTGGCCGGGCGCCTGGAAGCGGCCGATGTGTCGCTGCAGCACCTGTTCATGATTGCCCCGGCGGTGATGCGCCTGAGCGATGAATTCCCGTTGCCGCAGCGCTGCCCGATCACGGTGGTGCAGCCTGACGCCGACGAAGTCGTGGCGCCGCAGCTGGTTTACGATTGGTCCGACAGCCTGTCGCGCCCCCATGAGCTGCTGAAAGTGGCAGAATGCGGACACTTCTTCCATGGCAAGCTGACCGATCTGAAGGATCTGCTGCTGCCGCGCCTTTCGAATTGAGCCAAGCCTGAATAAGCGAACACCCATGACCACGCGCATTCTCACTGGTATCACCACCACCGGCACCCCGCACCTGGGCAACTACGCGGGCGCCATCCGCCCGGCGATCGTCGCCAGCCAGCAGCCTGGTGCCGACTCGTTCTACTTCCTGGCCGACTACCACGCCCTGATCAAGTGCGATGACCCGCTGCGCATCCAGCGCTCGCGTCTGGAAATCGCCGCGACCTGGCTGGCCGGCGGCCTCGACCCGCAGAAGGTGACCTTCTACCGCCAGTCCGACATCCCCGAAATCCCCGAGCTGACCTGGCTGCTGACCTGCGTAGCCGCCAAGGGCCTGCTCAACCGCGCCCACGCCTACAAGGCCTCGGTGGACAAGAACGTGGAGAACGGCGAAGACCCGGACGCCGGCGTGACCATGGGCCTGTTCAGCTACCCGGTGCTGATGGCCGCGGACATCCTGATGTTCAATGCCAACAAGGTGCCGGTCGGCCGTGACCAGATCCAGCACGTGGAAATGGCCCGCGACATCGGCCAGCGTTTCAACCACCTGTTCGGCCAGGGCAAGGACTTCTTCGCCCTGCCGGAAGCGGTGATCGAGGAGAGCGTGGCGACCTTGCCGGGCCTGGACGGTCGCAAGATGTCCAAGAGCTACGACAACACCATCCCATTGTTCACCAGTGCCAAGGACATGAAGGACGCCATCTCGCGCATCGTCACCGACTCGCGCGCTCCAGGCGAAGCCAAGGACCCGGACAACGCCCACCTGTTCACCCTGTTCCAGGCCTTCTCCACGCCAGCCCAGTGCGCCGAGTTCCGCGAAGAACTGCTGCAGGGCCTGGGTTGGGGTGAAGCCAAGCAGCGCCTGTACCAGTTGCTCGACGGCCAGCTGGCGGAAAAACGCGAGCACTACCACCAGCTCATTTCGCGCCCGTCGGACCTGGAGGACATCCTCCTGGCCGGTGCCGCGAAGGCGCGCAAGATTGCTACCCCGTTCCTCGAGCAACTGCGCGAGGCCGTTGGCCTGCGTTCGTTCCGCAGCAGCGTGCAGGCCAGCACCGAAGTGAAGAAGAAAGCCGCCAAGAGCGCGCGCTTCGTCAGCTTCCGTGACGAGGACGGCAGCTTCCGCTTCCGCCTGCTGGCCGCCGATGGCGAGCAATTGCTGCTGTCGCGCAGCTTCGCCGACGGCAAGAGCGCTGGCGCGGTGAGCAAGCAGTTGCAGCAAGGTGGCGACGCCGATGTGCGCGTCGAAGGCCTGGGCTTCAGCTTGTGGCTGGACGGCGAGCAGGTCGCCCAGGGGCCGCAGTTCGAGGGCGCAGAGGCCCGTGATGCGGCGATCGAGAGCCTGCGCGAGGCCTTGACCCCGGCCCAGGACTGACCTCCTGGCGCCGGTGCCATGCAGCGGATTACTGCCTTGAATGAGGCATATTGACGCAAGTCGCATTGCCATTAAGCGGGCCTGTCGCTACAGTGACGGCCCGTTTTTTGTTGCCTCGCTAACGAAATCATGACGCCCCTAGAACGATATCAAGCAGATCTGAAACGTCCCGACTTCTTCCATGATGCGGCGCAGGAAACTGCGGTGCGTCACCTGCAGCGTCTGTACGACGACCTGATCGCTGCGCAGAACAACAAGCCGGGCGTGTTCGGCAAGCTGTTCGGCAAGAAGGAGCAGACGCCGGTCAAGGGCCTGTATTTCTGGGGTGGAGTAGGGCGCGGCAAGACCTACCTGGTCGATACGTTCTTCGAGGCGCTGCCGTTCAAGCAGAAGATGCGTACGCACTTCCACCGCTTCATGAAGCGCGTCCACGAGGAGATGAAGACCCTCAAGGGCGAGAAGAACCCGCTGACCATCATTGCCAAGCGCTTTAGCGAAGAAGCCAGGGTCATCTGCTTCGATGAGTTCTTCGTTTCCGACATCACCGATGCCATGATCCTCGGCACCCTGATGGAAGAGCTGTTCAAGAACGGCGTCTCGCTGGTGGCGACCTCCAACATCGTCCCCGACGGCCTGTACAAGGATGGCTTGCAGCGTGCGCGCTTCCTGCCGGCCATCGCCATGATCAAGCAGTACACCGATGTGGTGAACGTCGACAGCGGCGTCGACTACCGCCTGCGCCACCTGGAACAGGCCGAGCTGTTCCACTTCCCGCTGAACGAAGCGGCGGAGCAGAGCATGCGCGCAAGCTTCAAGGCGCTGACGCCGGAGTGCACCCAGGCGGTCGACAACGACGTGCTGATGATCGAAAACCGCCCGATCCACGCCCTGCGCACCTGTGACGATGTTGCCTGGTTCGACTTCCGTGCCCTGTGCGACGGGCCGCGCAGCCAGAACGACTACATCGAGCTGGGCAAGATCTTCCACGCCGTGCTGCTGAGCAACGTCGAGCAGATGAGCGTCACCACCGACGACATCGCCCGGCGCTTCATCAACATGGTCGACGAGTTCTACGACCGCAACGTCAAGCTGATCATCTCGGCTGAGGTGGAGCTCAAGGACTTGTACACCGGCGGGCGCTTGGCGTTCGAATTCCAGCGCACCCTGAGCCGGTTGCTGGAGATGCAGTCGCACGAATTCCTGTCGCGCGCACACAAGCCGTAAACAACCGGGGCCGCTTTGCGGCCCATCGCCGGCAAGCCGGCTCCCACAGAGAAAGGTGTGGGGGCCGGCTTGCCGGCGATGGGGCACGAAGCGGCCCCAGTGGTTTCAGGCTTCCTGCATGAACTGCTGGCGATACTGGTTCGGCGACAACTCCGTGTGCTGGCGGAACAACCGCGCAAAGAAGCTGGCATCGTCATAGCCCACTTCGTAGCTGATGGTCTTGATGCTCTTGCGCGTGCTCGACAGCAGCCCCTTGGCCGTCTCGATGCGCAAGCGCTGCAGGTAATGCAACGGCTTGTCGCCGGTCGCCCCCTGGAAGCGGCGCATGAAGTTGCGGATGCTCATGCCATGGTTGCGGGCCACATCCTCGAAGCGGAACTTGTCGGCGAAATGCTCCTCCAGCCAGTGCTGGATCTGCAGGATGATCAGGTCCTGGTGCAGCTTCTGCCCACCGAAGCCCATGCGCCCCGGGGTGTAGTTGCGCTGCACTTCATAGAGGATGTCACGGGCCACCGCGCGGGCCACGTTGGCCCCGCAGAAACGCTCGATCAGGTAGATGTACAGGTCGCAGGCCGAGGTGGTGCCGCCTGCGCAGTACAGGTTGTCGGCATCGGTCAGGTGCTTGTCCTGGTTGAGCCGGATCTTGGGGAAACGCTCGGCGAAGCTGGCGAAGAAGCGCCAGTAGGTGGTTGCCTCCTTGCCGTCGAGCAGGCCCGCCTCGGCCAGCCAGAACACGCCGCTTGCCTCTGCGCACAGGACCGCGCCACGGGCATGCTGCTGGCGCAGCCATGGCAATACCTGGGGGTAGCGTTGCAAGAGGGTGTCGAAATCTTCCCAGAAGGCCGGGAGGATGATCACGTCGGCATCGTCGAGGCCGCCGTCGACCGGCAGTTGCACGTTGCTGAAGCTGTCCACCGGCTGGCCGTCGGGGCTCACCAGGCTGATGTCGAACATCGGCTGCAGGCCCAGGCCCAGCTGTTTGCTGTAGCGCAAGCTGGCGAGGTGGAAGAAATCCTTGGCCTGCATCAGGGTCGAAGCAAAGACCTTGTCAATGGCCAGGATGCTGACGCGCCGCAGCGACGCCGAGGGTTGGGTAAACATCATTGTCATTGTTCTTATAGGGTAGAGTGGTCAATCACCGGCTGGATCGTCTTATTTTTTGGCGATTGTGTCTACCCCGTGTAACAGCGGGCCGCAAAGCGGCCCTTGCAGGTCAGGGCGCCGGGTTCGGCTGGTCCTGGTGAACCGCCTCGATCGCTGCCAGCAGCTCGTCGCTCAGGCTCAGTTGCAGGCTCTTGAGGTTGCTCTCCAGTTGCACCAGGTCGGTGGCGCCGATGATGTTGCTGGTCACGAACGGTTGCCGGGTGACGAACGCCAGGGCCATCTGCGCCGGGTCCAGCCCATGGTCGCGCGCCAGCTTGATGTAGCGGCTGCAGGCTGCCACGGTCTGCGGGTTGGAGTAGCGGGCAAAGCGGCTGAACAAGGACAGGCGGGCAGTGGCCGGGCGGGCGCCGTTTTCGTACTTGCCCGACAGCATGCCGAACGCCAGCGGCGAATAGGCCAGCAGGCCGCACTGCTCGCGAATCGCCACCTCCGCCAGGCCCACCTCGAAGCTGCGGTTGAGCAGGTTGTACGGGTTCTGGATCGACACCGCCCGCGGCCAGCCGCGGCTTTCCGCCAACTGCAGGAACTTCATGGTGCCCCAGGGCGTTTCGTTGGACAGGCCGATATGGCGGATCTTGCCGGCGCGCACCTGCTCGTCGAGCACCTCGAGGGTTTCTTCCAGCGGCGTGAACAGGTCATTGGCCAGGTGCTGGTAGCCCAGCTTGCCGAAGAAGTTGGTGCTGCGCTCGGGCCAGTGCAGCTGGTACAGGTCGATGCGGTCGGTGTGCAGGCGCTTGAGGCTTTCGTCCAGCGCGGCAACGATGTGCGCGCGGTTGTGCTTGAGCTGGCCGTCGCGGATGTGGCTGATGCCGTTGCCGGGGCCGGCGACCTTGCTGGCGAGGATCCAGTCGTCGCGGTCACCCTGCTGGCGGAACCAGTTGCCGATGATGCGCTCGGTGGCGGCGTAGGTCTCGGGGCGCGGCGGCACCGGGTACATTTCGGCGGTGTCGATGAAGTTGACGCCATAGGCCTTGGCCATGGCGATCTGGGCGAAGGCCTCGGCGCCATCGTTCTGTTCGCCCCAGGTCATGGTGCCCAGGCACAGGGCGCTGACATCCAGGTCGGTACGGCCGAGCTTGCGGTATTCCATCGGGAAAGCACTCCTTGGGCAAAGACATCCATAAAAGCAGGTTGAAATTTTTCGCGCAATCTGGATAATTCGGCCCCTCTCCGTGTGGAGGAAGTGATGCACCACCACGCAGGATGAACCCCGTCGAACATTGGCGTGCCCGACCCGAGCCCCCAATAGCGCCTGTGTTCGGCTGCGCGCTTGCCCTTGGCAAGGTGTGCACTATCCAGTAAGATTCGCCGTCTATTTTTCGCTGGGCGGCCTCTGAGGCTTTAGAGAATGAAAACTTTTACTGCTAAACCGGAAACAGTAAAGCGCGAGTGGTTCGTAGTCGACGCCGCTGGCCAGACCCTGGGTCGTCTGGCTACCGAAATCGCTACCCGTCTGCGTGGCAAACACAAACCAGAATACACCCCTCACGTTGACACCGGCGACTACATCGTCGTCATCAACGCCGAGCAGATCCGTGTAACTGGCGCCAAGTCTTCCGACAAGATGTACTACTCCCACTCCGGCTTCCCAGGTGGCATCAAGGAAATCAACTTCGAGAAGTTGATCGCCAAAGCCCCTGAGCGTGTTATCGAAACCGCGGTCAAAGGCATGCTGCCGAAGAACCCGCTGGGTCGCGACATGTACCGCAAGCTGAAAGTGTACGCGGGTGCTGCTCACCCACACACTGCTCAGCAGCCTCAAGAACTGAAGATCTAACGGGATAGTTCATTATGTCGGCGACTCAAAATTACGGCACTGGCCGTCGCAAGACCGCAACCGCTCGCGTTTTCCTGCGTCCGGGTACTGGTAACATCTCCATCAACAACCGTTCTCTGGACGTGTTCTTCGGTCGCGAAACCGCTCGCATGGTTGTTCGCCAGCCGCTGGAACTGACCGAGACCGTTGAGAAGTTCGACATCTACGTCACCGTTTCCGGTGGTGGTGTCAGCGGTCAAGCCGGTGCGATCCGTCACGGTATCACCCGCGCTCTGATGGAATACGACGAAACCCTGCGTGGCGCTCTGCGTCGTGCTGGCTACGTCACCCGCGACGCTCGTGAAGTCGAGCGTAAGAAAGTGGGTCTGCGTAAAGCGCGTAAGCGTCCTCAGTACTCCAAGCGTTAATACCGCTTCGGCAGTCAAAAAAAGCCCGGTTCCTTGGAACCGGGCTTTTTTTATGTCTTGAACTAACCTGTCAGCATGTCGGTGGCGACTTGGCGCATAGACGCAGATCAAGCAAAGCGAGGGTTACAGCCTGTAGTGGGGGTAATCACCTTGTCATTGTGTGGATTTGTTACTTACCATGACGACCAATTTTTAGTGCCACAGACATTACCTAAGTACAGGCCTGATCCAACAGGCCAAGCAAGCTGATGGGAGAGGACTGAATGAGCAATGACGGCGTCAACGCAGGCCGGCGCCGCTTCCTCGTAGCCGCGACATCCGTGGTCGGGGCAGCGGGGGCAGTGGGGGCTGCGGTACCGTTCGTGGGGTCATGGTTTCCCAGTGCCAAGGCGAAAGCGGCCGGTGCACCGGTGAAGGTCAATATCGCCAAGGTCGAACCTGGGCAGCAAATGGTCGCTGAGTGGCGCGGCCAGCCCGTATTCATCGTGCGGCGAACGCAAGAGATCCTGGGCAACCTCAAGAAGATCACGGGCGAGCTGTCCGACCCGGAGTCCAAAGCGTCGGAGCAGCCGGCCTATGTCGACCCCGAGGTGCGCTCGATCAAGCCGGAAATCCTCATTCTCGTCGGCCTGTGCACCCACCTGGGCTGCTCGCCGACCTTCCGCCCGGAAGTCGCCCCTGCCGACCTCGGCCCGAAATGGGTGGGCGGCTACTTCTGCCCGTGCCACGGCTCCCATTACGACCTGGCTGGGCGTGTCTACAAGTCGCAGCCAGCGCCTCTCAACCTGCCAGTGCCGCCGCACTCTTACGAGTCGGATGACATCATCGTCATCGGCGTCGACCAGGAGAAAGCATGATGAGCAAGTTCATGGACTGGATTGATGCTCGCTTCCCCGCGACCAAGATGTGGGAAGACCACCTGAGCAAGTATTACGCGCCCAAGAACTTCAACTTCCTGTACTTCTTCGGCTCCCTGGCCCTGCTGGTGCTGGTCAACCAGATCGTCACCGGCGTATGGCTGACCATGAGTTTCACGCCCTCGGCAGAAGAGGCCTTCGCCTCGGTCGAGTACATCATGCGTGACGTCGAGTACGGCTGGATCCTGCGCTACCTGCACTCCACGGGCGCCTCGGCGTTCTTCATCGTGGTCTACCTGCACATGTTCCGCGGCCTGCTCTACGGCTCCTACCAGAAGCCGCGCGAGCTGGTCTGGCTGTTCGGCATGCTGATCTACCTGGCGCTGATGGCAGAGGCCTTCATGGGCTACCTGCTGCCGTGGGGGCAGATGTCGTACTGGGGTGCCCAGGTGATCATTTCGCTGTTCGGCGCCATCCCGGTGATCGGCGGCGACCTCACCCAGTGGATCCGTGGTGACTACCTGATTTCGGGCATCACCCTGAACCGCTTCTTCGCCCTGCATGTGGTGGCCCTGCCGATCGTGATTCTGGGCCTAGTGGTGCTGCACATCCTGGCGCTGCACGAAGTGGGTTCGAACAACCCCGATGGCGTCGACATCAAGAAGAAGAAGGACGAGAACGGCATTCCCCTGGATGGCATCCCGTTCCACCCTTACTACACCGTGAAAGACATCGTCGGCGTGGTGGTATTCCTGTTCGTGTTCTGCGCCGTGGTGTTCTTCTTCCCGGAAATGGGCGGTTACTTCCTGGAAAAACCCAACTTCGAACAGGCCAACGCGTTCAAGACGCCTGAGCATATTGCCCCGGTGTGGTACTTCACGCCGTTCTACGCGATCTTGCGTGCGGTGCCTGACAAGCTGTTTGGCGTCATCGCCATGGGTGCGGCGATCGCTGTGCTGTTCGTGCTGCCCTGGCTGGACCGCAGCCCTGTGCGCTCGATGCGCTACAAGGGCTGGATCAGCAAGGTCTTCCTGCTGGTGTTCTGCGTGGCCTTCGTGATTCTCGGCGTGCTCGGCGTGCTGGCACCGACGCCTGGGCGTACCTTGCTGTCGCAGGTGTGCACGGTGCTGTACTTCGCCTACTTCCTGCTGATGCCGTTCTACACAAGGCTCGAGAAGACCAAACCGGTTCCGGAAAGGGTGACTGGCTGATGAAAAAGTTGATTGCAGTATTTTTGCTGGCAGTGATGCCTGCCTTTTCCTTCGCTGCCGAACATGGCCTGGAGCTGGACAAGGTCGATATCGACCTGGCTGACAAGGCCGCCATGCAGGATGGTGCGCGCACGTTCGCCAACTATTGCATGGGCTGCCACAGCGCCAAGTTCCAGCGCTACGAGCGGGTTGCCGACGACTTGGGGATCCCCCATGAACTGATGCTGGAGAAGCTGGTGTTCACCGGTGCCAAGATCGGCGACCACATGAACATCGGCATGCAGCCAGCCGACGCCAAGGCCTGGTTCGGTGCTGCGCCACCTGACCTGACCCTGGTTGCCCGGGTGCGCGGCACCGACTGGTTGTACACCTACCTGCGCAGCTTCTACGAGGACAAGTCGCGGCCTTACGGGGTGAACAACAAGGTCTTCCCCAACGTCGGCATGCCCAACGTGCTGGTCGGCCTGCAGGGCAACCAGGTGGTTGGCTGCAAGCAGGTGCAGACCGTGGTCGATGGCAAGAAACAATTCGACCCATTGACGGGGAGCCCGCTGACCCATGAAGCCTGTGACCAGCTGACCATCACGCCGAATTCCGGTACCCTGACCACCGAGCAGTTCGACGAGAAGGTCAAGAACCTGGTGACCTTCCTGGCCTATTCGGCCAACCCGGTCAAACTGGAAAGCCAGCGCATTGGTACCTACGTGTTGCTGTACCTGGCTTTCTTCTTCGTATTCGCCTATTTGCTCAAGCGTGAATACTGGAAGGACGTGCATTGATCACGCAGTAATTTCTGGTTGTTGAACGCGCCCGGGGCGTCCTGGCAATTTTGCCAGGACGCCCCGGGCGCGTTTTCATTTACAGTTTCACAAGCATCCCTTGCGAGGAGGCGCTACATGGGCGCAACCAACCGGTTAGCCTGCTATTCCGACCCCGCTGACCATTATTCTCATCGGGTACGCCTCGTGCTCGCCGAGAAAGGCGTCAGCGTGCAGGTCATCGACGTCGATCCCGCTCGCCTTCCGCCGAAGCTGGTTGAAGTAAACCCTTACGGCACTGTGCCGACCCTGGTCGATCGTGACCTGGCGTTGTATGAATCGACCGTGGTGATGGAATACCTCGAGGAGCGTTATCCACATCCGCCATTGATGCCGGTGTACCCGGTGGCGCGCGGTAACAGCCGCTTGCTGATGCATCGCATCCAGCGCGACTGGTGCGCCCTGGCTGATACCATACTCGACCCGCGCAGCAAGGATGCCGCCCGCACCGAGGCACGCAAGGCGCTGCGCGAGAGCCTCACGGGCGTGTCGCCTCTGTTCGGCGAATTCGCCTGTTTCATGAGCGATGAGCAAAGCCTGGTCGATTGCTGTCTACTGCCCATACTCTGGCGTTTGCCGGTGTTGGGTATCGAACTGCCGCGGCAAGCCAAGCCGCTGCTGGATTACATGGAGCGACAGTTCGCCCGCGAGCCATTTCTGGCGAGCCTGTCCTCCGTTGAACGTGAAATGCGCAAGCTTTAAGGAGCCGTTGATGAACTCCAGTCGCCCCTATCTGGTTCGAGCACTGTACGAGTGGATCGTCGACAACGATTGCACCCCTCATATGCTGGTCAATGCCGAGTACCCGGCTGTCCAGGTGCCGCAAGGCTTCGCCAGTGACGGCCAGATCGTCCTGAACATCTCCCCCAGTGCCGTGCGCAACCTGCACATGGACAACGAAGCGGTGAGCTTCGAGGGGCGTTTCAGTGGTGTGTCCCATTCGCTGTTCGTGCCGGCCGCTGCCATTCTCGGGATCTATGCCCGTGAAAATGGCCAGGGCATGGTCTTCGAGCTGGAGCCGCCGGTCATGCAAGATGACGAGCTAGAGGAAGAAGGTGTCGAGCCTGACGACGATGGCCCGCCAGAAGGCGGTGGGCAGCCGCCGCGCCCAAGTGGCCGGCCAAGCCTGAAGGTGGTCAAGTAACAAAAAAGGCGATCCGAATGGATCGCCTTTTTCATTGCCGGCCCGTCATTACAGGTCGCTGATGGTGCGTACCTGGTCCTTGTTGATGCGGGTGCGCTTGCCGTCGAGCTGCTGGAACTCGTAGAAGCCGGTGGCCTTCTCGTAGCGCGGCGCGTCGACTGCCTGGAATTCGCGGCCGTCGTTGAGGGTGATCAGGCTGGGGGTGGAGCAGCCGGCCAGGGTGGCGAAAGCGCCGATCAGCAGGGCAGGCAGCAGAAGCTTTTTCATGCGGTGTTTCCTGGGGTTCTGAAGGGTAAGGCGTTGCCTGTTAGGGCCTCATCGCCGACAAGCCGGCTCCCACAGAAACGCCACAATCTCGAAGTTTGTGGGCTCTTGTGGGAGCCGGCTTGCCGGCGATGAGGCCCGAACAGATCGGTGAAATCAGTCGATGTACTCGAACAGCTTGACGATCTTCTGCACGCCCGACACACCCTGCACCACGGCAGTGGCCGAGTTGGCCTCCTGCTGGGTCACCAGGCCGAGCAGGTAGACGATACCGTTCTCGGTGATGACCTTGATGCGCGAGCTGGGCACGGCGTTGTCGGTCAGCATCTGCGTCTTGATCTTGGTGGTCAGCCAGGCGTCGTTGTTGCGCGCGAGGATGGAGGAGGGCTGCATCACCTGCAGTTCGTTGTGCACCTTCTTGACCCGTTGCACCTGGCTGGCAGTCTGCTCGGCCAGGCTCTTGAGGTCGGCGCGCGGGGTTTGCCCGGCCAGCAGCACGATGCCGTTGTAGCTGCTGACGACGATGTGCGAGCTCTTGTCCAGGTCTGGGCTGGCCTTGGCGATGTTCACCGAGGCTTTGGTCTCGATCAGCGAGTCGTCGATCTTGCTGCCGATGGTGCGTGTGCCGCGATCATCCTCGATCGGCGAATTGCGGGTCGAGGTCAGTACCGAGCTGCAGCCGGTGACGCTCAGGCACAGGGTCAGGGCCATCAGGCCGAGGCGCTTGGGGATCATTCTTCACTCCCGAACAGTTGGCTGTCGATCAGATCGCACAGGCAGTGGATCGCCAGCAGGTGGACTTCCTGAATACGTGCAGTGACCGTCGAAGGGACGCGGATTTCCACATCTTCCGGCAGCAGCAGCGATGCCATGCCGCCACCGTCACGCCCGGTCAATGCTACGACAATCATTTCGCGATCATGTGCCGCCTGGATCGCTTGAATCACGTTGGCCGAGTTGCCACTGGTAGAAATCGCCAGCAGAACGTCGCCGGGCTGGCCCAGGGCGCGAATCTGCTTGGAGAAGACTTCGTTGTAGCTGTAGTCGTTGGCGATCGAGGTCAGCGTCGAGCTGTCGGTGGTCAGGGCGATGGCCGGCAGGCTCGGGCGCTCGCGCTCGAAGCGGTTGAGCAGCTCCGACGAGAAGTGCTGGGCGTCGCCAGCCGAGCCGCCGTTGCCGCAGGCGAGCATCTTGCCCTCGTTGAGTAGCGCATTGACCATGACCAGGCTGGCCTGCTCGATGTGCGGTGCCAGGATGTCCATTGCCTGTTGCTTGGTGTCGATGCTGGCCTGGAACAGCCGGCGAATTCGGGATTGCATGTCCATCTGGTGACCTTAAGTGGGGCGGTGGCCTTTGCTACGCGCAACAGGGACCAGCCCGCGAAACATAGAGCAAAAATAGTGGAGTGGGTTCAGCATTCGAAGGCGTTTTTCAGCCATTGAAGCGGAAGGCCTGCATGGTGGCTGCCCTGCAGGGCGACAACGTCAAAGCGGCAGGGGTAATCGGCCCAGCGGGACTCCTTCTGCAGGAACAGGCTGGCGGCAAGCACCAACCGTTTCTGCTTGCGCCCGTCGATACTGCCGAGGGCGCCGCCAAAGCCCGCATGCAACCGGTAGCGGACTTCGACGAATACTACTGTATCGGCGTCGAGCATGACCAGATCAAGCTCGCCACCTTTGCATCGCCAATTGCGCGTCAGCAGCTGCAAGCCTTGCCCTTGAAGGTGCTCAAGGGCTTGCTGTTCGGCAGCCTGGCCAGCGCTGGTGGGCGATGCGTCCGGCATCAGCGGCTGGTGTCCGGCAGGCGCTTGACCTGGCCGCCGGAGAACTCGGCCCATGGCAGCTGGCGCTCGATGCGCTGGCTGGCATTCATGCTCAGGCTGCCGGAGAGGCCTTGTACGCGGTTGTCCGGCAGTGCCTTCAGCTGGCCCAGGCGTGGCGCCAGGCTGTAGGCATCGACGCCCATGGCGTACAGGCGGCCGAGGCTGCCGGCGGCTTGTGGCCATTGCTGCACCACCTGCTGGCGCAGGCTGTTGCTGGTGTCGAGCAGCCACGGGGTTTCGCAGAAGCGAATGCCGTTCATATCGTTGTACTGGTTCACGTCACCGCTGGCGCTGTACAGGTTCGAGGTGGCGTAGACCGGCACGTCACCGGCGTACTGGAAGTTCAGGGTCGGCTTGATCTGCTGCGCCTGTTGTGGGGTCGAGGCGAGGAAGATGAAATCGATGTCCTGGCGGCGCGACGGCTGCGCGGCGATGCTGCCGCCTACGGTGCTCTGCAGGCTCTGTGCACGGCTTTCGCTCTGGCGCAGTTGGAACAGGTTGGCGATCTGCTGGGCCAGGGCGACCGGCTGGGCGATGCGCTCGGCAGCGATGATGGTGCCGCCGTTGCCTTCCCAGTCCTGACGGAAGGCAGCCAGTACGCGGTCGCCCCATTCGCCGCTCGGCACCAGGGCCACGGCACGGACCATGCCGTCGGCGCGGGCGCGGCGGGACACTTCGCGGGCTTCGTCCTCGGCGGCAAGGCCGAACTGGAACAGTTGTGGCGGAGCCTTCTGGCCCGCGTCGGCGTAGTTCAGGGCGAGGGTGTTGATCGGCAGCTGGGTATTGGCGGCGAGCTTCTTGACCAGTGGCTTTTCCAGCGGGCCGATGACCAGCTGCACGCCGTCGGCCTGGGCCTGGCGGTAGAAGTCGTCGAGCGAGCCGATGCGCGAGCTGTCGTAGACCTGAACTGCCGGCGCTTGCTGGCCTGCCTGCTGAGCCTGGAAGTGCGCAGCCATGAAGCCGTCACGCAGGGCGCGGGCAACACCGGCCAGCGGGCCTTCCTGGGGCAGCAGCAGGCCGATCTTGGTCAGCGGCTGGCTGGCCAGCTCCTTGAGCTTGGTCAGGGCCAGTGGCAGTTGCTTGGCAGCGGGGTGGTCCGGGTGCTGCTTGCGCCAGGTGTCGATGGCCGCCTGTTGCTGTTCCAGGGTACCGGCGCTTTTTACTGCCAGGGCCAGGCTGGTCCAGCCGGCCAGGGTTTCGTTGTTGGCCGGCTGCTGCAATTGCTCGGGCGGCAGCGAGGCGACCAGCGCCCAGATGGCATCGTTGTTGGCGCTGGCGGCCTGGCCGCTGAGCAGCGGGGTCAACAGCACGCGCTGCTGGGCGGCGGCGAGGGCCTGGCCATCGGCTTCCAGGGCGGCGGCGTGCACGCTGTAGGTGCGTACCTGCTGTTCTTCCGGCAGTTCACCGATATGTTGCAGGCTTGGGTGCGACAAGGCGGCCAGGGCGGCCTTGGGCTGGTTGCGGCTCATCGCCAGCTCGGCGCCGAGGGTGGCGGCGAAGATCTGCTGGGCAGGCTTGAGCGTGTCCATCGGCACTTGCTCGAGGATGCGTGCGGCGCGTGGGTAGTCCTTCTGCTTGTAGGCCAGGTCGGCGGCGCTCAGGCGCAGCAGGGCGGCGTCTTGCGCGGACTTGCTGGTGGCCGCCTTTTCGAGCAGTTGCTCGATGCTGGCGTCCGGCGTGCGTGGCAGTTCGCCCAGGCTGGATGAGGGCGAGCTGGCGCAGGCTGCCAGCAGGGCGGCGAGGCAGAGGGCTGTGAACAGCCGCAGGCAAGCGATCATGTAAAGGTCCTGTTACTCGATCAAGTTGGCCGGCAATTGTACCCAAGCGGCGGCCCGGGCGCGATGTTGCTGTATGCCGAACCTTCACTATAGGTGCCCAGGCGCGGGCCGTTGGCGAAGTTCTTTGCGCCCTGTTGCCGGTGCTCGGGCTACAATGGCGCCTTTGATCCGAAAGACAGGTGTGCGCAGTGACTGATGTGGCAGGGGTTTCGAAATCCACCGTGGGGACGCTGTATGTGGTCGCTACCCCGATCGGCAACCTGGATGACATGAGCGCCAGGGCCTTGAAGGTATTGGCCGACGTTGCCTTGATCGCCGCCGAAGACACCCGGCATTCGATTCGCCTGCTGCAGCATTTCGGCATCGACACACCCCTGGCGGCCTGCCATGAGCACAACGAGCGTGACGAGGGTGGGCGTTTCATCGGCAAGCTGTTGGCGGGGGAGGATGTGGCGCTGGTTTCCGATGCTGGTACGCCGCTGATTTCCGACCCGGGCTATCACCTGGTGCGCCAGGCCCGCGCCGCAGGGGTCAAGGTGGTGCCGGTGCCCGGTGCCTGCGCGCTGATTGCCGCGCTGTCCGCTGCTGGCATGCCTTCGGACCGGTTCATCTTCGAAGGTTTCCTGCCGGCCAAGGCCGCAGGCCGTCGTGCGCGCCTGGAGCAGGTCAAGGAAGAGCCGCGCACGCTGATCTTCTACGAGGCGCCACACCGTATCCTCGAATGCCTGGAGGACATGGAGCTGGTCTTCGGTACCGAGCGCCCGGCGTTGCTGGCCCGTGAGCTGACCAAGGCCTTCGAGACCCTCAAGGGCCTGCCGCTGGGTGAGCTGCGCGCATTCGTCGCAGGCGACAGCAACCAGCAGCGCGGTGAGTGCGTGGTGCTGGTCGGTGGCTGGAGCGCGCCGGAAGGCGAGGAGGGCGTCAGCGCCGACGCGCAACGCGTGCTGGACTTGCTGCTGGCGGAATTGCCACTCAAGCGTGCGGCGGCCTTGGCGGCTGAAATTACCGGTGTGCGCAAGAACGTGTTGTATCAACTGGCCCTGGAAAAGCAGAAACTTCAGTAGTGGCACTTTGATATAATTTGCACTGTCGCTTGTTCTTGGGCGCGGCTGCCGTTAACCTTGTCGGCGGAGAGTCGATCGGACAGTCGCTGCCTTCTTTTGTTCCGCAAAGGAAGGGGGAGGAAAGTCCGGGCTCCATAGGGCAGAGTGCCAGGTAACGCCTGGGAGGCGCGAGCCTACGGAAAGTGCCACAGAAAATAACCGCCTAAGCACTTCGGTGCCGGTAAGGGTGAAAAGGTGCGGTAAGAGCGCACCGCACGGCTGGCAACAGTTCGTGGCTAGGTAAACCCCACTCGGAGCAAGACCAAATAGGGTTCCATTAGGCGTGGCCCGCGTCGGAACCGGGTAGGTTGCTAGAGGCGTCCAGTGATGGCCGTCGTAGAGGAATGACTGTCCTCGACAAAACCCGGCTTACAGATCGACTCTCCACCTCCCTCCCTCCTGCTTGATCGATAGCAGATCCCCCTCTGGTAATACCGAAAAAATCTTACTCTTAATAAATCACTTTAACTTCGAACTGCATGTGTTTGCGTCGGTTTGATTTTTCACGTGTTTTTCATCCTCCGGTATTCCTTCCACCTTCCTATATCGCGCTAAATCTCGGTCCTGTAAGGGTTTTCCTTATGAACGTGCCTTGACGGTGCAGCGGACGGATTCCTATAGTGTGCGCAAGTGGCAGAAAGTGGGATGAAGTGGGTTTTCTGGCACAAAAAAGCTAACATTGTGGGGAATCGCAGCCGTGTTCCGCGGAGCCAACGCCGTCAGCCTCGATGCAAAAGGCCGTCTCGCCATGCCGAGCCGGTACCGTGACGAGCTCGATTCGCGTTGCAATGGTCAGCTGATCGTGACCATCGACGCCGTTGACCCCTGCTTGTGTGTGTATCCCCTCGATGAGTGGGAACAGATTGAAGCCAAGTTGCGTGCCTTGCCGTCGTTGCGTGAGGAAAACCGCCGCCTGCAGCGTTTGCTGATCGGCAATGCGGTTGACCTGGAGCTCGATGGCAGTGGTCGTTTCCTGGTACCGCCCCGCCTGCGTGAGTACGCCAAGCTGGACAAGAAGGCGATGCTGGTGGGGCAGCTGAACAAATTCCAGCTGTGGGATGAGGATGCCTGGAACGTGGTTTCGGCAGCCGACCTTGCAGCTATCCAACAACCGGGCGCCATGCCCGACGATTTGCGTGACCTGATCCTGTGACCATAGATAGCGGCTTCAACCACATTACCGTCCTGCTCGACGAAGCTGTCGAGGCATTGGCCCTGCGCGCCGACGGTTGCTATCTGGACGGCACCTTCGGCCGAGGCGGGCACAGCCGCCTGATCCTCAGCAAGCTCGGGCCGCAAGGGCGGCTGCTGGGCTTCGACAAAGATCCTCAAGCGATTGCCACCGGGCAAGCGCTGGCGGCCGAAGACGGCCGCTTTGTCATTGTGCAGCGCAGCTTTGCCGAGCTGGGCGCCGAAGTGGCCGAGCGCGGCCTGGCCGGCAAGGTCAGCGGCATTCTGCTCGACCTGGGCGTGTCCTCGCCGCAGCTGGATGACCCCGAGCGCGGCTTCAGCTTCCTCAACGATGGCCCGCTGGACATGCGCATGAACCCTGACCAGGGCATCAGCGCCGCCGAGTTCATTGCGACCGCGCCCGTGGAGGAAATCGCCCGGGTATTCAAGGAATACGGCGAAGAGCGCTTTGCCGGGCGCATGGCGCGTGCCGTGGTCGAGCGCCGCGAAAAGCAGCCGTTCACCCGTACCGCCGACCTGGCCGAAGTGCTCAAGGTCGCCAACCCGGCGTGGGAAAAGGGCAAGAACCCGGCTACTCGCGCCTTCCAGGGCCTGCGCATTCATGTCAACAACGAACTGGGCGACCTCGAGGCCGGCCTTGAAGCGGCGCTCGATGCCTTGGAAGTCGGCGGCCGCCTGGCGGTGATCAGCTTCCACTCGCTCGAAGACCGCATCGTCAAGCTGTTCATGCGCAAGCTGGTCAAGGGCGAGGCCGACAACCTGCCACGCAACCTGCCGGTACAGCACAAGGCCTTCGAGCCCAAGATCAAACTCATCGGCAAGGCACAGTTCGCCTCCGAAGCCGAACTCAAGGCCAACCCGCGGTCGCGCAGCGCCGTGATGCGGGTGGCGGAGAAGCTTCGGTGAGCCGGCTCTTTGCCAAACCTTTGCCAGGCGGAAGCTTCCTGATGCTTCTGCTGTTCGTCGCTGTGCTCGTTTCGGCCATCGCGGTGTCCTACAGCGCGCATTGGAATCGTCAACTGCTCAACACCCTTTACGGCGAGTTGAGCGAACGCGACAAGGCCCAGGCCGAGTGGGGCCGGCTGATTCTCGAGCAAAGCACCTGGACCGCCGCCAGCCGCATCGAGAACCTGGCGTCCGAGCAGTTGAAAATGCGCGTGCCGGCGGCTGACGAAGTGCGGATGGTGGCGCCATGATGAAGCTCGAAGGCGCACTCTACCCGTGGCGCTTCCGCGTGGTGATCGGCTTGCTGGCCGTGATGGTGGGTGCCATCTGCTGGCGCATCATCGACCTGCAGGTGGTCGACCGTGACTTCCTCAAGGGCCAGGGCGATGCCCGCAGCCTGCGGCATATCCCGATTCCGGCGCACCGTGGCCTGATCACCGACCGCAACGGCGAGCCCCTGGCCGTCAGTACCCCGGTCACCACCCTGTGGGCCAACCCCAAGGAAATGCAGGCCTCCAAGGACCGCTGGCCGCAGCTCGCCGCCGCGCTGGGGCAGAACGCCCAGCAGCTGACCGAGCGCCTGACCCAGCAAGCCAACAAGGAATTCATCTACCTGGTCCGCGGCCTCACCCCGGAGCAGGGCCAGCACGTGCTCGACCTGAAGATGCCTGGTGTCTATGGCCTCGAGGAATTCCGCCGCTTCTACCCGGCCGGTGACGTCACCGCGCACATGGTCGGCTTCACCGACCTCGACGACCACGGCCGTGAAGGGGTGGAGCTGGCCTACGATGAGTGGCTCGCCGGGGTGCCCGGCAAGCGGCAGGTGATCAAGGACCGGCGCGGCCGGCTGATCAAGGACATCCAGGTGACCAAGAACGCCAAGGCCGGCAAGACCTTGGCGTTGTCCATCGACCTGCGCCTGCAATACCTGGCCACCCGCGAGCTGCGCAACGCCATCGCCGAGCAGGACGCCAAGGCCGGCAGCCTGGTGATCATGGACGTCAAGACCGGTGAAGTCCTGGCCATGGTCAACCAGCCGACCTACAACCCGAACAACCGCCGCAGCATGTTCCCGGCGGCCATGCGCAACCGGGCGATCATCGACGTGTTCGAGCCGGGCTCGACGGTCAAGCCGATTTCCATGAGCGCCGCCCTGCAGAGCGGGCGCTGGAAGCCTACCGACAAGGTCGAGGTGTACCCGGGTAGCCTGCAGATCGGCCGCTACACCATCAAGGACGTGTCCAGAAGCGAAGGCCCGATCCTCGACCTGACCGGCATCCTGATCAACTCCAGTAACGTGGGCATGAGCAAGATCGCCTTCGATATCGGTGGCGAGGCCATCTACCGGGTCATGTCCCAGGTCGGCCTGGGCCAGTACACCGGCCTGGGCTTCCCGGGCGAGCGCGTGGGCAACCTGCCCAACCACCGCGAGTGGCGCAAGGCCGAAACCGCGACCCTGTCCTACGGCTACGGCGTGTCGGTGACCGCCCTGCAACTGGTGCACGCCTACGCGGCACTGGCCAACGACGGCAAGATGGTGCCGCTGTCGATCCTCAAGGTCGACAAGGCGCCGGAAGCGGTGCAGGCGATCCCCAAGGAAACCGCCGAAACCGTGCAAGGCATGCTGCAGCAGGTGATCGAGGCGCCGCGCGGGGTATTCCGTGCCCAGGTGCCGTTCTACCACGTGGCCGGCAAGTCCGGTACCGCGCGCAAGGCCACCGTCGGCTCCAAGGGCTACACCGAAAACGCCTACCGCTCGCTGTTCGCCGGCTTCGGCCCGATGAGCGACCCGCGCTACGCCATCGTCGTGGTCATCGACGAGCCGAGCAAGGGTGGCTACTTCGGTGGCCTGGTATCGGCGCCGGTGTTCAGCAAGGTCATGTCGGGCACCCTGCGGCTGATGAACGTGCCGCCGGACAACCTGCCGCCGACGACCGAACAGCAACAAGTGAATGCAGCACCCGCCAAGGGAGGGCGTGGATGATGACAATGCCATTGAGCAAGCTTTTCGCCCACGCCAGCCGCGATCCGCTGATTCGTGAACTGACTCTGGACAGCCGCGCCGTGCGCCCGGGCGACCTGTTCCTGGCCGTGCCGGGTGCCAAGGTCGATGGCCGTGACCATATCGCCGACGCCCTGGCCCGTGGTGCCGCCGCGGTGGCCTATGAAGAGCAGGGCGCCAGCGTGCTGCCGATCACCGATGCGCCGCTGATTCCGGTCAAGGGCCTGGTTTCGCAGCTTTCGCGCATCGCCGGCAGCTTCTATGGCGAGCCAAGCCGCCAGCTGAACCTGGTGGGCGTGACCGGCACCAACGGCAAGACCAGCGTCACCCAGCTGGTGGCCCAGGCGCTCGATGCGCTTGGCCAGCGTTGCGGCCTGATCGGCACCTTGGGTACCGGTTTCTTCGGTGAGCTGCAGAGCGGCCGCTTGACCACGCCTGACCCGATCGCGGTGCAGTCGACCCTGTACGACCTCAAGAAGGCCGGCGCCAAGGCCGTGGCCATGGAGGTTTCCTCGCATGCCCTGGAGCAAGGGCGGGTCGCTGCGCTGGAATTCGATATCGCGGTGATGACCAACCTGTCCCGCGACCACCTCGACTACCACGGCAGCATGGAGGCCTACGAGGCCGCCAAGGCCAAGCTGTTCGCCTGGCCGAGCCTGCGTTGCCAGGTGGTCAATCTCGATGATGCCTTCGGTCGCCGCCTGGCAGATGACTTCGCCCGCCGGCCGAGTGCCGATCACGTCGAAACCCGCCTGCTCAGCTACAGCCTGGAAAACCCCGACGCCTCGCTGTTCTGCCGCGAAGCTGCGTTCAGTGACGATGGTGTGCGCGCCACGCTGGTGACCGCCCAGGGCGAGCGCACCCTGCGCAGCCAGCTGCTGGGGCGTTTCAACCTGAGCAACGTGCTGGCTGCGGTTGCCACGCTGCTGGCCCTGGACTATTCGCTCGACGAAATCCTCAAGGTCACCCCGCAGCTGCAAGGCCCGGTAGGCCGCATGCAGCGCCTGGGCGGCGGTGACAAGCCATTGGTGGTGGTGGATTACGCCCACACCCCCGATGCCCTGGAAAAGGTACTCGAAGCCTTGCGCCCACATGCCCATGGGCAGCTGCTGTGCCTGTTCGGCTGTGGCGGCGACCGCGATCGCGGCAAGCGCCCGCTGATGGCGCAAGTGGCCGAGCGCCTGGCTGACCGCGTACTGGTCACCGACGACAACCCGCGTACCGAAGACCCGCAAGGCATCTTCGCCGATATTCGCCCTGGTTTCGCCCAGCCTACCGACGTCGAGTTCGTCGCTGGCCGCGGTGAGGCCATTGCCCACCTGATCGCCTCCGCCGGCGCCAACGATGTGATCGTCCTAGCCGGCAAGGGGCACGAGGATTACCAGGAGATCAATGGCGAACGCCATGATTTCTCCGATCTGGTCGAAGCCGAGAAGGCACTTGCAGCCTGGGAGGCTCCACATGCTTGAACCCATGACACTCAGCCAGCTGACCACGGCACTGGGTGCTCGCCAGGTCGGCGCCGATGCCAGCTTCACCGGCGTCAGCATCGACAGCCGCAGCGTGGGTGCCGGGCAGTTGTTCGTCGCCCTCGCGGGGCCACGTTTCGACGGCCATGACTACCTGGCCGACGTGAAAGCCAAGGGCGCGGTCGCCGCGCTGGTCGAGCGCGAGGTCGCAGGCGTCGACCTGCCTCAGCTGGTGGTCGCCGACAGCCGCCTGGCTCTGGGCCAGCTCGGCGCGTTGAACCGCGCTGCGTTCGACAAGCCCGTCGTGGCCATCACCGGCTCCAGTGGCAAGACCACGGTCAAGGAAATGCTCGCCAGCATCCTGCGCACCCGTGGCCTGGTACACGCTACCCGCGGCAACCTGAACAACGACCTCGGTGCTCCGCTGACCCTGCTGGAAATCGCTGCCGAGCACAGCGCCGCAGTGATCGAGCTGGGCGCTTCGCGCATCGGCGAAATCCGCTACACCGTTGGCCTGACCCAGCCGCAGGTGGTCGTCATCAATAACGCCGGCACTGCCCACGTGGGCGAGTTCGGCGGCCCGGAAAAGATCGTCGAAGCCAAGGGCGAAATCCTCGAAGGCCTGGGCGAGGGCGGCATTGCCATTCTCAACCTGGACGACAAGGCCTTCGCCACCTGGAAGGCGCGTGCCGGTATGCACAAGGTCATCAGCTTTGCCCGCAAGGACGTGCGCGCCGACTTCTACGCCACCGGCATCGGTCGCGATGCGCGTGGTTGCCCATCCTTCAGGCTGCATGGCGCCGGGGATTCGGTGGACGTGCAGCTCAACGTGCTGGGCGAGCACAACGTCAGCAACGCCCTGGCCGCCGCTGCCGCCGCCCATGCCGTTGGTCTGAGCCTGAGCGGCATTGCTGCCGGCCTGAACGCGGTGCAGCCGGTCAAGGGCCGTACCGTGGCGCAGATTGCCGCTAACGGTGTGCGGGTGATCGACGACAGCTACAACGCAAATCCCACCTCGATGTGCGCGGCCATTGATATACTCGCCGGCTTTTCCGGGCGCACCGTTCTGGTGCTGGGGGATATCGGCGAGCTGGGCCAATGGGCCGAAGAAGGCCACCGTCAGGTGGGCGACTACGCACGTGGCAAGGTCGACGCCCTGTACGCGGTGGGCACCAACATGGCACATGCGGTCAAGGCGTTCGGCGCCAATGGCCGCCATTTCGCTACTCAAGCTGAGTTGATCGAAGCCGTTCAGGCCGAGACAGCCAGCGACACCACTATCTTGATCAAGGGCTCGCGCAGCGCTGCGATGGAAAACGTCGTGGCGGCTTTGTGCGGTGCCAGCGGGGAGAAACATTAATGCTGCTGCTGTTGGCTGAGTATCTGCAACAGTTCCACAAAGGCTTCGCGGTCTTCCAGTACCTGTCCCTGCGCGGGATCCTCGGTGTACTGACCGCGTTGTCGCTGGCGCTGTGGCTGGGCCCGTGGATGATCCGTACCCTGCAGATCCGCCAGATCGGTCAGGCCGTTCGTAATGACGGCCCGCAATCGCACCTGTCCAAATCCGGCACCCCCACCATGGGCGGTGCCTTGATCCTTTCCGCCATCGGCGTCAGCACCTTGCTGTGGGCCGACCTGAGCAACCGCTACGTCTGGGTGGTGCTGATCGTCACCTTGCTGTTCGGTGCCATCGGCTGGGTCGACGACTACCGCAAGGTGATCGAAAAGAACTCGCGTGGCCTGCCCAGCCGCTGGAAGTACTTCTGGCAGTCGGTATTCGGCCTGGGCGCGGCGGTGTTCCTCTACATGACCGCGCCGACCAGCGTCGAGACCACGCTGATCGTGCCGTTCCTCAAGGACGTCACCATCCCGCTGGGTATCGGCTTCGTCGTGCTGACCTACTTCGTCATCGTCGGTTCGAGCAACGCGGTCAACCTGACCGATGGCCTCGACGGCCTGGCGATCATGCCGACGGTGATGGTCGGCGGTGCCCTGGGCATCTTCTGCTACCTGTCGGGCAACGTGAAATTCGCCGAGTACCTGCTGATCCCCTACGTGCCGGGCTCGGGCGAGCTGGTCGTGTTCTGCGGCGCGCTGATCGGTGCCGGCCTGGGCTTCTTGTGGTTCAACACCTACCCGGCGCAAGTGTTCATGGGTGACGTCGGTGCGCTGGCACTCGGTGCTGCGCTGGGCACCATCGCGGTGATCGTGCGCCAGGAAATCGTCCTGTTCATCATGGGCGGCATCTTCGTCGTGGAAACCCTGTCGGTGGTGATCCAGGTCGCCTCCTTCAAGCTGACCGGCAAGCGCGTGTTCCGCATGGCACCGATCCACCACCACTTTGAACTCAAGGGTTGGCCCGAGCCACGCGTGATCGTCCGCTTCTGGATCATCACCGTGATTCTGGTGCTGATCGGCCTTGCAACCCTGAAACTGAGGTAGACGAGCGTGTCACTGATCGCTTCCGACCAATTCCGCATCGTTGTCGGCCTCGGCAAGAGCGGCATGTCCCTGGTTCGCTTCCTGGCGAGCCGGGGCATTGCCTTTGCGGTCGCCGACACCCGCGAGCAACCGCCGGAACTGGACACCCTGCGCCGTGACTACCCGCAGGTGGAAGTGCGTTGTGGGGAACTGGACGTGGACTTCCTGTGCCGCGCCAGCGAGCTGTACGTGAGCCCCGGCCTGGCCCTGGCCACACCGGCCCTGCAGCAGGCGGCGGCGCGCGGCGTGAAGCTGTCCGGCGATATCGAGCTGTTCGCCCGCCATGCCAAGGCGCCGATCATCGCCATCAGCGGTTCCAACGCCAAGAGCACGGTAACCACCCTGGTCGGCGAGATGGCCGCCCGGGCAGGCAAACGTGTGGCTGTCGGCGGCAACCTGGGCACGCCAGCCCTGGACCTGCTCAGTGATGACGTCGAGCTGTACGTCATGGAGCTGTCGAGCTTCCAGCTGGAAACCACCGATCAGCTCAATGCCGAAGTGGCCACCGTGCTGAACATCAGCGAAGACCACATGGACCGCTACAGCGGGCTGCCGGCCTATCACCTGGCCAAGCACCGGATCTTCCGTGGTGCCCGCCAGGTGGTGGTCAACCGCCAGGACGCGCTGAGCCGGCCGCTGCCGGTGGAAGGCCGCCCATGCTGGACCTTCGGCCTCAATGCGCCGGACTTCAAGGCCTTCGGCCTGCGTGAAGTGGATGGCGAGAAGTACCTGGCCTTCGAATTCCAGAACCTGATGCCGGCGCGTGAGCTGAAGATCCGCGGCGCGCACAACCAGAGCAACGCCCTGGCCGCCCTGGCCCTGGGCCATGCCGCTGGCCTGCCGTTCGAGCCGATGCTGCAGGCGCTGCGCGAATTCGGCGGCCTCGTCCATCGCTGCCAGTGGGTACGTGAGCGCAACGGCGTCAACTGGTACGACGATTCCAAGGCCACCAACGTCGGCGCGGCCCTGGCTGCCATCGAAGGCCTGGGCGCCGACATCGAAGGCAAGCTGGTGCTGATCGCCGGTGGCGACGGCAAGGGCGCCGATTTTGCCGGGCTGCGCGAGCCGGTAGCGCGCTTCTGCCGCGCCGTGGTGCTGATGGGCCGTGATGCCCAGCTCATCGCCGACGCCTTGGGCGATGCCGTGCCTCAGGTGTGGGCCACCAGCCTCGACGATGCTGTGCAGCAATGCGCCGCGCTGGCCCAGCCTGGCGACGCCGTGCTGCTGTCGCCTGCCTGTGCCAGCTTCGACATGTTCAAGAACTACGAAGAACGCGGGCGCCTGTTCGCCCAGGCGGCGGGGGGGCTGGCATGATCTTCGGCATCCTCAAGCCGTATCCGTCGCCGCTGATCAGCGGCCGTGGCATCGACCTCGACTTCCCGCTGCTGGCCGGCTGCCTGGCGCTGCTTGGCCTGGGCCTGGTGATGATCACCTCGGCGTCCTCGGAAGTGGCCGCCGTTCAGTCCGGCAACCCGCTGTACCACATGTTCCGCCACCTGGTGTACGTGTTCCTCGGCCTGGTCGCCTGCGGCGCCACCATGCTGGTGCCGATCGCCACCTGGCAGCGCATGGGCTTCATGATGCTGATCGGCGCCTTCGGCCTGCTGGTGATGGTGCTGGTGCCCGGCATCGGGCGCGAGGTGAACGGCTCGATGCGCTGGATCGGCTTCAGCTTCTTCAACGTGCAGCCTTCGGAAATCGCCAAGGTGTTCGTGGTCATCTACCTGGCCGGCTATCTGGTGCGTCGGCAGACCGAGGTGCGCGAAACCTGGATGGGCTTCTTCAAGCCGTTCATCGTGTTGCTGCCCATGGCCGCCTTGCTGCTGATGGAGCCGGACTTCGGCGCCACCGTGGTGATGATGGGGGCGGCGGCGGCCATGCTGTTCCTGGGTGGGGTGGGGCTGTTCCGCTTCAGCCTGATGGTAGTGCTGGCGGTGCTGGCGGTGTTCGTGCTGGTTCAGGCGCAGCCCTACCGAATGGCGCGTCTGATCACCTTCACCGACCCCTGGTCCGACCAGTTCGGCTCCGGCTACCAGCTGACCCAGGCGCTGATCGCCTTCGGTCGTGGCGAGTGGCTGGGCGTGGGCCTGGGCAACAGCGTGCAGAAGCAGTTCTACCTGCCCGAAGCGCACACCGACTTCGTGTTCTCGGTATTGGCCGAAGAACTGGGCGTGGTCGGTTCGCTGGTGACCATCGCACTGTTCGTCTTCGTCACCGTGCGGGCTCTGTACATCGGCCTGTGGGCCGAGAAGGCCAAGCAGTTCTTCGCCGCCTACATGGCCTTCGGCCTGGCATTTTTGTGGATCGGCCAGTTCCTGATCAACATTGGGGTGAACGTCGGCCTGCTGCCGACCAAGGGCCTGACCCTGCCGTTCCTCAGCTACGGGGGCAGCTCGCTGGTGATCTGCTGTGCCTGCGTGGGCCTGTTGCTGCGCATCGAGTGGGAGAGCCGCACGCACCTGGGCAGCGAAGAGCACGAATTCAAGGAAAGCGATTTTGCCGAGGAGACCAGCCATGGCCGCTGACGGCAAAAATGTCTTGATCATGGCGGGCGGTACCGGCGGCCACGTGTTCCCGGCCCTGGCCTGCGCCCGCGAGTTCCAGGCACGCGGTTACAGCGTGCACTGGCTGGGCACGCCACGTGGCATCGAGAACGAACTGGTGCCCCAGGCCGGCCTGCCGCTGCACCTGATCCAGGTCACCGGCCTGCGCGGCAAGGGCAAGCTGTCGCTGCTCAAGGCGCCGTTCACCCTGGTCAAGGCCGTGCTCCAGGCGCGGCGCATCATTCGCCAGCTCAAGCCGGTCTGCGTGCTGGGCTTCGGCGGTTATGTGACCGGCCCTGGCGGCGTGGCTGCACGGTTGTGCGGGGTGCCGCTGGTGATCCACGAACAGAACGCCCGTGCCGGTACCGCCAATCGGCTGCTGGTGCCGCTGTCGGCGCGAGTCTGCGAAGCTTTCCCGGGCACTTTCGAGGCCAGCGACAAGCTGCGTACCACCGGCAACCCGGTGCGTGCCGAACTGTTCATGGACGCCCAGCGCCCACCCCTGGCCGAGCGCCGTGCGCGCCTGCTGGTCATGGGCGGCAGCCTGGGTGCGGAACCATTGAACAAATTGTTGCCTAAGGCCCTGTCCGAAGTGCCCGCGGGCCTGCGCCCCGAGGTGTTCCACCAGGCCGGCAAGAACCACGCGCCGATCACCGCCGAGCGTTATCAAGAGGCCGGTGTCGAGGCCCAGGTAGAACCGTTCATCAAGGACATGGCCCATGCCTATGGCTGGGCCGACATGGTGGTGTGCCGGGCAGGTGCCCTGACCGTCAGCGAACTCGCCGCGGCGGGCCTGCCTTCGATGCTGGTGCCATTGCCCCATGCGATCGACGACCACCAGACCCACAACGCCCAATATCTGGCTCGGGAAGGCGCCGCCTTCCTCATGCCACAAGCGACAACTGGCGCAGCGCAACTCGCTGAACGCCTGAACGAGGTGCTGATGCAACCCGAGAAACTCAACACCATGGCAGGCACCGCACGGCGCCTGGCCAAACCTGCTGCAACCAGCACCGTGGTCGATATCTGCCTGGAGGTGGCCCATGGTTGAAAGCCAGAAAGCCATGCCCCAGCCGAAGATGGGCCGCATCCGTCGCATCCACTTCGTCGGTATCGGCGGCGTGGGCATGTGCGGCATCGCCGAAGTGCTGCTGAACCTGGGCTATGAAGTGTCCGGTTCCGACCTCAAGGCATCGCCGGTCACCGAGCGGCTGGAGTCGTTCGGCGCCGAGATCTTCGTCGGCCACCGTGCCGAGAACGCAGCCAATGCCGATGTGCTGGTCGTGTCCAGCGCCATCAACCCGGCCAACCCGGAAGTTGCCACCGCCCTGGAGCGGCGCATTCCGGTGGTGCCGCGCGCCGAGATGCTCGCCGAGCTGATGCGCTATCGCCATGGCGTGGCGGTGGCCGGTACCCACGGCAAGACCACCACTACCAGCCTGCTGGCCTCGGTGTTCGCCGCCGGCGGCCTGGACCCGACCTTCGTCATCGGTGGCCGCCTGACCGCAGCCGGCACCAACGCGCAGCTGGGCACCAGCCGCTACCTGATCGCCGAAGCCGATGAGAGCGACGCCAGCTTCCTGCACCTGCAGCCGATGGTTGCCGTCGTCACCAACATCGACGCCGACCACATGGCCACCTACGAAGGTGACTTCAACAAGCTGAAGAAAACCTTCGTCGAATTCCTGCACAACCTGCCGTTCTACGGCCTGGCCGTGATGTGCCTGGACGACCCGGTGGTGCGCGAGATCCTGCCGCAGGTCAAGCGCCCGACCGTCACCTACGGCTTCAGCGAAGAGGCCGACATCCGCGCCATCAACGTGCGCCAGCAAGGCATGCAGACCCACTTCACCGTGCTGCGCCGTGACTGCGAGCCGCTGGACGTGTCGGTGAACATGCCGGGCAACCACAACGTGCTCAATGCCTTGGCCACCATCGCCATCGCCACTGACGAAGGCATCAGCGACGAAGCCATCGTCCAGGGCCTGTCCGGCTTCCAGGGCGTTGGCCGACGCTTCCAGGTCTACGGCGAACTGCCGGTCGAGGGCGGCAGCGTGATGCTGGTCGACGACTACGGCCACCACCCGACCGAAGTGGCCGCGGTGATCAAGGCCGTGCGCGGTGGCTGGCCAAGCCGTCGCCTGGTCATTGTCTACCAGCCGCACCGCTATAGCCGCACCCGCGACCTGTACGACGATTTCGTACAAGTGCTGGGCGATGCCAACGTGCTGCTGCTGATGGAGGTCTACCCGGCCGGCGAAGAGCCGATCCCGGGCGCCGACAGCCGCCAGCTGTGCCACAGCATCCGCCAGCGCGGCAAGCTCGACCCGATCTACATCGAACGTGGCGCCGAGCTGGCGCCGCTGGTGCAGCCGCTGCTGCGCGCCGGCGACATCCTGCTGTGCCAGGGTGCCGGTGACGTCGGTGGCCTGGCCCCGCAACTGATGAAAAGCCCGCTGTTCGCAGGCGCCAAGCAGGAGAAGTCGAAATGACCAGCGCCTACGACAAGCTGCACTCCACCCTCGACGTCAAGGCCTTCGGCCGCGTGGCCGTGCTGTACGGCGGCAAGAGCGCCGAGCGCGAGGTTTCCCTGAAGTCGGGCAAGGCGGTGATCGAGGCGCTGAGCAGCGCCGGTGTCGACGTGGTCGCCATCGATGTGGGCGACGACCTGCTGGCGCGCCTGCAGAGCGAGAAGATCGACCGCGCCTTCATCATCCTCCACGGCCGTGGCGGCGAAGACGGCAGCATGCAGGGCCTGCTCGAGTGCCTGGGCATCCCCTACACCGGCAGCGGCATCCTCGCTTCCGCCCTGGCCATGGACAAGCTGCGCACCAAGCAGGTGTGGCAGAGCCTGGGCATTCCGACCCCGCGCCACGCCGTGCTGGCCAGCGAACAGGATTGTATTGCCGCGGGTGCGGAACTGGGCTTCCCGTTGATCGTCAAACCTGCCCATGAAGGTTCCAGCATCGGCATGGCCAAGGTGAACAGCGTGCAAGAGCTGGTCGCCGCCTGGCAGGATGCCGCCAATTACGATTCGCAGGTTCTGGTCGAACAGTGGATCCACGGCCCGGAGTTCACCATCGCCGTTCTGCGTGGCCAGGTGCTGCCGCCGATCGCCCTGGGCACCCCGCACGTGTTCTACGACTACGACGCCAAGTACATCGCCAATGACACCCAGTACCGCATCCCATGCGGCCTGGACAGTGCCAAGGAGCAGGAACTGATCGCCCTGACCGCGCGCGCCTGTGATGCCATCGGCATCGAAGGCTGGGGCCGGCTGGACGTGATGCAGGACGAGCAGGGCCGGTTCTGGCTGCTCGAAGTCAACACCGCACCGGGCATGACTGATCATAGCCTGGTGCCCATGGCGGCCCGCGCGGCCGGCCTGGACTTCCAGCAACTGGTGCTGGCGATCCTGGCCGACAGCGTCGCGACGCGAGGTTAACCCATCATGCAAGGCGCGATGATACGTCAGCAGCAACCCGTTACCGGCCGTAGCAAGCCGGTGCCGCGCGGTGCCAGCCGACTGGTGGCCGACGAGCCCGTATCGGCGCGCCTGCCGCGGCCGAGCCTGGGCGGCCTCAAGCGCCTGCTGTGGCCGGTGTTGCTGGTGGCCGCAGGCTTTGGCGCCTATGAAGGTGCCATTCGCCTGATGCCCTACGCCGACCGCCCGATCACCAAGATCGACGTGCAGGGCGACCTCAGCTACATCAGCCAGCAGTCGGTGCAGCAGCGCATCGCCCCGTATGTCGCGGCGAGCTTCTTCAGCGTCGACCTCACGGCGATGCGCGCGGAGCTCGAGCAGATGCCGTGGATCGCCCACGCCGAAGTGCGCCGGGTGTGGCCGGACGAGGTGGTGATCCGCCTGGAAGAACAGCTGCCGGTGGCGCGCTGGGGTGATGAAGCCTTGCTCAACAACCAGGGCCAGGCCTTTACCCCGCGCGAGCTGGCCAACTACGAACACCTGCCGCAGCTGGCCGGGCCGCAGCGTGCCCAGCAACAAGTCATGCAGCAGTATCAGGTACTGAGCCAGATGCTGCGCCCCCTGGGCTTTTCCATCGCTCGCCTGGAGCTGCGCGAGCGCGGCAGCTGGTTCCTGACCACCGGTGCCGGCAGCACCGGGCCGGGCATCGAGCTGCTGCTGGGGCGCGACCATCTGGTGGAGAAGATGCGCCGTTTCATTGCCATTTACGACAAGACACTCAAAGAGCAGATCACCAACATCGCCCGCATTGATCTGCGTTATGCCAACGGACTTGCCGTTGGTTGGCGGGAACCGAACGCACCGACGACGGCCCAACCCGCCGTTGCGAAGAATTAGAGAGAGGCAGGACCATGGCAAACGCGCATAGCGGCAAAATGATCGTCGGGCTGGACATCGGCACCTCCAAGGTGGTGGCGCTGGTGGGTGAAGTGGGCGAAGACGGCACCCTGGAGATCGTGGGTATCGGTACCCATCCGTCCCGCGGCCTGAAGAAGGGCGTGGTGGTGAACATCGAGTCGACCGTGCAGTCGATCCAGCGTGCGGTGGAAGAAGCCCAACTGATGGCCGGCTGCCGCATCCACTCGGCGTTCGTCGGCGTGGCCGGCAACCACATCCGCAGCCTGAACTCCCACGGCATCGTCGCCATCCGCGACCGCGAGGTCAGCGTGGCCGACCTCGAGCGCGTGCTCGACGCCGCCCAGGCCGTGGCCATTCCGGCCGACCAGCGCGTGCTGCACACCCTGCCGCAGGACTACGTGATCGACAACCAGGAAGGCGTGCGCGAGCCGCTGGGCATGTCCGGCGTGCGCCTGGAAGCCAAGGTCCACGTGGTCACCTGCGCAGTCAACGCGGCGCAGAACATCGAAAAATGCGTGCGCCGCTGTGGCCTGGAAATCGACGACATCATCCTCGAGCAGCTGGCTTCGGCCTACTCGGTGCTGACCGACGATGAAAAGGAACTGGGCGTGTGCCTGGTGGACATCGGCGGCGGCACCACCGACATCGCCATCTTCACCGAAGGCGCCATCCGCCACACCGCGGTGATCCCGATTGCCGGCGACCAGGTGACCAACGACATCGCCATGGCCCTGCGCACGCCGACCCAGTACGCCGAGGAAATCAAGATCCGCTACGCCTGCGCCCTGGCCAAGCTGGCCGGCGCCGGCGAGACCATCAAGGTGCCGAGCGTGGGTGACCGCCCACCTCGCGAGCTGTCGCGCCAGGCCCTGGCCGAGGTGGTGGAGCCGCGTTACGACGAGCTCTTCACCCTGATCCAGGCCGAGCTGCGCCGCAGCGGCTACGAGGACCTGGTGCCAGCCGGCATCGTCCTCACCGGCGGCACCGCGAAGATGGAAGGCGCCGTGGAACTGGCCGAGGAAATCTTCCACATGCCGGTACGCCTGGGCGTGCCGCACAGCGTTCGGGGGCTCAGCGACGTGGTGCGCAACCCGATCTATTCCACCGGCGTGGGCCTGCTCACCTACGGCCTGCTCAAGCAGTCCGAGGACATGGTCCTGACCGGTAACAGCAACAGCAGCAACAACAGCTATGGCGATGAACCGAAGGCCCCAGTGCTTGAACGCTTCAAGCGCTGGGTCCAGGGCAACTTCTAAGTTTCAAAGCAGTAGTGGTAGGCGCGACAACTAGAGAACTGTAAGGAGAGGGAAAATGTTCGAGCTCGTAGACAACGTCCCGCAAAGCCCGGTCATCAAAGTGATCGGCGTCGGCGGTGGCGGCGGCAACGCCGTCAACCACATGGTGAAGAGCAGCATCGAAGGCGTCGAGTTCATCTGCGCCAACACCGATGCCCAGGCGCTGAAAAACATCGGCGCACGCACCATCCTGCAACTGGGTACCGGCGTGACCAAAGGTCTGGGTGCCGGCGCCAATCCGGAAGTCGGCCGTCAGGCCGCGCTGGAAGACCGTGAGCGCATCGCCGAAGTGCTGCAAGGCACCAACATGGTGTTCATCACCACTGGCATGGGCGGCGGTACCGGTACCGGTGCAGCACCGATCATCGCCGAAGTGGCCAAGGAAATGGGCATCCTCACCGTTGCGGTGGTGACCCGTCCGTTCCCGTTCGAGGGCCGCAAACGTATGCAGATCGCCGATGAAGGCATCCGCATGCTGGCTGAGAGCGTCGACTCGCTCATCACCATCCCCAACGAGAAGCTGCTGACCATCCTGGGCAAGGATGCCAGCCTGCTGTCCGCCTTTGCCAAGGCCGACGATGTACTGGCCGGTGCCGTTCGCGGTATCTCCGACATCATCAAGCGCCCGGGCATGATCAACGTCGACTTCGCCGACGTGCGCACCGTGATGGGCGAAATGGGCATGGCGATGATGGGTACCGGTTGCGCAAGCGGCCCGAACCGCGCGCGCGAAGCCACCGAAGCGGCAATCCGCAACCCGCTGCTCGAAGACGTCAACCTGCAGGGCGCCCGCGGCATCCTGGTGAACATCACCGCAGGTCCTGACCTGTCGCTGGGTGAATACTCCGATGTGGGTAGCATCATCGAAGCCTTCGCCTCCGACCACGCGATGGTCAAGGTCGGCACCGTGATCGACCCCGACATGCGTGACGAGCTGCACGTGACCGTGGTGGCCACTGGCCTGGGCGCGCGCATCGAGAAGCCGGTCAAGGTCGTCGACAACACCCTGCAGACCGCCCAGCAGGCTTACGAGGCCTCCAACCCGGCCCCGGTACGCCAGGAGCAGCCTGCGGTCAACTACCGTGACCTGGAGCGCCCGACCGTGATGCGCAACCAGGCCCACGCAGGTGCCGCAGCGGCAGCTAAACTCAACCCTCAGGATGACCTGGACTACCTGGATATCCCAGCCTTCCTGCGTCGTCAGGCTGATTAATGGAATTTATCAGGGGTATAAGGGTGATTGGTGTTCAGCAAAGGCCGGGTCTGTTATCATCCCCAGCCTTTGTTGATACCTGTTCGCAATTTGCGCTGAAGCGGCCAATGCCATGATTAGACAACGCACCCTGAAGAATACCATCCGTGCCACAGGCGTCGGCCTGCACTCCGGGGAGAAGGTCTACCTGACCCTCAAGCCTGCGCCTGTCGATACCGGCATCGTCTTCCGTCGCGCCGACCTCGACCCTGTGGTCGAAATCCCGGCGCGTGCGGCCAATGTCGGTGAGACCACCATGTCCACCACACTGGTCAACGGTGACGTCAAAGTCGATACGGTCGAGCACCTGCTCTCCGCCATGGCGGGCCTGGGCATCGATAACGCCTACGTCGAGCTCTCCGCCTCGGAAGTGCCGATCATGGATGGCAGCGCCGGTCCCTTCGTATTCCTGATTCAGTCTGCCGGCCTGGAAGAACAGGACGCAGCCAAGAAGTTCATCCGCATCCTGCGTGAAGTGACAGTGGAGGACGGCGACAAGCGCGCTACCTTCCTGCCTTTCGAAGGGTTCAAGGTGAGCTTCGAGATCGACTTCGATCATCCGGTCGTCAGCGGTCGGACCCAGAGTGCCAGCGTCGACTTTTCCAGCACGTCGTTCGTGAAGGAAGTCAGCCGCGCCCGCACCTTTGGTTTCATGCGTGACATCGAGTACCTGCGCAAGCACAACCTTGCGTTGGGTGGCAGTGTCGAGAACGCCATCGTGGTCGATGAAGACGGCGTGCTCAACGAAGACGGCCTTCGCTATGAAGACGAATTCGTCAAGCACAAGATCCTCGACGCCATCGGCGACCTCTACCTGCTGGGCAACAGCCTGATCGGCGAGTTCAAGGGCTACAAGTCCGGGCACGCGCTGAACAACCAGCTGCTGCGCAAGCTCATTGCTGAAACCGATGCCTGGGAAGTGGTCACTTTCGAAGATGCCAGCACGGCACCGATCTCGTACATGCGCCCTGTTGCGGCCGTGTAAGTTCGAACACTCTCTAGTTCATTAAGGCCACCTTCGGGTGGCCTTTTTTATGGCTTGCCCTTGGCGTGGGCGGCCAGGCGCTCGAGTGCTTCGCGCAACTTGGGGTCGGCGATGCCTTCGGCGGTATCGCGAATGCTTTCGGCGGCGTTGTGCGACAGCGCTGTGGTATTGCCGCCGCGCTTGGCCGGCACCAGCGGCGGCTGCACCTTGTACAGGATGCGTTGCAGGTTGCCGAAGGCCTCCAGTGCCTGGAGCTGGCGCATCAGCCGTTTCTGCTGGTAGCGCAGGCGCGTGGCCCAATGCCCGTCGGTGACCACCAGCAACAGGGTGCCATCGCGCCACGAGGCGACGTGGCAATGCTGGCGCGCAGCCGGCTGCAGCTGGCTTTCCAGCAGACGCTGCAGGTGTTCCAGGCGTTCGGCCTGGTTGAGCAGCAGGCGCAGCGGGCGAACCTGGCGCAGCAAGGCGGACGGCGGCTGGGCGGGGGAGGGTTTGAAGGCCATGGAGGTACGCATGAGGTTACAAGATCGCCAGTCTAACACCTCTGTCGTCTGGACCACCGGCAAGACGCAGGCACCTGCAAGACGCATTCTCAATACGTTTCATCATCCCCTGGGTTGAACTCAGGGAAAATGCCCCTATCTTAGAAAAGCCCCGCCTAAAGCGCTGTGCCAGCATCGTGGAAATCCACCACTTTCCTCACCATCGTTTCCGGGTAGAATGCTCGTTCGCATGCGGCCTCAGGGCTGCACGGGCGACTCATGGGGCCGCCCTCCATCCCTACGTGTGGAAGATCCTGCCGATATGTTTGCGCCTTTGTTAAAGAAACTTTTTGGAAGCAAGAACGAGCGTGAAGTCAAACGCATGCTCAAGACGGTGAACATCGTCAATGCCTTCGAAGAGAAAATGGTCGCCCTCTCCGATGAGCAACTGCGCGCCAAGACCGCAGAGTTCAAGGAGCGCCTGGCCAAAGGCGAGACACTGGACCAACTGCTGCCCGAAGCCTTCGCCGTGGCCCGCGAGGCCGGCAAGCGCGTGATGGGCATGCGCCACTTCGACGTGCAGCTGATCGGCGGCATGACCCTGCACGAGGGCATGATCGCAGAAATGCGTACCGGTGAAGGCAAGACCTTGGTCGGTACCCTGGCCGTCTACCTCAACGCGCTGTCCGGCAAAGGCGTGCACGTGGTCACGGTCAACGACTACCTGGCCCGTCGTGACGCCAACTGGATGCGCCCGCTGTACGAATTCCTCGGCCTGTCCGTGGGTATCGTCTCGGCCTTCCAGCCGCCGGAAGAAAAGCGCGCCGCCTATGCCGCCGACATCACCTACGGCACCAACAACGAATTCGGCTTCGACTACCTGCGCGACAACATGGCGTTCAGCCAGGAAGAGAAGTTCCAGCGCGACCTGAACTTCGCCGTGATCGACGAAGTCGACTCGATCCTCATCGACGAAGCCCGTACCCCGCTGATCATTTCCGGCCAGGCCGAAGACAGCTCCAAGCTGTACATCGAGATCAACCGCCTGATCCCGCGCCTGACCCAGCACATCGAAGAAGTCGAAGGCCAGGTCACCCAGGAAGGCCACTTCACCATCGACGAGAAGAGCCGCCAGGTCGAGCTCAACGAAGCCGGTCACCAGTTCATCGAAGAGATGCTCACCCAGGCCGGCCTGCTGGCCGAAGGCGAGAGCCTCTACTCGGCGCACAACCTGGGCCTGCTGACCCACGTCTACGCTGGCCTGCGTGCGCACAAGCTGTTCCACCGCAACGTCGAGTACATCGTCCAGGACGGCCAGGTCCTGCTGATCGACGAGCACACCGGCCGTACCATGCCGGGCCGTCGCCTGTCCGAGGGCCTGCACCAGGCCATCGAGGCGAAAGAGAACCTGAACATCCAGGCCGAGAGCCAGACCCTGGCGTCGACCACCTTCCAGAACTACTTCCGCCTCTACACCAAGCTGTCCGGCATGACCGGTACCGCCGACACCGAAGCGTTCGAGTTCCAGTCGATCTACGGCCTCAACGTGATGGTCATCCCGCCGAACAAGCCGCTGGCGCGCAAGGACTTCAACGACCTGGTGTACCTGACCGCCGACGAGAAGTACGCCGCGATCATCGCCGACATCAAGGAAAGCATGGCCCTGAGCCGCCCGGTGCTGGTGGGTACGGCGACCATCGAAACCTCCGAGCACATGTCGAACCTGCTGAAGAAGGAAGGTATCGACCACAAGGTGCTCAACGCCAAGTACCACGAGAAGGAAGCCGAGATCATCGCCCAGGCCGGTGCGCCGGGCGCACTGACCATCGCCACCAACATGGCCGGCCGTGGTACCGACATTCTCCTGGGCGGCAACTGGGAAGCCGAAGTGGCGGCCCTGGAAAACCCCAGCGCCGAGCAGATTGCCCAGATCAAGGCCGATTGGCAGAAGCGCCACCAGCAGGTGATCGAGTCGGGCGGCCTGCACGTGATCGCCTCCGAGCGCCACGAGTCGCGCCGTATCGACAACCAGCTGCGTGGCCGTTCCGGCCGTCAGGGCGACCCGGGTTCGAGCCGCTTCTACCTGTCGCTGGAAGACAGCCTGATGCGCATCTTCGCCTCCGACCGGGTGAAGAATTTCATGAAGGCCCTGGGCATGCAGTCCGGCGAGGCCATCGAGCACCGCATGGTCACCAACGCCATCGAAAAGGCGCAGCGCAAGGTCGAAGGCCGCAACTTCGACATCCGCAAGCAGCTGCTCGAATACGACGACGTGGCCAACGAACAGCGCAAGGTGATCTACCACATGCGCAACAGCCTGCTGGCTGCCGAGAACATCGGCGACACCATCGAGGAATTCCGCAAGGAAGTGCTCGACGCCACCATCAGCCAGCACATTCCGCCGCAGTCGCTGCCCGAGCAGTGGGACGTGGCTGGCCTGGAAGCTTCGCTGAACAGCGACTTCGCCATGAAGCTGCCGATCCAGCAGTGGCTCGACGAGGATGACCACCTCTACGAAGAGACCCTGCGCGAGAAGCTGCTCAAGGAAATCACCGACGCCTACACCGAGAAGGAAGACCAGGCCGGTATCGACGCCCTGCGCACCTTCGAGAAGCAGATCCTGCTGCGCGTGCTGGACGACCTGTGGAAAGACCACCTGTCGACCATGGACCACCTGCGCCACGGTATCCACCTGCGTGGCTATGCGCAGAAGAACCCGAAGCAGGAATACAAGCGCGAGTCGTTCACCCTGTTCCAGGAGCTGCTGGAGTCGATCAAGCGCGACACCATCCGCGTGCTCTCGCACGTGCAGGTTCGCCGCGAAGACCCGGCCGAGGAAGAAGCACGCCTGCGCCGCGAAGCCGAAGAACTGGCCAGCCGCATGCAGTTCCAGCACGCCCCGGCGCCGGGCCTGGAAAGCGAGCAGCTGAGCGAGGAGGGTGCTGAAGTGGCCGTGGCCGCAGCCCCGGTGCGCAACGAGCAGAAGCTGGGCCGCAACGAGCCGTGCTGGTGTGGTTCGGGCAAGAAATTCAAGCATTGCCATGGTCAAATCGAGTGATCTGACCTGATTGCTGTATCGTGACAAACCTGGGGGCCGCATTGCGGCCCCCTTTTTCCATATTCACCGTATTCTAGGAGCGCTCTAATGGCTGTTGGTCTTGGTCCTTTGCCCACCCTGCACCCGGTTCCGGGTTTTGAACTCGGCATCGCATCCGCGGGCATCAAGCGCCCGGGGCGCAAGGACGTAGTGGTGATGCGCTGTGCCGAAGGCTCCAGCGTTGCCGGCGTGTTCACCCTCAACGCGTTCTGCGCCGCGCCCGTGATCCTCTCCAAGCAGCGCGTGCAGGGCACCGTGCGCTACCTGCTGACCAACACCGGCAACGCCAACGCCGGCACCGGCGCGCCAGGCCTGGCCGCTGCCGAGCGCACCTGCGCCAAGCTGGCCGAGCTTGCCGGCGTACCGGCCGAAGCGGTACTGCCATTCTCCACTGGTGTGATCGGCGAGCCGCTGCCGGTGGAAAAGATCGAAGGCGCCCTGCAGGCTGCGCTGGACGACCTGTCGGAGAACAACTGGGCTGAAGCTGCCACCGGCATCATGACCACCGACACTCTGCCCAAAGGTGCCAGCCGCCAGTTCCAGCACGAAGGCGTGACCGTCACCGTCACCGGCATCAGCAAAGGCGCCGGCATGATTCGCCCGAACATGGCGACCATGCTCGGCTACATCGCCACCGACGCCAAGGTCGCGCCGGCTGTGCTCAAGGACCTGATGCTCGACGGCGCCAACAAGTCGTTCAACCGCATCACCATCGACGGCGACACCTCGACCAACGACTGCTGCATGCTGATCGCCACCGGCAAGGCCAACCTGCCGGAAGTCACTGAAGCCAGCGGCGCACTGTTCGACGCGCTGAAAAAGGCGGTGTTCGAGGTGTGCATGGAAGTGGCCCAGGCCATCGTCCGTGACGGCGAAGGCGCCACCAAGTTCGTGACCGTGCAGGTCAACGGCGGCGGCAACCACCAGGAGTGCCTGGACGTCGGTTACGCCGTGGCCCACTCGCCGCTGATCAAGACCGCGCTGTTCGCCTCCGACCCGAACTGGGGCCGTATCCTCGCGGCCGTGGGCCGTGCCGGCGTGCCGGAGCTGGATGTCAGCCTGATCGATGTGTACCTGGACAACGTCTGCATCGCCAGCCAAGGCGGGCGCAGCCCGAGCTACACCGAGGCGCAAGGCTCGGCAGTGATGGCCCAGGAAGAGATCACCATCCGCATCGAGCTGGGCCGTGGCCAGTGCAGCGAAACCATCTGGACCACTGACCTGTCCCACGAGTACGTGAAGATCAACGCCGAATACCGTACCTGATTCAACGGCCTCATCGCCGGCAAGCCGGCTCCCACAACAGCACCGCAAAACCTGTGGGAGCCGGCTTGCCGGCGATGCTCAGCCGCAAAATTTCAAAGAAGTGGAGCCGACCCATGAGCTATCACCTGATCATCGGCGACAAGCTGTATTCCTCCTGGTCGCTACGCGGCGCCCTGGCCCTCGAGCTGGCTGGCGTGCCCTACGAAGAAACCCTGATCAAGCTGAACCAGCCCGACACCCGCCTACGCCTTCTCGCCTTCTCCGCCACCGGCAAGGTGCCGTTGCTCAAGACCGAGCACGGCGTGATCGCCGACTCGCTGGCCATCGCCGAATACCTCAACGAACAGCACCCCCAGGCGCAGCTCTGGCCGGCGGATACAGCCGCCCGTGCCCAGGCCCGTTCGGCCTGCGCGCAGATGCACAGTGGCTTCTTCGCCCTGCGCGGGGCGATGCCGTTCGACCTGTCGCGCGACGAAGCGCTGGAGGCAATCCCGTTGGAGGTGCAGGTCGACATCGACCGTATCGTCGCGCTGTGGTCCGAATGCCGCTTGGTGGCCAAGGACAGCGGGCCGTTCCTGTTCGGCAAGCCGACCCTGGCCGACGCCTTCTTCGCCCCGGTGGCCGTGCGCTTGCGTGGCTACCGCGTGGACGTGCCGGCAGCGGCGGCAACTTATATCGAGACCATTTACCAGTGGCCGGCCTTCAAGGCCTGGCAGCAAGCTGGGCTGGCGGAGCGTGAAGGGTGAAACGCATTCATGTAGTAGCTGCCGTGATTCGCGGCACCGATGGCCGGATCCTGATAGCCCGGCGCGCCGATAGCCAACACCAGGGCGGCCTGTGGGAATTCCCCGGCGGCAAGGTGGAGCAGGGCGAGAGCGTCGAAGCCGCGCTGGCCCGTGAGCTGCGCGAAGAACTGGGCATCGAGGTGACCCGCTCGCGGGCGCTGATCAAGGTCAGCCACGACTACCCGGACAAGCAGGTGCTGCTGGACGTGCGCGAAGTCCAGGCATTTTCCGGCGAGCCCCACGGCGCCGAGGGCCAGCCGTTGGCCTGGGCCGCCCCGCGGGAGCTGGCGCAATACGACTTCCCCGAGGCCAACAAGCCGATCGTCGCGGCGGCGCGCCTGCCGGACCAGTACCTGATTACCCCGGACGGCCTGGAAGTGCCCGAGATGCTCAAGGGCATCCAGCGTGCGGTGGCCTCAGGCGTGCGCCTGATCCAGCTGCGCGCACCGGACATGTACGACCCCAAGTACCGCGACGTGGCGGTGGATGCGGTCGGCCTGTGTGCGGGCAAGGCGCAGTTGATGCTCAAGGGGCCATTGGAATGGCTGGGCGACTTCCCGGCGGCTGGCTGGCACCTGACTGCGGCGCAACTGCGCAAGTACGCCGCCAAGGGCCGGCCATTCCCGAAAGAACGCTGGCTGGCGGCGTCGTGCCACAGTGCCGAGGAACTGGCGTTGGCCGAGCAGATGGGGGTGGATTTCGTCACCTTGTCGCCGGTACAGCCGACCCAGACCCATCCCGAGGCGCAGCCGCTGGGTTGGGATGAGGCGCAGCGGCTGATTGCCGGGTTTACCCACCCTGTGTTCTTGCTCGGTGGCGTTGGGCCGTGCGACCGGGAAAAGGCCTGGGAGGCCGGGGCTCAAGGGGTTGCCGGGATTCGGGCGTTCTGGCCTGAGGCCTGAGCAACTGGGGCCGCTGTGCGGCCCAATCGCCGGCAAGCCGGCTCCCACAGGTCATGTGCTGAACCTTAACCTGTGGGAGCCGGCTTGCCGGCGATTGGGCTGCAAAGCAGCCCCCGCTATTTCAACCCTGCGGTTTTTGCGCAGGCTGCCAAAGCACCTCAGCCACCCCCTGCCGCCGCCCGATGATCCGCGCTGCCACGAACAACAGATCGGACAGCCGATTGATATACGCCAACCCCACCCCCTCCAGCGGCTCCACGGCATTCAACTGCTGACACCGGCGCTCGGCACTGCGCGCCAGGCTGCGGCAAACATGGGCCTGGGCAATCAATGCCGAACCACTGGGCAGGATGAAGTTCTTCAGCGGCCCCAGCTCCTCGTTCCACACATCGATGGCCGCTTCCAGGCGCTCCACCTCTGCCTGGTTCAAGGCCTGGTAGCTGGGCATGGCCAGCTCCCCACCCAGGTCGAACAGGCGGTGCTGGCAAGGCGCCAGAACCGCACTCAGCTCATCCAGCCCCTGCTCGGCCAGCCCGGCGAGCAATAGCCCGAGCTGGCTGTTGAGGCTGTCCACCTCGCCGATCGCTTCGATCCGCGGATGGTCCTTGGGCACCCGGCGGCCGTCGCCCAGGCCGGTTTCGCCCTTGTCGCCGGTGCGGGTGTAGATCTTCGACAGGCGATAGCCCATGTCATGCCTCCGTGGTGGTCGGCGCCGCCGTTGTCGGCTGGCCGAGGGGCAGGCGCAGGGTGAAGCAGGTGCCCTGGCCGGGCGTGGACTGCACTTCCATCTGCCCCTTGTGGTTGTTGGTGATGATGAAGTACGAAACCGACAGGCCAAGCCCGGTGCCCTGGCCGATTTCCTTGGTGGTGAAGAACGGCTCGAAGGTGCGCTTGCGCACCGCTTCGGGCATGCCGATGCCGTTGTCCTCGACCTGGATTTCGGCCCAGGGCGGGTTGAGCCGGGTACGCAGGATGATGCGCCCGGGCTCGCTGGGCTGTGGCCGCTGGTGGATGGCCTGCGCGGCGTTCTTCAACAGGTTGAGCAGGACCTGCTCCAGTTCGTTGGCGGTGCAGGGCACAGGCCCCAGGGCAGGGTCGAACTGGCGGACGATGGCCTGGCCCTTGAAGTCGAAGCCGATGGTCAGGTCGAAGTCGTTGCCGGCGATGTCCACCGCCTGGTCGATCAATGACGGCAGGTCGCAGGGCACCAGCTGGCGGTTGCTGCGGCGGCTGAAGCTGAGCATGTGGGTGACGATCTTGGCGGCCCGGGCGCCGGCCTGCTGGATGCCATCGAGCAGTTGCGGCACTTCGCGGCTTTCCAGGTAGCGGTTGACGCTCGGCAGGTCGATGCCCAGCTCGCTTGCCTGCTCCTGGTTGCGCGGCAGCTCCGGCGACAGGCGCCGGCGGATGTTCTGCACGTTGTGCAGGATCGCCCCCAGCGGGTTGTTGATTTCGTGGGCCATGCCGGCGGCCAGGCCGCCGACCGAAAGCATCTTTTCCGACTGCACCATCATTTCTTCCAGCGACAGGCGCTGGGTGATGTCGTCGATGCGGATCACCACGCCACGCCCGCCACCGCCCATCAGCGGGTAGAAGGTCAGGGCGTAATGGCGCAGGTCGTCGTCCTTGGGCCAGGTGACCCGCTCGATCTTCGCCACCCGGTGCTTTTCCACGGTCTCCTTGAGCTGCGGCAGAAACGGCTTGAGCGGCTCGAAAGCGATGAACACCGGCTGGTTCAGCGCCTCGTCCAGCGGCGTGCCGGAGAGCACCGTGGCTTCGTGGTTCCACTGCGTGACGTAGAGCTGTTCGTCGAGGGCGATCAGCGCCGAAGGCATGGAGTCGATGATGCTGTTGAGGTAGTTCTGAAAGCCTGTGAGCTTTTTCTCGATCTTGCTGCGCACCTGGACTTCCAGCTCCAGCTTGCGGTTGGTGTGACGGGTTTCCTCGGCCAGGCCCTGGGCCTGGTCGTAGGCCATCTGGAACTCGTCACGGGTGCGCTTGAGCTGCTGCTCGCGGGCTTCGATGCGCGACAGCATGGTGTTGAAGGCCTGTGCCAGGCTGCCGATTTCGTCGTCGTTGCCGCGGGTGGCGCGCAGGGCGTAGCTTTCTTCGCGGGTGACCTGGCGGCTGAGCTCTTCGAGCTGGTTGATCGGTTGGGTGATCAGGCGCTTGATCTGCCGTGCGATCACCAGCCACAGCAGCACGCTGAACACCAGGATCGCCAGGCTGGCGCTGAGGGTGCCGGTGTAGAAGGCGGTCGGCAATTCGCTGCTGGCCACCAGCAGCAGGTGTGCGGGGGGGCTGGCTTCACGTGGGATGCGGATGAGCTGGGTGCTGCGAAACTCCATCAGGCGCCAGCTATCGATATTGCGGTAGTGCTTGGGCAGGGCCAGCGCTTCACCATGCTGCAGCTGCGCCAGCAGGCGCCCATCGCCGCCATAGACGGCGGCGGCGCGCAGCGGCGTGTAGCTGTCCAGTTCCTTGAGCAGGGCGGTGGCGTTTTCCGTGTTGTCACCGGCGCGCATCGACAGCTGCGGGTTGGCCACCAGCCGGCCGATGGTCTGCAGGGCCTGGGGCGCCATGCTCTCCTGGGTGATCCAGTAGGCGGCGCTGATGAAGGTCAGGTTGGCAACCAGGAGGATGGTCACCAGCAGCACCAGCAGGGCGGCCAGCAACTTTTGCCCGACCGGGAGGTTTTCCAGGCGTTGGCGCAGGGTCATGGGCTAGGCAATGTCCGTATCCGGTTGTAGGGCTGCGTCAGGCGCAGGGCAAGTCACGGGCTCGCAGGTTATCGACCAGCCGCTGGTGCAGGTGTTCCAGCTGTGGCAGCACCATGGCGTGGCGCGCTGCCGCCCGGCAGGCGTGGCCAAGCAGGTAGTGCACCTCGGTGCGCCGGCCGGCACGCACATCCTGGTACATGGAAGAGTAGTTGGCGGCGGTGGCGAGGATCACCCGTTGCACTTCCTCGCTCAGGTCATCGGCGGCCTTGGGCTGGCCGCAGCGTTGCAACAGCTGGCCAAGTTCGGCGCACAGGCTGTCGATTTCGCCCAAGTGCCCCAGCAGGCCGCCGTTCTGGCAGTCGTGCAGCACGGTCAGGGGGTTGATGGCGCAGTTCAGCGCGAGCTTGCGCCACAGGCGGGTGAGGATGTCCACCGTCCATTCGGCGGGGATGCCGGCGTCGCCCAGGTCGTCGAACCATTGCGGCAGGGCAGGGTTGGCCGGGTCGCCCAGCCAGTTGAACCCTTGCCCGGCAAAGCGTACCCGCCAGTCGTCCTCGCGAAACGCCCCTTCGGTGCTGGAGGCGAAGATGCAGCGGGCATGGGGCACCTGGTCGGCGACTTCGTCCTGGCTGCCCAGGCCATTTTGCAGCAGCACGATCTCGGCGCCCTCGGCCAGGCGCGGGGCCAGGCGGGCGACGGCAGGCGCGGCGTCATAGGCCTTGCAGGCCAGCAGCAGGCGGTGGATTGGCCCGCTGGCGTCAGCGGTTTCGGCGGGGATCGCAAAGCGCGTGGCCTGGTCCTGTTCGGCCAGGGTCAGGCCGCCGGCCTGCTGGTAGGCGGCGAGCCGCTGCCGGTCGCGCAGGATCAGCCGGGTTGCCTTGCCAGCCCGTGCCAGGCGGCAGGCCCAGAGGCTGCCGAGGCTACCGGCGCCGAGAATATGCCAGGTGCTGCTCATCTGCGTTTCGCAACCCGTTATAATGAGTCCGCATTTTAACCTTCAAACCCCGCGCGCTCCATCGTCACGCCGAGCGCGCTTTTATTTTGGGAGATCAACCATGCCGTCGTTCGACGTGGTATCGGAACTGGACAAGCACGAAGTGCAGAACGCTGTCGAAAACGCCATGAAGGAGCTCGACCGCCGTTACGACCTCAAGGGCAAGGGTAGCTTCGAGTTCAAGGACAAGGAGCAGACCGTGATGCTGACGGCCGAGGCCGAGTTCCAGCTCGAGGCGATGATCGAAATCCTGCGCCTGGCCCTGGTCAAGCGCAAGATCGACGTCAAGTGCCTGGAAACCAAGGACGCCTACCCCTCCGGCAAGGAGATGAAGCAGGAAGCCAAGTTCCGCGAAGGCATCGACAAGGACCTGGCGAAGAAGATCGTCGCCCACATCAAGGACGCCAAGCTCAAGGTCCAGGCCTCCATCCAGGGTGAGCAGGTGCGTGTGACCGGCAAGAAGCGTGATGACCTGCAAGAAGCCATCGCCGCCCTGCGCGCCAAGGAATTCGACATGCCGCTGCAGTTCAACAACTTCCGCGACTGATCGAAGCGTTGCCGGAACCCCGATGGCGCAATGATGTCCATGGGGTCCATGGCCGCGCAAATGCGCGCGGCCCGATTTACGTGTACGTGCCGCTCGGCATCAGGAGATGAATATGGATTTGAATGCTGAGGTGGATCAGCTGGTCCGCCAGTCGCAGACCTGGATCCCGATGATCATGCAATACGGCAGCCGGCTGTTGCTGGCGCTGCTGACACTGGCCATCGGCTGGTGGTTGATCAACAAGCTCAGCGCGCGCCTTGGCAAGCTGGTCGGGCTGCGCGCCGACGTGGCGCTGCAAGGCTTCATCAGCACCTTGGCCAACATCGTGCTCAAGGTGCTGCTGATGGTCAGCGTGGCGTCGATGATCGGCATCGAGACCACCTCGTTCGTCGCGGCCATCGGTGCTGCCGGCCTGGCCATCGGCCTGGCCTTGCAGGGCAGCCTGGCGAACTTCGCCGGTGGCGTGCTGATCCTGATGTTCCGCCCGTTCCGCATCGGTGACTGGATCGAGGCCCAGGGTGTGTCCGGTACCGTCGACAGCATCCAGATCTTCCACACCGTGCTGCGCACCGGTGACAACAAGACCGTGATCATGCCCAACGGCAGCCTGTCCAACGGCATCATCACCAACACCAACCGCCAGCCGACACGCAAGGTGGTGTTCGACGTGGGCGTGGACTACGAGGCCGACCTGCAGAAGGCGCGCAACGTGCTGCTGGAGCTGGCGCAGGACCCACGGGTGCTGCCAGACCCGGCGCCACAGGCGGTGGTCGCGACCCTGGGTGACAGCTCGATCACCGTGTCGCTGCGCCTGTGGACCAAGACCAGCGACTACTGGGATGTGATGTTCATGCTCAACGAGCATGCCCGTGACCGGCTGAAGGCCGAGGGCATCGACATTCCGTTTCCGCAACGCGTGATTCGCGTGGTGCAGGAGGCGGCGGCGCAGTAAACCGCGCCGTTGCAGCAGGGGCCGCTGTGCGGCCCGATCGCCGGCAAGCCGGCTCCCACAGGGTCTTCGTCAAACCCCTGTGGGAGCCGGCTTGCCGGCGATTGGGGCGCGCAGCGGCCCCTTGCTTTTACACTTGTTCACAGCCAAGCCCCGGCATTTCTGGCATATAGCCTGACCCCACCTGTCTTTGCCTGAACGCCATCATGAAACCACTGCTGTACATCACCCCCCTCAGAGCCCTGCTGTTCGGCCTGACCCTGGCCCTGTTCGAGCTGCTGACCTACCTCGCCAGCGACGCGGTCATGCCGGCCATGCCGGTGGTGGTCGATCACCTGAACGCCAGCCCGCAATACATCCCGCATGCCTTGAACCTGTACCTGCTCGGCGGTGTGGTGCTGCAGTGGCTGATCGGCCCGCTGGCCGACCGCTATGGCCGCCGCCCGCTGCTGCTGGCCGGTTGCGCGTTCTTTGGCGTGGCGTGCCTGGCGACTTACTGGGTGCAGGACATCGGCCTGTTCAACCTGCTGCGCCTGCTGCAGGGCATAGGCCTGGGGTTTGTGGTGACCGTCAGCTACCCGGCGCTGAACGAAGCGTTCAGCGAAGCCGACGCGGTGCGGATGATGGCCCTGCTGGCCAACATCGCCTTGCTCTCGCCGCTGCTGGGCCCGCTGGTGGGCACCTTGATGCTGCAATGGCTGGACTGGCGCTGGCTGTTCGTGGCGTTTGCCGTGGGCGCGGTGCTGTGTTGGCTGCTGCTGTACCGGCTGATGCCGGAAACCCTGGGGGTGGAGCGCCGCGATGGCTCGCGCCTGGCGTTCACGCCCATCCACCTGCTGCCGCTGCTCGCCGGCTACGGCCAGCTGCTGGCCAACCGCAAGTTCGTCGCAGGCAGCGCGGCACTTGGCCTGGTCGGCCTGCCGCTGATCGGCTGGATCGGCCTGTCGCCGGTGTTGCTGATCCACGATGAGGGCCTGAGCACCATGGCCTACGCGCTGTGGCAGCTGCCGGTGTTCGGCGGGCTGATCCTGGGCAACCTGATCATCAACCGCATCGCCGATCGCTACCCGTTGGCGAGCCTGGTGCGTGGCGCCTTGTGGCCCTACCTGGCCGGCTTGTGCCTGCTGGTGCTGGCGACCTGGTACTGGCCGTCGGTGACCAGCGTGGTCGCGGGCATGTCGCTGTATGCACTGGGCCTGGGCGTGGCCAACGCGGTGCTGTACCGCATGACGCTGTTCTCCAGCGAGCAGAGCAAGGGCTTGGTGTCGGCGATGCTGGGCATGATCACCATCGCCTTGCTGGGGCTTGGCGGTGCGCTGATGGCGATGATCGGGGCCGGTGCCAGCCTGCTGCACTTTGCCCTGGCGGCAGGGGTGGCGGGGGCGCTGGCGCTGTGGCCGTTGTGGTTTGTCGTGGGTGGGCGGCCTGGGGAAGGGGCTGTGGCGCAGTAGGATCTGTGCTGCCCCTATCGCCGGCAAGCCGGCTCCCACAGGTATTTCACAAGGCTTGAAGCCTGTGCAGCAGCTGTGGGAGCCGGCTTGCCGGCGATAGGGGCCATGCGGTTTTCAGGGCCGCTCGGCCGCCGAGTTCTCTACCGGCACCTGTTTCCCTCGCCCAACTTCCTGACGCCAGTGCAAGGCGATCAGGATCAGTGTCGGCACGCCCAGCAGCGCGGTAATCATGAAGAAATCGTGGTAACCGAACTTCTCCACCATCACCCCCGAATAGCCGCCGATCAGCCGTGGCAACAGCAGCATGATCGAGCTCAGCAGCGCATATTGCGTGGCCGAGAACTTCAGGTTGGTCAGGCTCGACAGGTAGGCGACGAACGCCGAGGTGGCCAGGCCTGAGCTGAAGTTGTCCAGGGAGATGGTCACTACCAGCATTTCAAGGTTCGGGCCCATGTCGGCCAGCATCACGAAGAGGATGTTGGTGGCCGCCGAGGCTGCGCCGCCGATGAACAGGATCGGCAGGATGCCGAAGCGCACGATCAGCAGGCCGCCGACGCCGGCGCCGACCAGGGTCATGATCAGGCCGAAGATCTTGCTGACGCTGGCGATCTGGTCCTTGGTGAAGCCCATGTCGATGTAGAACACGTTGGCCATCACCCCCATCACCGTGTCCGACATGCGATAGGTGGCGATCAGCCCGAGCAGCAGCAGGGCTTGCCAGCGGTAGCGGGCGATGAAGTCGTTGACTGGCGTGAGCACCGGCGCCAGGCCGCGGCGGCCCAGGCTCGACAGGCACGCCCAGGTCAGCAGCACGTAGAGGATCAGGCGCAGGAACGCACGGTCTTCGAGCAGCAGGTCAAGCGGCGTGGCATCACCGGAAATCACACTGGACCAGCCGGTGTTGAACATCTGGGTGAAGCTGGCAGGCACCGACACCAGCAGAATGATCAACACGAACACCGAGGCCATCTGGTGCATCAGGCCATAGCGGGCGGCCGAGAGCTGGGTGCGCATCGGCACCGGCGGCTCGCGCATCACCAGGGTGGTGAACAGCGCAGGCACCATCAGCACGCCGAACAGCACGTAGGTGCCGGCCCAGGCCTTGTGCAGGTAGCTGAAACCGGTGGAGCCGAACCATTCGGCGAAGAACAGCGCACCGGCGGTGGCGAGCAGGGCGGCCACCCGGTACCCGGCCATGTAGCTGGCAGCCAGGGCTGCCTGGCGCTGATCGTCGGCGATCTCCAGGCGATAGGCATCCACGGCGATGTCCTGGGTGGCCGAGGCGAAGGCCACCAGCACCGCCAGGGCGATCAGCCAGGAAAGGTGTTGTTGCGGGTCGCACAGGCTCATGCCGACCAGGCCGATCACCACCAGCGCCTGCGACAGCAGCAGCCACGAACGGCGCCGCCCCAGGCCGCCCAGCAGGGGCAGGCGCCATTGGTCGAGCAGCGGCGACCAGACCCACTTGAAGGCATAGGCCAGGCCGATCAGGCTGGCGTAGCCAATGGTCTCGCGGGCCACGCCCGCTTCGCGCAACCACACAGAAAGGGTCGAGAACACCAGCATGTAGGGCAGGCCGGCGGCGAAGCCCAGCAGCAAAAGTACCAGGGTAGACGGGCTGGCATAGGCGGCAAGCGCAGCGCGCCAGGTTTTACGGGGCATGGGCCAACATCTGCCTCAAATTTGCGAAAACAAAGCGCGCACTCTAACCGCTGTGCTCCATTGGGCGCCAGCCATGGCGCGTCATATCCACACGATTATTGGTTACATTGACGCCCTCCGCACGTAGCCGTGCACGTTGTTCATCTCCGCCCGGCGTACCCAGCGCCAGGCTCAGCCGGCCACCGGCACCCAGCACCCGGTGCCAGGGCAGGCGGGTATCGCCGGGCAACTGGCCGAGGGTGCGGCCGACCCAGCGCGCCGCGCGGCCCAGCCCGGCCAGTTCGGCCAATTGCCCATAGCTGACCACCTTGCCCTCCGGCACCTGGCCAAGTACCGAATACAGCGCCGTTCGTCGGGCCTCGGGGCTGTCCAGGGCATGTTCATACGGCTCAGACATCAGGGCAGCCCTGGCCTGGAATGAAACCGGACGAATGGTGGCGGCAAATGAGAGTTGAACTCAATGGCATGTGCTCGGTCTGTCCTTGCTCTGGTCGTTGGTATCTGGATAATGCCCGGCTTTTTTCGTCGAATCGAACCTGTAGCCCGCTTATGTATTCTAGATCGTTGTTGTGCCTGTTGACCGCCTCCCTGTGTGCCGCCCCGGCCTTCGCCGATACCGTGTGGATGAAGAACGGCGACCGCCTGAGCGGCAAGATCCGCCTGTTCGATGGCGGCAAGCTGCTGCTCGAGACCCCTTACGGTGGCTCGATCTCGCTGGACTGGAAACAGGTGCAGACGCTGGAGAGCGACCAGGAGCTGCTGGTCAAGCAGGATGCCTACAACGGCGAGAAGGCCAAGTCGCTGAAGGCCGCCGAGGCGGGCAAGGTGACCCTGGCCAATGGCGAGGCGCCCAAGACCGTCGAGCTGGCCAGCATCCAGCAGATCATGAAGCCCAAGCCGCTGGTCGAGGATTTCCTGTGGAAGGGCAATGTCGACGTGGCCATGGACTACAAGCGTGCCGAAAGCGACAGCGACGACTACGACATCGACTTCAAGACCACCGCCCGCCACGGCCGCTGGCGGCACAATGCCGAGGGCGAGTACAACCGCGAGTCCAAGGACGACGTCACCACCACCAACAACTGGAGCGCCGAGTACGCGCTCGATCGCTTCCTCACCGAGAAGTGGTTCTGGCAGGGGCGCCTTGAGTACAAGCGCGACCACATCGAGGACCTGTCGCGCCAGCGCACCGTGGGTACCGGCCCTGGCTACCAGTTCTGGGACGACGAACTGGGCGCCTTCTCGCTCGGCTCGCTGGTCAACCGCACCGACTTCGAATACCAGGATGGCGCCAAGGACAACTTCTATTCGGCCGCGGTCAAGTGGGACTACACCCGCTACCTGATCGGCAAGAACGTGCAGCTGTTCACCAACGGCGAGGTTGCCAAGCCGCTGGGCGGCGTTGCCAACTACTCGCTGGATGCCGAGGTCGGGCTGCGCTACAAGGTCACCGAATGGGCGTCGCTCAACCTCAAGGCGGAGAAGGACATCATCAGCGGCACCCGCGAAAGCGACCTGGACAAGACCCGCTATACCGCAGGCTTCGGCGTGACCTGGTAAGGCAGGCCAGCTGAGCTGGCAGTGGCAGCGGCGGGTGATAATGCTTATCTTGTCACCCATCCAGTCCGCCGCCAGGAGCACCTTCAGTGAGTACCAACGCCATTCGCCCCGCCCGGGAACTGCTGCTCAAGGAATACCGCGGCGTGCTTTCGACCCATTCCAAGTCGATGCCCGGTTTCCCGTTCGGCTCCGTGGTGCCGTATTGCCTGGATGCCCAGGGCAACCCGCTGATCCTGATCAGCCGCATCGCCCAGCACACCCACAACCTGCAGAAAGACCCCAAGTGCTCGCTGCTGGTGGGCGAGCGCGAAGCCGAGGACGTGCAGGCCGTTGGCCGCCTGACGGTGATGGCCGAGGCGCACAAGCTGGTCGATGACGCGGCCATCGAGGCCGCGGCCGCGCGTTACTACCGTTACTTCCCCGATGCCGCCAACTACCACAAGGCCCATGATTTCGATTTCTGGGTGCTGCAGCCGGTGCGCCATCGCTACATCGGTGGCTTCGGTGCCATCCACTGGCTCGACCAGGTGACCTTGGCCAACCCGTTCGCGGGCAAGGCCGAGGCCAGCATGATCGAACACATGAACAGCGACCACGCCAGCGCCATCGCCCATTACGTCGAGCTCGGCGAGCTGCCGCGCGGCACCCCGGCAGAGATGGTCGGCATCGACAGCGAAGGCATGCACCTGCGCATTGGCCAGGGCATTTACTGGCTGCCGTTCCCAAATGTTTGCAATACGCCGACACAAGTTCGCGAAGCCCTGGTTTTGCTGGCGCGCGCCGACCAATGGCCGGCTGCGACTGAAGTCGAAGCTTGAAAATGCGAATGCACGCATCCATGTGATGGTCTTACAGGAAGGTTGTCTTCCATCGAGGAATGCTTTGATGCGTGCTTTTCTATTGCTGTTTCTCCTGTTCCCTGTGCTGGAGCTGTTCGTTTTCGTCAAGGTCAGCGCGGCCATCGGGTTCTTCCCGGCGCTGCTGCTGATCATCGCGGGTTCCGCCCTGGGTGTGCTGGTGATGCGTGTGGCCGGCCTTGCCACCGCCCTGCGTGCCCGCGAGAGCCTGCAGCGCGGCGAACTGCCCGCCGAGGACATGTTCCAGGGCCTGATGCTGGCGGTCGGTGGTGGCCTGCTGCTGCTGCCGGGCTTCATCAGCGACGTGCTGGGCGTGCTCTGCCTGCTGCCATTCACCCGCCGCCTGGCTGCGCGCAAGATGCGCGAGCGGGCCGAGGCCCAGGCCATGCGCCAGCGTGCCTTTCAGGATGACCCGTTCCAGGCGCAGCCCCGCGACAGCGGCCATCGGCCGAACGTGATCGAAGGCGAGTACGAGCGCCGCGACAAGTAAACCCATCACCCCTGGGGCCGCTGAGCGGCCCCAGTCTTTTTGTGTGTGTGAAAAAATTTCCAGGGCAAGCCTTGTAATTGAATATGGCGGCCTCATGTATGTGGTCACCGCAAGGTTTCTGGTGTTGCACCAGACATGACACAGGTGGTTCGCCCGTTGCGAGCCACCCCCGGCACCGCCGGACCGCATCAACCCGCCGGTGTCGATACCGGCCGATGAAAACCACAATTTGGGAGAGATCGACAATGAAGCTTCGTCCTCTGCATGACCGCGTAGTCATCCGTCGCAGCGAAGAAGAATCGAAAACCGCTGGCGGTATCGTCCTGCCGGGTTCGGCCGCTGAAAAACCAAACCGCGGCGAAGTCGTCGCCGTCGGCACCGGTCGCATCCTGGACAACGGCGAAGTACGTGCGCTGGCCGTCAAAGTGGGTGACAAAGTGGTTTTCGGCCCTTACTCGGGCAGCAACACCGTGAAAGTCGATGGCGAAGACCTGCTGGTCATGGCCGAGAACGAAATCCTCGCCGTTATCGAAGGCTGATTTCTCCGACTTCCCGTTACTCCAAAGCAATTCAAGGATTAAACGATCATGGCTGCTAAAGACGTAAAATTCGGCGATTCCGCCCGTAAGAAAATGCTGGTTGGTGTCAACGTTCTGGCTGACGCGGTAAAAGCGACCCTGGGCCCGAAAGGCCGTAACGTGGTTCTGGCCAAGAGCTTCGGCGCGCCGACCATCACCAAGGACGGCGTTTCCGTCGCCAAAGAGATCGAGCTCAAAGACGCCTTCGAAAACATGGGCGCCCAGCTGGTCAAGGAAGTCGCTTCCAAGGCCAACGACGCTGCCGGTGACGGCACCACCACCGCTACCGTCCTGGCTCAGGCCATCGTCAACGAAGGCCTGAAAGCCGTCGCTGCCGGCATGAACCCGATGGACCTCAAGCGCGGCATCGACAAGGCCACCGCTGCCGTCGTTGCCGAGCTGAAGAACCTGTCCAAGCCATGCGCCGACTCCAAGGCCATCGCTCAGGTTGGCACCATCTCCGCCAACTCCGACAACTCCATCGGTGAAATCATCGCCGAAGCCATGGAAAAAGTCGGTAAAGAAGGCGTGATCACCGTTGAAGAAGGCTCGGGCCTGGAAAACGAACTGTCGGTCGTTGAAGGCATGCAGTTCGACCGTGGCTACCTGTCGCCTTACTTCGTGAACAAGCCGGACACCATGGTTGCCGAGCTGGAAGGCCCGCTGCTGCTGCTGGTCGACAAGAAGATCTCGAACATCCGCGAGCTGCTGCCAGTGCTGGAAGCCGTTGCCAAGGCCGGCCGTCCGCTGCTGATCGTAGCCGAGGACGTCGAAGGCGAAGCGCTGGCTACCCTGGTAGTCAACAACATGCGTGGCATCGTCAAGGTTGCCGCGGTCAAGGCTCCTGGCTTCGGCGACCGCCGCAAGGCCATGCTGCAGGACATCGCCGTTCTGACTGGCGGCCAGGTCATCTCCGAAGAAATCGGCCTGACCCTGGAAACCACCACCCTGGAGCACCTGGGTAACGCCAAGCGCGTGATCCTGTCCAAGGAAAACACCACCATCATCGACGGTGCTGGCGTTGACGGCGACATCGAAGCACGCGTCAAGCAGATCCGTGCCCAGGTCGAAGACACAACCTCGGACTACGACCGCGAGAAGCTGCAAGAGCGTCTGGCCAAGCTGGCTGGCGGTGTTGCCGTGATCAAGGTCGGTGCTGGCACCGAAGTTGAAATGAAAGAGAAGAAAGCCCGCGTTGAAGACGCCCTGCACGCTACCCGTGCAGCCGTCGAAGAAGGCGTGGTGCCTGGCGGTGGTGTTGCCCTGGTTCGCGCCCTGGCTGCCATTGTCGACCTCAAGGGCGACAACGAAGACCAGAACGTCGGTATCGCCCTGCTGCGTCGTGCCGTTGAAGCGCCGCTGCGCCAGATCACTGCCAACGCCGGCGACGAGCCAAGCGTTGTGGCCGACAAGGTCAAGCAGGGTTCGGGCAACTTCGGCTACAACGCTGCTACCGGCGAATACGGCGACATGATCCAGATGGGTATCCTCGACCCAGCCAAGGTCACCCGTTCGGCCCTGCAAGCAGCTGCTTCGATCGGCGGTCTGATGATCACCACCGAAGCCATGGTTGCTGACCTGCCGGAAGACAAGCCAGCTGGCGGCATGCCAGACATGGGCGGCATGGGTGGCATGGGCGGCATGATGTAAGCCAGCCTTACCCCCTGCACCAAGAAAAAGCCCCGGCTCGCAAGAGCCGGGGCTTTTTCGTTACTGCAGATAAGGCTCAGGCCACACTGCGCTCGGCTACAGGTACTTGCACCATGCCGCGTCGGTAGAGAATCAGGTAGTACGACCCCAAACCGATCAGCCAGCAGAACACCGCCGTCCAGATGTTGTGCGAAAGAAAGTGCGCGCCCTGCATCATCCTGCTGACCGACAGCACCGAACCGGCCACCAGCGCCACCCCGAACGCCACCCGTGCCAGGCGCGGCCGGCGGTCACGCAACATGAAGAACAGCCCGAACAGGCAGAAGCCGGTTGCCGCATGCCCACCTGGCCAGCACATGCCAGGCTTGTTGGTGGCCGGGCGCGGTTCCAGCAGCTTGCTGTAGGTTTCCTTGCCGCCGAACTGGGTCAGGCTCCACGGGCACTGCACCTGGGTAACCTTTTTCAGCGGCGTGACAAACGCGGTGGACAGGCCCAGCGCCAGCACCAGGCAACCCAGCTCGCGGCGCCAGCCGTACAGGCGCTTCCAGTAGAAGCTCGCAGCGAACGCGGCCACTGACAGCAGGCCAAGCAGGATCACCACTTCCTTGACGCGATCGTGCAGGATGTTTTCCAGCAAATAACTGTGGCGGCCGATGAACTCGCCGGCCGTTCGATCGAAGAACAAGTTGGCCACGTCCATGTCGACCGACGTCAGTTCGAGCAGGATCAAGGCCACTGCCGTGGCCAGCGGAATACCAAGGTACAGCCAGTAGTTGATCGGACGAGGACGAAGGGGAGGTTGCATGACGACTCCAGCACGCGAAAAAGACCGGGCATTGTCGAGTGCCCGCTATCCTGTGTCCGTGAAGGATCAGTGAAAAAACTGTCAACTTCGCTGAATTTGCCTTGGGGGTGGCACAGTGCGGGCGATGGCCTTAAGCTGCGCCTGCCGCGCACCCCGCGAAGCGCCGCACAGGAGAACCCGATGCGCATTCTTTTGGTTGAAGACAACCGCGATATCCTCGCCAACCTGGCCGATTACCTGGGCATGAAAGGCTACACGGTCGACTGCGCCCAGGACGGCCTGTCCGGCCTGCACCTGGCCGCCACCGAGCACTACGACCTGATCGTGCTCGACATCATGCTGCCCGGCATCGATGGCTACACCCTGTGCAAGCGCCTGCGCGAAGACGCCCGTCGCGACACCCCGGTGATCATGCTCACCGCCCGCGACCAGCTCGACGACCGCCTGCAGGGCTTCCGCTCCGGTGCCGACGACTACCTGCTCAAGCCATTCGCGCTTTCGGAGCTGGCCGCGCGCATCGAAGCGGTACTGCGCCGTGCCCAGGGCGGCGGCCGCCGTACCCTGCAGGTCGCCGACCTGAGCTACGACCTCGACACCCTCGAGGTGACTCGCCAGGGCCGCCTGCTCAAGCTCAACCCGGTTGGCCTGAAGCTACTGGCCGTGCTGATGCAGAAGAGCCCGCACGTGCTGCGCCGCGAAGTGCTGGAAGAAGCCCTGTGGGGCGACGACTGCCCAGACAGCGACAGCCTGCGCAGCCATGTGCACCAGCTGCGCCAGGTGATCGACAAACCGTTCGAAAAACCGCTGCTGCATACCGTCCATGGCGTCGGCTATCGCCTCGCCGAGGGTCGCGATGGAGTTTAAGCAAAGCCTTGCACAGCGCATCATCATCGCCTTTGCGCTGATGAGCGCTTTGGTGGCAGGGGCCTTCGCCTTCGGCATCGTCGCCACCGTGCACCTGGTGGAGGAGCGCTTGATCTCCTCGGTGCTGGGCGGTGACCTGCAGCGCCTGTTGCGCATGGACAGCGTCAGCGACTGGAGCCATCGGCCGCGGCCTGACCAGCTGTTCTACTTCAGCGGTGGGCGTGACGACTTCGAGCTGCCCAAAGACCTGCGCCACCTCGATGTCGGCTTCCATGAAGTGTTTCGCGATCAGCTGTCCTACCACGCCATGGTCGAGATCGTGGATGGCCGGCGCTACGTGCTGCTGCAGGACCAGAGCGATTTTGAAGAGCGCGAGCGGGTGTTGTTCGCCGTGGTCGTGGTGGGCTTTGTGCTCAGCCTGGTGCTGGCCGTGGTGCTGGGTTGGCTGCTGGCCCGTCGGGTGATGGCGCCGGTCATCCGCCTGGCCCGCCAGGTGCGTCACCGCGACCAGCTGCTCGGCCTGGCGCCGCCGCTGGCGCCGGATTACGCGGCCGACGAAGTCGGCCAGCTGGCCGTGGCCTTCGACGATACCCTCGGCCGCCTGCGCGATGCCCTGACCCGCGAGCGGCTGTTCACCAGCGACGTCAGCCACGAATTGCGCACGCCGCTGATGGTGCTGGCCACCTCGTGCGAACTGCTGATGGAAAACCCAGGCCTGGATACCCGTGCGCGCAGCCAGGTAGAGCGCATTGCCCGTGCCACCGAAGAAATGCGCGAGCTGGTCAAGACCTTCCTGATGCTCGCCCGTGCCCAGCGCGACCAGGGCGCGGTGGCGTCCCAGGCCAACCTGCGCGAGGTGGCCGACGACCTGATCGGCGTGTGGCGCGACACCATCGAACAGAAGGGCCTGACCCTGTATTACGACGGCCGGGTCAGTGCCGGCCCCCTGTTGTACAACGCCACCTTCCTGCAATCGGTGATGGGTAACCTGCTGCGCAACGCCGCGCACTACACCGACGGCGGCTACATCCGGCTGAGCCTGCAACCCACGGGCTTCACGGTGGAAGACAGCGGCGTGGGCATCCCCGAGGAGCAGCGCGAAGCCATGTTCCAACCCTTCGTGCGCGGTGATGAGCGGCGTGGCGAGGGCCTGGGCCTGGGCCTTTCGTTGGTGCAACGTATTTGCGATGACCAGGGCTGGCGCGTCACGCTGACTTCGACGGCGCCCCATGGCTGCCGCTTCCAGGTCGACCTCAGCCAGAGTTCGGAGAAAATCGACCCCACGGCGCTTTAGAAATGAGCTGAAACATGTCGCTCGGCCGATAACATTTTTTTCACATTGGCATAACCTGTTGCCCACGCTTGGCTACTTAAGGTAAGCGCAATGGAGCCAGGAGATGCCCAATGCGTAGCCCGATCAAACTCGAATTTTCCGAGAAGTACGACCAGCAACATGCTCAGGAGTACTTCCTCAAGCACCAGGATGGCCTGGCCCGTCGCCTGTCGCACAGCCGCGACGAGCAACTGGCGCGCCGTGCCCTGGCGCTGGCGGGAGAGCCGGGGTTGGTGCTTGACCTGCCTTGCGGTGCTGGCCGCTTCTGGCCGCTGTTGGCCGAAAAGCCGAACCGGGTGATCATCGGCGCCGACAACTCCGAGGCGATGATCGAGACAGCCTGTGCCGCTCAACCGCCGGAAGTGGTGGCTCGGGTACGGCCTTTGCAGACATCGGCATTTGCCATCGACCTGCCCGACAACTCGGTCGACAGCATTTTCTGCATGCGGCTGTTCCACCACATTGGCGAAGCGGCCCACCGCAAGACAATTCTCTCGGAATTCCAAAGGGTTAGCCGCGACAGCGTAATCCTGTCATTGTGGGTCGATGGTAACTTCAAGGCTTGGCGGCGCAAGAAGCTCGAGCAGCGGCGCAGCGCCAGGGCCGAGCCGGACAGTTACCAGAACCGTTTTGTGTTACCGGCAGAGACAGTTGAAGAAGAATTCAAGGCCGCCGGCTTCAGGATCCAGGAACGCCTCGACTTCCTGCCGTTCTATGCCATGTGGCGGGTTTATGTATTACGTAAGGGGTAGTGTTTGATGGCTGTAGCCCAGCGTGACGAGTCACGGTTCGATTATTACTGGCGCCAGCAGGGCGAATGGGTCGAGGAGCCCAACCAGCGGCGCGGCGGTGAAAGTGGCGTGCAACGGCTCGACGATGGCAATGGCAAGCTGCTGTATGCCAAGCGCCAGGTCGGGCATATCTACCGCAGCCTGCTGCACCCGTTCGGCCGGCCGACCGTGCTGCGCGAACTCGATGCGCTGACCAGCTGCGAACAGCTGGGCGTGCGGGTGCCGCGCATCGTCTTTTGTGGCGCCGAGCGTGATGCCGACAAGCAATGGCGTGCGCTGCTGGTCAGCGAGGCGCTGGACGGTTTCGTCGAACTCGACACCTGGCACGCCGAAGGCGCCCGCGAACGTTACCCGCAGGTGGTGCACGAGCGCATGCTCAAGGATCTGGCCGACAACCTGGCGCGCATGCACCTGGGGCATTGGCAGCATGGTTGCCTGTATGGCAAGCACGTGTTTATCAAGGTGATCGGCGAGGGCGAACAGGCCCGGGTCGAGGTTGCCTTGCTCGATCTTGAAAAATGCCGCCGGCGCATCAGTTGTCAGCGCGCGGCGGGTAATGACCTTCGCCAGCTGCGCCGCCATTCGTCGCTCAATGACGCGGAATGGCAATCGCTGCTCTATTTTTACCAGATGGCGTTTGGCAGCGCTGTCAAAGGGTTAGGGCAATGAAACTAGAAATCGCTCGAGCTTTATTCCTGGTGGCTGGGTTGGCTGTGACCACGGCGGCGGTAGCTGCCTGGGAAGAGCCACGGCCAGTGGTATTCAGCAAGGCCGACATGGCGGACCAGTGCGCAGTGCCACGGGTCGTCAAGCAGGCGCATGCGCAGGCCCGTGCGGACGAGGACCTGCTGCTGTTCCTGTTCGGCATGCACCAAGGGTTGCGGCCGTTCGGCTGAGCCTGGCTCGAGCAAACCGAGGCCCCGCTATTGCGGGGCCTTTGTATTGGTGGCGGCCCTATCGCCGGCAAGCCGGCTCCCACAGGTTCAGCATGCGCCTCCAGTGTGGGAACCGGCTTGCCGGCGATAGGGCCAGATCAGGCGGCGGCAGTCTCCCTGGCCACCGCCTTGTGCGCCAACAGCGTGTAGATGCACGGCAACACGAACAAGGTGAACAAGGTCCCGATCGACATCCCGGTCGCGATCACCGTACCGATATCAAACCGGCTCACCGCCCCCGCACCTGTCGCCAGAATCAGCGGTACCATGCCAAACACCATCGCCGCCGTGGTCATCAGCACCGGCCGCAGGCGAATGGCCGCCGCTTCCTCGATGGCCTCGCGCACGCCCAGGCCCTTTTCCTCGCGCAACTGGTTGGCAAACTCGACGATCAGGATGCCGTGCTTGCTGATCAAGCCGATCAGCGTCACCAACCCCACCTGGGTGTAGATGTTCATGCTGGAAATGCCCAGGAACAACGGCAACAGCGCCCCGCAGATCGACAGCGGCACCGTTACCAGGATCACCAGCGGGTCGCGGAAGCTTTCGAACTGGGCGGCCAGCACCAGGAAGATGATCGCCAGCGCCAGGCCGAAGGTCACCCACAGCGCACTGCCTTCCTGCACATATTGGCGCGCGGCCCCGGCGTAATCGAACGAGAAGCCCTCCGGCGCTTCCTCGCGGGCGATATCGGTCACGGTCTGCAGCGCTTCGCCGATGCTGACCATCGGCACGCCCTGGATGATCGCCGAGTTCAGCTGCTGGAACTGGTTGAGCTGGCGCGGGCGGGCGCGCTCGCTGAGGCTGATCAGCGTCGACAGCGCCAGCAACTGGCCCTGGTCGTTCTTGACGTAGTAGCTGTTGAGCCAGCCGGCGCTGTCGCGGTAGGGCCGCTCGACCTGGGCAATCACCTTGTAGCTGCGCCCTTCGAGGGTGAAGCGGTTGATCTCGGCCTCACCCAGCAAGGTCGCCAGGGTTGAGCCCAGGGTGTCCATGGACACGCCCATCTGCGCGGCCTTGGCGCGGTCGATGTCGACCACCACCTCGGGTTTGTCGAAGGCCAGGTCGATGTCGAGGAAGGCGAACTTGCCCGAGGCCTGGGCACGCTCCTTGACCCGCTGGGCCACTTCCAGCAGGGCCGGGTAGTCGCCAGCGGTGTTGATCACGAACTGGAACGGCAGGCCCTCGCCCGTACCGGGTAGCGACGGCAGGTTGAAGCCGAAGATCTGCAGCCCGCCAATTTCCTCGAGCTTGGCTTGCACCTGCGGCAGCAGCTCCATCTGCGTGCGGTCGCGCTCGTTCCAGGGCTTGAGCAAAAAGCCGCCGATACCGCTTTGCACGCCATTGAAGCCGTTGATCTGGAACGATGAGTAATACTCGGGGAAGGCCTTGAACAGCGGCGTGAACTGGTCGGTGTAGGCATTGAGGTAGTCGAGGTTGGCCGGCTGCGGTGAACTGCTCATCATGAAGATCACCCCCTGGTCCTCGTTCGGTGCCAGTTCGTTCTGGGTGAACTTGAGCAGCAGCGGGATCAGGCACAGGATGATCACCGCGAACACCAGCACCACCGGGCGGCTGTCCAGGGTGGCGTGGAGGATGCGCTGGTAGCGTACTTTCAGGCGCTCGAACAGCTGGTCGAGGCGGTGGGCCAGGCCGCTGGGGTTCTGCTCCCGGCGCAGCAGCAGGGCGCACATCATCGGCGACAAGGTCAGGGCGACGATGCCCGAGATCACCACCGCGCCGGCCAGGGTCAAGGCGAACTCCTTGAACAGGGCGCCGGTGAGCCCGGTGAGAAAACCGATCGGCGCGTACACCGCCGCCAGGGTGATGGTCATCGACACCACCGGCATGGCGATTTCCCGGGCGCCTTCAAGGGCGGCGTCGAACGGCGATTTGCCTTCTTCCATGTGCCGGTGGATGTTCTCCACCACGACGATGGCATCGTCCACCACCAGGCCGATCGCCAGCACCATCGCCAGCAGTGTCAGCAGGTTCAGCGAATAGCCCATCATCTGCATGAAGAACAGCACGCCGATCATCGACAACGGAATGGTCACCACCGGGATCAGCACCGAGCGCAGGGCGCCAAGGAACAGGAACACCACCACGATGACGATCAGCACCGCCTCGCCCAGGGTCTTGATCACTTCGTCGATGGAGGCCTGGATGAACAGCGTGGCGTCGTAGGCGATCGACACCTTCAGCGCCGACGGCAGCTGGCTCTCGAGCTCCGGCATGATCCGCCGCACCTCCTTGATCACCTCCAGCGGGTTGGCGGCAGGGGTGGCCTTGATGCCGATATAGACCGACGGGATGCCGTCGAACGAGCTGACCGTGTCGTAGTTCTCCGCGCCCATCTCGACCCGCGCCACATCGCCCAGCAGCACCCGGCTGTCGCCGGTGGTCTTGACCGGCAGGGCGGCAAAGGCCTCGGCCGACTTGAGCTCGGTGCTGGCATTGATGCTGGTGACCACGTACTCGCCTTTCACCTCACCGGCCGCGGAAAGGAAGTTGTAGCGGCGCACGGCGCTGGTCACGTCTGTGGCCGAGAGGCCAAAGCCTGCGAGCTTTACCGGGTCGATCCAGATGCGCATGGCAAACACCTGGTTGCCGAGGATTTCCGCCTCGGCCATGCCGGGCAGGGTAGCCAGCTTGGGCTGGATCACCCGGGACAGGTAGTCGGTGATCTGCGGGTTGCTCATTTCCTTGCTGTAGAAGCTGATGTACATCAGCGCCGAGGCGTCGGCGGCTTCCTTGCTCAGTACCGGGTCCTCGGAATCTTGCGGCAGCTGGTTGCGCACCTCGTTGGCCTTGGCCAAGAGCTCGGTGAACAGCCGGTCGCTGTCGGCGCCGATCCGCGCATAGATGGAAATGATCGAGAAGTTCTGCCGGCTCACCGAGGTCATGTAGTCGATGCCTTCGGCGCTGGCCAGGCTCTGTTGCAGCGGCTGGGTGATGTAGCCCTGGATGGTTTCGGCGTTGGCCCCGGGGTAGGCGGTGGTCACCGTGATCAGGGCGTTTTCCATCTGCGGGTACTGGCGGATCTGCAGCTTGCTCCAGGCCTGGAAGCCCAGCAGCAGGATCAGCAGGCTGACCACGCTGGCCAGCACCGGGCGGCGGATGAACGGGTCGGTGAATGCCATGCCTGCCTCCTGGTCAGTCCGCGCGCGGGGAGCCCTGCTGGGGCTTGAGCGCATTGTCCTGGCCGATGCGGATGGCCGCGCCGGGGGTGAGTTTGAGCTGCCCGGCGGTCACCACCTGCTCGCCGGCCTTGAGCCCCTTGCTGACCACCACCACGCCATCGCGGCGCTCGCCGGTCTGCACGGTGCGTTGTTCGGCAATGAGCTGGGCGTGGCCCTGGTCGTCCGTCAGCGCTTTGCCGTCCTTGTCCTGCTTGGGCGTGGCGACATACACCGAGTTGCCATACAGGGTGTAGGTGATGGCGCTTTCCGGCACCACCACTTGCGGGCGCGGGTCGGGCAGCAGCACCAGCAGGTTGGCGAACATGCCCGGCAGCAGCTTGCCGTCGGGGTTGGCCATGGTCGCGCGGACCAGCAGGTTGCGGGTGCTTTCCTCGACCTTGGGGTTGATCGCGCTGAGGCTGGCGGCGAAGGTCTGGCCCGGATACGCGGCCACCTGCACTTGCACCTGCTGGCCAAGGCTCAGCTGCGGCAGGGCCTGCTCCGGCACGTTGAAATCGACATACAGGCTGGACAGGTCCTGCAAGGTGGCGATCACCGCGCCCGCCGCCAGGTAGTCGCCGACATCCACCTGGCGGATGCCGATGGTGCCGCTGAACGGGGCACTGATGCTCTTCTTGGTCTTCGATGCCTTGAGCTGGTCGACCACGGCCTGGTTGCGCCGGTACTGGGCGGTGAGGCGGTCGTACTCGCCGCGCGAGATGGCCGAGTCGCCAACCAGCTGGCTGCCGCGGCCGAAGTCGACCTTGGCCAGGCCCAGGTCGGCCTGGGCGGTGCCGAGCAAGGCGCTTTCCTGGTCGTCGTTGAGCTGCAGCAGCAACTGCCCGGCCTTGACCTTCTGCCCGGAGTCGAAGTGCAACGACTTGACGATCCCTTCGACCTCCAGGCTCAGCTCGACGCCTTGCAGGGCCTTGAGGCTGCCGACGGCGGGCAGGCGTTCCTGCCACTGGCGTTCTTCAGCCAGGGCCGCGGCCACGGTGATGGGTGGCCTCGGGGCGCTGAACATCTGGATCTGCTGGTAGATCGAGAATGCCTTGTAGCCCCCCAGGGCCAGCACGATCAGCACGACGACGGCCAACATGATGAGCATGCGGCGGCGCAGCATAAGTCCGGTTCCTTGGATACGTGATTGTTATTCGTGGTGGCACGACAACGGGCGATCCTGCCCACGTGTGGATGGGGGAAGTATTGACTGTTTTTGCCAGGATGGGAGATGTATTGGCTGTAAGGGCGCTATCGCCGGCTTGCCGGCGATAGGGCCCGTTCAGGCAGCCAACGGGTCAGGCCAGGTGCAGGTGGTTGTCCCAGAACCCGGAAGGCAGGTTCATCGGTTGCCCGATCAATTCGGCCTTGCGGCAATCATAGAAGCGGCAGCGCCCCTGCCCGGAAGTGACCACGAAACCATCCTTCACCGCGCCCACGCCGGCGCAGTCCGGCATCGGTGCATCGAGCTTCACCGCGCCGCTGTCCAGGTCCCAGATGAACAGCCGGTTGGCCCGCGGTGCGGTCAGCGCCACCAGGCGCAGGTCGCTGTGCAGGGCCACGCTGGCGGTGTACTGGGCCATCGACTGCAGTTGCCGCTCCGCCACCGGGAAGGCCTTGAACGGCTCGCCCGGGCGCTTGATCGCCAGCAGCTCGGCGGTTTCGTCGGCATCGCCCATGAACTGCTGGCAGGCCACCACGGTACCGTCGCTGCCCACCGCCAGGTGGCGCACGCTGTTCATCTGCTGGGCCAGGGTTTCCTTGCTCAGCAGGGTGCCGTCGCGCTGCATCAGCACCAGGCTTGGCTGCATGGCGTCAAGGTTCATCTCGACCCGGCTTTCGGCCTCGGTGCGGATGCCACCGTTGGCCACCACCAGGGTTTCGCCGTCGGGCAGCCAGGCCACTTCGTGGGGGCCGATGCCGTGGGTCGGGATCTCGCCGGTGTGCACCAGGCGCTCGCCCTCGAAGCGGTACACGCCCAATACGCCCCGGCCAGGGTCGGTGGTGTCGTTCTCGGTGGCGTACAGCCATTCACCGCCGCTGTGGATCACCGCATGGCCATAGAAGTGCCGGTTCGGCTGCGAGGTGATGGTCTGCAGCAGGCGCCCGTCACGCAGGTCGACCAGGTAGCTTTCGGTACCGGGGCGGCGTGCGACGAACAGGGCGATCGGCAGGCTCGGGTGGTTGATGATGGCATGGCAACGCTGGGCCACCTGGGTGCTGAACACCTGGCTGCCGTCCAGGCGGAACCCGACCGCGTAATGCTTGCCGTCGCCATCGTCACGCGCCGACAGCAGCAGGGGTTCGCTGCCTTTGTTGCGAAACAGGCTCCAGCCACCCAGGGTCAGGGCGCTGAGCAATACGCTACCGAGTTTGATTGCCTGGCGTCGCAGCATGGTCAGTCACCGTCGTTGGCATTGAAGCCCAGTTGGATGTTCAGCGCCTTGGCCAGGTCGCCCTCATGCAGGCGGTGCACGGTGTTCAGCGCGTCGTAGATCTGGTTCAGGCTCTGTTGCCCGGCGTCGTCGGCCAGCAGCTCGCCCAGCGACTTCTGGTTGTCGGCCAACAGCTTGAGGGCGCTAGCGTAGGCGTCGTCGATTTTTTGCGCCAGGGCTTTCTGATCGCTGCCCAGCAGGCCGCGCAGGCCCTGGTTGTCGACGCCGACCCAGACCGCCTGGGCGGCCTTGAGGCTGGCTTCCAGGCTCTTGAGCGAGGAGTGGCTGCGCCAGGCTTCGGCCTGCAGCGGCTGCGGGATGCCCTTGCTCTGGCGGCCCATCGGCGCGCCGAGTTTCTTCTTCAGGGTGTCCAGGGCGGTGACCTGGGCACGCAGCAGGTCGGCGATCGCTTCGTGGGAATCGGCGTAGCGCTGGTTGGGGAACTTGGTCATCTGCGAGAGCATGCCGTCGGTGCTGTTCCAGCTCTTGAGGATGTCTTCGGCCAGTGCCTTCTGGTGCTCACCGATGGCCACCAGCAGCGGGCAGTAGCGGGCCTTCTGCTCGGCGGTGGCGATGTCCGGCTTGCTGTCGAAGAGGATGTACTCGTAGGCCGAGAGGCCGCGCACGACCACGCTGGCCTTGCCCAGGGCGGTGGCGTCGACCGGCTTGTCGCCATTGACCAGCTGCTCGACCTGGCGGCCGACCAGGTTCTTTTTGTCGGGCCAGAACTGCACTTGCCAGGCACGGTTGCCTTCGGCCAGCGGGCCGACCAGCAAGGGCTGCAGCTCGGCCCAGGCTTTCTGAGCGTTGAGGAAGTCGGCGCGCGCGGTTTCCAGGCTGGCCTTGCCTTCGCAGTAGGCCAGGGCGCTGCTGGCCAGCTGGCGGTCGGCTTCGACCCAGCGGCTGTAGGTCGGCAGGATCACCTGCTTGGCGATGGCGGCGGAAGTCACGGCCTGCGGGTCCTGGGGCGAGCAGGCACCGAGAGCGAGTGCGGCGAGGCTGGTGAACAACAGTTTGGGTCGGAACATGCCCGGCTCCTTGCGCGTTTTAAAGTGAGTTCAGGAACGCCAGCAGCGCGGCGCGCTGCTCGGCATTGAAGGTCAATACATGGTCGCGCGCCGCCTGGGCTTCGCCGCCGTGCCAGAGCACGGCTTCGAGCAGGTCGCGGGCGCGGCCGTCATGCAGATACTGGGTGTGGCCACTGACCGCCTGGGTCAGGCCGATGCCCCACAGCGGTGGCGTGCGCCAGTCCTGGCCGTTGGCGGCGAATTCGGTGCGCTCGTCGGCCAGGCCCGGGCCCATGTCGTGCAGCAGCAGGTCGCTGTAGGGGCGGATCACCTGCCCGGCCAGCTCGGGCTCGGCGGCATCGCGGGCGGTGGTGAACTGCGGGGTGTGGCAGCCCTGGCAGCCGGCCTGGAAGAACAGGTTCTTGCCCGCCAGCACCTGCGGCGCACCCACGTCGCGCCGGGCCGGCACGCCGAGGTTGCGGGTGTAGAAGGTGACCAGGCGCAGGATGTTGTCGCTGACTTCCTTTTCGTCACCTGCACCGTCGCCGTTGGGCGCCGCCAGGCAGGCAGCCTGGGCCGGGGTGCAGTCGTCCTTGGGTTGCAGGGTGCTGGTCAGGCCCATGTCGCCGGCAAAGGCGTGCACGTTCTGCTGGTTGACGTTGGGCTGCCCGGCCTTCCAGCCGAAGCGGCCGACCACGGTCTTGCCCTGGGCGTCGTCCCACACCCGGTTGGCGCGGCCACGAATGCCGTCGCGGTTGCGGTCATCGGGGTCTTCGTTGGCCAGGATGTCGGCTTCGGGGATGGCTTCGAGCAGGCCCAGGCCGATCATCGGCGGCGCCACGCGGGCCGAGAAACGGGTGTCGGGGTGCATCGGGCCGTAGCCGAGCTGGGTGATCTGCAAGGTCGGGCGGCGCAGTTCGACCGGGTGGCCGTCCTTGAAGGCCACGGTTTGCGTGGTGTAGGTCACCCGCACCTTGCCCTCGGGCGCAACGCCTGGGATGGCCATGTCCTGCAGCTGGGTGCCGTAGACCGGCTCGGGGACCACGCCCAGGCGTTCGATTTCCTTGGCCAGGTACGGCTGGTCAGGGATCGACAGGCGCACCAGCATCGACACCGCGTTGCTGTCGCCGGGCTCGGGCGGGTGGCCGCGGCCATCACGCACATGGCAGTTCTGGCAGGCGTTGGTGTTGAACAGTGGGCCGAGGCCGTCGCGCGCGGTGGTGGTGGAGGGCGCGATCACCCAAGGGCTGCGAAAGAAACTGTTGCCCACGGCAAAGTCCAGGCGCCGCTCGGGCGACAGGTTGGCCGAGGGCAGGGAAAAGGCATTGCGGTCGCTGCGCTGCACGGTCGCCTGGCCACCGGACAACGCTTCGCCGGGCTCGGCCTGGGTGAAACGCGGTGCGTCGTCACAGGCGGCGAGGGCGAGGGTCAGCAGCAAGGGGGAAAGTCGGGACAGCGACGAGGACATGCAAAATCCTGGGCGTGGACGAAAAACCGGCGTGCAAGCTTAGCAGGCTGGCGATATTTGAATAAGAGCAATTTGCAATTACCTGGGTGAAAAGGTTGTGAAAATGCCAGCATTTTCATGGCCTTCTTCGGCCTTTTCGCGGGGCCGGCACAGAAAAAAGGCGGCCCGAAGGCCGCCTCTTTCACAACCACAACCGCCCGAATCAGAATTCGTGGTCGGCGGTATCCGGGTTCAGGTTGGCAATGCCCAGCTTGCCTGCCGCCTGCTCGATGGCACCGGTCTGCTTGACCAGCGAGGCGATGGCGTCGCGCACGATCTGGTTGCCGGCCGCGTTGTCGGCGGCGATCAGCTGGTCGTAGTGCTCGCCCTTGAGGGCGTGGTCGACGATCACCTGGATCTTCGCCTCGGTGTTTTCCAGGTCGGCCTTCAGGGTAGCGTCGGTTGCAGGATCGGCCTTGGCCACCAGCGACGACAGGCTCGGGCCGGTCATCTTGCTGCCGTCGACACGGGTGTACTCGCCCAGGTAGACGTTGCGGATGCCCTTGGCGTCGTAGAAGTGCGAGTAGTGGGTGTTGTCGCTGAAGCAGTCCTGCTCGTCTTCCGGCGAGTTGGCTTCCAGCGAAACTTTCATGCGCTCGCCGGCCAGTTCGCCCAGCGACAGGCTGCCCATGCCGAACAGCATCTTGCGCAGGCCGTCGGCCACAGGCTCGGCTTCCAGGGTGGCGCGGTAGTTGTCGGCGACGTTCGGTGCCCAGTTGCCGACCATCTCTTCGAGGTCCTTGACCAGCAGGTCAGTCACCGCCTTCAGGTAGGCGCGGCGACGGTCGTTGTGGCCGCCGGTGGCGCCTTGGCCTTCGAGGTAGTCGGACGCTGGGCGGTTGCCCGCGCCTGGGCCGGTGCCGTTGAGGTCCTGGCCCCAGAGCAGGAATTCGATGGCGTGGTAGCCGGTGGCGACGTTGGCTTCGGAGCCGCCCAGCTCGTTGAGGCTGGCCAGTTTCTCCGGGGTGATGTCCTTGACGTCGACCTTCTCTTCGCCGACCTGGATCTCGGTGTTGGCGATGATGTTGGCGCTGGCAGCCGGGTTGCCCAGGGCGTGCTCGTAGCTCTGGTCGACGTAGTCGATCAGGCCTTCGTCCAGGGGCCAGGCGTTCACCTGGCCTTCCCAGTCGTCGATGATGGTGTTGCCGAAGCGGAACGCCTCGCTCTGCAGGTACGGTACGCGTGCGGCGGCCCAGGCAGCCTTGGCGGCTTTGAGGGTGTCGTCGTTGGGCTTGGCGAGGAAGGCGTCGATGGCGCTCTGCAGGGTCTTGGCGGTGCTCAGCGAGTCGCTGTACACGGCGTAGACCATGTCGGTGTAATGCTTGACCACGGCCTTGCCGGCCGCTTCGTCGACAGCCCCAGGCGCCGCGGCGGTGGTGCTGGCGGCAGCAGGTGCCTGAGCTTGCGGGGCGGCGGCCTTGTCATCCTTGCCTTCGCCGCAACCGGCGAGGGCGATGGCGATGGCCAGCAGACTGGCGGAAGCCAGAGGCATACGAATCATTATTGGTTTTCCTGCGTCGTGTGGTTGGACCAAGGGTTATGCCGTGCGCCGTGGCACGCGAAACCGCAACATCATGCGAAAGATTTGCATTTGCTGTAAAGGGGCCAGACGCGCAATTCATGTAAATGCGCGTCATGGCTTGTAAGCGGCAGGGCAGGGTTACAGCGCCGACACCTGGTTGCGCTGCGCCTGCTTGAGAAAATGCGTCAGCTCGCGCGCCGACAGCGGCTTGCTGTAGTGGTAGCCCTGACCCTCGTGGCAACCCTGGGCGATGATGTAGCTTTCCTGCTCGGCGGTTTCCACGCCCTCGGCGATCACCTGCATGCCCAGGCTCTTGCCCAGCTGGATGATGGCGCGAACGATGGTGGCGTCGTCATCGTCGTCGAGCAGGTCCTGGACGAAGCTCTTGTCGATCTTGATCTTGTCCAGCGGCAGCGATTTGAGGTAGCTCAGCGACGAGTAGCCGGTGCCGAAGTCGTCGATGGCGATCATCGCCCCCGAGCGGCGCAGGCTCAACAGGTGCTGGGCGGCGGTGCTGATGTCTTCCATCAGGCCGGTTTCGGTCACTTCCAGCTCCAGGCTGCGGGTGGGCAGGCGGTAGGCCTGCAGCAGGTTGTTGACCACCCGTGGCAGCTCGTTGTGGTGCAGTTGCACGGTGGACAGGTTGACCGCCATGCGCAGTTCGCTGAAGCCCAGGTCGTGCCATTCGCGCAGCTGCCGGCAGGCCTGGTCGAGCACCCATTCGCCGATGCTGATGATGCTGCCGTTCTGCTCGGCCAGCGGGATGAACTGGTCGGGCGGGACCATGCCCAGCTCCGGGTGCTGCCAGCGCAGCAGCGCCTCGACCCCGACCACGCGATGGTCGCGGTAGCTGATCTGCGGTTGGTAGACGAGGTACAGCTGGTTGCGCGGCAAGGCCTCGCGCAGGTCCTTTTCCAGCTCGCGGCGCCGGCGCATTTCGCTGTCGACGCTGGCGATGTAGAACTGGTAGCGGTTGCGCGAGCGCGCCTTGGCCAGGGTCATGGTCTGCTCGGCCTTTTGCAGCAGCTTTTCGGTGCTGTCGCCATCTTCGGGGAACAGGGTGATGCCGATGGTGGCGCGCAGGCGGATCTGCTGGTGGTCGAGGCCGAACGGCGCCTCGAGATCGTCGAGGATGCTCTGCGCCAGCTCCGCCGCTTCGTAGGGCTGTTCGATGTTGGCCTGCACCAGCGCGAACTGGTCGCCGCCCAGCCGTGCCAGGGCGCCCAGCCGGCCGCTGTGGGCCCGCAGGCGGTCGGCCAGGGCCAGCAGCAACTGGTCGCCCACCTGGTAGCTGAACTGCTCGTTGATGCCCTTGAAATCGTCCAGGCCAACGCACAGCACGGCCACGCGGTGCTGCAGGCGGCCGGCGTCGGCGAGGATCTTGTCGAGCTGCTCCTGCAGTTGCTGGCGGTTGGGCAGGCCGGTGAGGAAGTCGTACTGGGCCATGCGCTGCAGGCTGTTCTCGGCCTCGTGGCGCAGGTGGGTGTTGCGTTCGATCGAGGCCAGCAGCTGGTTGGCGGTATTGACCCAGATACCCAGCTCGTTCTTCTCGTGGCCCTTTAGCAGCGGGATCTGGTGCTGGCTGGGGCGGTCGGGGTTGATCTGGGTAAGGTGCTCGATGATCTTGGACAGCGGTTTGGTCAGCAGCCAGTGGTACACCAGGTACAGCACCAGGCCCATGGCCAGGGCGCGCAGCACGCCGGAGATGAAGATGATGATGGCGTTGACCAGGAAGTCTTCACCGTAGGCGGCGGTGTCGAGGGTGATGCTCAGGTCGCCGTAGTACTCGCTGTAGGGGCCGCGGCCGACCAGCTGGATGGTGTAGGTGCGTTCCTGGCCGAGGATCAGGTCGGTCAGCCAGCGCATGGACATGTCCTGCAGCGGGCGTGATTTTTCCGCAAGCATGGTTTCGTTGGGGTGGCCGATGGAGGCCTGGCGTACCGATTCGTCCTGGAACAGGCCTTCCATCACCTGCATGCCCATTTCCCGGTCGAGGCTGTACACCGCCTGGGTAGAGGGGTCGCGGAACATGTCGAGGATGCGCTGGGCGTCATTGTTGACGGCCTGGCGGGTCTTGTAGGTGTCGTAGACGATCTGCGCGCAACTGAGCACGACACCGACCGCCAGCGCCGAAAGGAGCACGACCCTGAGCAACTTGACCGACAAGCTGTTGCGCAATTCCAGCTTCAATGGGGTTTCCTTAATCCATGCCAGTGGCATCATTTTGCCATCAACGTCGGCAATACACTATCGGCCGCGCGGCTCTCCTGAGCAGTGTATCGGTTGCCTGACCGTGCAACTTGAGAACGCCGTGGCGAATGTCCAGACGTTTGATGTTAGCGTGCTATGCGGGGGGAGCAAGAGCGCTGGGCAAACTGCCGCTGCCAACTTCCAAGCCATAAAAAAACCCGGCGCAAGGCCGGGTTTTTCGATCAAGGCTGAACGCATCAGGCCTTGAAGGTTTTGCCTTCGAACTGCTCGGCAACGAACTTCCAGTTGACCAGGTTCCAGAACGCCTCGACGTACTTGGGACGCAGGTTGCGGTAGTCGATGTAGTAGGCGTGTTCCCAGACGTCGCAGGTCAGCAGCGGGGTGTCGCCGCTGGTCAGCGGGCAGCCGGCGCCGATGGTGCTGGCCAGGGCCAGGGAACCGTCGGCTTTCTTCACCAGCCAGCCCCAGCCGGAACCGAAGGTGCCAACCGAAGTCTTGGTGAACTCTTCCTTGAACTTGTCGAAGGAACCGAACGCAGCGTTGATGGCGTCAGCCAGGGCACCGGTCGGCTGGCCACCGGCGTTTGGCGCCAGGCAGTTCCAGTAGAAGGTGTGGTTCCAGACTTGAGCGGCGTTGTTGAAGATGCCGCCCGAAGAGGTCTTGACGATCTCTTCCAGGGTCTTGCCTTCGAACTCGGTGCCTGGGACCAGGTTGTTCAGGTTCACGACATAGGTGTTGTGGTGCTTGTCGTGGTGATACTCCAGGGTTTCCTTGGAGATGTGCGGCTGCAGAGCATCGTGGGCGTATGGCAGCGGCGGCAATTCAAAAGCCATGGTGGATCTCCTGATTCAGGTCTAGTTCGCGGTTTGCGCAAGGCCGATCACGGGCGGCCCTAGGTGCGTCGGCGAGTTTGTACTCTTTGCGACGCAAGGGCTGGATCATAGCACCAGCCCCGGCGCATAACCACGCAACAAAGATAGGGAATAGAGGTTCCAGAGCGCTTGGCGAACGCCGACGGGTGGCAGCTCAGGTGAAGATCAGCTGCGCGGCAACGGCGAACATCATCACTGCCACCATCAGGTCGAGCATGCGCCAGGTGGCCGGGCGGGCCAGCCATGGCGCCAGCCACGCAGCCCCTAATGCCAGGGTGGTGAACCACAGCGCCGAGGCACTGGCGGCACCGGCCACATAGGCGCCAGGCACGGTTTGCTGGGCGCCGAGCGAGCCGATCAGCAGCACCGTGTCCAGGTACACATGGGGGTTGAGCAGGGTCACCGCCAAGGCGCTGAGCAGCACCGCGCGGCGCGAGCGCACGCCCTGGCCTTGCTGGTGCTGCAGGCTCTGTTTGGAGCAGGCGCTGCGCAGCGCCTTGGCGCCGTACCAGATCAGGAACACCGCGCCGCCCCAGCGGGCGATGGCCAGCAGCGTCGGGTTGTGCGCCAGCACCGTGGCCAGGCCGAATACCCCGGCCGCCACCAGCAGGGCATCACAAACGATGCACAGCAAGGCCACCGGCAGGTGGTGTTCACGCCGCAGGCTCTGGGCGAGGACGAAGGCGTTCTGCGCGCCGATGGCCATGATCAGGCCGAAGGCCACCAACATGCCGTTCAAATAGCTTTGCCACATGGCAGGTACTCCAAAGAAGATGTGGCCATTGTGCGGATCGGCGCTGTATAAGAAAAACAAATAACGCTGATCCGTCATTAGGAAAATCGATGTTCGACTACAAGCTGCTGGCCGCCCTCGCGGCGGTGATCGAGCAAGGCGGTTTCGAGCGCGCCGCGCAGGTGCTGGGGCTGTCGCAATCGGCTATCTCGCAGCGCATCAAGCTGCTCGAGGCGCGGGTCGGCCAACCGGTGCTGGTGCGCGCCGCGCCGCCGAGCCCGACCGAGGTGGGCCGCCAGCTGCTCAACCATGTGCAGCAGGTGCGCCTGCTGGAGCGCGACCTGCAGCGCCAGGTGCCGGCCCTGGACGAGGAGGGCATGCCCGAGCGCCTGCGCATCGCCCTCAACGCCGACAGCCTGGCCACCTGGTGGGCCGGTGCGGTGGGCGTGTTCTGCGCCGAGCATCATCTGTTGACCGACCTGGTGGTGGAAGACCAGGAGGTCGGCCTCAAGCGCATGCGCGCGGGCGATGTGGCGGCCTGCCTGTGCGGCAGCGAGCGGCCGGTGGCCGGGGCACGCAGCCTGCCGCTGGGGGCCATGCGCTATCGGGCGCTGGCAAGCCCAGGGTTCATGGCGCGCTACTTCCCCAGGGGCTTCGAGGTGCAGCGCCTGGCGCGCACCCCGGCCATCGTCTATGGCCCGGACGATTTCCTGCAGCACCGTTACCTGGCGTCGCTGGGGATACAGGACGGTTTCTTGCACCACCTGTGCCCCTCGTCCGAAGGCTTCCTGCGCATGACCGAGGCGGGCCTGGGCTGGGGCCTGGTGCCCGAGTTGCAGGCCCGCGAGCAGCTGGCGAACGGGCAGTTGGTGGAAATCTGCGCCGATACTCCCATCGACGTGCCGTTGTACTGGCATCATTGGCGCAACGGCGGGCAACTGCTCGCGCAACTGACCGAGCACCTGCGGCACACGGCACGGCATTGGCTGGTGCCCTTGTAGCCGCGGTCGGCGTCTGTTGCATCTGAAATCAAGGCGGAGTCATACATGCGAATTCTGGTCACCGGCGCGAGCGGCTTCATTGGCGGGCGCTTTGCGCGCTTTGCCCTGGAGCAGGGCCTGGACGTGCGGGTCAGCGGCCGTCGCGCCGAGGGGGTCGAGCACCTGGTCAAGCGCGGCGCGCAGTTCATCCCCGGCGACCTGGGCGATGCCGAACTGGCCCGGCGCCTGTGCCAGGGCGTCGAGGCGGTGGTGCACTGCGCGGGCGCGGTGGGCAGCTGGGGGCGCTACCAGGACTTCCACCAGGGCAACGTGGTGGTCACCGAAAACGTCGTCGAGGGGTGCCTGAAGGAGCATGTGCGGCGCCTGGTGCACCTGTCGTCGCCGTCGATCTATTTCAACGGCCGCTCGCGCCTGGATATTCGCGAAGACCAGGTGCCGCGCCGCTTCCACGACCACTACGCGCTGACCAAGCACCTGGCCGAGCAGAAGGTCTTCGGTGCCCAGGAATTCGGCCTGGAAGTGCTGGCGCTGCGCCCGCGCTTCGTCACCGGGGCGGGCGATGCGAGCATCTTCCCGCGCTTGATGCAGATGCAGCGCAAGGGCCGTGTCTCGATCATCGGCAACGGCCTGAACAAGGTCGACTTCACCAGCGTGCACAACCTCAACGACGCGTTGCTCAGTGCCCTGTTCGCCGAGGACCGCGCCCTGGGCCAGGCCTACAACATCAGCAACGGCCACCCGTTGCCGCTGTGGGATGTGGTGAACTACGTGATGCGCCAGATGCACCTGCCCCAGGTGACCCGTTACCGCTCCTACGGCCTGGCCTACAGCCTGGCGGCGCTGAACGAGGGCGCCTGCATGCTCTGGCCCGGGCGCCCGCAGCCAACCCTGTCGCGCCTGGGGATGCAGGTGATGAGCCGCGATTTCACCCTGGACATCAGCCGTGCCCGCCAGTACCTGGACTACCAGCCCAAGGTCAGCCTGTGGACGGCGCTGGATGAATTCTGCGCCTGGTGGAAGCACCAGCCGCTCGGCCAGTGAACCTGGCCGGTTGATGATGGTCATCTGAGCGCCGCGCGAGCGGTTTATACTCATGCCTCTTTGCTACTACCGCGGTTGACCCCACCTATGCGTAACGATGCTCACGACGATTTCGACGATGTGCCCACCTTGCGGGCCGGTACCCCCGATGACGACGAACTGCTGCCAGCGCACGTGTCGCGCAGCCGTCAGAAAGCCGCCAAGCCCGCCAGCACGGCGCCGCTGTGGGCGCTGCTGGGGGCTTCGTTCATCGCCCTGGCGGGGCTGGGCTGGTGGAGCTTCCAGCAGATTTCGTTGATGGAGCAGCAGTTGGTGGCCACCCAGGAAAGCTTCGCGCGCATCAGCGAGGAAGCCGCCGGGCGCCTGCAGGCCATCAGCGGCAAGGTCGAGGCCAGCGAGTCGACGGTCAATACCGGCAGCGAGGCGCTGAAACTGCAGATTCGCCAGCTGCAGGCCAGCCTGGCCGAGCAGGGCGCCCAGCAGCAAGGCGTGGCCGGGCAGACGGGCGATTTGGGCAAGCGCCTGGAGCAGGTGCTGGCCGATACCCGTGAACAGCAGAAGGTGGTGACCGAGCTGCAGACGCAGTTACAGGCGCAACTCAAAGCGGTGAACGGCGAGCTGGCGGCACTGAAGTCGGCGCAAGTCGATGGCGGCAAGCTCGATGGCCAGCTCAAGAGCCTGAACGATGAAGTGGCGGCGTTGAAGAAGCAGGGTAACCAGAAGGCCGCCATCGAGAGCCTGGAGCAGGATGTGCTGGTGTTGAAGAGCCAGGCTGACAACCGGCCGGCTGCCAATTCGGGCGGTGCGTCGGTGCAGGAGTTCGATGCGTTTCGTGGGCAGACCACGCGCAACCTCAACACCCTGCAGAGCCAGATCCAGAACCTGCAACAGCAGATCAATGCCCGCCATTGACGGGGGTTATCGTCTTGTACTCGAAGTACGCAGATCCGAGGCCTGGCTCGTAACATCAGGCGTCATGACGGCGGGTCTGTAATTAAAGTTGTCATAACCAGGATCGCCGGGGCGTAAGTGGTTTTTCTTATGGACTTCGTAATCAACGCTAACGCCTTTGGGGGTTGGCGTTAGATTGAGGTTGCCCTTCACATTTCCATGGTAGGCGGTGCCTTTGAGTTTGAAGCGGTTGGCAAAGTCCTGTCCAAGTGACGTGCCTGTCGCAGGGTTGATATCAGCCGATGTGCAGATATTCATGACGAAACCCTCGTAGCCGTTGAGGTTAGGCACGGCTTCGTGGATCTTGTTGAACAACTCGCTGTTAGCGAGTTTTTTTCCACCGACCACGGCTTGGCTACCACTACCGTGAGCAATCACATATAACGTTTTTTTGCCTGTAAAATGCTTGTGGGTGAATACAGTCAGGCCCGGATCATTGCGTGTGTTTGTTTTCCCCGGTACATGGAGATGTGCCAACCCCCTGACATGCCCACTCGGGTCGCTGTAGTTGATAGGGTCTCCCGAAACAAATGCGTAAGCATTGATCCCTCCGTGACCGAACGGGCTGAGATTGTCTGGGCTATTGAATCTGCGCAATGCTGGGTTCAGCGCGCGGTAACCCGTGCCGAGAAGATAGTTCCCATTATTGGCGTCTGGGTGTTCTCCTTGGAATGCCACGGCGGGTGGGGATGAGGAATGGCCGTAAGGCGCGTAGCACGTCGCCGTTACGGCGCTGGCCTGGATAAGTGAAAGGCAGGAAAGTTGGAAGTCGCAGCAGGGTAAGCTCACTGTTTTCTGGTGACAGTTGTCAGTGATGAGCGCCACCGGCCGCAGGCCTGGGCGTAACACAGAAAGCTGGTTGTCGGGAGCCAGCAGTGTGGTCATGCCGGTATGTTGGTAGAAATAGAACATGACCCATTACCCTGCAATACTTTGTTTGGATTATCTGAGTCATTAAAGGCAGCGACAACTATCAAAAATACCAGTCAGCGGCGTCATTGAGGTGAAGGCATTTAAGTGCTAGGGACCGCAAAGCGGCCCCCGCGTTCGCGATTACAGCCGTGGATAATCGATATACCCCACCGGCCCCTTTCCATAGAACGTCTCCGGATGCGCCTGGTTCAACGGCGCATCGGCCGCGAGCCGCGCCGGCAGGTCCGGGTTGGCAATGAACGGCACGCCAAACGCCACCGCATCGGCCCGGCCACTGGCCAACGCCGCATTGGCACTGGCCTTGTCGAACCGTTCGTTGACGATGTACGGGCCGCCGAACGCTTGCTTGATCAGTGGGCCAATGCTGTCATCGGCCTCCTTCTCCCGCGAGCAGATGAAGGCGATGCCACGCTTGCCCAGCTCCCGCGCCACGTAGGTGAAGGTCTCGGCGCGGTCGGCGTCGCCCATGTCATGCGAGTCGGCACGCGGTGCCAGGTGCACGCCCACACGCCCGGCACCCCATACCTCGATGGCCGCATCGGTCACTTCCAGCAGCAGCCGCGCGCGGTTTTCCAGCGAGCCACCGTAACGGTCGTTGCGCTGGTTGGTGCTGCTCTGCAGGAACTGGTCGAGCAGGTAGCCGTTGGCGCCATGAATCTCCACGCCGTCAAAGCCCGCCGCCTTGGCGTTTTCGGCGCCGCTGCGGTAGGCCTCGACGATGTCGGCGATCTCTTCGGTTTCCAGCGCACGTGGGGTGGGGTACTCGGTGATCGGGCGCACCAGGCTGACATGGCCCTTGGGCTGGATCGCGCTGGGCGCCACCGGCAATTCGCCGTTCAGGTAGCTGGGGTGGGAGATGCGGCCAACGTGCCACAGCTGCAGGAAGATGCGCCCGCCAGCGGCGTGCACGGCCTTGGTCACGTTGTTCCAGCCGCGTACCTGCTGGTCGTTCCAGATACCGGGCGTGTCCGGGTAGCCCACACCCATGGGCGACACCGAGGTCGCCTCGCTGAGGATCAGCCCGGCGCTGGCGCGTTGCACGTAGTATTCGGCCATAAGCGCGTTGGGCACCCGGCCCTCGTCGGCGCGGCAGCGGGTCAGCGGCGCCATGATGATGCGGTTGGGCAGTTGCACGTCGCCCAGCGTGATCGGATCGAAAAGCGTGGTCATGAAAGTTACCTGCCTTGTCAGAGTGCTTGGCGCAGTTGTTCGAGAAATGCCTGGATAGTGGTTTCGTTACGTTTGAAGAAGTGCCATTGGCCGACCTTCTGGCTGCTGATCAGGCCAGCCCGTTGCAAGGTCGCCAGGTGGGCGGAAACGGTCGACTGCGACAAGCCGCAGCGCTGATCGATCTGCCCGGCACACACGCCCTGTTCGGTGCTGTGGTGCTGGTCGGGAAACTGCGTGGCCGGGTCTTTCAGCCAGTGCAGGATTTCGCGCCGCACCGGGTGGGCCAGGGCTTTGATGATTTCGTCGAGATCGAGGGGCATGGTTGTCACTCGTGTTGTACCGGTATATCGCGATGGGTCGAAATATAAATCGGTATTTCGCGATATTGAAATACCGATAGGCTCTGAGCTGAGCGCGAATCGCTATATCGCGTTATAACGATATTGACGCTGCCGGTGCTAGACTGCGGGCATGAACTACCTCGCACACCTGCACCTGGGCGGCCCCGCGCCGCAACAACTGCTTGGCAGCCTGTATGGCGATTTCGTCAAAGGCTCGCTGGAAGGGCGCTTTGCGCCAGAGCTTGAAGCGGCGATTCGGCTGCACCGGCACATCGACAGCTACACCGACCGGCACCCCCTGGTACTGGCCGCGCTCGCGCGCTTTCCCAGGGAGCGGCGACGCTTTGCCGGGATCGTTCTGGATGTGTTCTTCGACCATTGCCTGGCGCGGCATTGGGGCGATTACGCCGAGCAGCCGCTGGCTCAGTTCACCGGTGACTTCTACCGGGTGTTGCTGGCAGAGCCTGAGTTGCCGGGGCGGTTGGCGCGGATTGCGCCGTTCATGGCGGCGGATGACTGGCTGGGGGCGTATGGCGATTTCGACACCCTGGAGCAGGTGTTCAACGGGATTGCCCGGCGCTTGTCGCGGCCGGAGGGGATGAGCGGAGTGATGGGGGAGCTGGAGCGGTTGTACGAGCCGCTGCTGGCGGATTTTCGCGAGTTCTATCCGCAGTTGCAGGTATTTGCGGCGGCGGGGCGGGTATCCGAGCGCTGATCCTTTGGCCTCATCGCCGGCAAGCCGGCTCCCACATCATACCGAAACCTGTGAAGATCCCTGTGGGAGCCGGCTTGCCGGCGATGAGGCCAGCGCAGCCAAGCGCCATCAAGCAGCCCGCGCCTGCCGGCGCGGCGCCACGTCGACATCCTCGACCCCGAACAACGCCATGTGAATGGCCTGCTGCGCCTGAAACGCCAACGCCGCCCGCTCTTTGCCAATACTGCTGATCGGCGCCAGCAACTCAATGCACACCTCACCCCGAGGCGCCGCAAACAGCCGCATCAGGTGCGAAACCAGGTCATCGTCGCCAATGAACGGCGCGATCGGGTCCGCCTCACCGTTGCGCAGGTACTGGATGGCCACCGGCTGCACGGCCACACCCCGGTCGATGGCACCGGCCAGCAAGCGGCCGTGGAAGGTACGCAACTGGCGCCCGTCGGTGGTGGTGCCTTCAGGGAAGATCAGCAGCGGCCGCGCCTGGCCCAGCTGTGCCCCGATCTGCTCGCGCAGGCGCTGGCCGTCGCCACCGCCGCGGCGTATGAACAGCGTGCCGGCCTTTTCCGCCAGCCAGCCGGCCAGCGGCCACTGGCGCACTTCGGCCTTGGACAGGAACGACAACGGCAGCAGCATGCCAAGCAGGGGAATGTCGGCCCACGACACATGGTTGCTGACCCACAGCATCGGCCGCTTCGGCAGCTCGCCCACCACCCGCACATCGAAGGGCAGGGCCGCCACCAGGCGTTTCATGGCGTTCAACCGCGCCGTGTTCACCCAGGCCCAGGCCATCCCCGGCGAAGCCAACCCTGGCGGCCATTGGTGGCTCAACCAGCCGCTCGCACAAGGCGCTGCACGGCCATGGCCCGACGCCCCGGCAGATGCCTACGCGGCGCTCGGCCACTGGGGCCAGGCGCTCTACATCCTGCCCGCGCAGCAGCTGGTGATCGTGCGCTACGGCGATGACCGCGATGGCAGCTACAGCCACAACGAGTTGCTCAAACGGGTGCTGGCGGCGCTGGCCGGGGAGGGCGCATGAAACGTCTGGCGTTACTGGCACTTGTCGCGCTGCTTGGCTGGGCCTGGCTGGAGCGCCAGGCGCTGGCGGATTTCCCCGGCATCCTTTCGGCATATTCGGCCAAGGAGTACTGCTCGTGCCGCTTCGTCATGGGCTTCGAGCAGGCGTATTGCCGCGCCTACGTGAAACAGTGGCTACCCTTGAGCGAGCTGGAAGAAGACAGCCAACAGCGCAGGGTCAGCGCCGCCGGGCTGGGCCAGCGCAGCCGCGCGGCCTGGCAGGGCGCGCAGCAGGGTTGCCGCTTGCTGCCATGACGGTGGGCGGTTAAGGTTGGCGGTCAAGTTTCACGAGATCTGTCATGTTCAAGCTGCCCCGTCTTCTGCCGGCCCTGCTGCTGGCCCTGTGTCTGCCCGCCCACGCCAACTGGCACCTCGATGGTGAATCGTCACGCCTGTCGTTCATCAGCGGCAAGAACGGCGACACCGCCGAGGTGCATCGCTTCCTGGTGTTGCATGGCTCGGTGGACCGCAAGGGCGCGGCGGCGCTGCGCATCGAGATGGACTCGGTCAGCAGCGGCATCCCGCTGCGCGACGAGCGCATGCGTGATGACCTGTTCGAGGTCGAGCGTTTCGCCGAAGCCACGATCAAGGCGCAGATCGACCTGCGCCCGATCAACGACCTGGCCAACGGTGCGCAGATCGAGTTGCGCCTGCCGCTCACCGTCAGCCTGCATGGCCAGTCGCACAGCTACAACGCACTGCTGCTGGCGACCCGCCTCGATGAGCGGCGCTTTCAGGTGGTGACCCTGGAGCCGCTGATCCTCAATGCCAACGACTTCGCTTTGCTGCCAGGGCTGGAAACCCTGCGCAAGTTCGCCAAGCTCAAGTCCATCAACCCCACGGTACCGGTCAATGCGGTGCTGATCTTCAACGCCCGCTGACATGCCGGGGCCGGTCTTCCCCTGGCGCGATGGCAACCAGTTCGAACTGCTGATCGACGGCCCCGAGTTCTTTCCGCGCATGCTCCAGGCGATTGCGCAGGCCCAGTACCAGGTCGACCTGGAGTTGTACCTGGTCGAGGCCGGGGCCTGCGCCGAGGCGGTGGTCGAGGTGCTGGAGCAGGCGGCGCGGCGCGGCGTGCGGGTGCGCTGCCTGTTCGACGACTATGGCTCGCTGGCCTTTACCACGGCGCTGCGCCAGCGCCTGCTGGAGGCCGGGGTGCTGCTGCGCTGGTACAACCGCCTGCGCTGGAAGCGTGGTTTTCGCAACCTCTACCGCGACCATCGCAAACTGCTGCTGGTCGACGAGCGCTGGGCGGTGGTGGGCGGCACCGGGGTCACCGACGAGTTCTGGACGCCCGGCGAGGCGGCCAGCGAGTGGCATGAAGTGATGGTGCAGATGCAGGGGGCGGTGGTCAGCGACTGGCAGTTGCTGTTCGACCGCCAGTGGCACGCCAACAACCGCCGCACCGCCTGGCGCCCGGCCGAGGGCTTCGGCCTGCCGCGCCTGCCCAAGGTGCCAGCGCAGGGCCAGGGCATGGGCCGGGTGGCCTATGCCGACGCCCGCCAGCACCAGGACATCCTGCATTCGCTGGTGCGCGGGCTGAACAGCGGCAAGCAGCGGGTGTGGCTGGCCACGCCGTACTTCCTGCCGACCTGGAGCGTGCGCCGCTCCCTGCGCCGCGCCGCCAGCAAGGGCGTCGATGTGCGCCTGCTGCTGACCGGGCCGCGTACCGATCACCCTTCGGTGCGTTACGCCGGGCACCGCTATTACCCGCGCCTGCTGCGCGCCGGGGTGCGCATCTACGAATACCAGCCGTGCTTCTTGCACCTGAAGATGGTGCTGATCGACGACTGGGTCAGCATCGGCTCGTGCAACTTCGACCACTGGAACCTGCGCTTCAACCTGGAGGCCAACATCGAGGCGCTCGACCCGCCGCTGACCGCCGCCGTGCAGGCCAGCTTCGAGCGCGATTTCGCCTTGAGCGAGGTGGTCGACCTCGACCACTGGAATGCCCGCCCGCTCTGGCGCCGGGTCAAGCAGCGGATATGGGGCTGGCTGGACCGGCTGGTGGTCAATTTGCTCGACCGACGTGACTGACAGCGACTATCGTGCAGTGACTGTCCAAAAGTAATCCAAGGGTGACTGCGATGACGGCGAAGAAGATTCTCATGCTGGTGGGCGACTACGTCGAGGATTACGAGGCGATGGTGCCGTTCCAGGCATTGACCATGGTGGGCCACACGGTGCATGCGGTGTGCCCGGAAAAGGTCGCGGGCCAGACCGTGCGCACGGCGATCCACGACTTCGAGGGTGAGCAGACCTACAGCGAGAAGCCAGGGCACAACTTTGCCCTGAACTACGACTTCGTCCGGGTGCGTGCCGAGAGCTACGACGCGCTGCTGATTCCGGGTGGGCGTGCGCCGGAGTACCTGCGCCTGGACGAGAAGGTGCTGGCGCTGGTCAAGGCCTTCGACCAGGCCGGCAAGCCGATTGCCGCGGTGTGCCACGGGGCGCAGCTGCTGGCGGCGGCCGGGGTGCTGGAAGGGCGCGAGTGCAGTGCGTACCCGGCCTGTGCGCCGGAGGTGCGGCTGGCGGGTGGCAAGTTCATCGACATCGCCGTGGACCAGGCGCACGTGGACGGCAACCTGGTGACGGCGCCGGCGTGGCCTGCGCATCCGGCCTGGTTGGCGGCGTTTCTGAAGGTGCTGGGCACGCGTATTTCCTGACCGCGCCTCTGCGCGGGGCAGGCCTGCTTGGTAGCGGTGATGGAACAGTACCTGTCGTGTTGGGAAAAGGCGGGGCGTTGGCTCGGATGATAGGGTTTGCCCTCAAGCCCGGCTTAGCCGAACGCGTCATCCACCTCGACAGAACGACCGCCCAGCATGGAAATACGCCTGTTGCACGGCGCCGCTATCGCGCCTTACCTCGATGACCTCGCTCGCCTGCGCCTGACCGTGTTTCGCGAGTTTCCCTACCTCTACGACAGTACCCCGGAGTGCGAAGCCAACTACCTGGCAAGCTACGTGCGCTCCGGGCGCAGCCTGGTGGTGCTGGCGCTGGACCAAGGCCAGGTGGTGGGTGCCAGCACGGCTGTGCCGCTGCTGGACGTGGCGCCTGAATTCCAGCAGCCCTTCCTGGCCCAGGGGCGCGACCCCGCCTGCGTCTATTACTTCGGTGAGTCACTGCTGTTGCCGGCATACCGGGGGCAGGGCCTGGGCGTGCGCTTTTTCATCGAGCGCGAGTCCTATGCCCACAAGCTTGCCGAGTTCGATTACTGCGCGTTCTGTGCGGTGGAGCGGCCCGGCGGGCACCCGCTGCGGCCGGCGCAGTACAAGCCGTTGCATGGTTTTTGGCGCAACCGTGGCTTCCTGCATGATCCGTCACTGCGTACCCACAGCGCCTGGCGCGACCTGGGCGAGCAGGAAAGTTCGGAGAAGATCATGGCGTTCTGGGTCAAGGCGTTGCCGATCTGATGCGCTGAAACGACGGCGGCCCCTTCACGGGGCAAGCCCGCGCCCACAGGTTCGATGTCGTACCTGTGGGAGCGGGCTTGCCCCGCGAAGGGGCCGCCGCTGTTACATCAGGTTTACTTCACTTCGACTGCCAGGCTCTGGGCAATCTTGCTCTGCCACAGGGCAGGGCCAGTGATGTGCACCGACTCACCGTTGCTGTCGACCGCGACAGTCACCGGCATGTCTTTCACTTCGAACTCGTAGATCGCTTCCATGCCCAGTTCGGCGAAGGCCAGGACCTTGGACTTGCGGATCGCCTGGGCCACCAGGTAGGCAGCGCCGCCGACGGCCATCAGGTACACGGCCTTGTTGTCCTTGATCGCCTCGATGGCGGTCGGGCCACGCTCGGACTTGCCGATCATGCCCAGCAGGCCGGTCTGCTCGAGGATCTGGCGGGTGAACTTGTCCATGCGGGTGGCGGTGGTCGGGCCGGCTGGGCCTACCACTTCGTCACCGACCGGGTCGACCGGGCCGACGTAGTAGATGAAGCGGCCCTTGAGGTCGACCGGCAGTTCTTCGCCACGGTTGAGCATCTCGACCATGCGCTTGTGCGCAGCGTCGCGGCCAGTGAGCATCTTGCCGTTGAGCAGGATGGTCTCGCCCGGCTTCCAGCTGGCGACTTCTTCCGGGGTGATGGCATCGAGGTTGACGCGACGGGCGCTCGGGCCAGCTTCCCAGACGATTTCCGGGTAGGCGTCCAGCGACGGCGCTTCCAGCTCGGCCGGGCCGGAGCCATCGAGCACGAAGTGCGCGTGGCGGGTGGCGGCGCAGTTGGGGATCATGCACACCGGCAGCGAGGCGGCGTGGGTCGGGTAGTCCATGATCTTGACGTCGAGCACGGTGGTCAGGCCGCCCAGGCCCTGGGCGCCGATGCCCAGCTGGTTGACCTTCTCGAACAGCTCCAGGCGGATCTCTTCGATGCGGTTCTGCGGGCCGCGGGCCTTCAGCTCGTGGATGTCGATGGATTCCATCAACACTTCCTTGGCCATCACCGCAGCCTTCTCGGCGGTGCCGCCGATACCGATGCCGAGCATGCCAGGCGGGCACCAGCCAGCGCCCATGGTCGGCACGGTCTTCAGCACCCAGTCGACGATCGAGTCGGACGGGTTGAGCATGGCCATCTTCGACTTGTTCTCGGAGCCGCCGCCCTTGGCTGCAACATCGACTTCGACCTTGTCGCCAGGGACGATCGAGTAGTGGATGACGGCCGGGGTGTTGTCCTTGGTGTTCTTGCGGGCACCGGCCGGGTCGGCCAGGATCGAGGCACGCAGGACGTTTTCAGGCAGGTTGTAGGCGCGACGCACACCCTCGTTGATCATGTCGTCGACGCTCAGGGTGGCGCCGTCCCAGCGCACGTCCATGCCCACGCGCACGAACACGGTGACGATACCGGTGTCCTGGCAGATCGGGCGGTGGCCGGTGGCGCACATGCGCGAGTTGATCAGGATCTGGGCGATCGAGTCACGTGCCGCTGGCGACTCTTCGCGCAGGTAGGCCTCGTGCATCGCCTGGATGAAATCGACGGGGTGGTAGTACGAGATGAATTGCAGGGCGTCGGCGACGCTCTGAATCAGGTCGTCTTGCTTGATCACGGTCATGCAGCGCGCTCCTCTTAAAGACGGGAACATTCAAAAAGACGCTCGACAATGCCGACCAGCGTGTCGAAGCGCCTTGCAAGGCGCCGGCAGGTCAGGCCGACGGAAAAAGGCGCGGCAGTATAGCGCGCATCGGTGCCGGGCACACCTGCGGCCGGTCTGGACCATGGTCGGCCACCGGCGGGCATCCTTTTTGCTGCCATCGAGCGCTTGGCTTACAGTGAGCCGCAGTCATATGGAGAAACACCGACCATGCCCGAACTATGCGTGGGCGAGCGCCGCTGGACGGTGCCCACCGGCAGCAACCTGCTCGATGCCCTGAACGAGGCCGGGCTGAACGTGCCCTACAGTTGCCGCGCCGGCAGCTGCCATGCCTGTTTGGTGCATTGCCTGGACGGCCAGCCGGCGGATGCCTTGCCCGAGGCCCTGGCCCTGGAAAAGCACGCACAGGGCTGGCGCCTGGCGTGCCAGTGCCGGGTGGTGGACGACTTGCGCGTGGCGGTGTTCGACCCGCTGCAGGACGGCATTGCCGCCCAGGTCCGTGCGCTGGACTGGTATGGCGATGTGCTGCGCCTGCGCCTGCAGCCTGCGCGTGCGCTGCGTTACCAGGCTGGCCAGCACCTGGTGCTGTGGAGCGGGTCGGTGGCGCGGCCTTATTCCCTGGCGAGCCTGCCGGGCGAGGATGACTTTCTCGAATTCCATATCGACTGCCGCCGGCCCGGTGCCTTCAGCGACAAGGCGCGGGGGTTGCAGCTGGGCGATACCTTGCGCCTGGGCGAGCTCAGGGGCGGGGCGCTGCATTACGACCCGGACTGGCACGCACGGCCCTTGTGGCTGCTGGCGGCCGGCACCGGGCTGGCGCCGTTGTGGGGCATCTTGCGCGAGGCGCTGCGCCAGGGGCATCAGGGCGAGATCAGGGTGATGCATGTGGCGCACGAGCACGCCGGGCATTATCTGGCCGGGCCGCTGGCGGAAATTGAAGGGGTGAGGGTCGAGCCGGTGCTGGTCGATCAGCTCGAAGATGCGCTGGCGGGGTTGCGGCCGTCATCACGGCAGACCGTTGCGCTGCTGTGTGGCTCGCCGGGGAGTGTGGAGCGGTTTGCGCGGCGGCTATTCATTGCGGGGGTGCCGCGGGGGCAGGTGTTTGCCGATGTGTTCGTGGAGCATGCTTGAGTGAGCAGGGAGGGCTTTGCCCTCCTTTCGCGACACAAGGCCGCTCCTACAGGTGAATGCGATCTCCTGTAGGAGCGGCCTTGTGTCGCGAAAGGGCCGCAAAGCGGCCCCCGGGGCTATCACCCAACCAGCGGGTCACCGACATGCAGGATCTTCATGCCGTTGGTGCCACCGATGGTGTGGTAGCTGTCACCCTTGGTCAGGATCACCCAGTCACCTTGCTCCACCAGCCCACGCTTGAGCAGCTCGTCGACCGCCGCCTGGCTCACCTTGTCGGCCGGCAGCGAGGCCGGGTCGAAGGCGATCGGGTAGACGCCGCGGAACATCGAGGCGCGAGCCTGGGTAGCGCGGTGCGGCGACAGCGCGTAGATCGGCACGTGCGAACGCAGGCGCGACATGATCAGCGGGGTGTAGCCACTTTCGGTCAGGGCGATGATCGCCTTCACGCCCGGGAAGTGGTTGGCGGTGTACATGGCCGCCAGGGCGATGCTTTCGTCGCAGCGCTCGAAGGTGGTGTGCAGGCGGTGGCTGGACTTCTGGCTGGTCGGGTGCTTCTCGGCGCCCAGGCAGATGCGGGCCATGGCCTGAACCGCTTCGATCGGGTAGGAACCGGCGGCGCTTTCGGCCGACAGCATCACCGCATCGGTGTTGTCCAAGACGGCGTTGGCCACGTCGGACACTTCGGCGCGGGTCGGCATCGGGTTCTGGATCATCGACTCCATCATCTGGGTCGCCACGATCACCGCCTTGTTGTTGCGGCGGGCGTGCTGGATGATCTTCTTCTGGATGGCGATCAGCTCGGCATCGCCGATTTCCACACCCAGGTCGCCACGGGCAACCATCACCGCGTCGGAGGCGGCGATCAGCTTGTCCAGGGTCTCGTCGTCGGCAACGGCTTCGGCGCGCTCGATCTTGGCCACCAGCCAGGCGCTGCCGCCGGACTCGTCGCGCAGCTTGCGGGCGTATTCCATGTCGCTGGCGTCACGCGGGAAGGACACGGCCAGGTAGTCCAGGTCCATTTCCGCGGCCAGCTTGATGTCGGCCTTGTCTTTTTCGGTCAGGGCCGGTGCGGTCAGGCCGCCACCTTTGCGGTTGATGCCTTTGTGGTCCGACAGCGGGCCACCGATGATCACCACGCAGTGCAGGGCATCTGCGGTGGCGGTCTCGACGCGCATGACCACGCGGCCATCGTCGAGCAGCAGTTCGTCACCGACGCCGCAGTCCTTGACCAGGTCGGGGTAGTCGATACCGACGATGTCCTGGTTGCCTTCGGTCAGCGGGTGGGCGGTGGAGAAGGTGAACTTGTCACCGATCTTCAATTCGATGCGCTTGTTGGCGAACTTGGCGATGCGGATCTTCGGACCCTGCAGGTCACCCAGCAGCGCGACATGGCGGCCGTTCTTGGCGGCGATGTCACGGATCAGGCGGGCGCGCGCCTTGTGCTCGTCCGGAGTGCCGTGGGAAAAGTTCAGGCGTGCCACGTCCAGGCCGGCGAGGATCAGCTGTTCGATCACTTCCGGCGAATTGCTGGCGGGGCCAAGGGTGGCGACGATTTTGGTACGGCGGATGGTCATGCACAGACTCCTATAGTGAAGCGCAGCGAAAGGCTACTCCTGAATCGCGCTGTAGTCATTGTTCCGTTGCACTACCTGCAAGGCACGCAGGGTGGCATATGAACGGGCAAGGTATCCTGGCAAAAGGCTGTGAAGATTTGCGGGCAAAGGCCGATACACTGGTATCAAAGGAGATCCCCCATGCGAGCCCTCATCGTTTTAGCCCTGGCGGCGGCCAGCACCGTCGGCTGCACCCGCTGGTCCATGGACCATCACCTGAACAACGCCTACCGCGCCTACGACCGGGGCGATTGCCAGAAGGTCATGCTGGAGTTGTCGCAGGTCGACCGCACCAGCCGCGCCCGCCCGTTCATCCACCCGGAAGTGTCGCTGCTGCGTGGCCAGTGCCTGGAACGCCAGCAGCTGTACGTGGATGCTGCGCAGACCTACGAGTACCTGATTCAGCAGTATCCGAACAACGAATACGCCTTCCGCGCCAAGGCGCGCCTGCAGACCCTGGAGAAGCTGGGCCACTACCGCAGCGGCCAGACGGCGGTGGCCAGCCCTGTGAATACCTCTCCTTGGCGTTAACACCAAGGTGTCGATAAATTCATGGGATTTGCACGGCGAGCTGCGTTAACCTGTAACTAAGTTGTTACAACAATCGCCAGTACCTTGCATTCCTGGCATCGGGTACGGACTGCACTTGTGACCATGTTCAACAAGCGCCACATCGAACGCCATCAACTGCCCTGCGCGCTGAGGGTGTTCAATCGCTTCACCGATCAGCCGATCGGCCAGTTGGGTAATGCCTCCGAAGACGGGCTGATGGTGATCAGCCAATTGCCTGTGCTGGTCGGGCCGGATTACGAACTGCAGCTGCGCGTGCCGCTGGCCGGTGGCGGCTTGCAGTTCATCAACCTGACCGCCAGTTGCCTGTGGTGCCGCGAAGACCAGACGCCGGGCCATTACGATTCGGGCTTCATGCTGCTGCAGGCGCCGCGCGAGTACGATGACTTCGTGCGCTCGCTGCGTGACTATTTCAGTTTCCTCCCGGCCAACGCTTCCGTCTGAGGCGTGGTCCGCTAGAATCGGGTCAACCTCGCTTCAGGATGACCCCGTGACTTCCAGCATTTTCTGGCACGACTACGAAACCACCGGCATCAACCCGCGCTGCGACCGGCCGCTGCAGGTGGCTGGCGTGCGCACCGATTTCGACCTCAACGAGATCGAGGCGCCGATCAACCTTTATTGCCGCCCCTCCGACGACATCCTGCCGCACCCGGCCGCTTGCCTGGTGACCGGCATCACCCCGCAGCAACTGGCCACCCAAGGCTTGTGCGAAGCCGAGTTCATGACCCGCGTGCATGAGCAACTGGCGCGCCCAGGCACCTGCAGCGCGGGTTACAACACCTTGCGCTTCGACGACGAAGTGACCCGCTACAGCCTCTATCGCAACTTCTTCGACCCCTATGCCCGCGAATGGCAGGGCGGCAACAGCCGCTGGGATTTGATCGATGTGGTGCGCACGGCCTATGCGCTTCGCCCGGAAGGTATCGAATGGCCGCAACAGGATGGCCGCACCAGCCTGCGCCTGGAGTTGCTGAGCAAGGCCAACGGCATCGACCACGGGCATGCGCACGAAGCGCTTTCCGACGTGCGGGCAACCATCGCCCTGGCGCGCTTGATACGGCAAAAACAACCCAAACTGTATGAATGGTTGTTCCAGTTGCGCAGCAAACACAAAGTGATGGAGCAGGTGCGTTTGTTGCAACCGCTGGTGCATATTTCCGGGCGCTTTTCGGCGGCGCGTCATTACCTGGGTGTGGTCTTGCCCCTGGCCTGGCACCCGCGTAATCGCAATGCACTGATTGTGTGCGACCTGCATCAGGAAACCCTACCGTTATTAAGGGAAAGTGCCGAGGTACTTCGTCAGCGCTTGTATACGCGGCATGACCAATTGGCAGAAGGGCAATTACCGGTGCCGCTCAAGTTGGTGCAGATCAACCGTTGCCCGGTGCTGGCGCCGTTGTCGGTATTGCGCCCGGTGGATCAGCAACGGCTGGGTATCGACTTGCCGCAGTTGCAGGCACGTGGTGAAGCGCTGGCCAATCAACAAGAGGCGTGGCAAGACAAGCTGGCACATATTTATGGGCAGGAAGAGTTTGCCCCGAATGAAGACCCTGAACAGCAATTGTATGACGGATTTCTCGGCGACCGGGACCGGCGCCTGTGCGAGCAAGTTCGCACACTGGACCCTGCACAATTGGCGCATGGCCATTGGATGTTCGACGACCCGCGCATGCCTGAGTTGCTGTTCCGTTACCGCGCTCGAAACTTCCCCGAGACCTTGAACAGCGACGAGCGCCAGCGTTGGCATGCATTCTGCCAGCAGCGCTTGAGTGACCCTGTGTGGGGCGCGCCCAATACCCTGGGCGACTTCGAGCAGGCCCGGCAGAGCGCCTGGGCCGATGCCGACGAGGCCGGGCGCCGGGTGCTGGACGCCTGGCAAGTGCATGCCCGCAGGTTGTCGGAACAATTTGCCATCAACCATTGAGGCACAAACGAAAAACGCCGGCAGCGTGCCGGCGTTTTTCATTTCAACAAACTGGGCGAGTGCGGACTATCAGTCCAGCAGGGTTGCCCAGCCTTCAACCACATCACCACCCCACTTGGCTTTCCATTCTTTCAGGGTCTTGTGGTTGCCGCCTTTGGTTTCGATCACTTCACCGTTGTGCGGGTTCTTGTATTGCTTGACCTTGCGAGCACGCTTGGTGCCGGTGGTCTTGACTGCGCCACGCGGGGCTTTGCTCAGTTTCGACTCTGGGTCGAGCAGGGCGATGACATCACGCAGCGACTTGGAGTATTCACCCATCAGCGTGCGCAGTTTGCCTTCGAACTCCAGTTCTTTTTTCAGCTTGTCATCCTGCGACAGGTTGGCCAGGCGGGCCTGAAGTTCCTTGATGGCTTCTTCGGTAGCGCGGTACTCGTTGATCAGGGACATGGAGTGTTCCTTAATGCGTGTTCAGAAATGTGTGGGGCAATAATAGACAGGCCATACACTCAAGTAAACATATTAATACCCGGCCGAACTGTTAATTACCCTGTGACAAATTATCTCAACATTAAGAAATTTTTACATAAGCCTGGTCAATTGCCCGGGCATGTGCGCAAGCCACTTGATAGCGGGCGCAAGGGGGCGCATCGGCCAAGCCGGGTTACCGGTCGGTGCAATGCTTACTGCGTTTTTTGGGCCGGGCCGCTAGAATGAGCGCCTTTGCGAAGTTCTGGAGTCTTATTCATGCGCACCTATCGTCTGGTGATCGCCTGCCCCGACCGTGTTGGCATCGTGGCGAAAGTCAGTAATTTCCTGGCCCTTTACAATGGCTGGATCAACGAAGCCAGCCACCACTCCGATGAACAGAGTGGTTGGTTCTTCATGCGCCATGAAATTCGCGCCGAATCGTTGCCGTTCGGTATCGAGGCCTTCCGCGAAGCCTTCGCGCCGATCGCCGAAGAGTTCTCCATGACTTGGCGTGTTACCGATTCTGCGCAGAAGAAGCGCGTGGTGCTGATGGCCAGCCGTGAATCGCATTGCCTGGCCGACCTGCTGCACCGGTGGCACACCGACGAGCTGGATTGCGAGATTCCTTGCGTGATTTCCAACCACAACGACCTGCGCAGCATGGTCGAGTGGCATGGCATTCCGTTCTTCCATGTACCGGTCGACCCCAAAGACAAGGCGCCGGCGTTTGCCGAAGTGTCGCGCCTGGTCCAGGAGCATGCCGCCGATGTGGTGGTGCTGGCGCGCTACATGCAGATCCTGCCGCCGCAGCTGTGCCAGGATTACGCCGAAAAGGTCATCAACATCCACCACAGCTTCCTGCCTTCGTTCGTCGGCGCCAAGCCTTATCACCAGGCTGCCCTGCGCGGCGTGAAACTGATCGGCGCCACCTGTCACTACGTGACCGAAGAGCTGGATGCCGGCCCGATCATCGAGCAGGACGTGGTGCGCGTCAGCCACGCCGACAGCATCGAGGACATGGTCCGCTTCGGCCGCGATGTCGAGAAGATGGTGTTGGCCCGCGGCCTGCGTTATCACCTGGAAGACCGCGTGCTGGTGCACGGCAACAAGACCGTGGTGTTCGACTGATTCGAGCATAGGGCCGCTTCGCCGCCCAATCGCCGGCAAGCCGGCTCCCACCGTTACTGCACAAGTCTTCTGTGGGAGCCGGCTTGCCGGCGATTGGGGCGCACAGCGCCCCGAGGAGTCCCCTTGGCGAATTCCCGCAACAAGCCCGCTGCCACACCTCCCCCCACCCTCGGTGAAGGCTGCCTCGCGCGCTACGACCCCGACGCCCTCGATGACGACGACGGCACCGACTTCCCAGGCGCCGCCGAACTCTGGCGCCAGCTCAACCCGCCTGACCCCGCCAGCGCTCCAGCAACGGACGCGCCAGCAGGTAGACGAACACCGGCCCGCCCGCCAGCAGATAAAAATAGTAGGTAACCGCCCGCCAGATCAGGATCGCCGCTGCGGCTGTCGAGCTGCCGACCATCGGCGCCAAGAGGCTCGCCGACGTCAGTTCGGCAGCCCCGGCACCGCCCGGCATCAGGCTGAACTGCCCGGCGCTGAGCGACAGCATCTGCACCAGGAAGCTCGGCACCCACGACAGCTCCACGCCCAACCCCCTCAACACCAGGTACAGCACGCTGTAGCGCAGGCTCCAGTGCGCACAGGTGAGGGTGAACACCAGCGCCAAGGTGCGCTTGGGCAGCCGCCAGGTCTGGGCCAGGGCGGCGACGAAGTGCAAGAACTTGCGCGCCCAGCGCCGCTTGCGCCGTGGGGCCACGCCCAGGCGCTGCAGCAGCCGGCCATTGCAACGCATCAGCTGGCGCCGATAGCGCAGCAACGCCACGACCACCGCCAGTGCGCAGCTCAGCAGCAAGGCGCTGCCCAGCAACAGGCTTTCCTGGCTGCGCCCCAGGCTGTGGAACAGGGCATAGCCGGCGATGGCCAGCATCGCGCAGAAGAAGAACAGCAAGTCGTTCAGCTGGTCCATGGCGAACACCGCGCCACTGCGGGCCGGGCCAATGCGGTCGCGGGCGAGCAAGGCCATCAGCGTCAACGGCCCACCGCTGCCACCGGGCGTGGTGCAGATGGCGAATTCGGTAGCCATCACCACGCCAAGGCTGCGCACGTGGCCAAGTTTGGCCCCGTGCTGGCCGAGCAGCAGGCGCAGGCGCAAGGCGTTGATCACCCAGCACAGCAGGATCATCCCGAGCAGGGTGAGCATCAGGCCGGGGTCAAAGGCCTGCAGCCTTGGCAGCAGCTCGCTGCCGCCGAGCAAGGCCGGCACCAGCAGGGCGCAGAGCAGGGCCAGGCCCAGCCAGGTCAGGCGATTCATGCGAGCACCTGGCGCTCCAGCCAGGCCGATTTGGTCAAGGGTTCACGGCCTTGCAGCAACAAGGTTTCGAGCGTCGTCAGCCAGTAGTTGCGCGACGAGCGGTGGCGCATGTCCACCGGGTGCAGCCCGAGGCGCAAGGTATCCGCTTCGCGCCAGCGTTGCTGCTGCCAGTTGCAGACCACCCGTGACAGGCCCCGGCGCCAGGCGCTGCGGGCGCTCCAGACCAGCCCGGGGGCATCGAAGGCGGTGAAGTCGGGCAGGCGATACAAATGCTGCGGTGTGCTGGTGTAGCGCAGCGGCAATTGGCACAAGGCCTGGCGCGTGCCCTGGCTCATCAGCCAGGCCGGGGCGACGAAGCCTGCCACCGGCCAGCCCTGCCGGGCGAACAACGCCAGGCCCTGTTCCAGGCGCTGCAGCGCCTGGGCCTGGTCCAGCGCATAGAACTCGCCTTCGTGGGTGTAGAGGCGGCGCATGAAGTACTCGCCGAGGCTGCGCGGCGTGGGGCCGTCGTCGGCGTGGTAGAAGCCATGCAGGGCCAGCTCGTCGCCGCGCGCCAGGCGCTTTTCTAGCAGCCGGCAGAAGGTCGGTGAGCGTGCCAGAGGGTTGCGGTGGTGAAAATCCGGCACCACCAGCCAGGTCATCGGCACGTTGCCCATTTCGTCGACCGCCTGCACGAATGGCTGGTAGTCCGGCCAGGTTTCCGGGGCGATGTCGTGCAGCACCAGCATCAGGCTGCGCGACGAACCTTCGGCCTCAGCCATGGGCGCGCACCTGCGGCTGGTGGCCGAGCACGGCCTGGTAATGCTGGAGCAGGCCGCTGACCACGTTGTCCCACGAGTAATGCTGCTCGACATGCTGGCGAGCCTGGGCACCGAGCTTGCGCACCCCCTCTTCGAACGCTTCGCGCACCGCCGTGGCCATGGCCCGGCCATCGTTGGCGTTGCACAGGCGGCCGCACTGTTCGTTGACGATTTCGCTGAAGGCGCCGGCGCGTACCGCCACCACCGGCGTGGCGCTGGCCATCGCCTCGAGGATCACCAGGCCGAAGGTTTCCTGGTCGCCGGCATGCACCAGCAGGTCGGCGCTGGCCACCAGCCGGGCGACCTCCTCGAGCGGGCAGAAGTGGTCGATCACACTGACGTTGCCAGGCACGCTGGCCGGCATGTTCGAGCCCACCAGCAGCAAGTGGTAGGGGCGCCCCAGGTGCTGCATGCAGTCGAGCAGCACCGGCAGGTTCTTTTCCCGCGAGCCACGGCCGGCGAACACCAGCAGCCGGCTGGTATCGGGGATGCCCAGCTGGGCGCGCAACTGCGGGTCGCGGCGTGCCGGGTTGAAGGTGGCCAGGTCCACGCCCAGGCGCTGCACATGCACGTCGCGCACGCCCAGGCGGCGCAGCTTGTCGGCCATCACCTGGCTTGGCGCCAGTACCCGGTCGAAATTGCCGTAGAGCTTGCTGACATAGGCTTCGACATTGGGCGTGAACCAGTTGCCCATGCGGTTGCTGACCAGCAGCGGCAAGTCGGAGTGGTAGAAGCCGATCACCGGCACGTCCAGCTGGCGGCGCGCTTCGAGGGCGGCCCAGGCGGTCAGGTAGGGGTCGCCGACTTCGATCAGGTCGGGCTTGAGGCGGCGCAGCACCGTGCACCAGGGGCCCAGGCGCACCGGAAAGCGGTAGCCGTTGCCAAAGGGCAGGGGCGGGGCCGGTACCTCGTACACGCCATTGGTGTGGCGGGCACTGGGGCCTGGGATCAGCAGGCTGTGGCGCACGCCCTGGAGGGCGTCGAGGCGATGGTGTTTGGCATCAAGATAAGTCCGTACGCCGCCGCTGGCGGGGGCATAGAACATGGTGATGTCAGCGATGTGCACGATCAGCATCCCTCCGGGATCGTCTTCGGGTCTGTCATGCGGCGGTAATAAAGCCGACGATGACGCGCCTAAAGGTTGACCTTCCTGAAGGATAGTTTGTTCGATCGGGTTGAGTTGGGGGGAGGGGGGCAGCCATCGCCGGCTAGCCGGCTCCCACAGGGCTGGGTGGGGAGCCGGCTTGGCGGTGATGAGCGCGGGTCAGATGCGGAAGCTGCCGACCAGCTGTTTCAGGCGCGAGGCCTGCTGTTCAAGGTCGGAGCACGCGCGCAGGGTGGCCTGCAGGTTTTCGACGCCTTCCTGGTTGAGCATGTTGATTTCGTTGATGTCCATGTTGATCGAGTCGACCACGGCGGTCTGCTCTTCGGTGGCCGTGGCCACCGACTGGTTCATGCCGTCGATCTCGCCGATGCGCACGGTGACGCTGTCCAGGCGTTCACCGGCCTGGTTGGCGATCTGCACGCTGTCCTGGCTGTGGCGCTGGCTCTGGCCCATGGTCTCGACCGACTCGCGGGCGCCGACCTGCAGCTCTTCGATCATGCTCTGCACTTGCTGCGCCGATTCCTGGGTGCGGTGGGCCAGGTTGCGCACTTCATCGGCCACCACGGCGAACCCGCGGCCGGCTTCACCGGCACGTGCGGCTTCGATCGCGGCGTTCAGCGCCAGCAGGTTGGTCTGCTGGGAAATGCTGGTGATCACCTCGAGAATCTGGCCGATATTGACGGTCTTGCTGTTGAGCGTCTCGATGTGCGCGCTGGAGGTGACGATCAGGTCGGACAAGCGGTTCATCGCCGCGATGTTGCGCTCGACCACCTGCTGCCCTTCCTCGGCCAGCAGGCGTGCAGAGGTTGCGTGTTGCGAAGCCTGGGCGGCGTTGCCGGCGATCTCCTGGGCGGCGGCGCCCAGTTCGTTGATGGCGGCGGCGACACTGTTGGTGCGGTTGGACTGCTCGTCGGAGTTGGTCATCGACGAGTTGGAGGCGCTGATCACCCGCAGGGCCACTTCGTTGACCTGCTCGGTGGCCGAGGACACTTCGCGGATCGAGCCGTGGATCCGCTCGACGAAGCGGTTGAAGGCGGTGCCCAGCACGCCGAACTCGTCGTGGTTGTGGATGCTCAGGCGCTTGGTCAGGTCGCCTTCGCCTTCGGCGATGTCTTCCATGGCGCGGGTCATGGTCAGCAGCGGTTGCATCAGCACGCGGATCAGCAGGCCCAGCAGGCCGATGATGATCACCACCGCCACCACGGTGGCGATCACCGCCGAGGTGCGGAAGGTGCTGAGCATGGCGAAGGCCTTGTCCTTGTCCACCGACAGGCCGATGTACCAGTTGGCCGAAGGCAGGCCCTTGATCGGGGTGAAGGTCAGCAGGCGGGTCTGGCCGTCGGCCTGCACTTCGGTCAGCTCGCCGGACAGTTTCGGCGTGTGCTGCGGGAACAGGTCCGACAGCGACTTCATGACCATCTGCTGGTCGGGGTGAACCAGCACCTTGCCTTGGTCGTTGACCAGGAAGGCGTAGCCCATGCCGCCGAAGTTCAGCGAGTTGATGATCTGCACCAGGCCGTCGAGGGCCAGGTCACCGCCGACCACGCCAACACTGGAGGAAACCTTGCTGAGGATGCCGATGACCATCTTGTTGGTGGTCATGTCCATGTAGGGTTCGGTGAGGGTCACGCCCTGGGCGTTCATGCCGTCCTTGTACCAGGGGCGGGTGCGCGGGTCGTAGCCGTCGGGCATCTTCGAGTCGGGGCGCACGCTGAAGCCACCGTCGACCTTGCCCAGGTAGACCGTCAGAAAACTCGAGATCAGTGCGCGCTGGCCCATCAGGGTTTCGGCCTGGTCGGGTTGCTGGGCAATGTTCTGCGCCAGGTTTTCCACCAACTTGATGCGGCCTTCGAACAGGTTGCGAATGTTGGTCGAAGTGGACTCGCCCATTTCAGCCAGATAATTCTCCAGATTCTCGCGGATCGCATTACGCTGGAGGTAATCGTTGTAGAGGGTAAACAGGCTGAAGGCGAGCATCACGATCAGTGATGCCGCCAAAAGAATCTTGTGGCTGAAACGAAGGCTTTTGTTCATGGCGTAATCGGTTCCGCTAAGGTTTTTATCGGGCGTTCGCACGAATACAGCAGTAAAACAGTGCAACATCCCGGGAAGTCCTTTGGGTTGTTCCTGTCTTCAATGGCGAATATCACCCCGAGGTATCGGCCACTAAGTGTTAAAGCTTGAGAAGAGGATCAAAAAGATGTCGGATTCTTCGACCATAGTTATCGGCGCAGGCACGGATGGCGAGCCGGTCAAGCAAGCCATGCGCCTGGCCAATCGCCATGGGTTGGTGGCGGGTGCCACCGGTACCGGCAAGACCGTGACCCTGCAGCACCTGGCGGAAGTGTTCAGCGATGCTGGCGTGGCGGTGTTCGCGGCGGATGTCAAAGGCGACCTGTGTGGCCTTGGCGCCGCCGGCGCCCCGCAGGGCAAAGTGGCCGAGCGCATAGCCGGGATGCCCTGGCTCGATTATGGGCCGCGTGCCTACCCGGTCACCTTGTGGGACATCGCCGGGCAATCCGGCCATCCGCTGCGCACCACCCTCAGCGAAATGGGGCCGTTGTTGCTCGGCAATCTCTTGGAGCTGACCGACAGCCAGCAGGCCGCTCTTTATGCGGCATTCAAGGTGGCCGACCGGGAAGGGCTGCTGCTGCTCGACCTGAAAGACCTCAAAGCGCTGCTCGCGCACCTGAAGGACAACCCGCAACTGCTCGGCGATGACAGCGCCTTGATGACCAGCGGCTCGACCCAGGCCCTCTTGCGGCGCCTGGCAACCCTGGAGCAGCAAGGCGCCGAGGCGTTGTTCGGCGAGCCGGCGCTGCAACTGGAAGACTTGCTCAGGCCCGACGGCGATGGGCGCGGGCGTATCCACCTGCTCGATGCCAGCCGGCTGGTGCACGACGCGCCCAAGGTCTATGCCACCTTCCTGCTGTGGTTGCTGGCCGAACTGTTCGAACAGTTGCCCGAACGCGGCGATGCCGAAAAACCTGTGCTGGCACTGTTCTTCGACGAGGCGCACCTGCTGTTCAATGGCACGCCCAAGGCGCTGCAGGACCGGCTGGAGCAGGTGGTGCGGCTGATTCGCTCCAAGGGCGTGGGGGTGTATTTCGTCACCCAGTCGCCGAGCGACCTGCCCGATACCGTGCTGGCCCAGCTGGGCTTGCGTATCCAGCATGGCCTGCGTGCGTTCACCGCCAAGGAGCAGAAGTCGTTGCGCGCGGTGGCCGATGGTTTTCGCCCCAACCCTGCGTTCGACAGCCTGTCGGTGCTCACCGAGCTTGGCATCGGCGAGGCGTTGGTCGGCACCCTGGAGGAAAAGGGCACCCCGGCGATGGTGCAGCGGGTGCTGATTGCCCCGCCGCAGTCGCGTATCGGCCCATTGAGCGCGGCCGAGCGGGCCGCGCTGATTGCCCGGTCGCCGTTGCTGGGGCGCTATGACAAGCCGATCGATCGGGAGTCGGCGTATGAAATGCTCACCCAGCGCAAGGGCGAGCCGGTGGAGCCGGCGCCGGTGCCCAAGGCCGATGAAGAAAGCCTGGCCGACAAGGCCGGGGAGTTTTTGCAGAGTGCGGCGGGGCAGGCGATCAAGTCGGCGGTGCGCCAGGCGGCGAACCAGTTGGGGCGCCAGTTGGTGCGGGGGTTGATGGGGTCGTTGTTGGGGGGCAAGAAGCGCTAGCTGCCTGCGCTGGCCTCATCGCCGGCAAGCCGGCTCCCACAGGGGGCGAGGTGGCCAGGCAAGCCAATGAAAAAGGCGCCTCGAGGGCGCCTTTTTCATTGCAGCGATATTGCTTAGCCCAGCGCCTTGGACGCCAGCCAGAACAGGCCGGCAGCCAGGCCCATGGAGGCAGGCAGGGTCAGCACCCAGGCCAGCAGGATGGTTTTCACCGTGCCGCCTTGCAGGCCGCTCTTGTTGGCGACCATGGTGCCGGCCACACCGGACGACAACACATGGGTGGTCGACACGGGCAGGGCAAACACGTTGGCCAGGCCGATGGCACAGGCCGCGGTGATCTGCGCCGACATGCCCTGGGCATAGGTCATGCCTTGCTTGCCGATCTTCTCGCCCACGGTCAGCACCACACGCTTCCAGCCAACCATGGTGCCCAGGCCCAGGGCCAGGGCGACGGCCACGATCACCCAGAACGGGGCGTATTCGGTGGTGGCGGTGAGGTCTTTGCGCAGCTTCTCCAGGTCAGCCTTTTCACGGGCTTCCAGGCCTGGCAGCTTGCCGACCTTCTTCGCCGTGTCGTCCAGGCACAGCAGGTAGCGGCGCACTTCGACGCGCTTGTCGGCGCTGAGGGCGCGGTAGTCGGTCACACCTTGCAGCGAGGTCTGCAGCGCGGCGATGGTCGGCTCGGTCTGCTGCGGGTTGCAGCTGAACTGCTCCGGCAGGTCGCTTGGCTGGGCCTTGCCCAGTGCCAGGAACTCGCCCAGGGTGCCGGCGTTGCGCTGGTAGAACTGGCTCAGGTGGGTGGTGGCGTCACGGGTGCGCTCGATCTGGTAGGTGGTGCTGTTCAGGTCGAGGACGAACTTGGCCGGCACGATACCGATCAGCACCAGCATGATCAGGCCGATGCCTTTCTGGCCATCGTTGGAGCCGTGCACGAAGCTCACGCCCATGGCCGAAATCACCAGTACCAGGCGGTTCCAGAAGGGTGGGTGCTTCTTGTCGTCGAGCTTGCGGCGTTGCTCCGGGGTCTTGTGCATCTTCGACAGCGGGCGCCACCACTTCAGGCCGAGCAGCAACAGGGCTGCGACAGCGAAGCCGGCCATGGGCGAGACCACCAGCGACATGGCGATGTCGATCGCCTTCTGCCAGTTGACGCCATCACCCAGGGGGATGTCGTTGATCATGGCGTTGGCCAGGCCCACACCGAGGATCGAACCGATCAGGGTGTGCGAGCTGGAGGCGGGGATGCCGAAGTACCAGGTGCCCAGGTTCCAGGTGATGGCCGCGGCCAGCAACGAGAAGACCATGGCCAGGCCATGGCCGGTGTTCACGTTGATCAGCAGTTCCACCGGCAACAGGTGGACGATGGCGTAGGCCACGCCGACACCGCCGAGCAGAACGCCGAGGAAGTTGAACACCCCGGAGAAGAATACGGCCAGGTGCGGTGGCATGGCTTTGGTATAGATGACGGTGGCTACCGCGTTGGCGGTGTCATGAAAGCCATTGATGAACTCGAAGGCGAGCACGAAGGTCAAGGCGAGCAGCAGGCTCACCAATACCCAGGCATCCAGTCCGCTGAATAAATCGATCATGAAGGTTGTCTGGCGGTCATAGGGGGGCGGGATTATGCCAGAAAACCTTGGCAATCGATGCACCCACTGCAGACCAGCGGCAGGCTTGTGAAGCGCCTCTCAGTGCCTGAAATGACGTGCTGAAACGGAAAAAGTTCCGCTAAAAAACACAAAATCAGATGAATTTCGCCAAATTTACGAAAAAGGCCAGGGCGTTCCACTGTTCAAACGCTTGTATGAAATTTGTGTAATTCCATTTCATCGGCGGCCGATCGGTAAAGATCGGCGCGCCGCAAGGGGCCTGGCAGCGATCAGGGCTCGTCGCTGCGCAGTTCCTTTTCCATCTTTTCCAGTTCCTGGCTGAACACCTGATCCTGAACCGTGGCACGTTTGCGCCAGGGTTTGCGTTCCGGGTCGGGTTGAGCGGCGTAGGTGGTGACTTCGCCACCGTAAACTTCCTTGTAACGTTCAGCCTGGCGCTCGAGTTCCGCGCGCAGTTCTTCTTTCGTCACAGTAATACCTGAATGCGTAATAGTGCTGATGTTGTATGCAGGCGCTAGTTGCCCATGCACTGAGTGTGCTGGATGGCCAATGTCGGTAATGCCTGCAGTGCCGGTGTATCGATCGGTGCCAGCAGAATCGATTATAGCAATCGATAAAGTGCCAAACAGGGTTATTTACGTCCCGTTGACATCACGGTTTGCAAGTTGCCGGCGTGTGCAAACTTTGAGCGAACAAGGCGGGGTAAAGTTCAGCACGATGGTGAGGCAGGGCAGGCGGGGAAAACAAAAACGGCCTCGCACTAGGCGAGGCCGCTGCCCGGGACTTCTACGGTGGGTACCTGACCAGTCTCTCCAAAGAAGCCACAAGTGGCAGGAGAAAGGTATAAGTAAATTTGTCAGCGGTCAATTGCGATTATCGGCCGTTCGTTCGATAATCGCACGAGCTAGCGATTTTTTTGAGGTGAGCGATGAGCGACCAAACCCAGGCCAACGAATCCGACAACCCCGAGGCGCCCCGCCCGAGTTCGCCGGCACTGGCGCCGCCGATCGTGGCTTCGCCGGCCAAGCGTATCCAGGCCTTTACCGGCGACCCCGACTTCATGACCTCGCTGGCCCGGGGGCTGGCGGTGATCCAGGCCTTCCAGGAGCGCAAGCGCCACCTGACCATCGCCCAGATCAGCCACCGCACCGAAATCCCCCGGGCCGCCGTGCGCCGCTGCCTGCACACGCTGATCAAGCTTGGCTACGCCACCACCGATGGCCGCACCTATTCGCTGCTGCCCAAGGTGCTGACCCTGGGCCACGCCTACCTGTCCTCGACGCCGCTGGCGGTATCGGCCCAGCCCTACCTGGACCGCATCAGCGACCAACTCCACGAGGCGGCCAACATGGCCACCCTCGAAGGCGACGACATCCTTTATATAGCGCGCTCGGCCACGGTCGAGCGGCTGATCTCGGTCGACCTGTCGGTGGGTGGGCGCTTGCCGGCCTATTGCACGTCGATGGGGCGCATCCTGCTGGCGGCGATGGACGACACCAGCCTGCGCGAATACCTCGATCGCGCCGACCTCAAGGCCCGCACCAGCCGCACCCTGCATGACGCCGAATCGCTGTTCGCCTGCATCCAGCAGGTACGGGCGCAAGGCTGGTGCGTGGTCGACCAGGAGCTGGAGCAGGGCTTGCGCTCGATCGCGGTGCCGATCTACGACGCTTCGGGCCAGGTGCTGGCGGCGCTGAATGTCAGTACCCATGTCGGGCGGGTGAGCCGCAGCGAACTGGAGCAGCGTTTCCTGCCGATTTTGCTGGCGGCCAGCCGCGATCTTTGCCATCAGCTGTTTGGCTGAAATGCGCTATGGGGTCGCTTTGCGGCCCCCCCGGCACTGTTTCCTGTTCGATAAACGCACAGTGTCGTTCCCGGTGAATTGCACCCCCTCCATTCGCTGATTAATGTCTCTCGCAACGGTCGGCCTTGCCGACCGAACAAGAAAAACATAAGAGGCGCACCTTCATGCTCACTGTCCCTTCGCTGCCGCGGCCGTACCCGCTTGCAGTGCCGTTGTTTCCAGGCTGACCCAAGCTCGCACTTGCCCGTACTTGCCCCTGCACTGTTGCAGTGGCCCGCCCGTGCCCAACTTCTGGATAACAACAATGAACAAACCCCACGCAGTCGGGCATTGCCTCGACGTACAGTCCTTCATTAATGAACAACCGCTGTCGCGTTATCAGTGGCGGGTGGTGATGCTCTGCTTTCTTATCGTCTTTCTCGACGGCCTGGACACCGCGGCCATGGGTTTCATCGCCCCTGCATTGTCCCAGGAGTGGGGCATCGACCGCGCAAGCCTTGGCCCGGTGATGAGCGCCGCGCTGATCGGCATGGTGTTCGGCGCCCTGGGTTCGGGGCCGCTGGCCGACCGTTTCGGCCGCAAGGGCGTGCTGGTGGCGGCGGTGCTGGTGTTCGGTGGCTTCAGCCTGGCCTCGGCCTATGCCAGCAACGTCGACCAACTGTTGGTGCTGCGTTTTCTTACCGGATTGGGCCTGGGGGCCGGCATGCCCAATGCCACCACGCTGCTCTCCGAATACACCCCCGAGCGCCTCAAGTCGTTGCTGGTCACCAGCATGTTCTGCGGCTTCAACCTGGGCATGGCCGGGGGTGGTTTCATTTCCGCCAAGATGATCCCGGCTTACGGCTGGCACAGCTTGCTGGTTGTCGGTGGGGTGTTGCCGTTGCTGCTGGCGGTGGTGCTGCTGTTCTGGCTGCCGGAGTCGGCGCGGTTTCTGGTGGTGCGCAACCGCGGCAATGACAAGGTGCGCAAGACCCTGGCGCCGATCGCCCCGGCCGTGGTGGCCCAGGCGGGCAGCTTCAGCGTGCCGGAACAGAAGGTGGTGGCCGCGCGCAACGTGTTCGCGGTGATCTTCTCCGGCACCTACGGCCTGGGCACGCTGCTGCTGTGGCTGACCTACTTCATGGGCCTGGTGATCGTCTACCTGCTGACCAGCTGGCTGCCGACGCTGATGCGCGACAGTGGCGCGAGCATGGAGCAGGCCGCCTTCATCGGTGCGTTGTTCCAGTTCGGTGGCGTGCTCAGCGCGGTGGCGGTGGGCTGGGCCATGGACCGCTTCAACCCGCACAAGGTCATTGGCGTGTTCTACCTGCTGGCGGGGGTGTTCGCCTATGCGGTGGGGCAGAGCCTGGGCAACATCACCGTGCTGGCCACGTTGGTGCTGGTTGCCGGCATGTGCGTGAACGGCGCGCAATCGGCCATGCCTTCGCTGGCGGCACGCTTCTACCCGACCCAGGGGCGTGCCACCGGGGTGTCCTGGATGCTCGGCATCGGCCGCTTCGGCGCCATTCTGGGGGCATGGAGCGGGGCGACGTTGCTGGGTCTTGGTTGGAACTTCGAACAGGTGCTGACGGCGCTGCTGGTGCCGGCGGCATTGGCGACGGTCGGGGTGATCGTGAAGGGCTTGGTCAGCCACGCCGACGCCACGTGAGTGGGCCAGGCGGAGATAGGTAGGGGCGCAATAATCGGTTCGATAATCGCACGAATAGTCGATTATCGGATTGTAAGCCCCCCACCTCTCTCCTTAATCTGAACGCAACGTAGCACCCTGACCAGGAGTCTCCAAATGGCTGCAATTCTCCCGCTTCACGAAGCCGTGAAGCAGTTCATCCAGGATGGCGATACCGTCGCCCTCGAAGGCTTCACCCACCTGATCCCGACTGCCGCCGGCCACGAGATCATCCGTCAGGGCAAGCGCGGCCTGACCCTGGTGCGCATGACCCCGGACCTGATCTACGACCAGCTGATCGGCGCCGGCTGCGCCTCCAAGCTGATCTTCTCCTGGGGCGGCAACCCGGGTGTCGGTTCGCTGCACCGCCTGCGCGATGCCGTCGAGAAGCAGTGGCCGCACGCCATCGAGATTGAGGAGCACAGCCACGCCGACCTCGCCAACGCCTACGTTGCCGGTGCCTCCGGCCTGCCGTTCGCGGTGCTGCGTGCCTACGCCGGCTCCGACCTGCCCAAGGTCAACCCACTGATCAAGAGCGTCACCTGCCCGTTCACCGGCGAAGTGCTGGCGGCGGTGCCGTCGGTACGCCCGGACGTCACCGTGATCCACGCGCAGAAGGCCGACCGCAAGGGCAACGTGCTGCTCTGGGGCATCCTCGGCGTGCAGAAGGAAGCGGCCCTGGCGGCCAAGCGCTGCATCGTCACCGTCGAAGAAATCGTCGATGACCTGCAGGCGCCGATGAACGCCTGCGTGCTGCCGACCTGGGCCCTCAGCGCGGTGTGCCTGGTGCCCGGTGGCGCCCACCCGTCCTATGCCCATGGCTACTACGAACGTGACAACCGCTTCTACCAGGCATGGGACCCGATCGCGCGCAACCGCGAAACGTTCACCGCCTGGATCGACACCTACATCCGTGGCACCGCCGACTTCAACGCATTCAAGGCCAAGCTGGCCAGCACCGCGGAGGCTGCACAATGAGCTACTCCACCTCTGAAATGATGACCGTGGCCGCTGCCCGCCGCCTGCGCAATGGCGCCGTGTGCTTCGTCGGCATCGGCCTGCCGTCCAAGGCTGCCAACCTGGCGCGCCTGACCTCGTCGCCCGACGTGGTGCTGATCTACGAGTCCGGCCCGATCGGGGCCAAGCCGAGCGTGCTGCCGCTGTCGATCGGCGATGGCGAGCTGGCCGAAACCGCCGACACCGTGGTGCCGACCGGCGAGATCTTCCGCTACTGGCTGCAAGGCGGGCGCATCGATGTCGGCTTCCTTGGCGCCGCCCAGGTCGACCGCTTCGGCAACATCAACACCACCGTGGTCGGTGACTACCACGCGCCCAAGACCCGCCTGCCAGGTGCCGGCGGCGCGCCGGAGATCGCAGGCTCGGCCAAGCAGGTGCTGATCATCCTCAAGCAGTCGCCACGAGCCTTCGTCGACAAGCTCGACTTCATCACCTCGGTCGGCCACGGTGAAGGCGGCGATTCGCGCAAGCGCCTCGGCCTGCCCGGCGAAGGCCCGGTCGGCATCATCACCGACCTGTGCATCATGGAGCCGGAAGCCGGCACCCACGAATTCATCGTCACTGCCATCCACCCGGGCGTGACCCGTGAGCAGATCGTCGCCGCCACCGGCTGGGCCATTCGTTTCGCCGACGATGTGCAGACCACCGCCGCGCCAACGGAAACCGAGCTGGGCGCGCTGCGCGACCTCGAAGCCCGTACCGCCGCGGCCCATGGCCAGGTGGCAGGAGAAGCCTGATGCGCGACGTATTCATCTGTGACGCCATCCGCACCCCGATCGGCCGCTTCGGTGGCGCCCTGGCCGGTGTGCGTGCCGACGACCTGGCGGCAGTACCGCTCAAGGCGCTGATCGAGCGCAACCCGAACGTGCAGTGGGACCAGCTCGACGAAGTGTTCTTCGGCTGCGCCAACCAGGCCGGTGAAGACAACCGCAACGTGGCGCGCATGGCGCTGCTGCTGGCGGGCCTGCCGCAAAGCGTGCCGGGGGTGACCCTCAACCGCCTGTGCGCCTCGGGCATGGATGCCATCGGCACCGCGTTCCGTGCCATCGCCAGTGGTGAAATGGAGCTGGCCATCGCCGGGGGCGTGGAGTCCATGTCGCGGGCCCCGTTCGTCATGGGCAAGGCCGAGAGTGGCTATTCGCGCAACATGAAGCTCGAAGACACGACCATCGGCTGGCGCTTCATCAACCCGCTGATGAAAAGCCAGTACGGCGTGGACGCGATGCCGGAAACCGCCGACAACGTGGCCGACGATTACCAGGTGTCGCGCGCCGACCAGGACGCCTTCGCCCTGCGCAGCCAGCAGAAGGCCGCGGCGGCCCAGGCTGCAGGCTTTTTCGCCGAAGAGATCGTGCCGGTGCGCATTGCCCACAAGAAGGGCGAGACTGTGGTCGAGCGCGATGAACACCTGCGCCCGGACACCACCCTTGAAGCGCTGACCAAGCTCAAGCCGGTCAATGGCCAGGACAAGACTGTCACCGCCGGCAACGCCTCGGGCGTCAACGACGGCGCCGCAGCTTTGATCCTGGCCTCGGCCGAGGCGGTGAAGAAGCACGGCCTGACCCCGCGGGCCCGCGTGCTGGGCATGGCCAGTGCCGGCGTGGCGCCACGCGTGATGGGCATCGGCCCGGTACCGGCAGTGCGCAAGCTGACCGAGCGCCTGGGCGTGGCGGTGAGTGATTTCGATGTGATCGAGCTCAACGAAGCCTTCGCCAGCCAAGGCCTGGCAGTGCTGCGTGAACTGGGTGTGGCCGATGATGCGCCGCAGGTGAACCCCAATGGCGGCGCGATTGCCCTGGGGCACCCGCTGGGCATGAGCGGGGCGCGCCTGGTGCTGACCGCGTTGCACCAGCTTGAGAAGCGTGGTGGGCGCAAGGGCCTGGCGACCATGTGCGTGGGCGTTGGCCAAGGCTTGGCGTTGGCCATCGAGCGAGTTTGATCTTACCGGCCTCATCGCCGGCAAGCCGGCTCCCACAGGGAAAACCACGCCTATCCCTGTGGGAGCCGGCTTGCCGGCGATGAGGCCGGTGCTTACGACACAAGGCTAATGGCCAGCCCCACAGCGGAACGAGTGTGTTACTAGGTATGTCTAGACTTACCTAGGACCCTCCAGGAGTAAAACCGTCATGACCTCAGCCTATTACACCGGCGAAGAACGCAGTAAGCGCATCTTCGCCATCGTCGGCGCCTCTTCAGGCAACCTGGTGGAATGGTTCGACTTCTACGTCTATGCCTTCTGCGCGATCTACTTCGCCCCGGCCTTCTTCCCCTCCGACGACCCCACCGTGCAGCTGCTCAACACGGCCGGGGTGTTCGCCGCAGGCTTTCTGATGCGCCCCATCGGCGGCTGGATCTTCGGCCGCCTGGCCGACCGCCACGGGCGCAAGAATTCGCTGATGATCTCGGTGCTGATGATGTGTTTCGGCTCGCTGATGATCGCCTGCCTGCCCACCTATTCCGCCATCGGCACCTGGGCGCCGGCGCTGCTGTTGCTGGCACGCCTGATCCAGGGCCTGTCGGTGGGCGGCGAATACGGCACCACCGCCACCTACATGAGTGAAGTGGCCCTGCGCGGGCAGCGCGGCTTCTTCGCCTCGTTCCAGTACGTCACCCTGATCGGCGGCCAGTTGCTCGCGGTGCTGGTGGTGGTGGTGCTGCAGCAGCTGCTCAGCGAAGACGAGCTGCGCGCCTGGGGCTGGCGCGTTCCGTTCGTGGTCGGCGCCATCGCCGCACTGATCTCGCTGATGTTGCGCCGTTCGCTGCACGAGACCAGCAGCGCCGAAACCCGCAAGGACAAGGACGCAGGTTCGATCAAGGGCCTGTTCCGCAACCACGCCGCGGCCTTCATCACCGTGCTCGGCTACACCGCCGGCGGCTCGCTGATCTTCTACACCTTCACCACCTACATGCAGAAATACCTGGTCAATACCGCCGGCATGACGGCGAAAAACGCCAGCTTCGTGATGACCGGCGCACTGTTCCTGTTCATGGTGCTGCAGCCGTTCTTCGGCATGCTCTCCGACCGCATCGGCCGGCGCAACTCGATGCTGCTGTTCGGCGCTTTGGGCACGCTGTTCACTGTGCCGCTGCTGATGGCACTGAAGACCGTCAGCAGCCCGTTCATGGCCTTCGTGCTGGTGACCCTGGCGCTGTGCATCGTCAGTTTCTACACCTCGATCAGTGGCCTGGTGAAGGCCGAGATGTTCCCGCCGCAAGTGCGTGCGCTGGGCGTGGGCCTGGCCTATGCGGTGGCCAACGCGGTATTTGGCGGCTCGGCCGAATACGTGGCGCTGGGCTTGAAAACCATGGGCATGGAGAACACCTTCTACTGGTACGTGACCGCCATGATGGCGATCGCCTTCCTGTTCAGCCTGCGGCTGCCGAAACAAGCGGCGTACTTGCACCATGACGACTAAGGACGCTGCATGAGCAACCAACTGTTCGACGCCTACTTCACCGCCCCGGCCATGCGCGAGGTGTTCTGCGACCGTGGCCGCCTGCAGGGCATGCTCGACTTCGAAGCGGCCCTGGCCCGTGCCCAGGCCAGCGCCGGGCTGGTGCCGCACAGCGCGGTAGCGGCCATCGAAGCGGCCTGCCAGGCCGAGCGCTACGACACCCGTGCGCTGGCCGATGCCATCGCCACGGCGGGCAACTCGGCCATACCGCTGGTCAAGGCGTTGGGCAAGGTGATCGCCAGCGGCGTGCCGGAAGCCGAGCGCTACGTGCACCTGGGCGCCACCAGCCAGGACGCCATGGACACAGGCCTGGTGCTGCAGCTGCGCGCCGCGCTCGAGCTGATCGAAGCCTACCTTGCCAAGCTGGCCGACACCCTGGCGCAGCAGGCCCTGCAGCATGCCGACACCCCGCTGGTGGGGCGCACCTGGCTGCAGCATGCCACGCCGGTGACCCTGGGCATGAAGCTGGCCGGTGTGCTCGGCGCCCTCACGCGCCACCGCCAACGCCTGCAGGAGCTGCGCCCGCGCTTGCTGGTGCTGCAGTTCGGCGGGGCTTCCGGCAGCCTGGCCGCACTGGGCAGCAAGGCCATGCCGGTGGCCGAGGCCTTGGCCGCGCACCTCAAGCTGAACCTGCCGGAACAACCCTGGCACACCCAGCGAGACCGCCTGGTGGAGTTTGCCTCGGTGCTGGGCTTGATCGCCGGCAGCCTGGGCAAGTTCGGCCGCGACATCAGCCTGTTGATGCAGACCGAGGCGGGCGAGGTGTTCGAGCCTTCGGCACCGGGCAAGGGCGGCTCGTCGACCATGCCGCACAAGCGCAACCCGGTGGGCGCGGCGGTGCTGATCGGCGCCGCCACGCGCGTGCCGGGCCTGCTTTCGACGCTGTATGCCGCCATGCCCCAGGAGCACGAACGCAGCCTGGGCCTGTGGCATGCCGAGTGGGAAACGCTGCCGGATATCTGCTGCCTGGTGTCCGGTGCCCTGCGCCAGGCACAGGTGATCGCCGAAGGCATGCAAGTGGATGCCGAACGCATGCGCCGCAACCTCGACCTGACCCAGGGCCTGGTGCTGGCCGAGGCGGTGAGCATCGTCCTCGCCCAGCGCCTGGGCCGTGACCGCGCCCACCATCTGCTGGAGCAATGCTGCCAGCGTGCCGTCGCCGAGCAGCGCCACTTGCGTGCCGTGCTGGGGGATGAGCCGCAGGTCAGCGCCGAGCTGTCGGCAGAAGAACTCGACCGCCTGCTCGACCCCGCCCACTACCTCGGCCAGGCCCGCGTCTGGGTGGCGCGGGCGGTGGCTGAACATCAACGTTTCACTGCCTGAAGGAGACCGCTGTGGCGCAATTGCAACTGGCCGATGGCGTACTGAACTATCGATTCGATGGCCCGGAAGATGCCCCGGTGCTGGTGCTGTCCAACTCGCTGGGCACCGACCTTGGCATGTGGGACAGCCAGATCCCGCTGTGGAGCGAGCATTTTCGCGTGCTGCGCTACGACACCCGCGGCCATGGCGCCTCGCTGGTGACCGAGGGCCCTTACCGCATCGAGCAGCTGGGCCGCGATGTGCTGGCGCTGCTCGATACCCTGGATATCGCCCACGCGCACTTCGTCGGCCTGTCGATGGGCGGCCTGATCGGCCAGTGGCTGGGCATCCATGCCGGCCAGCGCCTGCACAGCCTGACCCTGTGCAACACGGCGGCGAAAATTGCCAACGACGAGGTGTGGAACACCCGCATCGACACCGTGCTCAAGGGCGGCCAGCAAGCCATGGCCGACTTGCGCGACGCCTCCATCGCCCGCTGGTTCACCCCGGCGTTTGCCAAGGCCCAGCCTGAGCAGGCGCAGCGCATCTGCCAGATGCTGGCGCAGACCTCGCCCCAGGGCTATGCCGCCAACTGCGCGGCGGTGCGCGATGCCGATTTCCGTGAGCAGCTGGGCCGCATCCAGGTGCCGACGCTGATCGTCGCCGGCACCGAGGACGTGGTCACCACCCCGGAACATGGCCGCTTCATGCAGGCCAACATCGTCGGTGCCACCTATGCCGAGTTCCCGGCTGCGCACCTGTCCAACGTCGAGATCGGCGAGGCCTTCAGCCGCCGCGTGCTCGATTTTCTGCTGGCCCGCTGAGGTATCCGATGGACGAGAAACAACGTTACGACGCCGGCATGCAGGTACGCCGCGCGGTACTTGGCGATGCCCATGTGGACCGCAGCCTGGAGAAGCTCAACGACTTCAATGGCGAGTTCCAGGAGATGATCACCCGCCACGCCTGGGGTGATATCTGGACCCGCCCGGGCCTGCCGCGGCACACCCGCAGCCTGGTCACCATTGCCATGCTGATCGGCATGAACCGCAACGACGAGCTCAAGCTGCACCTGCGTGCGGCGGCCAACAACGGCGTGACCCGCGAGGAGATCAAGGAAGTGCTGATGCAGAGCGCGATCTACTGCGGGATTCCGGCGGCCAATGCCACCTTCCACCTGGCCGAGTCGGTGTGGGATGAGTTGGGTGTGGAGTCGAGGAAGTAACCCTCGGCGTCACGCAACCGCTGTAGGAGCGGCCTTGTGTCGCGAAAGGGCCGCAAAGCGGCCCCTTCGATCATTGCGGCGAAGCTGAAAACTCGGGCCGCTGCGCAGCCCTGTCGCGACACAAGGCCGCTCCTACACAGAGCGCAGCGCCACCGGCCCGGCATTGGCCTCCACGGCACGCTTCAGATTCGGGCACAGCCCAAGCATGAACCCCGCTTCCGCCACCACGAACAACGGCCCGATGATCAGCCCGCTGACATCATCGACGAACGCTGGCTTGCGCCCTTCGTAATAGTGCCCGACGAACTGGATGATCCAGCCCACCACGAACGCACCCACCCCCGCACTGAGCCACACTGCCGTGCCTTGCACCGCCAGTGCCTGGCCAACCCACAGGCACAGCCCCAGCAGCAGGCCCATCACCAGCCCCAAGCGCAGGTCCAGGCGCAGGTAGAACCACACCGAAGCGGCCGCGGCAAGCAGCGCGGGTGACAGCCAGATGCCTGCCACATCCCAGCCTGGGCGCGACAGCAGGATGGTCACCGCCACCACGATCAACGGAATGCCGACGAAGTGGGTGGCGATGTTGCGCGGGTCGCGGTGGTAGGCGGCGTACTGGCTCAGGTGTTCGACGAGGTTTTTCATTGTTGTGCCTCCTTGGGTAGCCATTGGCCCACTATTGCTGAGAATAGCCCGCAGTCGAAGCATCATCAGCTCAGCGAATGGCAGCAGCTCGCACCGGCATATCCAGCCCCACCAGGGTCTCGATCATCGCCCGCGCCGCTGGCGACAGGCGATAGCCGCTGCGGCTGACCACCCCGCAGCGCACGCTCAGCACCTCCAGTGCCGGCGGCAGGTTGCGCCAGTGCAGGCGCACCAGGTTGCCCGCGGCCAGGTCGTCGGCCACCGCTTCTTCGCTGGCGGTGCCGATGGCATCGCTGGCCTGCACCACGCTGCGCAGCACGGCCAGGTGTTCGGTCTGCAGGTGCGGGGTGAAATCGCTGCGCCCGCTCAGGTTGGCCAGGCGCTTGCGCACCCCGGGGGTGAGCAGGGCGCTGGCCAGGGGGTAGGCGAACAGGTCGTTGGTCGACAGGCTGTCCTTGGCCAGCAGCGGGTGGCCGGGGCGGCAGAAGAACAGCCCAGGGCGAGGGCTGAGCGGCTCGGTGTGGAAATTGGGGTCGGCTTCGAAGGGGCGGATGTCGTCGACGAAGAACTCGATCTGCTCGCGGCGCAACGCCTGGCCCAGGCGTTCGCCGTTGTCGACGGTCAGCGAGGTGCGGATGCCGGGGTGGCGCGCGATGAACTGCTGCAGGGCCTGCGGCACCAGGCGCACGGCCAGCGCCGGGCCGCTGCCGAAGTGCAGCTCGCCGGCGTCGAGCTTGGTCATTTGCAGCACGTCGTTGCTCAGTTGCGCAGCGCCTTGTACCAGGCGGCGGGCGTGCTGCAGCACCACCAGGCCTTCGGGGGTGGGCGGCAGGGCTTTGCTGGCGCGGTCGACCAAGGGGCAGCCGAAACTTTGCTCCAGGCCCTGGATGGCGCGGCTGAAGGCCGGCTGGGTGATGCCCATGGCTTCGGCGGCACGGACGAAACTGCGGTACTCGGTGAGGGCGATGAAGTAGCGCAGTTGGCGAAGGTCCATGTCGAGGCTCTGCGGCGGGGAGAGAGGCCGATTTAAACGGTTACCTCATATGTCGTCAATGAAGGATTTATTGTTTATTTATTCGTTTTAGTTATTTGTTTGTGTGGGCTTCATCGCGGATGAATCCGCTCCTACGGAGGGCAGCGCGGCCGTTGTAGGAGCGGATTCATCCGCGATGGGGCCGCAACCTCAAAGCAGATTCAACGGATAACTCACAATCAAGCGGTTCTCATCAAACGAATTGGTGCTGAAGTCCCGCCGCATGGTCGAGTTGCGCCACTTCACCGACAAATCCTTGAACGACCCCGACTGCACCACGTAGGCCAGCTCGGTCTCACGCGCCCATTCCTTGCCATCGTCGACCCCACCCGCCGTCACCTTGTCGCCCTTGATGTAGCGGTTCATCAAGGTCAGCCCCGGGAAGCCCAGCGTCACGAAGTTGAAGTCATGGCGCACCTGCCAGGAGCGCTCCTTGGCATTGTCGAAGCTCGAGTTGTAGCTGTCGTTGGCCAGGGTGCCGCCGCTGGTGCCGTTGACCCTCAACCAGGCGTCGTCGCCACTGACTTTCTGCAGGCCGACATAAAAGGTGTTGCCTTTGTACCGTGCCGAGAGCATCGCCGAAGCCGTGCGGTTGTCCAGTTGCCCGGCGCGCTCGGCGCCGTCTTCCTTGCCGATGAAGTAGCCCAGGTTGGCGCCCAGGGTCCATTCACCCAGTGGCTGGCTGTGCACCAGGTTGAGGTACTGCTGGCGGTAGATGTCCTTGAGCTGGGCGTCCCACAGGCCGACCAGAGTGCGTTTGTCGTTGAAGCTGTATTCACCGCCGGCGAAGTTGAAGCGATCGGAGGTAAAGGCTGCGCGGCCGTTGAGCGACATGTCGTCCATGCTGGCGTCGTTGCGCGGGCTGTTGCCGCGCAACTGGCCGGCGTACAAGGTCAGGCCGGCGATTTCCCGGGAGGTGAGCTGGCCGCCGCGGAAGGTCTGCGGCAGCGAGCGGCCATCGTCGGCACGCAGGATCGGCAACACCGGCATCCACTCGCCGACCTTCAGTTCGGTCTCGGAGAGTTTGGCCTTCAAGGCAACGCCGAGGCGGCCGAAGTCGTCGGCGGGGCGGCCATCGTCGTGTACCGGCAGCAAGTGGGTATTGGTGGTGCCCTTGCCGCCATCGAGCTTGACCGAGTACAGGCCCAGCACATCGACGCCAAAGCCTAGCGTGCCCTGGGTGAAGCCCGAGCGGGCATCGAGGATGAAGCTCTGGGTCCATTCCTCGCCCTTGGCCTGGGGGTGGGCCGGGTCGACGAAATTGCGGTTGATGTAGAAGTTGCGCAGGTTGAGGCTGGCCTTGGCGTCTTCCATGAAACCGCCTTCGGCGGCGTACACGGGGAGGGCGCAGGACATGGCCAACAAGCCGGGCAGCAGCTGGCGTGCGGGTTGCAAAGTGCTCATCGGTGGTGGATCTCTTGTTTTTATTGGCGAGCCTGTGCGCTGCAGGGTGCGGGCCTGCAGGGGCGGGGCTGTTTGATGAACCGGTGCAACGTTGCGTGAGCGATGGTGAGGGGCAGGGCGGGGATGGGGCAATTCGCCGCAAGCGGAATCGGGCGATAATCGAACGCTATGTTCCAGCGGGTTAATTGTTGTGGCTGCGGGCCTTGCCGGCATCAACAAAAAGCCCACCGCAAGGGTGGGCTTGATGCTGTTGCCAGAACGAATCAGCTGTTCGGCGTAGCCACCGAAGCCTGCTGATTGGCCTGCCCGGACTGCTCGTACCAGCCACCGCCGAGCGCCTTGTACAGGTTGACCTCGCTGGTCAGCTGCGAAAGGCGGTCGGTGATCAGCGACTGCTGGGCGCTGAACAGGTTGCGCTGGGCGTCGAGGAAGGTCAGGTTGCTGTCGATACCGATGCGGTAGCGACGCTCTGCCAGGCGGTAGTAATCCTGGTTCGCCTGCACCAGGTCGCGTTGCGCCTGCAGCTGCTCTTCGAAGGTCTTGCGCGCCGCCAGGCCATCGGAGACTTCCTGGAAGGCGGTCTGGATGGTCTTTTCGTACTTGGCGACGTTGATGTCCTTCTGGATCTTCGAGTAGTCCAGGCTGGCCTTCAGGCTGCCGGCGTTGAAGATCGGCAGGTTGATCTGCGGCTGGAACAGCCAGGTGCCTTGCCCGCCCGAGAACAGGTGGCCCATGTCGGGGCTCAGGCTGCCGGCGTTGGCGGTCAGGCTGATGCTCGGGAAGAACGCGGCCCGGGCTGCACCGATATTGGCGTTGGCGGCCTTGAGCAGGTGCTCGGCTTCCTGGATGTCCGGGCGGCGGCGCAGCACGTCCGACGACAGGCCGGCCGGCACGTCGGCGAGCTGGTCGGCATTGAGCTCGAGCGGCTTGGCCAAGTCTGCAGGAATGCCGGTGCCGATCAGCACGGCCAGGCTGTTGGCGTCCTGGGCGACCAGGCGCTGGTACTGCGAGTACTTGACCCGCGCGCCTTCCACGGCGGTGCGCGCCTGGCTGACGTCGAGGGCCGAGGCGACGCCCACTTCATTGCTGCGACGCGTGAGGTTGTAGCTTTCCTCGTAGGTCTTGAGGGTGTCCTCGGTCAGCTTGAACAGCGCCTGGTCGGCCTGCCAGGTGTAGTAGGCGTTGGCCACGCTGGCCACCAGGGCGATCTGCGTGGAGCGGCGCGCCTGCTCGCTGGACAGGTAGGTTTCCAGGGCCTGCTCGGTGAGGCTGCGCACCCGGCCGAACAGGTCCAGCTCATAGGCGCTGACGCCCAAAGTGGCCGAGTACTGGCTGGTGATGCCCGACTCGCCGGTCTGCGACATGTTCGCCGGCACCCGCTGGCGGCTGCCGCTGCCCGTGGCGGAAACCGCCGGGAACAGGTCGGCACGCTGGATGCGGTACTGGGCGCGGTAGGCGTCGATGTTCAACGCGGCCACGCGCAGGTCGCGGTTGTTGACCAGCGAGGTCTGGATCAGCTGCTGCAGCGCCGGGTCGTGGAAGAACTGGCGCCAGCCCTGTTCGGCGGCAGCAACCTCGGCCGACTGGGCCGGGGAGTACGCAGGGCCTTGCGGCCACTGCGCAGCCACCGGCGACTCCGGGGTCTGGTAATCAGGGATCAGCGAGCAGCCGCCAAGAATGAAAGCGGTTACCGCCAGGGACAACAAAGACTTGGTCATTGCCCAGCCTCATAACGTGGAGTTTCAGGGGTGGCGTCTTTTTCCGGCTCTTTGCTGCCGAACACCGACGACACTGCGACGAAGAATAGCGGTACCCAGAAGATAGCCAGGATGGTCGCACTGATCATGCCGCCGATCACGCCGGTGCCGATGGCGTGCTGGCTGCCGGCGCCAGCGCCGCTGGCGATGGTCAACGGTACCACCCCGAGGATGAACGCCAGCGAGGTCATGATGATCGGGCGCAGACGCATGCGGCACGCCTCGATCGCCGCGTCATACAGGCTGCGGCCTTGCTCATGCAGTTCCTTGGCGAATTCCACGATCAGGATGGCGTTCTTCGCCGCCAGGCCGATGGTGGTCAACAGGCCGACCAGGAAGTACACGTCGTTCGACAACCCGCGCAGGCTGGTGGCGATCAGTGCACCGATGATACCCAGTGGCACTACCAGCACGACCGCGATCGGGATCGACCAGCTTTCGTACAGGGCTGCCAGGCAGAGGAACACGAACAGGACCGAGAGCGCGAACAGTGCCGGCATTTGCGAGCCGGAGAGTTTTTCCTCGTAGGACATGCCGGTCCAGGAGAAGCCGATGCCGTCAGGCAGCTCGCCGGCGATGCGTTCCACCTCGGCCATGGCTTCACCGGTACTGTAGCCAGGGGCTGGCGCACCGAGAATTTCCATCGCTTCGACGCCGTTGTAGCGCGAAAGCTTCGGCGAACCGTAGCTCCACTCGCCTTTGGCGAAGGAGGAGAACGGCACCATCTCGCCTGCGCCGTTGCGCACGTACCACTTCTGCAGGTCTTCCGGGCTCATCCGCGAGTTGGCTTCACCCTGGATGTACACCTTCTTGACCCGGCCGCGGTCGATGAAGTCGTTGACGTAGCTGGCACCCAGGGCAATCGACAGGGTGTTGTTGATGTCGGCGATGGTCACGCCCAGGGCGCTGGCACGTTCGTCATCGATGGTCAGCTGGTACTGCGGCTCATCGTTCAGGCCGTTGGGGCGCACGGCACTGAGTACCTTGCTCTGGGCGGCCTTGGCGAGGAACTGGTTGCGCGCTTCCATGAGTTTTTCATGGCCGACACCGCCGCGGTCCTGAAGGAACACGTCGAAGCCGGTGGCGTTACCCAGTTCGAGTACGGCAGGCGGGGCGAAGGCGAACACCATCGCATCGCGGAAGCCGAAGAAGTGCTGCTGGGCGCGCTGGGCCAGGGCGAACACGCTGTTCTCCTTGGAGCGCTCATCCCACGGCTTGAGCATGATGAACGCCATGCCCGAGCTCTGGCCACGGCCGGCGAAGTTGAAGCCGTTGACGGTGAACACCGAGGCAACGGTATCGGCTTCGTCCTTGAGCAGGTACTCGCGCATCTGGTCGACCACCACCTGGGTGCGCTCGGCACTGGAGCCGGCCGGGGTCTGCACCTGGGCGAACAGCACGCCCTGGTCTTCCTCTGGCAGGAACGCGGTGGGGATGCGGGCGAACAGCCAGATCATGCCGACCACGATCAGCGCGTAGGCGAGCAGGAACGGCACCTTGTTGCGCAGGATGGCACCGACGCTGCGCTCGTAGCCGTTCACGCTGCGGTCGAAGTTGCGGTTGAACCAGCCGAAGAAACCACCCTTGGCCACATGGTGCTCGCCCTTCTTCAGCGGCTTGAGCATGGTGGCGCACAGGGCCGGGGTGAAGATCAGCGCCACCAGCACCGACAGGCCCATGGCCGAGACGATGGTGATGGAGAACTGCCGGTAGATCACACCGGTGGAACCGCCGAAGAAGGCCATGGGCAGCAGTACCGCCGACAGCACCAGGGCGATACCGACCAGCGCACCCTGGATCTGCTCCATGGAGCGCTTGGTCGCCTCCTTGGGCGGCAAGCCTTCCTCGGACATGACCCGCTCGACGTTCTCCACCACGACGATGGCATCGTCCACCAGCAAGCCGATGGCCAGGACCATGGCGAACATGGTCAGGGTGTTGATGCTGAAGCCGGCGGCGGCAAGGATGCCGAAGGTACCGAGCAATACCACCGGTACGGTCATGGTGGTGATGATGGTGGCGCGGAAGTTCTGCAGGAACAGGTACATCACCAGGAACACCAGGACCACGGCTTCGATCAGGGTGTGGATTACCCCGCTGATCGATTCGGTGACCACCGGCGTGGTGTCATACGGGAACACTGCCTTCACCCCAGGCGGGAAGAACGGCTCCAGGTCGTTGACGGTCTGGCGCAGGGCCTTGGCGGTGTCCAGGGCGTTGGCGCCAGTGGCCAGCTTGACCGCCAGGCCCGACGCCGGCTTGCCGTTGAACTGGGCGCTGACGGCGTAGTTCTCGCCACCCAGGCCGACCTCGGCAACATCACCCAGGCGTACCTGCGAGCCATCCTTGTTGACCTTGAGCAGGATCTTCTCGAACTGCTCGGCAGTCTGCAGGCGGGTCTTGCCGATGATGGTGGCGTTGAGCTGGGTACCCGGCATGGCTGGCAGGCCGCCGAGCTGGCCGGAGGACACCTGCACGTTCTGCGCGGCGACCGCGGTCCTGACGTCGACCGGGGTCAGCTGGAACTTGTTCAGCTTGGCCGGATCGAGCCAGATACGCATGGCGTACTGGGCACCGAACACCTGGAAGTCACCGACACCGGCAGTACGCGAGATCGGGTCCTGCATGTTGGAGACGATGTAGTTGGCCAGGTCGTCCTTGGTCATGCTGCCGTCTTCGGACACCAGGCCGATCACCAGCAGGAAGTTCTTCACTGCCTTGGTGACGCGGATACCTTGCTGCTGCACTTCCTGCGGCAGCAGCGGGGTGGCCAGGTTCAGCTTGTTCTGCACCTGGACCTGCGCGGTGTCAGGGTTGGTGCCCTGCTCGAAGGTCGCGGTGATGGTCATGCTGCCGTCGGAGTTGGACTCCGAGGACACATAACGCAGGTTGTCGATACCGTTGAGCTGCTGCTCGATCACCTGTACCACGGTGTCCTGCACGGTTTGCGCCGAGGCGCCCGGGTAGGTCACGGCGATGGCGATGGCCGGCGGCGCGATGCTCGGGTACTGGTTGATCGGCAGCTTCAGGATCGACAAGGCGCCGACCAGCATGATCACCAAGGCGATCACCCAGGCGAAGATCGGGCGATCGATAAAGAACTTCGACATGGTTTACTCCGCTTTGGCGTCTGCTTTTGCGTCTGCTTTGGCCGCGTTGGCCTGATCAGGGCCGCCCGGCTTCTTGACGTTGGTGGCATCGCTGACCTTGACTTCGACGCCAGGGCGCACGTACTGCAGGCCTTCGGTGATCAGGCGGTCGCCCGGGTTGAGGCCTTCTTCGATCAGCCAGTCGCTGCCCAGGGTGCGGCTGGCCTTGAGCTGGCGCAGTTCGACCTTGTTTTCCTGGTTGACCACCAGCGCGGTGGGGGCGCCCTTGAGGTCACGGGTCACGCCTTGCTGCGGGGCCAGGATGGCATTGCTGTTGACCCCGGCCTTGAGCCGCGCATGCACGAACATGCCAGGCAGCAGGGTGTGGTCGGGGTTGGCGAAGATGGCACGCAGGGTCACCGAGCCGGTGGTCTCGTCGACCGCGACTTCGGAGAATTCCAGGCGGCCTTCCTGCTTGAACAGGCTGCCGTCTTCGAGCACCAGCTGTACCGAGGCGGCGTTGTCGCCAGCCTTCTGCAGCTGGCCGCTTTCCAGGTCACGGCGCAGCTTGAGCAGCTCGGCAGTGGACTGGGTGACGTCGACGTAGATCGGGTCGAGCTGCTGGATGGTGGCCATGGCGTTGGTCTGGCCGTTGCTCACCAGTGCACCTTCGGTGAACGAGGAACGGCCGATGCGGCCGCTGATCGGTGCCAGTACCTTGGTGTAGCGCAGGTCGATCTGGGCGCTCTTGAGCGAGGCGTCGGCTTGCAATCGTTTGGCATTGGCGTCGTCGTATTCCTGCTTGGAAACGGCTTGCTCGTCGATCAGCTGCTTGTAGCGCTCGGCCAGCGAGCGGGTCGCCTGCAGGTTGGCCTGGGCGTTGGCCAGGTTGGCCTCGTACACGGCTGGGTCGATCTGGTAGAGCTGCTGCCCTTCCTTGACGTCGCTGCCTTCCTTGAACAGGCGCTTGAGGATGATGCCATTGACCTGCGGGCGCACTTCGGCGACGCGGAAGGCGCTGGTGCGCCCCGGCAGTTCCGAGGTCAGGGTGAAGGCTTGCGGTTGCAAGGTAACGACGCCGACCAGAGGAGCCTGCGCTGCGGGCGCGGCTTCTTCTTTCTTACAGCCACTTAGCAGGGTTGCCAGGGCGACGGCGGAAACCAGAGCGGTAACGGCTGGCTTGAATTGCATGAGGATCCTCGGGTCGCTAGAGCTGGGAGACGCTCAAGAGTAATGGAAGAGTCTTGTCAGAAAAAAATCTATCCGGTGGATAAATAGCTTACTAACGAATATACTTACATTCACGGTTGTTTGTAAATAGCGCTGGGTGCTACCAGATGTCGTCCCCAGCCGTCGATTAGCCAATCCGGTAGGTACCCTGCAGAGGTGCCCCCGGCGGATTCCCCGCACGCACAGTGCCTGCGGGCCCAGATGAGGTTGTACTGCCATGGTCCGTCGAACCAAAGAAGAAGCCCAGGAAACCCGCGCCCAGATCATAGAGGCAGCGGAAAAGGCCTTCTACAAGCGCGGGGTTGCGCGTACCACACTGGCCGACATCGCCGAGCTGGCGGGCGTCACCCGGGGGGCAATCTACTGGCATTTCAACAACAAGGCGGAGTTGGTGCAGGCGTTGCTCGACAGCCTGCACGAAACCCATGACCACCTGGCGCGCGCCAGCGAAAGCGAGGACGAACTGGACCCGCTTGGCTGCATGCACAAGCTGCTGCTGCAAGTGTTCAACGAGTTGGTGCTTGATGCCCGAACCCGGCGTATCAATGAAATCCTGCATCACAAGTGCGAGTTCACCGATGACATGTGTGAAATTCGCCAGCAGCGCCAAGGTGCGGTGCTGGATTGCCACGAGGGCATTACCTTGGCATTGGCCAATGCCGTGCGCCGTGGGCAGTTGCCTGCCGAGCTGGATGTCGAGCGCGCGGCGATTGCCCTTTTTGCCTATGTCGATGGCCTGATCGGGCGCTGGTTGCTGCTGCCGGACAGCTTCGACCTGCTGCGTGGTGCCGAACAGTGGGTCGATACCGGGCTGGATATGCTGCGCTTGAGCCCCGCACTGCGCAAATGACACTTTGTTAAGGATTGTGAGGAAGTGTTTCCCTTATTGATTAAGGGGGAATTAAACACTATCGCCCTCGCAATTGCCTATCAGGCAAAACCGACGCCGCGACCAACCCGAGCAGCGACACCACGGCGCTGCCCATCAGCAGGTGGCGGAAGCTCTCCAGCAGCCGCGCCTGCGTCGCAGGTTCCGGTGCGCCCGCCTGCAAGCTGCCCAGCAACGGATTACCCAGCATTTCCAGGCCACCCTGGTGCAGCAGCGCCAGCAGCAGGCTGGACATGCACGCCACGCCCATGGCGCCGCCCAGCGAGCGGAACAGGTTGGTGGTACTGGTGGCCACGCCGATGTCCTTGATGTCCACCGCGCTCTGCGTGCCCACCAGCGATGTGGGGAATTGCAGGCCACAGGCGATCCCGGTCAGCAGCATGAACACGCCGCTGAGCAGCGCCGACTGCGGCGGGGTGATGGCCATGGCGAAGATGGCGACCGGCATCATCAGCGCGCCGGCAAGAATCTGTGGCTTGTAACGCCCGGTGAAGCTGGTCATGCGCCCGCCGGTGAAGGCCCCAATGGGCAGCCCGATGGCCAGCGGCAGCAGGTGCAGCGCGGCGCTGTCGGCACCGGCGCCGGTGATGCCCTGGTAGCGCAGGGGCATCAGCATGGTCAGCGAGATCGACTGGAAGCTGGCGAAGAAGATCACTCCCCAGCACAGCACGGCGACCCGGTTGCCGAACAGGCCCAGCGGCAGCAAGGGTTCCTGGCAGCGCCGCTCATGCTGGATGAACAGCACCAGGCCAAGCCCGGCGCAGCCGAACAGCGCCAGCACCGGCGGCGCGGCCCAGGCATGGCCCTGGCCGACCAGGGTGATGCCCAGCAGCAGGCTGCCCAGGCCCACGATCAGCAGCAGCGCACCCAAATAGTCCACCCGCGCCTGGCGGCGCTGTACCGGCATGCCGGCCAAGGCGCGGCGGATGGCCCACAGGGCAACCAGCCCCAGTGGCAAGTTGACCCAGAACACCCAGCGCCACGACAGGTAGGCGGTCAGCCAGCCGCCGAGTACCGGCCCAGCGACGCTGGCCACCGCGTACATGCTGCTGAAATAGCCCTGGTAGCGGCCGCGCTCGCGCGGCGGCACGAAGTCGCCGATGATCGCCTGGCTCACCGAAACCATGCCCCCCGCGCCAATGCCTTGCAGCACCCGCGCCAGCACCAGTTGCTGCATGTCCTGGGCCAGCGCGCAGGCGATCGAGGCCAGGGTGAACAGGCTGATGCCGGTGAGGATCATGCGCCGCCGGCCATACAGGTCGCCCAGCTTGCCGTAGATGGGCACGGCCACGGTCATCGCCACCATGTAGCCGGAGATCACCCAGGCCAGCAGGCCAACGTCGTTGAACTGGGCCGAGATGGCGGGCAGGGAGACGGCGACGATGGTCTGGTCGAGGGCTCCGAGAAAGATCGCCAGCATCAAGGCGGTGAGCACGTTGCGCAGAGCGGTTGGGGGCAGGGCGGCGGTCACGAGAATTACCTTGTCATAGGCTGTGGGTTGCCTGTAGCGGCCTCTTCGCGGGGCAAGCCCGCTCCCACAGGTACTGCACTGCCCTTGAGACGGCACAATGACTGTGGGAGCGGGCTTGCCCCGCAAAGAGGCCATCGAATTGTAACCCGACTTAGGTAGCTTCCTATGTACTATCTGCATCCCCTATGCAAGATCGGCATTGGCGCATTCATCCAGTGCTGCATGGCCGCGTGATATCGTGGCTGTACCGCAGAGGCTGAAAACCGGGGCTCGCACCAGCTTGGTGCAACCAAGAGCCGCCGGTTTGCGTGTCGCTGTCTCCCACACCTTTTATTCCTCTGCCTGCATGTCGAGCATGACCGCCCAGATGGCGACGGTTGGAACAGGTCAGGTAGACCCGATTCAGGGGTCGGTAGCAACCGTTCAATTTTCACGTATTTAGCGGAGTGATCATGCCCAAGGCTTCCCATCAAGATCTGCGTTTTGCCTTCCGCGAGCTGCTCGCTTCAGGTGCCTGCTACCACACAGCTTCGGTGTTCGACCCGATGTCGGCGCGCATTGCCGCTGACCTGGGCTTCGAAGTCGGCATTCTTGGCGGTTCGGTCGCGTCCTTGCAGGTACTGGCAGCGCCGGACTTCGCCCTGATCACCCTCAGCGAATTCGTCGAGCAGGCGACCCGCATCGGCCGCGTGGCCCAGTTGCCGGTGCTGGCCGACGCCGACCACGGCTACGGCAATGCGCTCAATGTGATGCGCACGGTCATCGAGCTCGAGCGTGCCGGCGTGGCCGCGCTGACCATCGAGGACACCCTGCTGCCGGCCCAGTTCGGGCGCAAGTCCACCGACCTGATCCCGGTGGACGAGGGTGTCGGCAAGATCCGCGCAGCGCTGGAGGCGCGGGTCGATTCCTCGCTGTCAATCATCGCCCGCACCAATGCCGGCGTGCTCAGCACCGAAGAGATCATCGTGCGCACCCAGAGCTACCAGAAGGCCGGCGCCGACGGTATCTGCATGGTGGGGGTGAAGGATTTCGAGCAGCTCGAGCAGATCGCCGAGCACCTGACCGTGCCGCTGATGCTGGTGACCTACGCCAACCCCAACCTGCGCGACGACGAGCGCCTGGCGCGCCTGGGCGTGCGCATCGTGGTCGACGGCCACGCCGCCTACTTCGCCTCGATCAAGGCCACCTACGATTGCCTGCGCCTGCAGCGTGGCCAGCAGAACAAGTCCGAGAACCTCAGCGCCACCGAGCTCTCGCACACCTACACCCAGCCTGAGGACTACATCCGCTGGGCCAAGGAATACATGAGCGTCGAGGAGTGACCGGCGCCGCCGGCTAGCGGTCCCACTCAGGCTCCGCGGTGAAGCGCTGCGCGAGAAAGTCCAGCATGCTGCGCAAGGTTGCCGGCATGTGCTTGCGGGACGTGTACACCGCATTCAAGTTCAGCTCCCGTGGCCGCGCCTCGGGCAGCAGGCGCACCAGCTCGCCGCTGTGCAGGGCTGCTGCGGCCTGGTAGGTCGGCAGCATGGCGACCCCCGCGCCGGCCAGCGCCGCCTTTTGCAAGGTCATCGCTTCGTTGGCGCTGATGTTGCCGTCCACCGGCACCGCGACCTGCTGGCCGTCCACCTCGAAATGCCAGAGGCTGTGGCCGAAGTAGGCGTGGGTCAGGCAATTGTGCTGGCTCAACTCCTCGACCCGCTGCGGTGTGCCGCGCTCGCGCAGGTAGGCCGGGGCCGCGCACACCACCGAGCGGCACACGGTCAGGCGCCGGGCGATCAGGTTGGGGTCCAGGTCGTTGCTGGTGCGGATGGCCAGGTCGATGCGCTCGTCCACCAGGTTCACGGTGCGGTCGAGCATCTGCAGCTCCACCTTCACGCCGGGATAGCGGCGCACGTACTCGGCCACTGCGTCCACCAACTGCGCCTGGCCGAACGAGGTGCTGACGCTGATGCGCAACTGCCCGCGTGGCGCGTCATCGGGTTGGCGCACGGCGGTTTGCAGGTCGCCGGCCAGCTCCAGCAGCTGGCGGCAGCGGGGCAGGGTCTGCTGGCCGGCAGCGGTCAGGCTCAGCTTGCGCGTGGTGCGCTGCATCAGCCGCGCGCCGACCCAGTCTTCCAGCTCGGCCAAATAGCGTGAAACCACTGGCCGTGACAGTTGCAGATGATCCGCCGCCGCCGATTGGCTGCCCAGGTCGACGACGGTGACGAATACGCGCATGGCGTTGAGACGGTCCATGATTTGCCCGATTTCAGAAACAAACTATGTCTGAGCATCGCATTTTTTGTGACGGATCGGGCAACTAAGCTGTGAGGCATTCTTCTACGAGTGAGTGCTTGCGATGTCTCTTTTCACGCCTTTGCGCGGCCTGTTGCTGGCCTGTGTTGCGCTGACCGGCCCGGTGCTGGCGGCCGAGCCGCTGCACCTTGAAGTCTACAACCCCGGGCACGAGGCGATCTTTCCGGTCAGCTCGGTGATCGTGACCGGCAAGAAGGACGCGATCCTGGTCGATGCCCAGTTCGGCAAGGCCCAGGCCGAGCAGCTGGCGCAGCGCCTGCGGGCCAGCGGCAAGCAGTTGAAGACCATCTACATCAGCCATGGCGACCCGGACTACTACTTCGGCCTCGACACCCTGACCCAGGCCTTCCCGGATGCCAAGGTCCTGGCCTCGGCGGCCACGGTGGCGCATATCCGCCAGACCAAGGACGCCAAGCTGGCCTACTGGGGCCCGCAGATGGGCGCCGACAAACCCGCCAGGCTGGTGGTGCCGCAGGTGCTCGATGGCAACCGGCTGTTGCTGGAAGGCCAGGCCCTCGAGGTGATGGGCCTGGATGGCCCGCAACCTGACCGCAGTTTCGTCTGGATCCCGTCGATCAAGGCCGTGGTCGGCGGCGTGGTGGTGGCAGAGAACATCCATGTGTGGATGGCCGACACCCAGTCGCCCAAGTCCCATGCCGACTGGCTCGGCACGCTGGCGCAGATCGAAAAGCTGGCGCCGCGCACGGTCATCCCCGGCCACTTCATGGGCCAAAGCAGCCGTTCGCTGGAGGCAGTGCGCTTCACCGCGAACTACATTCGTGACTTCGATGCCGAAACCGCCAAGGCAAAAGATGCCGGGGCGTTGGTCGCGGCCATGAGCAAGCGTTACCCGGGCCTTGCCGATGAAAGCTCGCTGGAGCTTAGCGCCAAGGTCGCCAAGGGCGAGATGAAGTGGTAATTCCGTTCACTTGATGGAGTGTTTCCCATGAGCAAGATTGCAATCATCGGCGCTACCGGCCGGGCTGGCAGCCAACTGCTGGAAGAAGCCCTGCGCCGCGGGCACAGTGTGCTGGCCATTGCCCGTGACCCTTCACGGCTGCAGGGCCGCGAGGGCGTCACGGTACAGGCGCTGGATGTCACCGACAGCGCGGCGCTGCAAAAGGCGCTGGCAGGGGTGGACGCGGTGCTGAGCGCGGCACATTTCGCCACCATCGAGCCGCACGCGATCATCGAGCCGGTCAAGCGGGCCGGGGTCAAGCGCCTGCTGGTGGTGGGCGGCGCCGGCAGCCTGCTGCTGCCTTCCGGGCACCGGGTCATCGACAGCCCGGACTTTCCAGAGGCCTACAAGGCAGAAGCGAGTGCCGGGGCAAGGTTCCTCGAGCAATTGCGCCAGGAGCAGAACCTGGACTGGACCTTCCTGTCGCCGTCGGCGGAGTTCGTCGAAGGCGAGCGCACCGGGCACTACACCTTGGGCAAGGACCATTTGCTGATCGGCGCCGATGGCAAGAGCTGGATCAGCTTTGCCGACTACGCCATCGCCATGATCGATGAGCTGGAAAAGCCGGCGCACTCGCGGCAGCGGTTCACCGTCGGCTACTGAGCCGGCGCTGCTCCACCCTCTCTGTGGGAGCCGGCTTGCCGGCGATAGGGCCCGCACAGGCGAGCCGGCATTGCCTGCCCTGGCCTCATCGCCGGCAAGCCGGCTCCCACAAGGGCTTGCACGGCTCTTTACTGCTCAGCCCGGCCCTGCAACCAATCCATCAATTCGACCAACCCCGCCGGCACATTCCTCGGCTGACACGCCAGGTAATAGCCCTTGCCCGTCAGCACCTTGAGCCCGAACGGCATGCACAGCCTGCCGCTGTTGAGGTCGTCGCCGATCAGCGCCCGATCACCAATGGCCACTCCGGTCCCCTGCGAGGCCATCGCCATGGCCATGTCCAGGGTTTCGAAATGCTGCCTGGGCCCTTGGCCATCCAGGGCGGCACCTGCGGCCTGCAGCCATAGCCGCCAGTCATGCTCGTCGCGCGAGGGGTGCAGCAGCATATGGCGCTTGAGGTCGGCGACCTCCCTCAGCGGCACAGGCCCCGCCAGCAGCGAGGGCGCACACACCGGGGTCAGTTGCTCGTCGAACAGCTTGCGCACGTGCAGCCCATGATTGGGCGCGTCGCCATAGACCACCGCCGCATCGAAGCCCTCGCGGCGAAAATCCACGCCGTGCTGCACCGTGGTGGTCAGCTCCACCGGCACGTCCGGGCGCAGCGCCTGCCATTCCATCAGGCGCGGCAGCAGCCAGCGCATCACGCAGGTCGGTGCCTTGAGCTGCAAGGTGGCGCTGCGCCCACCCACCTCGCGCACGCCTTGCTCGATCAATGCAAATACCTGCTGCACCCGCGGCAGCCAGTCCTGGCCCTCGCGGGTCAGGCTCAGGCCACGCGCCTGGCGCTGGAACAGGGCATAGCCCAGGTGCTCTTCGAGCCCGGCAATCTGCCGGCTGACCGCGCCCTGGGTGATATGCAGCTGCTGGGCGGCGCGGGTGAAATTGCAGTGCTGGGCGGTGACCAGAAACGTATGCAGGGCGGGCAGGGGCGGTAGGCGTTTCATTGCGATAAGCCATGATTACAGGACATGGCTAGTATGTGTTTTTTTGCATTGTGGCGATAGCCGCGGGTTGGGTCCAATGGGCGCAGATCTCCAACAAGATGCAAGGTGAAACCCATGGCAACCTGCGGCGAAGTACTGGTCAAACTCCTTGAAGGCTATGGTGTGGACCATGTCTTCGGCATTCCCGGTGTGCACACCGTGGAGCTGTACCGAGGCCTGGCGGCTTCATCCATCCGCCACATCACCCCGCGCCACGAGCAGGGCGCTGGTTTCATGGCTGATGGCTACGCACGTACCCGTGGCAAACCCGGCGTGTGCTTCATCATCACCGGCCCCGGCATGACCAACATCACCACTGCCATGGGCCAGGCCTATGCCGACTCGATCCCCATGCTGGTGATTTCCAGCGTGCAGTCGCGTGATCAACTGGGCGGTGGCCGAGGCAAGCTGCACGAGCTGCCCAACCAGGGCGCGCTGGTGGCCGGTGTGGCGGCCTTCTCGCAGACGCTGATGAGCGCCGACGACCTGCCGCAGGTGCTGGCTCGCGCCTTTGCCGTGTTCGACGGCGCGCGCCCGCGCCCGGTGCACATCGAAATCCCGCTGGATGTGCTGGTCGAGCCCGCCGACCACCTGCTGCCGGGCCGCCCGGTGCGCAGCAGCCGTGCAGGCGCGGCGCCGCAGGCCGTGGCGCAGATGGCCGAACGCCTGGCCAAGGCACGCAAGCCGCTGATCCTCGCCGGTGGCGGCGCCTTGGCCGCAGGTGCGCCGCTGGCGCGCCTGGCCGAGTACCTGCAGGCGCCGGTGGCCCTGACCATCAACGCCAAAGGCCTGTTGCCGGCCGAGCACCCGCTGCAGATCGGCTCGACCCAGTCGCTGGTGGCCACCCGCGCGCTGGTGGCCGAAGCCGACGTGGTGCTGGCGATCGGCACCGAGCTTGGCGAAACCGATTACGACGTGACGTTCAAAGGTGGCTTCGAGATCCCTGGCAGCCTGCTGCGGGTCGATATCGACCCGGACCAGACCGTGCGCAATTACCTGCCGGAGCTGGCCTTGGTCGCCGATGCCGAGCTGGCCGCGCAGGCGTTGCTGGACGCCTTGCAGGTGTTGCCAGCCCCAGGCCATGACAGCCAGTGGGGCGCGGCGCGTGCACAGCGGCTGCGCGACACCCTGGCGGCCAGCTGGGACCAGCCGACCCTGAGCCAGACACGCCTGCTGACCAGCATCCTCGAGCGCCTGCCCAATGCCATCCTGGTGGGGGATTCGACCCAGCCGGTGTACACCGGCAACCTGACCCTGGACATGCCCGCGCCCCGGCGCTGGTTCAACGCCTCGACCGGCTACGGCACCCTGGGCTATGCGCTGCCTGCGGCGATGGGCGCCTGGCTGGGCAGTGCCGAGCAGCTGGCCGAGCGCGCGCCTGCGGTGTGCCTGATTGGCGATGGTGGCCTGCAGTTCACCCTGCCGGAGCTGGCCAGCGCGGTGGAGGCGCAGGTGCCGCTGATCGTGCTGCTGTGGAATAACCAGGGCTATGAGGAGATCAAGAAGTACATGGTCAACCGCGCCATCGAACCGGTCGGGGTGGACATCCACACGCCGGACTTCATTGGCGTGGCCAAGGCACTGGGGGCCGAGGCCGAGGCGGTTGCCGACGTGCAGCAACTGCAGGCTGCCCTGGGGCGCGCCGCAGAGCGCAAGGGGCCGACCTTGATCGAGGTGGACCAGAACCGCTGGCAGGCGGCGGTAGCCGGCTGATCAGCCGGCACTGGCGCGCAACCGCGCCACATCGCGAATCGGCGGCGCCCCGTACAGCCGGCTGTACTCCCGGCTGAACTGCGACGGGCTTTCATACCCCACCCGATAGCCCGCCACCGCCGCTTCCAGCCCGTCATTGAGCATCAGCCGCCGCGCCTCCTGCAGGCGCAGCTGCTTCTGATACTGCAGCGGGCTCATCGACGTCACGGCCTTGAACCGGTGGTGCAAGGTCGAGGTGCTGAGGTTGACTTCCCGTGCCAGGTCCTCGATGCGCAGCGGTTGCTGGAAGTTCTGGTTGAGCCAGGTGATGGCCTGGCACACCCGGTGCGTCTGGCTGTTGGCCAGGGCGATTTCATACAGGCGGTAGCCCTGCGGCCCACGCAGCAGGCGGTAGAGGATTTCCCGGCGAAACAGCGGTGCCAGCATGGCAATGTCGCGCGGCGTATCCAGCAGGCGGATCAGGCGCAGCAGGGCATCGAGCATCTGCGGGTCGGTCCTTTCCACGTACAGGCCGCGCCCCGAGGGCAGGCTGGGCACCAGCATCGGCCCGCTTTCGGCAATCAGCTGGCTGATCTCGGCCGGGTCGAGGTCCAGGCGCAGGCCAAGGCTGGGCTGCTCCGGGCTGGCGTCGAGCTTGACGCCGCTCAACGGCAAGGTCACCGAAACCACCATGTAGTGCAATGGGTCGTAGGCGTATTGCTCATCGCCCAGGAACAGGCTCTTGCTGCCCTGGGCGAGGATGCACAGGGCCGGTTGCGCCAGGGTCGGCACCGACCGCACGTTTTCGGTGTAGCGCACCAGGTACAAGTCGTCGATGGCCGAGGCCGGGCCATGGGGTTCGCCGGCATGTCGGCGGATCAGCTCGGCCAGTTCCTGGCGTTGCACTTCCAGGGTCGGGTCGAGGGACGGGGCGGTGGTCATGATGGCTTTCCTCTGCTGACCGACGCAGCATAGGTTTGGGCAATGGCCGGCGCTAGTCGAAAGCTGCACGTCGATTGCCTGATCCTGCCGCGCGGCAGAATCAGGCAATCGACGTGCAGTAATGGCCTAACGCGCCGCGCGGGCCAGCCCCTAACCTTGGCAGCCTGGTTTTTCCGTCCGTGTGCTTCAAGGAGATCGTGCAATGGCCCTACGACAACCGGTCACTCACTTGGCTTTCATCCGCGCCAGCAACGGCCGTTCGGCAGAGCTCGGCGCGCGCCTGCGCGACTTGCTCGAGCCCTCGTTGCGCACCCCGGGCTGCCTGAGTTTCAGCGTGCAGCGCTCGCAGGCCGACGCCGACCTGTGGCTGCTCAGCGGCAGCTGGTGCGACCAGCAGGCGATGAGCGGCTACTTCGCCTCGCCAACCCTGGAGGTATTCGGCGAGCTGGTGCAGGCCCAGGTGGTCAGCAGCCTCGACCTGCATACCTTCGATTGAATGCCCCGCTGCACGGGGTAGAATGCCGCCCCTCGATCAACGACGCGGATAGCGACATGGCACGTAGAGAATTCCCGCATTTCGAAGCGGTTTCGGCGATGGTCCCGGTGCAAGGCGGTGGCTACAACGCCGCCATCGCGGTCAAGGCCCTGAACATGGGCGGTGCGCCGCGCTTTCACAAGGTGCTTGATGGCCAGGTGTTCAGCAGCGCCATGGCGGCCGACGAGGCCGCCTGCGCTGAGCTGCAACGCCTCAATGGCGTGGGCGAGGAAGGCGAGCTGATCTGGTGATCACACCTGTGGCCTGCGCATCTTGAACAGGTTGCCCAGTTCGAAGTAGTCCGCCGGGCCACCGCCGCGCAAGATCGGCTCGGCGGCCGCGGTGTCGTAGATGCCGTCCTTGAGCAGGTGCTCGGCGATGTGCACGGCCACCACCTCGCCAAGGATCAGCCAGCTCGGCACCAACTCCTGGTCGGCCCGCTTGAGCTGGACGATCTGGCTCACCTTGCATTCGAAGGCCACCGGGGTTTCGCCCACGCGGGGCACCTTGACCAGGCTCGACGGGGTTGCGGTCAAGCCGCTCAGGTCGAACTCGTTCACCTCTGCCGGTACGGCTGCGCAGCTCTGGTTCATGGCTTCGGCCAGGGGGCGGGTGGCCAGGTTCCAGACGAACTCGCCGGTCTGCTCGATGTTGTTCAGGCTGTCTTTGCGCCCGACGCTGCAGAAACCGATGATCGGTGGGATGTAGTTGAAGGCGTTGAAGAAGCTGTAGGGCGCAAGGTTCAGGCGGCCTTCGCGGTCCTGGGAGGAGATCCAGCCGATCGGGCGCGGGCCGACAATGGCGTTGAACGGATCGTGGGGCAGGCCGTGGCCTTTGGCGGGTTCGTAGTAGTACATCTGTCGGGCTTGTGGCCCTACCTCCAGAGGGGACGAGGCGCCTAGTGTGCCAAGCTTGTGCCCGCCTGGAAATGATCAAGCCCGGCCGAGGCCGGGCTGGTTGCTCGCATCAGGGATCAGCTGATGCGGTGGGCGTTGGTGCGGTCAAAGCCATCTTCGGCAAAGCGCTGGGCGCCGGTGCGGTCGAAGCCGTCTTCGGCGAAGCGCTGGGCGCCGGTGCGATCGAAGCCGTCTTCGGCGAAACGTTGAGCGCCGGTGCGATCGAAGCCGTCTTCGGCGAAACGTTGTGCGCCAGTGCGATCAAAACCATCTTCAGCGTAAGTGGCCGCTTGGCTCTGGGCCGCTGCGAAGCTGTGGGCGTTGGTGCGGTCGAAGCCATCTTCGGCGAAGGCGCCAGTGGCGAAAACCGAGAAGGCCAGGGTAAGGATCAGTTTGTTTTTCATGGTCGTTGCTCCGTTGGGTGCGAGAGGTTGTTTGTTTCTATGGGTTTAATGCTACGCCGATTAAATCGATAAAAAAGCGCAAAAATTGACGTTAAATGATCGATTAAATCGATTATTAAGAATGCCGCTATCGTGATTTCGCAGCAGGTGTGGCCTGTTGCGTATCCACGGAGTAATTCGCTTTTGTCAGCGCAGGCAGGATGCCGTGGTGGCATTAATCAGGGGTTAAGGCGCCTAAATGAATTGGCAACGAAGGGATCAACGCTTTTTTCATAAACCGCCAACCGATTTTTCAGGTACCGCTCATCACCATCGCCGCACCTTTTCCCGGAGCGGCAAACAATGAACAAACTTCCGCAAATCACCCTGGCCTTCTGGGTCATGAAGATCTGCGCAACCACCCTGGGCGAGACGGCCGGCGACCTGCTGTCGATGACCCTGAACGTTGGCTATGCCGTCAGCTCGATGCTGCTGATCAGCGTGTTCCTGCTGACCTTGCTCGGCCAACTCTACTCGCGCCGCTACCACCCGATGCTCTACTGGCTGGTGATCCTCTCCACCAGCACCGCCGGCACCACCATGTCCGACTTCATGGACCGCACCCTGGGCCTGGGTTATGCAGCGGGTTCGGCGATCCTCATCGGCATCCTCTTGCTGACCTTCCTGGTCTGGCGCCTGAGCGGCAACCCGCTGGACGTCACCCGCATCAAGACGCGCACGGGTGAGCTGTTCTACTGGGTGGCGATCCTGTTCTCCAACACCCTGGGTACGGCGCTGGGCGACTACCTGGCCGATGATTCGGGCCTGGGCTTTGCCGGCGGTGCCCTGCTGATCGGCAGCGCCATCGCCCTGGTGGTGCTGGCCCGCTACTGGACGCGCATCCCCGGCGTGGTGCTGTTCTGGGTCGCCTTCGTACTGACCCGCCCGTTTGGCGCCACCCTGGGCGACTTCCTGACCAAGCCGCACGAGAAAGGCGGGCTGGACTTCGGCACCATCGGTTCTTCCGCCGTATTGGGCGGCGTGCTGCTGGTGCTGGTGCTGATGGCGACCTGGTACCAGCGCCGTGAGCCACGTCAGGCGTTGGAGATGTCCTGAGTAAACGAGCGGATGAGCCGATTAGGCCGGCTATTCGGCTCACGAAATGAGCCGAATAGCGCTTTTAATCGGCTCATTCGCATGCATCGAGGTTTTCAGGCTTCAAAAAAAAGGCGCCCCGTTCATACGGAGCGCCTTTTTTAACCGCAATCACCGTCAGTCAGTGGTAATCCGCGAATGCTGCTTGGTGTCCTTCATGGTCGCGTACACCAGCAGCGAGCAGGCGATGCACGCCGTCACATACCAGTAGAAGCCGCTTTCCATGCCCGCGCTCTTGAACCACAGGGCCACGTACTCGGCGGTGCCGCCGAAGATCGAGACGGTCAGCGCATACGGCAGGCCGACGCCCAGGGCGCGGATCTCGGTGGGGAACAGCTCGGCCTTGACCACGGCGTTGATCGAGGTGTAGCCGCTGACGATGATCAGCGCCGCCATGATCAGGAAGAACGCACCCCACCAGGTCTGGATGGTGTGCAGGGTGCTGAGGATCGGCACGGTGAACAGGGTGCCGAGCACGCCGAAGGCGATCAGGATCGGGCGCCGGCCGATCTTGTCCGAGAGGCCGCCGATGACCGGCTGCAGGCACATGAACAGGAACAGCGTGGCCGCCGAGATGGTGGTCGAGTCGCTGATGCTCATGCCCACGGTGTTGACCAGGTACTTCTGCATGTAGGTGGTGTAGGTGTAGAAGGCCAGGGTACCGCCCATGGTCAGGCCGACCACGGTCATCAATTCCTTGGGGTGGCGCATCAGGGTGCGCATCAGGCTTTCCTTGGCCTTTTCCTTCTTGGTGAAGGAGGCGGTTTCTTCCATGCCGCGGCGCAGGTACAGGGCAACCACCGCGCACAGCGCGCCGATCACGAAGGGTACGCGCCAGCCCCAGGCATACAGCTGCTCGGTGGTCAGGGTCTGCTGCAGCACGATCAGCACCGCCAGGGCGATGAGCTGGCCGGAGATCAGCGTCACGTACTGGAAGCTGGAGAAGAAGCCGCGGCGGTCCTTGCTGGCCATTTCGCTCAGGTAGGTGGCCGAGGTGCCGTATTCGCCACCCACCGACAGGCCTTGCATCAGGCGGGCGATGACCAGCAGCACGGGGGCGGCGACGCCGATGGTTTCATAGCCCGGGGTCAGGGCGATGACCAGCGAGCCTGCGCACATCAGCAATACCGAGGCCATCAGTGCGGCCTTGCGGCCCTTGCGGTCGGCATACAGGCCCATCAGCCAGCCACCGATCGGGCGCATGAGGAAGCCCACGGCGAAGATCGCGGCGGTGTTGAGCAGTTGCGCGGTGGAGTCGCCGGCGGGGAAGAAGGCCTTGGCGAAGTACAGCGAGAATGCGGCGTAGACGTACCAGTCGTACCATTCGACCATGTTGCCGATGGAGCCACTGAAGATCGACTTGAGGCGGCTGGCGGTGGTTTTTTCTGCGGCGGGCGCGATGGCCGCCCCGGCGGGCAGGGAGGTGGCGTTATCCATCAGGGATACCTTCTCGTTGTTTTTGTGGAGCGCGCCTGGGCGCAGCTTGAGAAGGGTTTTGCACGAGCTGTGCCAATTGGGTGCACAGCGATCCATTCGAGGGCATCAGCCCACGTGTGACGCGTACTGCGTAGGCGCGGGCCTGGCCGCGATGGGCTGCAAAGCAGCCCCGAAAAACCCGAGGATAAGCGGTTTCCCGCTCATCCAATGCGCCCAATAGGCGGATTTCCGCTTATTCGCGCGAGACGAAATCCTCGCGCACCAGGCCATGGCGCTGCATCTTCTCGTTCAATGTCCGCCGTGGCAGCTGCAGCGCTTCCATCACGCCCTTGATCTCACCCTTGTGCGCACGCAGCGCCGCGCGCAGGCATTGCGCCTCGAAGGCTTCGATCTGTTCGGCCAGTGACTGGCTGGCAGGCGCGCCTTCCAGGCTCGGCGAACCCAGGCCCAGGGCATGCCGCTCCGCCGCATTGGCCAGCTCGCGCACATTGCCCGGCCAGTCGTGCGACAGCAGCTGGGCCAATTGCGCCCCGGCCAGCGGCGGTGCGCTGCGGCCGAGCTTTTCGGCTGCCGCCCGGGCGAAATGCTCGAACAACAACGGGATGTCCTCGCGCCGTTCGCGCAGCGGCGCCAGGCGCAGTTCGGCGACGTTCAGGCGATAGGCCAGGTCTTCGCGAAAACGCCCGGCGCGCGCCTCCTCGAGCAGGTCGGGCTTGGTGGCGGCGATGATCCGCAAGTCGACGCTGATGCTCTGGTTGGCCCCCAGCCGCTCCAGTTTCTGTTCCTGGATCACGCGCAGCAATTTGGCTTGCTGGGCCAAGGGCATGCTTTCGATCTCGTCGAGAAACACCGTGCCGCCATTGGCGTATTCCAGCTTGCCGATGCGCTTGCCTTGCGCCCCGGTGAACGCGCCGCTCTCGTGGCCGAACAGCTCGGCCTCGAACAGCGACTCGGGGATCGCCGCGCAGTTGAGCGCGACGAAGGGCTTGCCGGCCCGTGGGCCGAAGTCGTGCAGGCAGCGGGCGACGCGTTCCTTGCCGCTGCCGGTCTCGCCCCGGATCAGCACATTGACCGGCAGGTTGGCCAGGTCCAGCACCTGGCGGCGCAGCTGCTGCAGGCCCTGGGACATCCCCAGCAGGGTGGCTTCCAGGCGCGACTTGAGGTCGGCCTGTTCATGCAGGCGGCGGTTCTCCAGCACCAGCTGGCGTTTCTCCAGGGCCCGGCGCAGGCTGCCCAGCAGATGCTGCGGGGTAAAGGGTTTTTCCAGGAAGTCGTAGGCCCCGTTGCGCATGGCCTCCACCGCCATTGGCACATCGCCATGGCCGGTCAGCAGGATCACCGGCAGGTCCGGGTCATCGGCCTGCAGGCGTTCGAGCAACTGCAGGCCGCCCATGCCGGGCATGCGCACATCGCTGATGATCACCCCGGGAAAATGCCGCGGCAGGTGCGCCAGGCATTCCTCGGCGCGGGCGTACAGCTGCACGCTGAAGCCGGACAGGCTCAACCACTGTTCGACGGCGCTGCGGATGCTTGCTTCATCATCGACGACGATCACCGAATTCAACATACAGGCTCCAGGTCACGGGGCAGGGCAAGGCTCAGGCGGGCGCCGCCTGGCAGGTTCTCGGCCTGCAGCTGGCCGCCGGCATCGATGATGATGCCATAGGAAATGGCCAGGCCCAGGCCGAGGCCTTCGCCCACCGGCTTGGTGGTGAAGAACGGGTCGAAGACCTTGGCCAGGTCGGCGTCGGCGATGCCGCCGCCTGAATCGAGCACGCTCAGACGCCACTGCGTGCCGTCGGGCTCGATGCGGATCTCCAGGCGCTTGTAGCGCTTGTCGGCCATGGCGTCGAGGGCATTGCGCAGCAGGTTGATCAGCACCTGCTCCAGGCGGATCGCATCGCCGCGCACCCAGGCCGGGCGCGCCAGGTACAGGGCCACTTCGACGCCGTCGCCACGGATGCGGGTGTCGAGCAACTGCAGGGCCTGATCGACCACGGTGGCCAGGTCCAGCCGTTCGCGCAGGCCGCCTGGGCTGTTGCGGGCGAAGGTCTTCAGGTGGCCGGTCAGCGCGGCCATGCGCGTGAGCATCTGCTCCAGCGGCTCCAGGGCCTTGCGCGCTTCTTCGTAGCGACCATGGTCGAGCAGCAGGCGCAGGGTTTCCAGTTGCATGCGCTGGGTGGTCAGGGGCTGGTTGATCTCGTGGGCCATGGCCGCGGACATCTGCCCCAGGGCCGCCAGCTTGGCCGACTGCACCAGGCCCTCCTGGGCGGTGCGCAGCTCGCGGGTACGTTCCTCGACCTGGCGCTTGAGTTCATCGCGGCTGCGCTGGCGCAGGCGGGCCAGGCGCCAGCGCTGGCTGACGAACAGCGCGGCGAAGACCAGGCTCAACCACACGGCGGCAGCGCCGAGGGCGGCGTTGCGGCCATCGGCTGCCACTTGCGGCTTGCGCAGCAGGTGCAAGGTCCAGCCTTCACCCTCCAGCGGCAGGCTTTCCCACAGGTACTCGGCAGGCCCGTCGGGGCCTTGCACGCGGGTGAGCTGGCTGTTGCTGGCAAAGTGGGTCAGCACCTGATGCTGCAGGGGTACCAGTGGCTGCTTGTCGTACTGCCGGGTTTCGGCAAGTTCGGCGCGGTCGGCGCCGCTGAGCGGTTGCAGTTCGCGGTAGCGCCAGCCGTCCTGGTTGGCGATGAAGGTGATGCCGCGTGCGTCGCTGACCAGGAGGATATCGCTGCCCTGGCGCCATTCGCGTTCCAGCTCGGGGAACTCGAGCTTGACCACCATGGCACCGAGAAAGCGCCCGTGTTCGTCATTGACCGCGCTGGCAAGAAAGTAGCCCGGCACGCCACTGGTCACGCCGACCGCATAGAAGCGGCCGCTGCCCTGGCTGCGGGTCTGTTTGAAATAGGGGCGAAAGCCGTAGTTGGAACCCACGTAGGTGGTCGGCAGGCGCCAGTTGCTGGCCGCTACCGCAAGGCCGGTGCGGTCGAGCAGCTCCAGGGTGGAGGAGTTGGCGGCGCCGTTGATGCGTTCGAGCTTGCGGTTGAGGGCGTCCTGCACCGCTTCGCCGACCGGGCCGCGCAAGGCTTCGATGAGCTCCGGGTCCAGCGCCAGCACCGCAGGCAATGCGCGGTAGCGTTCGATCAGGGTGTGCAGCGAATTGGCGTACAACCCCAACTGCTGGCTGGCGCGGCGGGCGTCGTCTTCCATGGCCTGGCGCTTGGCCTGGTGCATGGCCCAGCCGGCGCTCAGTGCGGTGCCGGCGAGGATCAGCAGGGTGATCAGCCCCAGACGCAGGGCGCGAAAGGTAAAGGGCATGGGGCGGGTCCGGGTGGTGGGGTTGTCAGGCGGGCCCCATCGCCGGCAAGCCGGCTCCCACAGTACAGCGCAGCGCCATCTGACTGCACATCACCTGTGGGAGCCGGCTTGCCGGCGATGGGGGCCGGCACTGCCTGCAAATCGCTTACAGCAGTTCGAAACTCTGTTGCTGCACGGCCTCGGAATCCAACCCGACCTGGACGTTGAACTCGCCAGGCTCGGCCACATGCTGCAGGCGGCCATTGTAGAACTTCAGGTCGTCTTCGCTGATGCCGAAGGTCAAGGTCCGCGATTCACCGGCCTTGAGCATCAGTTTCTGGAAGTTCTTCAGCTCCTTGACCGGGCGGCTCATGGACGCCGAAACATCCTGCAGGTACAGCTGCACCACGGTTTCGCCATCCACCTTGCCGGTGTTCTTCACCGTCACCTTGGCCTCCAGCTTGCCGCCCTGCTTGAGGGTGCTGCTCGACAGGCTCAGCCCGGACAGCTCGAAGCTGCTGTAGCTCAGGCCGTAACCGAACGGGTACAGCGGGCCGTTGGGCTCTTCGAAGTACTGCGAGGTGTAGTTGCCCGGCTTGCCTGGGGTGAACGGGCGGCCGATGCGGGTGTGGTTGTAGTACATCGGGATCTGCCCGACCGAGCGCGGGAAGGTGATGGCCAGCTTGCCCGACGGGTTGTAGTCGCCGAACAGCACGTCGGCGATGGCGTTGCCGCCTTCGGTGCCGGAGAACCAGGTTTCGAGGATGGCGTCGGCCTGCTCGCGCTCCCAGGCGATCGACAGCGGGCGGCCGTTCATCAGCACCAGCACCAGCGGCTTGCCAGTGGCTTTCAAGGCCTTGATCAGTTCGCGTTGGCTGGCTGGAATTTCCAGGGTGGTGCGGCTGGACGATTCGTGGGACATGCCGCGCGACTCACCGACCACGGCCACCACGACGTCAGACTGCTGGGCAGCCTTGACCGCTTCGTCGATCAGCACGGCGGCCGGGCGAGGGTCGTCGACGATTTCCGGGGCGTCGAAGTTGAGGAAGTTCAGGTAGTCGAGGATCGCCTTGTCGCCGGTGACGTTGGAGCCTTTGGCGTACACCAGCTTCGCCTTGCCCTCGACGGCGCGGCGCAGGCCTTCGCGCACGGTCACCGAGTGCATCGGTTTGCCGTCGGCGGCCCAGCTGCCCATCATGTCGATCGGTGCATCGGCCAGCGGGCCGACCAGGGCGATGGTGCCAGCCTTCTTCAGCGGCAGGGTCTGCTGCTTGTTTTCCAGCAGCACCAGGCTGCGGCGCGCCACGTCGCGCGCGGCGTCGCGGTGCAGGCGGTCGTCGCCGTAGTAATCCTTGAGGTCGGTTTCGGCCTTGCCGATGCGCACGTAAGGGTCCTTGAACAGGCCCATGTCGTACTTGGCCCCCAGCACTTCGCGCACGGCCTGGTCCAGCTCGCGCTGGGTCACTTCGCCGGACTTCAGCAGCCCTGGCAGCTCTTCGCCGTACAGGGTGTCGTTCATGCTCATGTCGATGCCGGCCTTGATCGCCAGCTTGGCCGCTTCACGGCCATCGCGGGCGACGCCGTGGCGGATCAGCTCCTGGATGGCGCCGTGGTCGCTGATGGTCACGCCCTTGAAGCCCCATTCCTTGCGCAGCAGGTCGTTCATCAGCCAGGTGTTGGAGGTGGCCGGCACGCCGTTGATCGAGTTCAGCGCCACCATCACGCCGCCGGCACCGGCGTCGAGCGCGGCGCGGTAGGGCGGCAGGTAGTCGTTGTACATCTTCGGCAGGCTCATATCGACGGTGTTGTAGTCGCGCCCGCCCTCGACCGCGCCATACAGGGCGAAGTGCTTGACGATGGCCATGATGCTGTCGGCATTGGCCGGGCTGCTGCCCTGGAACGAGCGGACCATCACCTGGCCGATCTTCGAGGTCAGGTAGGTGTCTTCACCGAAGCCTTCGCTGGTGCGGCCCCAGCGCGGGTCGCGGGCGATGTCGACCATGGGCGCGAAGGTCATGTCCAGGGCGTCGGCGGACGCCTCGATGGCCGAGGTGCGGCCGACCTTGGCGATGGCGTCCATGTCCCAGCTGGCGGCCAGGCCCAGGCCGATCGGGAAGATGGTGCGTTCGCCGTGGATGGTGTCGTAGGCGAAGAACATCGGAATTTTCAGGCGGCTGCGCATGGCAGCGTCCTGCATCGGCCGGTTTTCCGGGGCGGTGCGCGAGTTGAAGGTGCCGCCGATGCGCCCGGCGGCGATTTCTTCGCGGATCTTGTCGCGTGGCATTTCCGGGCCGATGCTGATCAGGCGCAACTGGCCGATCTTCTCGGCTTCGGTCATCTGGCTGATCAGGTGTTCGATGAATGCCTGCTTGTCCTGCAGGGGCGGGGCGGTAGGGGCGGCGAGGGCCGCCTGACTGGCAAGGCCCATGGCCAGGCCCAGCAAAGACAGTTTCATCATGAATTCCGTTGTCGAGGCCTGTGCCGTATCCACGGTGATACGCGCGCGGCCGAAGTTTTCAGGCGGCTATTGTTGTACGATTCGCGGGTATTAGTTCCAGCGGCGGATTATGCCTGAATATCTCGCCCGCGGAGGAACACCCGAATGCCGGGAAAACAACAATAAGAATGCAGATGAGACCGAAGGCATGACCCCTCTGAATGAATACGAGCAGCGCCAGGTCGCCGAGGCCATCGCCCGCGTCGAGCGGCGCACCGACGCGCAACTGGTGACCGTGCTGGCGCGGCGCGCCGATGACTATGCCTACCTGCCCTTGTTCTGGGCCGCCGTGCTGGCGCTGGCCGTGCCTGGGCTGCTGCAGTGGCTGCTCGGTTGGCCAGGTGTGCGCGGGCTGCTGGTGGCCAACGTGCTGTTGTTCATCGGCCTGTGCCTGCTGCTGCGCAGCCCGCGCCTGGCCGCCTGGCTGATCCCTGGCGCGTTGCGCAGGTGGCGTGCGTCGAGCCTGGCGCGCCAGCAGTTTCGCGAACAGAACCTGCAGGGCACCGCGGCTGCCACGGGGGTGCTGATTTTCGTCGCCGAGGCAGAGCGGCATGTGGAGATCCTGGTCGACCGGGGCATCGACCGCCACCTCGATGCCCAGGCCCGGGCCTTGATGGTTGCGCGTTTCGCCGAACAGGTGCGTCAAGGGCGGACCTTGCAGGGCTTTGTCGAGTGCATCGAGGCGTGCGGCGAGCTATTGTGCGAGCACGTGCCGCGCACCCATGCGCGCAATGAACTGCCCAACCGCCTGGTGATTCTCGACTGAAGCGAGGGGTTGCAGGGTGTAGAATGCGCGGCATCGCGCAACGCGCCCCTGTTATCCGAGGCACCCGTTTTCCATGTCCGCCAGTCCTTCCGCTTCCCCCGCGCCGGATGCGCGCGCCCAGTTCCTCGACCTGCTCAGTGCCGCTGTGCACGGCAATACGCTGGTCAAGCTGGTGCTGGCGCGCCATGTCGGCGCCGACCAGAGCTTGCAGCGCATCATCGGCAAACCCTTGCAGGTGAAAGGGCAGGCCAACCTTTCGCTGGTCTACCGCCACCAGACCCGCGACATCACCCGCAACCTGCCGGTGGACCAGGCCTTGGCGCTGGTCGCCGAGCTGCTGCCGGAGAGCTTTCGCAATGCCCACCTGTTCGACGCCGATGGCGAAGTGCAGCTGACCTTCAGCAAGAAGGGCAAGCCGATGCTTCAGCGCCATGGCGCGCAGGCACCCCGCGAGGTTGGCGCCAATGCCGGCCATGATCGGGAGAAGAAACGCTACCTGGAGCTGTCGCGGCCGTTTCTGCGCGACTTGGGCGTGACCGATGCACAGGGCGCGCTGATCCCGTCGATGTCGCGCAAGTGGAAGCAGATCAACAAGTTCATCGAAGTCTTCGACCACGCCCTGGCCAATGCCCCGGCGCAGCAGGCGCTGCGGGTGGCCGACTTCGGCTCGGGCAAGGGCTACCTGACCTTCGCCATGCACGACTACCTGCGCAACACCCTGGGCCGCGATGCACAGGTGACCGGTGTGGAACTGCGCCAGGACATGGTCGACCTGTGCAACGCCGCCGCCGCGCGCCTGCAGCACCCGGGCCTGGAATTCCAGTGCGGCGACGTGCGCAGCGTGGTCCCCGAGGCCATCGAGGTGATGATCGCCCTGCATGCCTGCGACATCGCCACCGACTACGCCATCCACACCGGTATCCGCTGCAACGCGGCGATCATCATGTGCTCGCCGTGCTGCCACAAGCAGATCCGCCCGCAACTGCACAGCCCGGGGCTGCTGCAGCCGATGCTGCAATACGGCCTGCACCTGGGGCAGCAGGCCGAGATGCTGACCGACAGCTTGCGTGCCCTGTACCTGGAAGCCTGTGGCTACGAGACCAAGGTGTTCGAGTTCATCTCGCTGGAGCACACCAACAAGAACAAGATGATTCTTGCGGTGAAGCGCAAGCAGCCGGTGGCGCCGGGGGCGCTGCTGGAGAAGATCGCGCAGCTCAAGGCGTTCTACGGGGTGCAGGAACATTGCCTGGAGACGTTGTTGCGGGGGGATGGGTTGATTCCTGCTTGAGTGTGGCCGGGCTGTTGAAATCGAGCCCAGGGTGGATGGCGCTCGATTTCAACAACGCTGCATGACTCAAGGCCTGCCCTTTGCCGTGTCGATGGTAACCGCCACCAAGCCTAGCGGATGACTACTCGAGTCGAAGAAATGCAGCTCGGTTGCCGTCAGATCAGCGAACCGCTCGACGAAATGCCGCTTCTGATTGACCACCGAAGCCTCGCCCAACGGCCGTATGGCAATCGACAGATGCGCCGGCCGCGCCTGGCGGATGGCCTCGAGCAGGTGCTGGTCACTGGCATCCAGATGCTGGCCGAACAGGCAAAGCCCGTTGTTCTCCTGCGCCAGCTGACCCAGGCACCAAGCCAGGTAATCCGAGCTGCGAATCGCCCGCAGCTTCTCTTCGCTGCGGTCTTCGTTGATGAACAAAGGCACTTCACCGGGAATGTTCACGGCAAAACCATCGAGCAGCTCGGCGCTTTCGGCGCTGCGTTGGCGGGTAGTGCCATCGGGCAGCTTGAGCAGGTGCAGGCCGCCATGCAGGTGCATGACCCGGGTGCCTTGGCTGCGGGTGCGGCGCACGTCGAAGAAGCCCTGCTCGTCGAACAGTTTGGCGAAGCCTTGCGGGGCATGTTGCATGGCCCAGGGCAGCAGCAGGTCGTAGTTGCTGGTGTAGACACTGCGGTAGCTGCGCAGGGCCTGGTTGATCGAGGCCAGGGTGGCCGCCGGCATCAGTGGCCAGGGCAGGTGCACGGTGCGCACGGCGTGGATCAGGCCTTCCTTGATCGAGTAGTAGCGGTTCAGCGGCGCGGTCGAGTTGATGGCCAGGGCGGCGTTGGCGCGCACGGTGTGGTTGAGCGTGCTCAGTACCGGCTCGAACAACTCGGTGCCCAGCGACTTGAACAAGGCCTGGTCGCTGATCGCCAGGCCTTTCTTGCGCCCGGCGCGCTGGGCTTCTTCGAACAGCGAGAAGTAGCCGAAGGGCTTCCACAGCGCCCGGCTGGCGCCGTTGCCCAGCAGCAGTGCACTGCAGGGGTGGCGTTGGTTGAGGTCTGGCCAAGAGGCGAGGCGGGCGTCGAGAGCTGGCATGTGCGGTCCGTTCGGTGGTGCGGGAAACGGCGGGGACTGTAGCATGTCATGCAAGGGGTGCGAGGGTTGCTGCTTACATTGCCGCCTTGCGCTGCATTTACTGCAGGATGAAAGAGGATGTCTTCATGCACAACCCGCTGCTGCGTACCTTGGCCATGGGTACGCTGTTTTCTGCTTCACTGGCTTCGGCCAGCGACGGCCAGGCCTTGGCTGCCGCCCAAGGTATTCCTTACCCGGCCGTGATCGCCCACCGCGGCGCTTCCTACGATGCCCCCGAATCCACCAAACCCGCCTATCTGCTGGCCCGCCAACTGGGCGCCGATTATCTGGAAGTGGATCTGCAGCGCACCCGCGATGGTGTGTTGGTGGTAGTCCATGATGATGAGCTGTCGCGCACCAGCAATGTCGCCGAACGATTCCCCGAGCGCAGCAAGAGCCCAGTGAGTGCTTTCACCCTCGCGGAGCTGAAGTCGCTGGATGTCGGCAGCTGGTTCAACCGGGCTTATCCCGAACGTGCCCGGCCATCGTTCAAGCATTTGTCGGTATTGACGCTGGATGAAGTCATCGATATCGCCGAAGGCAGCCATGACCGCCACCCAGGGCTGTATATCGAGACCAAGGTGCCTGGCCAGTACCCCGGCATCGAGAAGGACCTGAAGGCACGTCTCCAAGTCCGTGGCTGGCTCGATCGGCCAGGGCGAGTGGTACTGCAGACCTTCGACCGCAACAGGCTGAAACTGCTGAATGAAGCGATGCCCCAGGTGCCGAAGATCCTCCTCCTGTGGCTGGGCAACCGAGGCATCCCATCGGCATCCGGGCAAACTTACGACCCGTCGGGCAAGCAAGACAAAGCCACCTTCTATGCACGTCAGCAGCCCAAGGACAAGGCGGCGTTCCTGCGCTGGCTCGACCATGCAAAGCAGGGCGGCGCCATTGGCACCGGCCCCTCGGCCACCCGTACGCATCTGGGCGAGCAGAGTTACAGTGACCTGATCCAGCCTTGGATGAACCAGGCCACCCACGAGCGCGGCCTGTTGGTTCACGTCTACACCCTCGATGACCGGGTCGATTTCCAGAAAGCCATGAAGGCCGGTGTCGACGGGATCTTCACCAATCGGCCTGGAGAGCTACTGCGCTTCCAGCAGCGAACAGTCAAGCGATCCGAATCCGAATTGCTGAAAACCTTGGGTTATTGACCCTCGGGGCTTGCCAGTGGCTTTTGATTGGCCACTGGCGCCTGGCGGCTCCTGTTGCGCCATACCCGATACGCCCGAATCCCCGCCCGTACCGAGCCGAACAGCAGTTTTTCCTCCATCTCCCGGGCCATCCCCGAGCGCACCAGCATGCGCAGGAAGGTGCCGCGGGCGCGGGCGATGGCGAAGAAGATCCCTTGCGCCGCCAGGGTGTCGCGCACCTCGCGCAAGGCGGCAATGCCGCTGACGTCGATGCTGCTCACGGCCTCGGCGTCGAACAGCACCGCCTTGGGCTCGGCCTGGCTCTGCACGGCTTCGAGCAGGCGCATCTTGAAGTAGTCGGCATTGAAGAACAGGATCGCGTCATCGAAGCGATACACCACCAGGCCCGGTACCGTGCGCGCCTCCTTGTGCTTGCGGATGTCCACCTGGCCCTCGGTGCCAGGCAGCCAGCCGAGTACCGCGTCGGTGGGTTGGTAGATGCTGTAGAGCAAGCGCAGGATGGCCAGGGTCACGGCAAACACGATCCCCGGCAACACGCCCAGGCCGAGCACGCCGGCCGTGGTCAGCAGGCACAGCCAGAACTCGAAACGGCTCAGGCGTCGGATGCGCCCCAGTGACTTGATGTCGATCAGCCCCCAGCCAGCCATCAGCAGTACCGCGCCCAGTGCGGCCTGGGGGATCCACGCCATGGGCGCGGTGAAGAACAGCAGGATCAGCGCGATCACCAGCGCGGCGATGATGCCCACCAGCTGGCTCTTGCCGCCGACCATGTCGTTGACCGCCGTGCGCGAGTCGGCGCCGCTGATGGCAAACCCCTGGGAAATACCCGCCGCCAGGTTGCTCACGCCAAGGGCGACGAATTCGTGGTTGGCATTGATCGCGTAGCCGTGCCGGGCGGCGAAGCTGCGCGCCGTGAGCATGGCGCTGCAGAAGCTGACAGTGGCGATACCCAGGGCATCGCGCAGCAGGCTCTTGGTTTCTGCCAGGTTGCTCTGCGGCCAGGCCAGTTGCGGGATGCCGGCCGGCACCGGGCCGAGGATGGCAACGCCGAGGCGGTCCAGCCCGAGCAGGCCTGCCAGCGCGGTGAACACCGCCACGGTGACCAGCGCGGCGGGCAGGCGCGGGTAGCGCCGCGGCAGCCAGATCAACAGGGCCAGCCCGGCCACGCCGATGGCCAGGGTCAGCCAGTGGATTTCCCCCAGCCGCTGCATGAAGTTGATCAGGCTGAGGACGAAGCCGTCACCCTCGATCTTGAACCCCACCACCTTGGACAGCTGCCCGGCGATCAGGCTCAGGCCGATGCCGTTGAGGTAGCCGATCAGGATCGGCCGCGAGAAGAAGCTGGCGATGAACCCGGCCCGGGCCAGCCCGGCTCCAATCAGCATCACCCCCACCAGCACGGTGACGATCACCGCAAGCTCCGCGGTGCGCTGCGGGTCGCCCATGGCCAGCGGCGCCACGGCCCCGGCGATCATCGCGCAGGTGGCGGCGTCCGGGCCGACCATCAGCTGCCGTGAACTGCCCACCAGGGCGTAGATCATCATCGGCAGCACGCAGGCATACAGGCCGTACTGCGGCGGCAGGCCGACGATCTGTGCGTAGGCGATGGCAATCGGGATCTGGATGGCGGCCACCGACAAGCCGGCCTGCAGGTCGGCATGGAACCACTCGCGGCGGTAGTGCAGGAGGTTGGCAAGGCCGGGAAGCCAGCGTGACAGAAACATGCGCAGTCCTTTCGAAATGTTTCGCTAATGCACAGAGCATATGCGCTACAAGACGGGCTGCTGGCAAGTGGCAGGCGGGCAGAAACGAAAAAAGGAGCCAAGGCTCCTTTTGACAGCGATGACGTTGCTGGAACGCCATGCGGGAATGCGGTGTGGAGCGGGTAGAGGGAATCGAACCCTCGTCGGAAGCTTGGGAAGCTACTGTTCTACCATTAAACTATACCCGCATCTGCGCTCGACTTTTTACCAGAACCCTCAGCGAATTAGAAGCCCAAGTTATAAAAATTGACGGCGCCCACAGCCTGCGGGTGGTGGCCACGGGGCGCCGATTCACTCAGATGGCCCATGCATGCTGCCCTTGTGAGGCGTATGGGTTGCGCGCGCGGGTTTCGCGCATGGTCGGCTTGAGGAAACCGAGCAGGGCGCTGCGGGTGTCTTCGCAGGCGGCCTTGTTCTCCATGTCGAGGAAGTGCCCGGCATCGCGGATCACCGTGAAGTGGCTCTGGTCCACATGCCGGCCGAACTGGCGGGCGTCTTCGGCGGTGGTGTACTCGTCACGGTCGCCATTGATGAAAAGCACCGGGATGTCGATGTTGCGCGCGCCGTTCAATGCACGCTCCAGGTCATGCTCGAGCACCTGGTTGATGTGGAAGTGCATCTGCGCGTATTCGTGGCTGTCCAGCCCGCTGACGTGGCGGTAGTTGAAGCGTTTGAACAGCGAGGGCAGGTGCTTGCCGATGGTGTCGTTGACCAGGTTGCCGACCTGGTAGCGATCGCAGGCGGCCAGGTATTGGCAGCCCCGGTCGAGGTAGTCGCGCATCGGCGCGTTGATGACCGGCGAGAACGAACTGACCACGGCCTTCTTCACCTGCCGCGGCTGGTGCGCCAGCGCCAGCAGGGTGCAGGCCCCGCCCCAGGAGAACGACATCACGTGGTCGGCCTGGAAGTGCTCGATCAGCTCCAGCAGGATGTGCGCCTCGGTCTCCTTGCTGATCAGGCGTTCCTGGCGGTTGTGCGGCTTGGACTTGCCGGCGTAGGGCTGGTCGTAGAGCACGACGTTGAATTGCGGGTGCAGGTTGCGCACCGTCTGGGCGAACGAGGCCGTGGTGGCCAGCGAGCCGTTGATCAGGATGATCGTTTTTTCAGCCGCATCCGCGCGATGGAACTCCGTGTAAACCCGATACTGACCTTGGATATCAAGTACAGCGATTTCTGGCCTCATGTCATCGACTCCTGGCGCAAAAAGGGTATTCGCGTCACCTAGGGTGCACGTTCTTTATGACAGGTAGGCATTTGCCTGAAGATAAAACCGGGGCCCTGTGTCGATCCTTCGTACACGTGTCGACGGTATTGTTTTAGGCGGGCAATTCACCGTGCCCCAAGGCATCTAGGCCTTGGGTAGCCGGCGAAAAGGTGTCTTCGACTGCGGTTGTGACTGGTTGGTCACGGGCAGACTGACGAGTTAGGATTCAAGCAGTGGGTTGCGGTTCTCGCAAGTGCCGTTTGCGCAAATATGTGACTTTTGCCGCTGGGCGGTCGTATGGCGAGCGCGGGCCGTCTGTTGCGGCCCTATCGCCGGCAAGCCGGCTCCCACAAAAGCCCACGATGCCTCGGGCTGGTGGCATACCTGTGGGAGCCGGCTTGCCGGCGATGGGGCCGCAGCAGGCAACCTAGACCGCGGCGATTTCCTCAGTCGTCAGCGCCCTGAACGCCCCCGGCGCCAACTGCGGATCCAGCCGGATCGCCCCCATGCTTTCCCGATGCAGCCCCACCACCTTGTTGTCGAAGTGCCCGAACATGCGCTTGACCTGGTGATATCGCCCCTCGACGATCGCCAGCCGCGCCTGGCGCGGGCCGAGGATGTCGAGCTGGGCGGGTTGGGTGGTGAGGTCTTCGAAGGCGAAGTAGAAGCCCTGGCGGAATTTGTCGACGTAATGCGCGCCGATTTCATCCTCGGTCTCGACCAGGTAATGCTTGGGCAGCTTGGTGGCGGGCTGGGTCAGGCGCCGTGACCATTGGCCATCGTTGGTCAGGATCAGCAGGCCGGTGGTATTGAAGTCCAGGCGCCCGGCAATGTGCAGGTCGCCGCGCAGCTCGGCGGGCAGCAAGTCCAGCACGGTGCGGTGTTGCGGGTCCTGGGTGGCGCTCACGCACCCCGCTGGCTTGTGCAGCATCAGGTAGCGCGCCGGCCGGCCAGCCTGCAGCAGCTGGTCGTCCACTTCGACGCGGCTGAACTCGCGCACTTCGGCCTGCGGGTCGGTGACCACCTCGGCATCCACGCGCACACGGCGCTGCACCAGCAGCAGGCGCACTTGCTGGCGGTTGTAGCAGGGCAGGTTGGCGAGGAAGCGGTCGAGGCGCATGGCGGCAAGGCAGGGGTGTGGGTGGGCGCGCAGTCTAGCGGTTTTCCGGGTTGATCGGGGCGGGCTTGGTCGCCTGCTTGCCTTGTTCCGCCAGTTGCTCCAGCACCTGGGCGCAGCGCGGGCACAGGCAGGCCTTGTTCCGCAGCTCGGCGGGCAGCGCCTGGAGCACCGCAGGGTCGATGGTCACGGCATAGCACCAGCAGGCTTGCGTGGCGCTGCGCGGGTCGGCCAGGGCGCACTGGTTGAGGGCGCCGCAGGCGGGGCAATGCTGGGGGTCATTCATGCTCGGTTCCGGGAGTTTCACTGCAGACGCGGTTGCGGCCGGCCTGCTTGGCACGATAAAGCGCACGGTCGGCGCGGCTGAGCAGGGCATGCAGGGTGTCGCCTGGCTGCAGGCTGCTCAGGCCGATGCTGGTGGTCAGGCGCAGGGGTTGGTCATCGTAGCTGAAGGTCAACTGCTCGGTGCGCCGGCGGATCTTCTGCGCAACGTCGATGGCTTGCCGGCCCTGGGTTTCGCGCAGCAGCACGATGAATTCCTCGCCGCCCCAGCGGCACAGTATATCCGACTGGCGCAGGCTGCCCTGCAGCACATTGGCGAACTGGCGCAGCACTTCGTCGCCGGCCAGGTGGCCGTGGGTGTCGTTGAGGACCTTGAAGTGGTCCAGGTCGATCAGCAATGCCACCAGTGGCGCGCAATCGCGCTGGGCCTGTTGCAGCGCCTGCGCCGCCAGCAGGTCGAAACTGCGCCGGTTGGGCAGGCCGGTGAGGCTGTCGAGGGTGGCCAGCGCCTCAGTGCTGGCCTGGTGGCGCCTGAGCATGGCATGCAGCAACGACAGCACCACCAGGGTGATCATGGCGCAGATGGCCAGGTTCAGGTAAAGCGAATGGCGGATGCGGTCGAGGGTGCCGGTTTCGCGCTTGTCCACCAGCAGGTACCAGCCAAGTTCCGGCAGCTGGCGCACATTGAGGAAATGGCTGTGGCCGGTGCTGTCGCGGTATTCGTGGCTGCCCTCGCCGGGCACCGCTTGCTCTGCCAGCAGCTCGGCCAGGTCGGCGTTGCCCTGCAACACCTGGCCCACCCGCAGGCCATGCGGCCCGCCATCGGAGCCGGTGAGCAGGACCTTGCCCTGGGCGTCGGTGAAGAACACCGAGCGCTGGTAGCGCCGCTGGTAGTTGTCGATCAGCTTGACCACCGCATCCACGCTCAGGCCGACCCCGGCCGCGCCGATGAAGCGGTGCTGGTAGTCCAGTATCCGGTAGTTGATGAACACCGTCAGGCTGTCCTGGTTGGCCATGTCCAGGTCGACGTTGATTTCATAGGGCGCGTTGAGTTCGCGCAAACGAAAGTACCAGGCATCACGCCAGGTGCCGGGCTCGACCCGCTTGAGCACGCCCTTGGCCTGGTAGTAGGTGAGGCTGCGGTCGGAGACGACGAACGAGGTGACCGTGGCCTGCTTGGCCATGACTTCACCCAGGTAGCGGGTGATGCGCAGCGGGTCTTGCTCGCCGGCCAGCAGCCAGTCGCGCAGGAAGGTGTCCTGGGCCATCATCGAGGCGATCAGCACCGGGCGGATCAGGTCCTTCTGGATTTCCGAATAGACCGTGTCGGAGGTCAGCGGCAGCTCGGTATTGACGATGCCATCGCGGATCGCACTGCGCGAAGCGAAGTAGCTGAGCAGCGAAGTGGCGAGAAAGCCGCAGGCCAGCAGCATCAGCAGGGCGAAAATCAGCGAGCGCTGTGAGAACAGGGCAGTGCGTGAAGGCATGATCGTCCCGTGATGTGTGCCGAGGCGCTCATTCTAGTGATATGACCGGAAAAAGACTGCAGCTTTTTTGGGGTTATCGGAGCTGTTTCCAATTGTTGCAGAAATGGCACTGCACCTTGGCGCAACGGTCTTATTCAATGTCGATGAACGCTTTTCGATCGACGCTCGCCAGCGCCGCTGTTCGGGCACCCCTGCGGTCCAGGAGGCCGCCATGTCCTATCGAATATTGCTGATTGCCGTGTTGGCCTTGATGACCAGCGCCTGTGCGCCCTATTACGGGAGCGGCAGCTATTACCGTTCGGATTACTACACCACCGATCGCTATGTGGTGCCGGGCTACTACCGGTATGACCGCTACTATGTAGCGCCGCAGCCGCGCTACTACTACCAGCCCGCGCCGCGTTACTACCACCCGGCGCCGGTGCCGCAATACCGGCCCTATCCGCAGCCGGGCATGAACCAGTGGCATGGCAACCCGCGCTATGACTATGGCAATCGCCAGCGGGATGACTATGGCCGGGACCGTGACCGCAACGACTATCGAAATGGTAGCCAGCGTTATCAGAATGACCACTCGCACTCCAACGGCTGGGGCAATCGTGATCATCAGCCCGATGGTGGGCGCAACTGGCAGAGATAATGCACACAGGGCCGCGCTGCGGCCCATTCGCGGGGCAGCCCCATCAGGCCAGGTCAGCCAACGGATGGCGCCCCTCCCATACCTTCACGAAGTGCGCCTCGACCACCGCCGCCGGCACCTGCGCCACATCCGGCCAGTGCCAGCGAGGCTGGTTGTCCTTGTCCAGCAGGCGCGCACGCACGCCCTCGCTGAATTCCGGATGACGGCAGCAATTGAGGCTCATGCCGTACTCCATCTGGAACACCTGCGCCAGCGACAGGTGCCGGGCCCGGTGGATCTGCTCCCACACCAGGTGCGCAGTCAGCGGGCAACCCTCGTGCAGGCGGTTACCCGCTTCGGCCAGCAGCGGGTCGCTGTGGTGCTTCAGGCCTTGCAGGGCATGCCATGCAGCGGCGGGGTCGGCGACATCGAGCAATTGGTCGATCACCTGGCGCCGGGGCAGCCATTGCGCCTGGGGCAGTTGCTCGCAGGCGCGGTGCTGCTCGGCCTTGAGCAGGCTGTTGAGCTGCAGCTCGGTCTGTTCCTGCCAGTTCAGTTGCAGCAGCTCATCGATCAATTCCTCCTGCTGGTGCTCGCCGAAGAAGCGGTCGGCAAGGCCCAGGTCGAGGGCATCGCGCGCATTGATCGGAGCGCCGGTCAGGCCCAGGAACAGCCCCAGCTTGCCCGGCAGCCGGGCGAGGAACCAGCTCGCACCGACGTCGGGGTACAGGCCAATGCTGATCTCCGGCATCGCCAGGCGGCTGCTGGGCGTGACGATCCGCACGTTGGCGCCCTGCAGCAGCCCCATGCCGCCACCCAGCACATGCCCGTGGCCCCAGCACAGCAGCGGCTTTGGGTAGGTGTGCAGCAGGTAGTCGAGGCGATATTCGGCCGCAAAGAAGGTGGCGGCCAGCGGTGGCACGCTGCCTGGGTGGTCGCGGCAAGCCTGGGCCAGCGCCCGCACATCGCCCCCGGCGCAGAACGCCTTGGCGCCGTTGCCGCGCAGCAGCACGCAGACCACGCCCGGGTCGCGGGCCCATTCGTGCAGCTGCTCGCCGAGCACTTCGATCATCGGCAGGTTGAGGGCGTTGAGCGCCTTGGGCGCATCCAGGGTGGCAACGCCGATGCGGGCGCCATCGACGCCGGTGAGTACCTCGCAATGAATGGACATGGACTACCTCGCACAGGTCATCACCCTAGTATGGCCTGCGTGGCCGATCATGCCGGTCGGCGGTCGGATCGATTGACAAGGGCGGGTGGCTTACCTAGTGTCGCGCCCATTGTTTACGGATGGCCCCATGACTGACGACGATCGCATCAAACTCGAACCCGGTTGGAAGGCTGCACTGCGCGCCGAGTTCGACCAGCCCTACATGCACCAGCTGCGCGAATTCCTGCGCCAGGAATATGCGGCCGGCAAGGAGATCTACCCGCCGGGGCCGATGATCTTCAATGCGCTCAACTCCACGCCGCTGGAGCAGGTGAAGGTGGTGATCCTCGGCCAGGACCCGTACCACGGCCCGGGCCAGGCCCACGGCCTGTGCTTTTCGGTGCAGCCGGGCGTGCCGACGCCGCCGTCGCTGGTGAACATCTACAAAGAGCTGCAGCGTGACCTGAACATCCCCATCGCCAGCCACGGCTACCTGCAGAGCTGGGCCGAGCAGGGGGTGCTGCTGCTCAACACGACCATGACCGTCGAGCGCGCCAATGCAGCTTCGCATGCCAAGAAAGGCTGGGAGTTCTTTACCGACCGGGTCATCCAGGTGGTCAGCGAGCAGTGCCCGAACGTGGTGTTCCTGCTGTGGGGCGCCCATGCCCAGAGCAAGCAGAAGCTGATCGATGGCACCAAGCACCTGGTGCTGAAATCGGTGCACCCGTCGCCGTTGTCGGCTTACCGCGGGTTCCTGGGGTGTGGGCACTTCAGCCGCACCAATGGTTTTCTCGAGCAGCGTGGGTTGGCGCCGATCAACTGGGTGTTGCCGCCGCTGTAGCGGTGGGCCCATCGCCGGCAAGCCGGCTCCCACAGGTCATGTGAGAGCCGGCTTGCCGGCGATGAAAGCGCTTCCCTCTACTGCGGGTCAGCATTCCACAGCCTGAATAACGGCTCCGCCAGAAACAGCACGAACAGCAAGCGCATCACCTGCAGCGCCGTCACCAGTGGCACCGACAACTGCAAGGTCTCCGCCGTCAGGCTCATTTCGGCAATGCCCCCGGGCATCATGCCCAAGGTCAGCGAGCGCAAGTCCAGCGCCGTCATCAGGCTCAAACCCCAGGCCGCAGCGCCGGCAATCAGCATGCACAACCCAGTGGCTACTAGTGTGCGCCCCAGAAACGACGGCGCCCGGCGGAAGAACGCGCGGTTGAAGTGGCAGGCCAGGCCGCTGCCGATCAGCCATTGGCCGACCTGGCTGGCGCCATTGGGCAGGGCGATCTGCAGGTTGGCCGCCAGGCTCAGCGTCGCCGCCACCAGCAACGGCCCGAACAGCCAGGGGTTGGGCTGGCGCAGGCGCTGCCAGAGGAAACCGACCGCCACCCCCAGTGGCACGATCAACGCCAGCCAGCCCCAGCTGACACTGCCGGCGTGATTGAGCGCCACGCCATCCCCAATCAGCAACTTGAACAGCGCCGGCACGCACAGCACCACCGCCAGCACGCGCAAGCTCTGCGCCGCCGCCACCTGGCTGAGCACCGCGCCGTTGCGCGCGCCCAGGTTGACCATCTCCCCCGAGCCGCCAGGCATGCTGGCGAAAAACGCCGTGGCGCGGTCTTCACCGGTGCGCCGCAGCAGCCACACGCCAACCCCGCTGGACACCGTGGTGAACAGCGCGGCAAAGAAGATCAGCAGGAAATGGCTGGCCACCTGCTCGATCACCGCCGGGGTGAAGTGCAGGCCAATGCCCAGGCCGATGATGCACTGGCCGCATTTGCGGCCATGGGGGATTTCCGACAACTGCCAGGGCGTCAGGCAGCGCACCAGGATGATCGCCAGCAATGAGCCTACCATCCACGGCAAAGGCCAGCCGACCTTGCTGGCGAGATACCCGCCCGCAAGGCCGACCAGCCCGGTCGCAACGAACAGCGGCAGCGACCGATCAGGCATCGGCCATGGCCCGGCGCTGCAGGCTGCGTTTGCGCCAGATGCGCAGCAGCGGCAGGCCAAGCATGCACACCACCAGCACCCACACGCCCATGCTGATCGGGCTCGACCAGAGGATGTCCAGCTCGCCGTTGGAAATCGACAGCGCCCGGCGCAGGTTCTGCTCCATCAGCCCGCCGAGGATGAAGCCGAGCAGGATCGGCGACAGGGGGAAGTCCAGCTTGCGCAGGATGTAGCCCATGATGCCGATGCCGACCATCAGGAACAGGTCGAAGGTGGTGGCATGCACGGCGTACACACCGATCGCGGTGATGATCGCGATCACTGGCACCAGGGCCCAGTTCGGCACGGCCAGGATGCGGGTGAAGATGCGGATCATCGGGATGTTCAGGATCACCAGCATGATGTTGGCGATGAACAGCGAAGCGATCAGGCCCCAGACGATGTCCGGCTGCTGTTCGAACAGCAGCGGGCCGGGGGTGATGTTGTACAGGGTCAGCGCGCCGATCATCACCGCCGTGGTGCCCGAGCCTGGTACGCCCAGGGTCAGCATCGGCACCAGGGCGCCGCAGCAGGAGGCACCGATGGCGGTTTCCGGCGCGGCCAGGCCGCGGGCGTCGCCCTTGCCGAACTTGCCGCTTTCGCCGGCGATGCGTTTCTCGGTCATGTAGGCAACGGCACTGGCCAGGGTAGCGCCGGCCCCCGGCAGCACGCCCATGATGAAGCCGAGCAGGCCGCAGCGCAGGTTGACCACGAACACCGAGGCCGCTTCCTTGAAGTTGAACAGCATGCGCCCGGTGGCCTTGACCGCCTGGTGGCCATGGTGGGTCTTCTCCAGCAGCAGGAGGATTTCGCTGATGGAGAACAGGCCCAGTACCAGCACCACGAACTGGATGCCATCGGCCAGGTGCACGCTGTCACCGGTGAAGCGGTACACGCCGCTGTTGGCATCGATGCCGACCGCCGAGAGGAACAGGCCGATCAGGGCGGCAATGAAGGTCTTCAGCGGCTTGTCGCCGGCCATGCCGCCGAGCGCGACGATGGCGAACACCATCAGCACGAAGTACTCCGCCGGGCCGAAGGCGATCGCCCATTTCGCCAGCAGCGGGGCGAACAGCACCATGCCGCAGGTGGCGATGAAGGCGCCGATGAACGAACTCCACGCCGACAGCGACAGGGCCACGCCGGCCAGGCCGTTGCGCGCCATCGGGTAGCCGTCGAGGGTGGTCATCACGGTCGAGGCTTCGCCGGGGATGTTCAGCAGGATCGAACTGATCCGCCCGCCGTACTCACAACCCAGGTACACCGCAGCCAGCAGGATCAGCGCCGATTCGGGCGGCAGGCCGAGGGCGAAGGCGATCGGGATCAGCAAGGCCACGCCGTTGATCGGGCCCAGGCCCGGCAGCAGGCCGACCACGGTGCCGATCAGCGTGCCCGACAGGGCGGTGACCAGGTTGTACGGGCTCAGGGCGACGCCGAAGCCCTGGCCCAGGTAGCTCAAGGTATCCATGTGTCAGTTCTCCAGTACGCTCAGCAGGCCAAGGGGCAGGGGCACATCCATCACGCGGTCGAACAGCCAGTAGAGGAACAGGCTCATGCCCACCACCACGATGGCGCTGTGCAGCCAGCGGCCGCCGTACAGGCGGGCCATGGGGATGCCGACCAGGATGGCGCTGAGGATGAAGCCCAGGGCCTCGAAGGTGGCGGCGAAGACGATCAGCAGGCCGACGCAGAAACCGATCTTGGTCAGGGTTTCGCGGTCCAGCGCCGGCTCGTCGTCCTTGCGCACGATCGGCGTCGGGCGGATGGCCAGGTACAGCAGGCCCAGGCCCATCAGGCCGAGCATCAGCAGCGGGTAGGCGCGCGGGCCCACCGGTTCATAGGAAAACGCGGCCTGGTAGGGCCAGGCCATCACGGCCAGCGCGGCGCAGATCGCCAGCAGGGCCAGGGCGAAGATACGTTGCAGGATCATCGGGGAATCCTCGTGGGGGCAGGTAGAGGCTGTGCTGGCCTCATCGCCGGCAAGCCGGCTCCCACAGAGGGAGCACGGCTGTAGCTGTGGGAGCTGGCTTGCCAGCGATGAGGCCAGTACCGGCCATCCGGGCTTACTGGATCAGGCCGAATTCCTTGGCCAGCGCCTTGTAGTCGGCCACCTGCTTCTTCACATAGCCGTCCAGCTCTTCACCGGTCATGGCGAACGGGAACAGCTCGCGCTGGTCACGCAGCTGGGCGAAGTCCTCGGAGGCGAGCATCTTGTCGAACGACTGCTTCCACCAGGCGTAGTCTTCGTCGCTGACCTTCGGCCCCAGGTAGAAGCCGCGCACCACCGGCCAGACGATGTCGTAGCCCTGCTCCTTGGCGGTGGGGATGTTCTTCATTTCCGGCTCGTCCAGGCGGTTTTCCGAGAACACCGCGAGGATGCGCATGTTGCCGCTCTGGATATGCGGCATGGAGTCGGAAATGTCGGTGGAGCCTACCTGGATGTGGCCACCGAGCAGCGCGGTGGCAATTTCGCCGCCGCCTTCCAGGGCCACGTAGCGCAGGTCGCGCGGGTTGATGCCGGCGGCCTTGGCGATCAGTGCGGTCTGCATCCAGTCCTGGCTGCCGACGGTGCCGCCGGAGCCGATCACCACCTTGCTCGGGTCCTTCTTCAGCGCCGCGACCAGGTCGTCGAGGGTTTTGTAGGGCGAATCGCTTTTCACCGCGATGGCGCCGTAGCTGGTGCCCACCGCCGCCAGCCACTTCACCGCGTTCTCATCGAAGCGGCCGAACTTGCCCTGGGCCAGGTTCAGCAGCGAGCCGCTGGACCAGGCCACCAGGGTGCCGGCATCGGCCGGGCGCTGGGCGACCACGGCGTTGTAGGCCACGGCGCCGACACCGCCTGGCATGTAGGTCACGCGCATCGGCTTGCTGAGGATCTTTTCCTGCACCAGGGCGCTCTGCACCAGCTTGCAAGTCAGGTCGAAACCGCCGCCGGGCGAGGCCGGGGCGATGCATTCGGGGCGTTTCGGTTCAGCGGCCAGGGCATTGCCGGCCAACAGCAGGCAACCGGTAGCCAGAACGAGGTGGCGCAGTGAAAAGGTCATCGTCTATCTCCGTGAGCATTGTTGTTATGGGTTACCGCTACTGGCTTACCAAAGGGCCACGCTGTAGCTCACCAACAGCCGCACTTCGTCGGCATCGCGGGCGAAGTTGGAGCGGAAGGTGGCGTTGCGCAGGCGCACGGCGACGTCTTTCAACGGGCCGCTTTGTACCACGTACTTGAACTCGGTGTTGCGCTCCCACTCCTTGCCCTCGCCACCGGCGGCGCGGCTGACGTTGTCACCGCTGAGGTAGCGGGTCATGAAGGTCAGGCCGGGGATGCCCAGGGCGGCGAAGTTGTAGTCGTAGCGCGCCTGCCAGGAGCGCTCGTCGGCGCCGGCGAAGTCGTTGATCTGGACGAAGTTGACCAGGTAGGGGTCGGCACCGTCGACGTAGGGGAAGGCGCTGTCGCCCGACAGCTGCTGCCAGGCGGCGCTGACCTTGTGCCCGCCCAGGCTGTAGCTGAGCATGCCGTTGAAGGTGGTGTTGTCGATGCGCCCGGCCTTGGCGGCGCCGGCGTCGTCGCTGAGCGCCAGGCGCAGGTCGGCGCCGAAGGTGCCCGGGCCCCAGGGCTGGGTGGCGAGCAGGCCGATGAAGTGCTGGCGGTAGATGTCGTCGAGCTGGGCGAAGTGGTAGCTGCCGGTGATGCGGTCGGTGAACGTGTAGTCGAGGCCGGCCAGGTCGAGGTTGTCGGCCGTGAAGGTGCCACCGAAGCGCCCGTTCTTGTTGTTGAGCGCCAGGTCTTCCCAGTTGGTGTCGTTGCGGTCCTTGGCCTTGTCCAGGCGCCCGCCGGTGAAGGTCAGGCCCTTGATTTCCTGGGAGGTGAGCAGGCCACCTTCGAAGGTTTGCGGCAGGATGCGGCCGTCGTTGGGCTGCAGGGTCGGCAGTTCAGGGATCAGGGTGCCGATCTTCAGTTCGGTCCTGGACACCTTCACCTTGCCGGTCAGGCCGAGCTTGGAGTATTCGTCGGCGGCCTTGCCGTCGTCGTGGGTCGGCAGCAGGCCGGTGTCGGTGCGGTCGGGGCTGGAGTCGAGCTTGATGCCCATCATCCCCAGCGCATCCAGGCCGAAACCGACCGGGCCTTCGGTATAGCCGGACTCGAAGTTGAGCATGAAACCCTGGGCCCATTCGTCGCGCTTGGATTGCTGCGCGCTGGTGCCGTCGCGGAAGTCGCGGTTGAAGTACATGTTGCGGGTTTCGAAGGTCGCCGTGCTGTCTTCGAAGAAGGCGGCCTGGCTCATTGGGGCGACACCGGCGAGGGCCAGGGCACTGGCGATGGCCGAGGGGCGTGCGGACAGGGAACGGGCAGGTGCGAATGCCTGCGGCTGCGATGACAGCATCGGGATGGCTCCGTTTATTGTTCTTATTCGTTGCACCTTGCTGGTGCTTTTTTCGGCGCATGGGGCGACCGTGGTGCGATGCTAGGCAACCAACCTTTCGCTAACCTTTCAGCGCGAAAGGTTTGTCACAAAGGGCTTCACAGGCCGGGCGACAGCGGTACACTCCGCGCCACCGCCCCACCCGAGCAGGGAGAATCCGATGCGTGTGCTGCTGGTCGAAGACCACCTGCAACTGGCCGAAAGCGTGGCCCAGGCCCTGAAAAGCCATGGCCTGACCGTGGATGTATTGCACGATGGCGTGGCCGCCGATCTGGCCTTGGCCAGCGAGGAATACGCCGTTGCCGTGCTCGACGTGGGCCTGCCGCGCATGGACGGTTTCGAGGTGCTGGCGCGCCTGCGCAGCCGGGGCAAGACCCTGCCGGTGTTGATGCTCACCGCGCGCAGCGATGTGAAGGACCGCGTGCACGGCCTGAACCTTGGCGCCGACGACTACCTGGCCAAACCCTTCGAGCTCACCGAGCTGGAGGCGCGGGTCAAGGCGTTGCTGCGCCGAAGCGTGCTCGGTGGCGAGCGCCAGCAGCGTTGCGGGCCGCTGGTGTATGACCTGGACACCCGCCGCTTTACCCTGGGTGAAGACAACCTGACCCTGACCTCGCGCGAGCAGAGTGTGCTGGAGGCGCTGATCGCCCGCCCGGGCCGGGTGATGAGCAAGGAGCAGCTGGCCGCCCAGGTGTTCGGCCTGGATGAGGAAGCCAGCCCCGATGCCATCGAAATCTACATCCACCGGCTGCGCAAGAAACTCGATGGCCAGCCGGTGGCCATCGTCACCTTCCGTGGCCTGGGCTACTTGCTCGAGCATCGCGATGCGTGACAACGGCAGCCTGCGCGGGCGGCTCCTGGGCAACCTGGCGTTGTTGCTGGTGGTGCTGATGCTGGCCAGTGGCCTGAGCGCCTACTGGAATGGCCGCGAAGCTGCCGACACCGCCTACGACCGGACCTTGCTGGCCTCGGCCAGGACCATCGCCGCCGGGCTGTCCCAGCGCGACGGCACCCTGAGCGCGGATGTGCCCTACGTGGCGCTCGACACCTTCGCCTACGACAGCGCCGGGCGCATCTACTACCAGGTGCTGGACATCAACCAGAAGCTGATCTCGGGCTACGAGAAGCTGCCGCCGCCGCCGCCCGGCACCCCGCGCACCGACGACTACCCGGCGCTGGCGCGTTTCTACGACGCCTCCTACCTGGGCCAGGATGTACGCGTGGTCAGCCTGCTCAAGGCGGTGAGTGAGCCGAACATGAACGGCATGGCGGAAATCCGCGTGGCCGAGACCGAAGAGGCGCGGGTGCGCATGGCCCGCGGGCTGATGGCCGACACCTTGCTGCGCCTGGGCTTGCTGGCGCTGGGGGCGCTGGTGATGGTGTGGTTTGCCGTGAGCGCCGCGCTGCGGCCCCTGGAGCGCCTGCGCACGGCGGTGGAAGAGCGCCAGCCGGACGACCTGCGGGCGCTGCCGGTGGTGCAGGTGCAGCGCGAACTCGGGCCACTGGTGCATGCCCTGAACCACTTCACCGAGCGCTTGCGCGGGCAGTTCGAGCGCCAGGCGCAGTTCATCGCCGAGGCCGCGCACGAATTGCGCACGCCGCTGGCCGCGCTCAAGGCGCGGGTCGAGCTGGGCCTGCGCTCTCAGCAGCCCGAGCAGTGGCGCCAGACCCTGGAATCGGCCGCTCAGGGTACCGATCGCCTGACGCACCTGGCCAACCAGTTGCTGTCGCTGGCGCGCGTGGAAAACGGCGCCCGGGCGATTGCCGAAGGCGGCGCGCAGCGCCTGGACCTGAGCCAGCTGGCGCGCGAGCTGGGCATGGCCATGGCGCCACTGGCGCATAACCGCGGCGTGGCATTGGCGCTGGAAGCCGAGGCGCCGGTGTGGCTCAAGGGCGAACCGACCTTGCTCAACGAGTTGCTGAGCAATCTGGTGGACAATGCCCTGGCGCATACCCCGGCAGGCGGCAATGTGATCCTGCGGGTGCTGGCGCCGGCGGTGCTGGAGGTCGAGGACGATGGGCCAGGGATTCCCGAGGATGAGCGCGAGCGGGTGTTCGAGCGCTTCTATCGGCGCGGAGCCCAGGGCAGTGGCCTGGGGCTGGCCATCGTCGGCGAGATCTGCCGGGCGCATCTGGCGCAGATCAGCCTGCATGATGGCGAGCAGGGTGGGCTGAAGGTGCGGGTGAGTTTCATCGCCGATTGAAGGGTTGGCAATGCCGGCCCCTTCGCGGGGCCAGAGCGGTCATCCGCTGATCAGCGCAACATGCTCCGCGCTTCGAGCAGCTCGGCGATTTCCAGCTCGGTGCCATACGGCAAGCCCAGGTGACGATAGGCCGGCAGCGCCGCCAGCGGCCGGCTGCGCGCGCGCTGGCTCAGGCAGCGGGCAATCTGCACCACGTCGATGTAGTCGACCTTGTCGGTGCTGCGGTCCAGGTCCTGGACCTGGCTCGGCAGGTTGACCAGCTGCTCGGGAAACTCCCAGGAAGACAGGATCTTGTCGCCCAGTACTGGCTGGATCTGCTCGATCACATAGTGCAGGCAGACCGGGTCGGAAAGCAGCTCGTTGTGCTCTTCGGCGTAGATCAGCACCGGCAGCGCGCCAATCTGGTGGACCAACCCGCCCAGGGTCGCCTGGTCGGGTTTGAGCTGGGTGTAGCGTCGGCACAGTTCATAGCTGATGCCTGCCACTTCCAGGCTATTGGCCCAGATATCGCGAAGTTTCTGCTCTACAGCCGAAGACCGGGCATGGAAAATCTGCTCGATCACCAGGCCGATGGCCAGGTTGCAGCTGTAGTTGATACCCAGGCGGGTGATGGCGGTGTGCAGGTCGGTGACTTCGACCGCCGCACGCAGCAGCGGGCTGTTGACCACCTTGATCAGGCGTGCCGAAAGCGCCGCGTCGCGGCCGATCACCTTGCTCAGCGCGGCAACGCTGATTTCCGTGTCTTCGGCGGCCTCGCGGATGCTCAGGGCGACTTCCGGCAAGGTCGGCAGGACCAGGTCATCGTTGTCGATGGCAGCGAGCAACTGTGCTTGAACCGTCTCGGCCAGCTTGTTCATGAACTTCTCTACCGCAGTGGTGGCGTGCTGGTCAGCGCTGGATTTCCCGGTCGCGGTCCAGTTCGTAAGGCAGGCTCAACAGCGCCAGGCGCGGCCCTTGCAGGCTGCCCAGGTGCAAGTTGTCATCTTCCACCGCATCGGCGCTCAGCACTGCCAGCAGCTCGCAGCCCTGGCTGGTGCTGGCCGCAAGCACCACTTCGCCAACCGAGGAGCCGTGGGTGGGCGAGAAGATTTCCGTGCCCGGCGCAGGGACCTGCTGCTCGGCCAGGGCCAGGCGATACTGGCGGCGCTTGAGCTTGCCCAGGTACTGCATGCGCGCGACGATTTCCTGGCCGGTGTAGCAGCCTTTCTTGAAGCTGACGCCGTCGACCGCCTGCAGGTTGATCATCTGCGGGATGAACAGCTCGCGGGTCGGGCCCATGACCTGGCCGATACCGGCGCGGATCTGCCCCAGCAACCAGTCGTTGAGGCTGCCTTCAGGCAAGGTGGCGGCCAATGTTTCGCGCACGCGGGCGGCGCTGTCGGCCGGTACCCACAGCTCGACACGGCCGGCGGAGGCGGTGATGGCGATCAGGCCGTCATGGCGCACGGTGGCGCCGGCGCTGGCCGGCACGCTCAAACCCAGGGCTTGCAGCGCGGCATCGCCTTGCTGCAGGCCGAAGCGCACCCAGGCCGCGCTTTCGTCGCTGAGCGTGGCTTTGGAAAACACTGCGTATTTCTTCAGGTCGGCCAGTTGCGCCTCGAGCAGGTCGCTGGCCATCGCCAGCAGGTAGCCATTGCCCTCGGGAAGGATGCGAAAGCTCGACTGCATCCGCCCCTTGACCATGCAGCGGGCGCCGAGGCCGGCGTGCTCGAGGCTCAGGTAGTTGATGTTGCAGGTCAGCTGGCCCTGCAGGAACTTGCCGGCGTCGGAGCCGCGGACGGCGAGGATGCCCTCGTGGGACAGGGGGCTGAAGAAAGCGGAATCGGCCATGGGTCATCGCGGTGGCTAAAGTCTGGCGGCCATCATAGAACGCCGGTAACAAAATAGGTAGGTGACTAGACCAACGCCCGGTGTCGCGCGCGGTTTGGCGCGGTATACTGCGCGACCATTCGAGGAGGGCCCCATGGTCGAACAAACTGAACTCAACCGGCTTTTCTGGCACAGCCGCCGCGGCATGCTGGAACTGGACGTGCTGCTGGTGCCATTCACCCAGGAAGTCTATCCGACCCTCAGCGAAGCCGACCGCGAGCTCTACGTTCGCCTGTTGAGCTGCGAGGACCAGGACATGTTCGGCTGGTTCATGGAGCGTACCGAGTCCGAAGACCCGGAGCTGCAGCGCATGGTCCGCATCATCCTGGACCGTGTCCAGCCCAAGTGAATCCTTCGAGTGCCGTTGGCAGGGCTCACGCCTGCTGCTGACGGCCTACCTGGCCTGCCAGGTGCTGGCGCAGATGGCCTTGTGGCCGAGTGTGCTGCCCTGGTGGTGCTGCCTTGCCGTTCTGGCTGCCTGTATCGCCCACGCTTGCTGGGCCATTCCCCGACGAATCCTGCTGAACGATAACCACGCCATCACCGGTGTGCGCCGAGACGCGCTTGGCTGGCGGGTGTTCAGCCGTGCACAAGGTTGGCAGCCGGTGCGCTTGTGCCGAGACAGCGTGGCGCTGCCTGGGCTGGTGGTGTTGCGGTTCGTCAGGGCAGGGCGGTGGTTTGGCCAGAGCCAGTGCGTGCCTCGCGATGCGCTGGCGGCCGATCAGCATCGCCGGCTGCGGGTCAGGCTCAAGTTCAGTCGGCGCAGGTGGGCAGAGGCATTGGGGCAATGAACAGGTTGTGAGCCGTTCCATCGCCGGCAAGCCGGCTCCCACAGGGATCTTGGCCTGTACTGTTCCTGTGGGAGCCGGCTTGCCGGAGATGGAAGCACCGCGGATTTTCAGACCGGGCTGAGGATGGTGTCCTTGGCCTCGGGCAGCATCCCCGGGTAATCCAGGGTGTAGTGCAGCCCACGGCTTTCCTTGCGCTGCATCGCCGAGCGGATCATCAGCTCCGCCACCTGGGCCAGGTTGCGCAGTTCGATCAGGTCGCGGCTGACCTTGTAGTTGCTGTAGAACTCGTCGATCTCGTCAAGCAGCAGGCGCACGCGGTGTTCGGCGCGCTGCAGGCGCTTGCTGGTGCGCACGATGCCCACGTAGTCCCACATGAAGCGGCGCAACTCGTCCCAGTTGTGCGCGATGATCACGTCTTCGTCCGAGTCGGTCACCTGGCTGGCATCCCAGCCGGGCAGGGCGCTGGGCATCTTGATCTGCGCCAGGTGCGCCTGGATGTCCGCAGCAGCGGCGCGGCCATAGACGAAGCATTCGAGCAGCGAGTTGCTGGCCATGCGGTTGGCGCCGTGCAGGCCGGTGCAGCTGGTTTCGCCGATGGCGTACAGGCCGGGCACGTCGGTGTGCCCGCGATCGTCGACCACCACCCCGCCGCAGGTGTAGTGGGCCGCTGGCACCACCGGGATCGGCTGGCGGGTGATGTCGATGCCGAAGGTCAGGCAGCGCTCGTAGACGGTGGGGAAGTGGCTCTTGATGAAATCGGCTGGCTTGTGGGTGATGTCCAGGTAGACGCAGTCCACGCCCAGGCGCTTCATCTCGTGGTCGATGGCGCGGGCGACGATATCGCGTGGGGCCAGCTCCTCGCGCGGGTCGAAGCGCGGCATGAAGCGCTCGCCATTGGGCAGGCGCAACAGGGCGCCTTCGCCGCGCAGGGCTTCGGTGATCAGGAAGCTCTTGGCTTGTGGGTGATACAGGCAGGTGGGGTGGAACTGGTTGAATTCCAGGTTCGCGACCCGGCAACCGGCGCGCCAGGCCATGGCGATGCCGTCGCCACAGGCGCCGTCGGGGTTGCTGGTATAGAGGTAGACCTTGGCCGCGCCGCCGGTCGCCAGCACGGTGAAGCGCGCGCCAAAGGTGTCCACTTCACCGCTGTTGCGGTTCAGCACGTAGGCCCCCAGGCAGCGGTCACCGGCCTGGCCCAGCCGCCGTTCGGTGATCAGGTCCACCGCCACGCGCTGTTCGAGCAGCTCGATGTTCGGACGCTGGCGCGCCTGGGCCAGCAGCGTGGTGAAGATGGCCGCGCCGGTGGCATCGGCGGCATGGATGATGCGCCGATGGCTGTGGCCGCCTTCGCGGGTCAGGTGGAACTCGAAACCGCCATCGTCGACGCTGGAATGCTCGTCACGGGTGAACGGCACGCCTTGTTCGATCAGCCACTCGATGGCTTCGCGGCTGTGCTCGACGGTGAAGCGCACCGCGGCTTCGTCGCACAGGCCGCCGCCGGCATTGAGCGTGTCCTCGACATGGGACTGCACGGTATCGGTATCGTCCAGCACCGCGGCGACGCCGCCCTGGGCCCAGAAGGTCGAACCGTTGGCCAGGTCGCCCTTGCTCAGCACGGCAATGCGCAAATGGCCGGGAAGGTTAAGTGCCAAGCTGAGACCGGCGGCGCCGCTGCCGATCACCAGGACATCATGTTGGAATTGTTGGCTCATGTCGGGACACTAGTAATCTTGGAAAGGGGCGCGGCACAATAGTCACGCGCAGATGGCATTGTGAAACTATCGTGAACGCAGGCCGGGCTGCCTTTATAGCAGCCTGCGGTAGACAATTTCCATGCCACCTGCGACGTTACGGCGATCTTCGGGGGAACTTTCCTGTACGCCTGGAAATCCTATGAAGGCTGCCCGTGCGCCAGAATTTCGCGCGGCGACGCGTGGCGGCAGCTCTATCCGGGCTGACACCTGCGTATCCGAAACCTGATTATCGACGCAGCCGGCCGTGCCCGCGCCGCGTCTTCCGTGCGAGCCGACCAAGGGCCGCAGGAAACTTGCTTGGAGGAGAGAACTTTTGCGAAAAGCCCGAGTCTATGTTTGCAAGCCTGAACGATGGCTTTTGCAACGCTCCTTCAAGTTCACTGAGGAGTGTTCATGCTAACCCAGGAAGAGGATCAGCAGCTTGTCGAGCGCGTGCAGCGCGGCGACAGGCGAGCGTTCGATCTGTTGGTGCTGAAGTATCAGCACAAGATTCTCGGGTTGATCGTGCGGTTCGTTCACGATACCCACGAAGCCCAGGATGTGGCGCAGGAAGCCTTTATCAAGGCCTACCGTGCGCTTGGCAATTTCCGCGGAGACAGTGCGTTTTACACTTGGCTGTACCGCATCGCCATCAACACGGCGAAGAATTACCTGGTGTCCCGTGGAAGACGGCCTCCAGACAGTGATGTGAGCTCCGAGGATGCGGAGTTTTACGACGGCGATCATGGTCTCAAGGATCTCGAGTCCCCAGAGCGCTCGTTGTTGCGGGATGAAATCGAAGGCACTGTCCATCGCACCATCCAGCAACTGCCCGAAGATCTGCGCACGGCATTGACCCTGCGTGAATTCGACGGGTTGAGTTACGAAGACATTGCCAGTGTCATGCAATGTCCGGTGGGTACCGTGCGCTCTCGAATCTTCCGCGCTCGGGAGGCCATAGATAAAGCCCTGCAGCCGTTGTTGCAGGAAACCTGAGACAGCGGCGACAGCCAAGAGAGGAACCGCCATGAGTCGTGAAGCTTTGCAGGAATCGCTGTCCGCGGTGATGGATAACGAAGCGGACGAACTGGAATTGCGTCGGGTGCTGAATGCCGTCGACGATGCCGAAACCCGTGCCACCTGGTCGCGTTACCAGGTAGCCCGCGCAGCGATGCACAAGGAGCTGCTGCTGCCCAAGCTGGATATCGCCTCGGCGGTGTCTGCCGCACTGGCTGACGAAGCCGTGCCTGCCAAGGTCAAGCAAGGCCCTTGGCGCAGCATCGGCCGCCTGGCCGTTGCAGCGTCGGTGACCGTTGCGGTGCTGGCGGGTGTGCGCATGTACAACCAGGACGAAATCACCGGTGCCGAGCTGGCTTCTTCCCAGCAGCCTGCGCAACAAGGCCTGAGCATGCCACAAACTCAGGGCCCGGCCGTTCTGGCAGGCTATAGTGAGAGCAGTGAGCAACCGACCGGGCCAATGGCCAACGGTGTGCTGCAGAATCAGGCCGGCTGGGATCAGCGTCTGCCAGGCTACCTGCGCCAGCATGCCCAGGAATCTGCGCTCAAAGGCACTGAAACCGCACTGCCTTATGCTCGCGCTGCCAGCCTGGAAAACCGCTAAGTAAGGAGGATCATGCGCGCGCTACCTCTTCTGTCGCTGCTGATAGGCAGCTGCGTGATGGTGCCAGCGTTGGCGGCCAACTCTTCGCCCGAGGCGAACGAATGGTTGAACAAGCTGGCACAGGCCGAGCAAAAACAGAGTTACCAGGGCTCCTTCGTCTACGAGCGTAACGGCAGCTTCTCTTCCCACGATATCTGGCACCGGGTTCAGGACGGCAAGGTCAGCGAGCGGCTGCTGCAGCTCGATGGCGCCGCCCAGGAAATCGTGCGCGTGGATGGCAAGGTGCAGTGCGTCAGTGGTGCCCTGGTCAGTGGCGTAGGTACGCCGCCTGATGCGGGTACGCGAGTGCTCGATCCTCTCAAGCTCATGAGCTGGTACGACCTGCGTCTTGCAGGCAAGGCGCGCGTCGCCGGGCGCGATGCCGTGATCGTTACCCTGACCCCGCGGGACCAGCACCGCTACGCCTTCGAGTTGCACCTGGATCGCCAGACAGGCCTGCCCCTGCGTTCATTGATGCTCAATGACAAGGGGCAGTTGCTCGAACGCTTCCAGATGACCCGCCTGGAAACTGACAACCCGCCCACTGACCAGGACCTGCACCCGAGCGCGGCGTGCAAGCCGGTAGAGCGTGTGGCCAGCACCAAGACCGATGCGGTGGCCGGCTGGCGTTCGGATTGGCTCCCCGACGGCTTCGAGCTCATCAATAGCACCGTTCGCCGCGACCCGGCACGCGACAGCACCATCAGCAGCCTGATGTACGACGATGGCCTGGCCCGTTTTTCGGTGTTCCTGGAGCCTGTGAAGGACGATTCCGGCGCCGATGTACGTACTCAGCTCGGCCCGACCGTGGCGGTATCGCGCCGTTTGAATACGCCCAAGGGCAAGGTGATGGTGACCGTTGTCGGCGAGATTCCACTGGGTACCGCAGAGCGCATCGCGCTGTCGATGCGGCCCCAGGATGCTCAGGCGCGCCAGTGATGGCGCGTTTTTTCTGGACGTGCCAAACCTTGCGATGCTGCGGCTGAAATGAAATTAAAGCATTGTCATTTGCAATCCATTGGCAAATTTCCTATAGGTCAGGCTTCTTGGAGCCTGGCCTTTCCTGCTTCTGCAGGGGCCTTACGCTAACTACGCTCGTTGTGACGGGAGCCGTATGTCAATACCACGCTTGAAATCCTACCTAACGATGTTCGCCGCCGTGCTGATGCTCGGCCAGGTGCTCAGCGCCCAGGCCGAAGAAGCCCTGCCAGACTTCACCACCCTGGTCGAGCAGGCCTCGCCGGCGGTGGTCAACATCAGTACCAAGCAGAAGCTGCCAGACCGGCGCGTCGCTTCCGGGCAGATGCCGGACCTCGAAGGCCTGCCGCCGATGTTCCGCGAGTTCTTCGAGCGCAACATGCCGCAGCAGCCGCGTTCGCCGCGTGGTGATCGCCAGCGTGAGGCGCAGTCGCTGGGCTCTGGCTTCATCATTTCCAGCGATGGCTACGTGCTGACCAACAACCACGTGGTTGCCGATGCCGACGAAATCATCGTGCGCCTGTCGGACCGCAGCGAGCTGCAGGCCAAGCTGGTCGGCACCGACCCGCGCACCGACGTGGCGTTGCTCAAGGTCGAGGGCAAGGACCTGCCGACCGTCAAGCTGGGTGACTCCGAGAAGCTCAAGGTCGGTGAGTGGGTGCTGGCCATCGGTTCGCCATTCGGTTTCGACCACTCGGTGACCAAAGGTATCGTCAGCGCCAAGGGCCGCACCCTGCCCAATGACACCTATGTACCCTTCATCCAGACCGACGTTGCCATCAACCCGGGCAACTCCGGCGGGCCGCTGTTCAACATGAAGGGCGAAGTGGTGGGTATCAACTCGCAGATCTTCACCCGTTCGGGCGGCTTCATGGGCCTGTCCTTCGCCATCCCGATCGACGTGGCGATCGATGTGTCCAACCAGCTGAAGAAAGACGGCAAGGTCAGCCGTGGCTGGCTGGGCGTGGTGATCCAGGAGGTCAACAAGGACCTCGCGGAGTCCTTCGGCCTCGACAAGCCGGCCGGTGCCCTGGTGGCCCAGGTGCTGGAAGATGGCCCGGCAGCCAAGAGCGGCCTGCAGGTGGGCGACGTGATCCTGAGCATGAACGGCCAGCCGATCGTCATGTCGGCTGACCTGCCGCACCTGGTCGGTACCTTGAAGGCCGACGAGAAGGCCAAGCTGGAGATCATCCGCAACGGCAAGCGCCAGACCCTGGATGTGACCATTGGCGCGATGCCCGATGACGACGCCGACATCGGCACCGGCAGCGGCGCAGAAGGCAGTGCCGAGCGCAGCAGCAACCGCCTGGGCGTCTCCGTCTCCGACCTGACCGCCGAGCAGAAGAAGTCGCTGGAGCTCAAGGGCGGCGTGGTCATCAAGGAAGTACAGGACGGCCCGGCAGCGATGATCGGCCTGCGTCCGGGTGATGTCATCAGCCACCTGAACAACCAGGCGATCGCTTCGGCCAAGCAGTTCACCGAAATTGCCAAGGACCTGCCGAAGAACCGTTCGGTGTCCATGCGCGTACTGCGCCAGGGGCGCGCCAGCTTCATCACCTTCAAGCTGGCGGAATAAGCCGGGCCTGAAGGAGGAAAGGGCAGCTTCGGCTGCCCTTTTTCATGAGATTTCACAATTCTTGGCGAAAATGCGCGGACACTGTGCGACAGAGGAATCTCCCATATCCCTGCGGCTTCAGGTACAATTCCCGGCTATTTTTCGGCGGGCGTTCCGGCTCGCAGCCTTTTCGAGTGTTGACCCGTGAGTGATTTGAGTCATATCCGCAATTTCTCCATCATCGCCCACATCGACCATGGCAAGTCGACGCTGGCCGACCGTTTCATCCAGATGTGCGGTGGCCTGTCGGCGCGCGAAATGGAAGCCCAGGTTCTCGATTCCATGGACCTTGAGCGTGAACGCGGTATCACCATCAAGGCCCACAGCGTCACGCTGAACTACAAGGCGCAGGACGGCAAGGTCTACCAGCTCAACTTCATCGACACCCCCGGCCACGTCGACTTCACCTATGAAGTCTCGCGCTCGCTGGCGGCCTGCGAAGGTGCCTTGCTGGTGGTGGACGCCGGCCAGGGCGTCGAAGCCCAGTCCGTGGCCAACTGCTACACCGCCATCGAGCAGGGCCTGGAGGTGATGCCGGTCCTGAACAAGATGGACCTGCCGCAAGCCGACCCGGACCGCGTCAAGGACGAGATCGAGAAGATCATCGGCATCGACGCCACCGATGCCGTGGCCTGCAGCGCCAAGAGCGGCATGGGCGTCGACGAGGTGCTCGAGCGCCTGGTGCAGACCATCCCGGCGCCGGAAGGCGACATCGACGCGCCGTTGCAGGCGCTGATCATCGACTCCTGGTTCGACAACTACCTGGGCGTGGTCTCGCTGGTGCGTGTGCGCCAGGGCCGCGTCAAGAAGGGCGACAAGATCCTGGTCAAGTCGACCGGCAAGACGCACCTGGTCGACAGCGTGGGCGTATTCACCCCCAAGCACACCCAGACCGCTGACCTCAAGGCCGGTGAAGTAGGCTTCATCATCGGCAGCATCAAGGACATCCACGGTGCACCGGTCGGTGACACCCTGACCCTGTCCACCACCCCTGAAGTGGAAGTGCTGCCAGGCTTCAAGAAGATCCAGCCGCAGGTCTATGCCGGCCTGTTCCCGGTCAGCTCCGACGATTTCGAGGACTTCCGCGATGCGCTGCAGAAGCTGACCCTCAACGACTCGTCGCTGCAGTACATGCCAGAGAGCTCCGATGCCCTGGGCTTCGGCTTCCGTTGCGGCTTCCTCGGCATGCTGCACATGGAGATCATCCAGGAGCGCCTGGAGCGCGAGTACGACCTGGACCTGATCACCACCGCACCGAGCGTGATCTACGAGCTCGAGCTCAAGACCGGCGAAACCATCATCGTCGACAACCCGTCGAAGCTGCCGGACGTGTCGGCAGTCGCCGACTTCCGCGAGCCGATCGTCACCGCGACCATCCTCGTGCCTCAAGAGCACCTGGGCAACGTCATCACCCTGTGCATCGAGAAGCGTGGCGTACAGCGCGACATGCAGTTCCTCGGCAGCCAGGTGCAGGTGCGCTACGACATGCCGATGAACGAAGTGGTACTGGACTTCTTCGACCGCCTGAAGTCGACCAGCCGCGGCTATGCTTCGCTGGACTATCATTTCGATCGCTACCAGTCGGCCAACCTGGTCAAGCTGGATGTACTGATCAACGGCGACAAGGTCGATGCCCTGGCATTGATCGTGCACCGCGACAACGCGGCCTACAAGGGCCGTGCGTTGACCGAAAAGATGAAGGAACTGATCCCTCGGCAGATGTTCGACGTGGCGATCCAGGCAGCCATTGGCGGCCAGATCATCGCGCGGACGACGGTCAAGGCACTCAGAAAGAACGTACTGGCCAAGTGCTACGGTGGCGACGTCAGCCGTAAGAAGAAGCTGCTGGAGAAGCAGAAGGCCGGTAAGAAACGCATGAAACAGGTCGGCAACGTGGAAATTCCACAAGAAGCCTTCCTCGCCGTGCTCAGGTTGGATAGCTAGGTCCTATGTCGCTAAATTTCCCGCTGTTGCTAGTCATCGCCGTAGCCGTCTGCGGCCTGTTGGGCTTGATCGACCTGCTGTTCCTGGCCCCGCGCCGGCGGGCGGCGGTCGCCAACTACCAGGGTAGCGTCAACCAGCCAGAAATGGCGGTGGTCGAGCGCCTGAACAAGGAACCGCTGCTGGTGGAGTACGGCAAGTCGTTCTTCCCGGTGCTGTTCATCGTGCTGGTGTTGCGTTCGTTCCTGGTCGAGCCGTTCCAGATTCCGTCGGGGTCGATGAAACCGACCCTGGAAGTGGGCGACTTCATCCTGGTGAACAAGTTCTCGTATGGCATTCGCCTGCCGGTGATCGACAAGAAGGTCATCGAGGTCGGTGACCCGCAGCGCGGCGATGTGATGGTGTTCCGCTACCCAAGCGACCCGAACGTCAACTACATCAAGCGTGTGGTTGGCCTGCCGGGCGACCAGGTGCGCTACACCAGCGACAAGCGGCTGTTCGTCAATGGCCAGCCGATTGCCGAGCAGCTGGTTGGCGCCGAGCCAGGCACCCTGGGCAGCGCCGAGCTGTACAAGGAAAAACTCGGCGCCGCCGAGCACCTGATCCGCAAGGAGATGACCCGTTATCGCATGCCGCCGGACCAGCAATGGACCGTGCCGGCCGGCCATTACTTCATGATGGGCGACAACCGCGACAACTCCAACGACAGCCGCTACTGGGATGACCCGAACATTCCCAAGGAGCTGCACGGCATGGTTCCGGACCGGAACATCGTCGGCAAGGCCTTCGCGGTGTGGATGAGCTGGCCAGAGCCGAAACTCAGCCACCTGCCCAACCTGTCGCGGGTTGGCCTGATCCATTGATACCCCATCGGCGCTGTCCTGAAGACAGCGCCGAATGCATTTCTGACATAGGCTGTGTTCTCAAGGATCGAGAGTTTCGCCGCTCGCCGCGACGGACCACAGCCCAACAGTCTTCCAGGATGTTGATTTGAACAACGCGTTGAATAACCCACGGGTGGCTGCATGACTGCTCCCCTTGCCCGTCTCGAGCGCAAGCTCGGCTACACCTTCAAGAACCAGGACCAGATGTTGCTGGCCCTGACCCACCGCAGCTACGCCGGGCGCAACAACGAGCGCCTGGAGTTTCTCGGTGACTCCATTCTCAACTTCGTCGCTGCCGAGGCGCTGTTCGAGCGCTTCCCGCAGGCCCGCGAAGGCCAACTGTCGCGCCTGCGTGCCCGCCTGGTGAAGGGCGAGACCCTGGCCCGCCTGGCCCGGGGTTTCGACCTGGGTGAATACCTGCGCCTGGGCTCGGGAGAGCTCAAGAGTGGTGGCTTTCGCCGCGAGTCGATCCTGGCCGATGCCCTGGAAGCACTGATTGGTGCCATCTATCTGGACGCCGACATGCAGACGGCGCGCGAGCGCATCCTGGCCTGGCTGACCGACGAATTCGACAGCCTGACGCTGGTCGATACCAACAAGGACCCGAAAACCCGCCTGCAGGAGTTTCTGCAGTCGCGTAGCTGCGAGCTGCCACGTTACGAGGTGGTGGACATCCAGGGCGAACCGCACTGCCGCACCTTCTTCGTCGAATGCGAAGTGGTGCTGCTGAACAACAAGAGCCGTGGCCAGGGCGTGAGCCGGCGTATTGCCGAGCAAGTCGCCGCCGCCGCCGCATTGATCGCCCTGGGCGTGGAGAATGGCAATGACTGAGAACAACCCGACCCGCTGCGGCTATGTGGCCATCGTTGGCCGCCCCAACGTGGGCAAGTCGACCCTGCTCAACCACATCCTCGGGCAGAAGCTGGCGATCACCTCGCGCAAGCCGCAGACCACCCGCCACAACATGCTCGGCATCAAGACCGAGGGTGACGTGCAGGCGATCTATGTCGACACCCCCGGCATGCACAAGGCCAACGACAAGGCCTTGAACCGCTACATGAACCGCAATGCCTCGGCGGCCCTGAAGGACGTCGATGTGGTGATCTTCGTGGTCGACCGCACGCGCTGGACCGACGAGGACCAACTGGTGCTCGAGCGCATCCAGTACGTGACCGGCCCGGTGATCCTGGCGGTGAACAAGACCGACCGCATGGACGAGAAGGCCGAGCTGATCCCGCACCTCAAGTGGCTGCAGGAGCAACTGCCCAATGCCGAGATCGTGCCGATTTCGGCCCAGCAGGGGCACAACCTGGAGTCGCTGGAAGCGCTGATCGCCAAGCACCTGCCGGAAAACGAGCACTTCTTCCCGGAAGACCAGATCACCGACCGCAGCAGCCGCTTCCTGGCCGCCGAACTGGTGCGTGAGAAGATCATGCGCCAGCTGGGTGCAGAGCTGCCGTACCAGATCACCGTGGAAATCGAAGAGTTCAAGCAGCAAGGCCACGTGCTGCACATCCATGCCCTGATCCTGGTCGAGCGGGACGGCCAGAAGAAGATCATCATTGGCGACAAGGGCGAGCGCATCAAGCGTATCGGCTCCGATGCGCGCAAGGACATGGAAACCCTGTTCGACGCCAAGGTCATGCTCAACCTGTGGGTCAAGGTCAAAGGCGGCTGGTCCGATGACGAGCGCGCCTTGCGTTCGCTGGGCTACGGCGACTTGTAACCCCTCCAGAGGCCCGGATATCTCCGGGCCTCTGCCTTTCCAGGCGATTTTCCATGGAACAACCCGTCGCCCAGCCGGCCTACGTGCTGCATAGCCGTGCCTACAAGGAAACCAGCGCGCTGGTGGATTTCTTCACCCCCCAGGGCCGCATGCGCGCGGTGTTGCGCCGCGCGCGCGGCAAAGGCGGCAGCCTGGTTCGGCCGTTCGTGCCGCTGGAAGTGGAGTTGCGCGGGCGCGGCGAGCTGAAGAATGTCGGGCGCCTGGACAGCGTCGGCATCGCCGCCTGGCTGCATGGCGATGCGCTGTTCAGTGGCCTGTACCTCAATGAGCTGCTGATGCGCCTGCTGCCCGCCGAGGCGCCTCAGCCGGAGCTGTTCGAGCACTATGCCCTGACCTTGCAGGCGCTGGCCGCAGGAAGGCCGCTGGAGCCGCTGCTGCGCGCCTTCGAATGGCGCCTGCTGGACGACCTGGGCTATGCCTTTTCGCTCAGCCACGACATCAACGACGACCCCATCGCGGCCGATGGCCTCTATCGTCTGCGGGTCGACGCTGGCCTTGAGCGGGTGTACCTGGTGCAGCCCGGCCTGTTTCACGGCACCGAGCTGCTGGCCCTGGGCCAGGCCGACTGGCAGGCCCCCGGCGCCTTGCTTGCGGCCAAGCGCTTGATGCGCCAGGCATTGGCGGTGCACCTGGGGGCAAAACCACTGGTCAGCCGGGAACTGTTTCGCAAGCGCTGAGCACGTCGTATGCTGTGGGGCTAAATCTTCAGGAGAGCCTTCCGTGACTCACAGCAACCGCATGCTTCTGGGCGTCAACATCGACCACGTGGCGACCTTGCGCCAGGCCCGCGGCACCCGCTACCCGGACCCGGTCAAAGCCGCGCTGGACGCCGAAGAGGCCGGCGCCGACGGCATCACCGTGCACCTGCGCGAAGACCGCCGGCACATCCAGGAGCGCGATGTGCTGGTGCTCAAGGACGTGCTGCAGACGCGCATGAATTTCGAGATGGGCGTGACCGAAGAGATGATGCTGTTCGCCGAGAAGATCCGCCCGGCGCACATCTGCCTGGTGCCGGAGACGCGCCAGGAGCTGACCACCGAGGGCGGCCTGGACGTGGCCGGCCAGGAGGCACGGATCAAGGCTGCGGTCGAGCGCCTGTCGCGCACGGGCGCCGAGGTGTCGCTGTTCATCGATGCCGACGAGCGGCAGATCGAGGCCTCGCGCCGGGTCGGCGCGCCGGCCATCGAACTGCACACTGGCCGCTATGCCGATGCGCATACGCCCAGCGAAGTGGCCGAAGAGCTCAAACGCATCGTCGATGGCGTCGCGTTTGGTGTTGGCCAGGGCTTGATCGTCAACGCCGGCCATGGCCTGCACTACCACAACGTGGAGGCGGTGGCGGCGATCAAGGGCATCAATGAACTGAACATCGGCCATGCGCTGGTGGCGCATGCGCTGTTCGTCGGCTTCAAGGCGGCGGTGGCGGAGATGAAGGCGCTGATCGTTCAGGCTTCGCGCTGATTTGTGGGTTGTCTGTACTGGCCTCATCGCCGGCAAGCCGGCTCCCACAGGGATGTCACTGTTCCAATGGTGGGAGCCGGCTTGCCGGCGATGGGGCCAGTACTGGCAATGACCTATTCGGCGCAAAACACCAAGGAAAACCGCGTCGGCCCCGCTGACTTGCTGGCGACTTCGACCCGCCCCCCATGCAACTGCATGATCGACTCCACGATCGCCAGCCCCAGCCCCGTGCCACCCTCCAGCCGCGAGCGCCCCGACCCCGCCCGGTAGAACCGCTCGAACAAGCGCGGCAGGTGTTCATCGGCAATCCCCGGCCCCTCGTTCGCCACCCACAGCCACACCTCGTTGCCATGCCGTTCGATGCCCAGGCTGACTTCACAGCCTTGCGGGCTATGGCGAATCGCATTGCTCAGCAGGTTCGACAGCGCGCGCTGGAACATCAGCCGGTCGCCCAGGGCCGTGCCCCAGCCCTGCAACCGCAGCGTCAGCCCCTTGTGTTCGGCGCTGAAGGCAAACAGTTCCAGCACCTGCTGCGCCTCGTCAGCCAGGGCCAAGGGCTTGAGCGCCATTTGCATCTGGGGCTGGCTGACCTGGGCGAGAAACAGCATGTCGTTGATGATGCGGCTCAGGCGGGTCAGCTCATCGATGCTGTCGGCCAGCACTTCCCGGTACTGCTCGCTGTCGCGCTCGCGGGCCAGGGTCACCTGGGCCTTGCCCATCAGGTTGCTCAAGGGCGTGCGCAGCTCATGGGCCAGGTCGTCGGAAAACTGCGACAGCTGGCGCACGCCCTGGTCCAGGCGGTCGAGCATGACATTGATGCTGGTGGCCAGTTCGGCCAGCTCTGGCGGCAAGCCATGGTCGGGCAGCCGGTGCTGCAGGTCCTGGGCCGATACCCTGCCGGCGATGCGGCGGAAGTGGCGCAGCGGTTTCAAGCCGCGTTGCACCAGCCACCAGGCGCCGGCGCCGATCAGCAGCAACAGCAGCGGCAGGGCCAGCAAGGTCGAGTGCAGGTAGGCCTGCAGCAGGTCGTTGTCGTCTGCGCGGTTGAGCGACATCATCACCCGCACCGGGGTGTCGTCGCGCAGGCGCATCTGCCGGCTGGCGGTGAGCAACTGCTGGCCGCTGCTGTCGCGCCATTGGTGAAAGCGCAGCTGGTTGTCGGTGTACAGCTCGCCCACCCGCGACTCCAGGGCCGGGCCGAGGCTCAGCAGGTGCGGGTGGCGGCCATCGAGGGCGAGCACGCTGAGGCTCAGGTTGTCGTGCCCCATCACCAGGTCGAGCAGCGGGTGGGCGCGGCTGCCCAAGTCTTCGCTGCGCAGGTCGACCCGCAGGTTGTGCTCGACCTGCAGCATCTTGCGCGCCAGGTCCTTGCGGGCGCGGCTGTCGAGTTCATGCTCGAGGGCGAACACCGCCAGGCAGGCCAGCAACAGCACCAGCGCGGCGCCCATCAGGGTCACGCCCAGGCCCAGGCGCAGCGACAGGCTGGCCTGGCGCATCAGCGCGCCTCCAACACGTAGCCCACGCCGCGCAGGGTGTGGATCAGCTTGTCTTCGAACGGGTCGTCGATCTTGGCGCGCAAGCGGCGGATCGACACCTCGACCACGTTGGTGTCGCAGTCGAAGTTCATGTCCCACACCAAGGAGATGATCTGCGTGCGCGACAGCACTTCGCCGCTCTGGCGCATCAGCAGGTGCAGCAGGGCGAACTCCTTGGCGGTCAGGTCGATGCGCTGCCCGCCCCGGTAGGCGCGGTGGCGGCCGGGGTCCAGTTCCAGGTCGGCAACGCGCAAGGTGCTGGGCTGCATCTGCTGGTCGTTGCGGCGCAGCAGGCTGCGGATGCGCGCCAGCAGCTCGGGAAACTCGAACGGCTTGAGCAGGTAGTCATCGGCGCCCAGGTCCAGGCCCTTGACCCGGTCGGCCAGACGGCCGTGGGCGGTGAGCATCATGATGCGCGTGGGCGATTCGGCGCGCAGGCGCTGCAGCACGGTCCAGCCATCGAGTTCTGGCAGGTTGACGTCGAGGATGACCAGGTCATAAGGCTGCTGGCGAGCCATGTGCAGGCCGTCGGTGCCGGTGTGGGCGCAATCGACCACGTAGCCGTTCTCGCGCAGGCCCTGCTGCAGGTAATCGGCGGTTCGCAGTTCGTCCTCGATGATGAGTAGGCGCATGGGGGGCTCGGGGCAATGGAAGGGGGGCGATTCTCGACCCTGTAGCTGGATCAGGGTCAAGCGGCAGGATGTTACGGCATGCGAAAGCGGAAACGGGGCAGATAACGGATTTGTAATCCTGGTGTTATCTGGCTGTCTGCCAGGGCCCTATCGCCGGCAAGCCGGCTCCCACAAAGATCGATGAAACCAGCAAAGACCCCTGTGGGAGCCGGCTTGCCGGCGATAGGGTCAGCGCTGACGCCACATTGCAAGACTGTAATCCCCCCCTCACCTTGGCGTTAGCTGCGCGTGGCTAGGATGGCCCTGTCTGATCGGTTATCACGAGGCAAGCACGATGAACCTGAGCAAATACCTGTTGCTGGCGACCCTCGCCTTGGGCAGCGCCAGCGTCTATGCCGAAGGGGGCGCGGAGCGCTCCCGGCAATTCTGGGAAGCCTTCCGCCAGGACCAGCAGCGCCTGCACGGCGACGACAAGCAGCAGGCGCTCGCCGAGCGTGAGCGCAAGGCCCAGGAAAACGCGCGCAAGGTGGCGCAGGACTGAGGCAACGGCACCTGCGCCGGAACAGCTCCTCGGCACAGGTGTGATTTGGGCGCCCCAAGGGGCGCTTTTTTTATTTGCGCGCCAACAACGTGGCGCGGCGCGGGGCCGGCAGGCCTTCGACGGTCTTGCTGTGGTCGTGCGGGTCGAGGAAGTCGCCCAGCGACTGGTAGCGCATCCACTCGGTGCTGCGCTGTTCCTCGACGCTGGTCACGCTCACATCCACGCAGCGCACGTCGCTGAAACCGGCACGCCGCAGCCAGCGCTCCAGCGCCGGCACCGAGGGCAGGTACCAGACGTTGCGCATCTGCGCGTAGCGGTCCTCGGGCACCAGCACTTGCTGCTCGTCACCTTCGATCACCAGCGTCTCCAGCACCAGCTCGCCGCCCTTGACCAGGCAGTCCTTGAGCGCCAGCAAGTGCTCGATGGGCGCGCGGCGGTGGTAGAACACGCCCATGGAGAACACCGTGTCGAACCCTTCGAGGTTGGCCGGCAGGTCTTCCAGGGCGAAGGGCAGGTGCCAGGCGGGCAGCTCGGGCAGGTACTGCTGCACGGCCTGGAACTGGCAGAAGAACAGCCAGTTGGGGTCGACGCCGATGACCATGTCGGCACCGGCGCCGAGCATCCGCCACTGGTAGTAGCCATTGCCACAGCCCACGTCGAGCACGCGCTTGCCCTTGAGGTCCAGGTGCGGGCCGACCCGCGACCACTTCCAGTCCGAGCGCCATTCGGTGTCCACGTGCACGCCGAACAGGTCGAACGGCCCTTTGCGCCAGGGCGACAGCCCCATCAGCGCATCGCGCACTTGGGCGCGGGTGGCGTCGTCGCAGTCGCAATCCAGGCGCAGGCCTTCGGCCAGGTCGACCACGCTCGGTTGCAGGGCTGGCAAGGCGTCCAGCGCGCCGCGCCAGCGGTCGAGGTCGCCGTGGCCTTTTTCCAGCTTGGCATCCAGTTGCGCTTGCAGGCCTTGCGACCAGGAAGCCAGGGGCGTGCCCGCCAGGCGGCGGACGAGGGGAGACAGATCGATCATGGCAGGGCTATCAACGAGGCAAAGTTAAGGCATTGGAACCACGGCACCACCTTGCTGAAGCCTGCCGCACGCAAGCGCTCGGTGTGGGCCTGCAGGGTGTCGGGCTTCATCACGTTCTCGATGGCACTGCGTTTCTGGGCGATTTCCAGCTCGCTGTAGCCATTGGCGCGTTTGAAGTCCAGGTGCAGTTCATTGAGCAGGGCCTGTTCCTCGTCGTCGGCAAAACGCAGTTTCTCCGAGAGGATCAGTGCGCCGCCGGGGAGCAGGGCTTGGCGGATGCGGCCCAGCAGCGCCAGGCGCTGATCGGGGGCGATGAACTGCAGGGTGAAGTTCATCGCCACCACCGAGGCAGGCTCGAAGGGCAGGGCCAGGATGTCGGCCTCCAGCACCTGCACCGGCAGCAGTTCCTGGAACATCGAGTCTTGCGCGGTGAGGTACTGCCGGCAGCGGTCGACCATGGCCGCCGAGTTGTCCACGGCAATCACCTGGCAGCCCTCGCTGCGCACATGGCGGCGCAGCGACTGGGTGACGGCACCCAACGAGGCGCCGAGGTCGTACAGCCTGGTGTGCGGCTGGGCGAAACGCGCCGCGAGCACGCCGAGGTTCTCGACGATGGTCGGGTAGCCGGGCACCGAGCGCTTGATCATGTCCGGGAACACGCGCACCACGTCTTCGTTGAAGGCGAAGTCGGGCACCTGTTCCAGAGGTTGAGAGAAGAGGCGGTCGGGGTTTTGGCTCACGGCAGGCTCAAGCGTGGGTGATGAGGGGGCAATATTCTAGCCAAAAGCGGCCGTGGCTGCCTATTTATCAGACCGAAGTGATACAAGGCCGCCATGGGGAGGAGAGGGTTCCGCTACTCCCGGGTCTTGCCACGCCCGGTGAATTTTCAGGCAAGTTATCGACAATACCCTGACTTCAGTAATCAACGGCCAGCGCTACTTTATTTGAGCGGTTTCATTTCTGCTTTGAATATTTTAGACCCACCGTGGAGGTGTTGTATGAGCAGCGGCAGTGTGGAAGATTTACCTCTATCGCAAGGTGGCGACGCAAAGCCTGATGAGAAAAAGCCATTTGATCAGCTGACGGAAGAGCAGCGGGCCATATTGATTCCGAGCCAGATATTTAACTTCAAGAGGGAAGCACCAGCCTTTATCTTCAGCCAAGAAAACCTGACAACGATCAAGCGTTACACGACGCAGGTTAATCGTTTGCCAGGGCATGAAAAAGTGGTAGGCGAGGGGGCACTGGCTATCCTTGGGCTTGACGCAACGGACGTTAACCATCTTTTTGATAACCTGCGTGCGCACGTAAGATTCTGGGGTGAAGTTGAAGACGCCTGCAAAGACATAGGCGCTGAACTTCATGTGTTTGCGGAGGGCCTCATCGATGATGGTGAGCAATTTTTAAAGGCTATTGAAAAAAGCGATTCCTGGAAAGTAGTCGCTGAAGACTTAGCTGTTCACGAGGCTGTCAAGCTTTCTGAAGGCGATAGTAAAATATTCAATGACAGTGTGGATACTTACTTACGGAACATCGCCGAAGATATCGCCCACAGGCTCGAGAGTATCCGGCACGTCAGAAAACTCATCGATCGCTTTGGCGACATGATTACCGATAGCTTGGAGCCGGAGGCCAGAGGCTTGTATGGCAGGTTCGACGGCCACGATGCGGCAAAAAAATTGCTGGAAATAGAAACGGAACTGGCCTCACTGAGTGAAGCCATTGAGCAAAAACTCTCAGAGTACAGTGGGCTTGTCGGCTCAGCATTCTTTGGCCTGCTTTTCGGGCCTATCGGGCTCGCCATTACGGGCGGGATCTATGGTGCTAAAGCTGAAGCGGTACGGGCTGATAAAAATGAATTAATCGATAAACATGTGCAGCTTTCAGCGCGTAAAAATGCGTTGCTGGGGGGAGGAGTGGACCAATTCGAAAGCATCAAGAGTCTTTTACGGGATATGCAATTCAGGTTGGTCGAAGTCAGTACGGCGACCAAAAACCTGGAAGATGTTTGGGTACTATTGGAAGCCTATGCGAACAGTTCGCTGAAGAAGGTTGAAGGCCTGTCGACGCAATTGGAGTTTAAGCGCTTTGTCAGAGGCTTCCAGCGGGTTATCTCTCCGTGGACGGAAATCGTAGGTATTACCGGTCACATCTCTAAACTTTTCAATGAATCCGTTGGTCTTTAAGGAGCGCTGCTGTCATGGAAATAAAAATAGATGAACTGCCTGATGTTGGTGTGATGCTGCAGGTCGAGGCACGGATGCATCATCTTTACTACAGCGACTCTACAGCCATGCTGCCGGCCGTGCGTGAGCGCTTGCTGGACCTGATCAATCTGGTCAAGGCCGGCAATGACGCCCTTCGGGAAAAAGCAGTGGCCAGTTTGGTCGAATTGAACCTGGATCTTAAAGACACGCTGTCGCAATTGGATGAGCCAGAGCTGCTGCGCACCCGACAGGATGTGTGTGCGGCGGTCAGCGATATTATCGAAGCGATAGAGCGAGTGCGCCGGTATCGCTCACCGCATGTTCAGGAACTTCAACAAGAGCATGAGGCCGCTGCCGTGGCGCTGCGCAAGAACATTACAGAGGTCGAAAAGTTGCTCGCCGACAAGGCGGCAAAACTCGAAGAGGTCGATGCTCTACTGGAGACGCTCGATCGACCTTCGGTACGCAAGGCCTTGCGCAACACCATTCCGGATGAAAGCGACATAGACGCGCTGCTGAAGACGTTCAAAGACCCAACGCTAAGCCCAGAGCTGGTCAAGGCGGCCTTGAACAAACTCAACAAACACCTGGACCTGCTGGAGGAAGGACGAACGTTCGCCGATGTCGTAGCGGCCAGAAAGCGGCTCAGCGCTGCCCGGGCTGACCAGGAAAGAACCTTGAAGCAGCTTCAAGAGCAACAGGAAAAGGCCCAGCAGACCGCCGGCCAGTTCTACAGTGTCCAGGAACTGCTAGAAAAACGTACACCCTGGGTGGAGGAAGCCAGCAAGTTCAGCGATGCATGGCAAGTTCATGAGCGTGCATTGAATGCTTCCACTACGCAGGCGCTGGAGTCTGCATTAAGGCAAGCACGTGATTACCTGCTTGCCTTGCGCCGGCGTTTCGAAGCGGCCTGAACGGCCTTCAATTCACCTTGATGGCACAATCGAACGTTTGCACAGGGCGTACTTCCGGCGCCCACGGCTGCTGATACACCAACACCAGATGCCCCTCACCGGCTGCGCGGGCTTCGAAGCGCCAGCTGGAAATACCCGAGCTGCCAACGATACCGGCGTCCTCGGGGGCGCTGTAGACCTCGGGGCCGAGGCTGCGCAGCACGTTCGAGGCGGGGTTCTGCACCAGCCAGCGGTAGCCGGTGGTGGGGTTGCTGGGGAGGGTCAGGGTCAGCGCCTGGCCAACTTGCAGGCGCTTGGGGCACTCGCTTTCGGCGTCCAGCTCCACAGCTTGTTTGGGCTGCTGGGCGCAGGCGGTGAGCAGGGCGAGGCTCAGGGGAACGAGCAGACGAGGGGCGGTCATGGTGGCTCCGAAGGCTGGCGAGGGCCTGAGGATAACCGAAGCTGATGAGAATTTGTGCTGGTGCTTGAAGCCTGATCGCCGGCAAGCCGGCTCCCACGGGATCTCGCCAAACCCGTGGCAGCCGGCTTGCCGGCGATCAGGCTAGCGCAGGTCAGAACAGCACTTTGGCCACGTCGGCAAAGCGTTTGGCGAAATGCACCGTCAGCCCTTCACGCAGGTACTCCGGCAGTTCCTCGAAGTCGCCACGGTTGGGCTCGGGCAGAATCAGCTCGAAAATCTTCTGCCGCCGCGCCGCAATCACCTTCTCGCGCACGCCGCCAATCGGCAGCACCTGGCCGGTGAGCGTCAGCTCGCCGGTCATCGCCACGCCTTTTTTCGGCGCCTGGTCGCGGGCCAGCGACAGCAGGGCGCTGGCCATGGTGATGCCAGCACTCGGGCCGTCCTTGGGCGTGGCGCCCTCGGGGACGTGCAGGTGGATGAAGGCCTCATTGAAGAAGGCCGGATCCCCGCCGAACTGCTTGAGGTTGGAGCTGACGTAGCTGTAGGCGATTTCAGCGGACTCCTTCATCACGTCACCCAGCTTGCCGGTGAGCTTGAAGCCACGGTTGAGGGTGTGGATCCGGGTCGCCTCGATCGGCAGCGTGGCGCCGCCCATGCTGGTCCAGGCCAGGCCCGTGATGACGCCCTTGCCGGCCAGCACCTGTTCGCTGCGAAACACCGGCATGCCCAGTGCGGCTTCAAGGTCCTTGGTGCCGATCTTGAGCTTGGCATCCGGGTCTTCCAGCAACTTGAGCACGGCCTTGCGCACCAGCTTGCCCAGCTGTTTTTCCAGCTGCCGCACGCCGGCTTCGCGGGCATAGCCCTCGATTACCATGCGCAGGGCGCTGTCGCTGATGCTCAGGCTGGCCTTGGCGACGCCGGCCTTGTCCAGTTGCTTGGGCCACAGGTGGCGCTTGGCGATGGCCAGCTTCTCTTCGGTGATGTAGCCCGAGAGGCGGATGACTTCCATGCGGTCGAGCAGCGGCCCGGGGATCGAGTCCAGGGTGTTGGCGGTGCACACGAACAGCACCTTGGACAGGTCCAGGCGCAGGTCCAGGTAGTGGTCGAGGAAATCGACGTTCTGCTCGGGGTCGAGGGTTTCGAGCAGCGCCGAGGCGGGGTCGCCCTGGTAGCTCTGGCCCATCTTGTCGATTTCGTCGAGCATGATCACCGGGTTCATCACCTCGACATCCTTCAACGCCTGCACCAGCTTGCCCGGCTGGGCGCCGATGTAGGTGCGGCGATGGCCCTTGATCTCCGCCTCGTCGCGCATGCCGCCGACACTGAAGCGGTAGAACGGCCGGCCGAGGGATTCGGCGATGGACTTGCCGATGCTGGTCTTGCCCACCCCAGGCGGGCCGACCAAGAGCACGATGGAGCCGCTGATTTCGCCCTTCCAGGCGCCCACGGCGAGGAATTCGAGGATGCGTTCCTTGATGTCGTCAAGGCCGGCATGGTGCTGGTCGAGCACCTTGCGCGCATGCTTGAGGTCGAGCTTGTCCTTGCCATACACGCCCCAGGGCAGGGCGGTGGCCCATTCCAGGTAGTTGCGGGTAACGGCGTATTCGGGCGAGCCGGTTTCCAGGATGGCCAGCTTGCCCATCTCTTCGTCGATACGCTTCTTGGCCTGCTCGGGCAGGGTCTTGCCTTGCAGGCGCTGCTCGAACTGCTCGAGGTCGGCGCTGCGGTCGTCCTTGGTCAGGCCCAGCTCCTGCTGGATGACCTTGAGCTGCTCCTTGAGGAAGAACTCGCGCTGGTGCTCGCCGATCTGCCGGTTGACCTCGGCGGAAATCTCGTTCTGCAGGCGCGCCACCTCGACTTCCTTGCGCAGCATCGGCAGGACCTTTTCCATGCGCTTGAGCATGGGCACACAGTCGAGCACTTCCTGCAGCTGGTTGCCGGTGGCCGAGGTCAGCGCCGCGGCGAAGTCGGTGAGCGGCGACGGGTCGTTGGGGCTGAAGCGGTTGAGGTAGTTCTTCAGCTCTTCGCTGTACAGCGGGTTGAGCGGCAGCAGTTCCTTGATCGCATTGATCAGGGCCATGCCATAGGCCTTGACCTCGTCGGTCGGCTCGGCCAGTTGGCGCGGGTATTCGACCTCGACCAGGTACGGCGGGCGATGGTGCTTGAGCCAGGTGCGGATGCGTACCCGGGTCAGGCCCTGGGCAACGAACTGCAGCTTGCCGTTCTCGCGGCTGGCGTGATGCACCTTGACCAGGGTGCCGTACTCCGGCAGCGCCGAGGTGTCGAAGTGGCGGTGGTCTTCAGGCGGGGTGTCCATGAAGAACAGCGCCAGCGAGTGGTGCGGGGTCTTGGCCACCAGGTCGAGGGTTTCGGCCCACGGTTCTTCGTTGACGATCACCGGCAGCACCTGGGCCGGGAAGAACGGGCGGTTGTGGATCGGGATCACGTAGACCTTGTCCGGCAGTTGCTGGCCGGGCAGGGCGAGGGCGTGGCCGGCTTCGGCCTGGGCATCGAGGTGTTCGGCTTCGCGGTGTTCGTCGGGTTGTTCCGGGAAATCCTGCTGGTCGCTCATGGGGCACCTGCGTGAATGACTATGGTGCTTAGATGGGGCGCGGGGGGAAGGGTTTCAATGGTAGACGAAGGCAGCAGGGGAGCGCTTTCATCTTCGCGCCCGTACCGGCCACATCGCCGGCAAGCCGGCTCCCACAGGTAGAGCCCCTGTGGCAGCCGGCTTGCCGGCGATGGCGGCAGTGGCTTACTCAGCCAATTTGTAAGCGATGATGTAATCGCCCATCTTGGTGCCCAGCGAGCCGTGGCCGCCGGCGACGATCAGCACGTACTGCTTGCCGTCCTTGCCGGTGTAGGTCATCGGCGTGGCCTGGCCACCCGCTGGCAGGCGCGATTTCCACAGCTCCTTGCCGTTGTTCACGTCATAGGCGCGCAGGTACTGGTCCAGGGTACCGCTGAGGAAGCCCACGCCACCTGCGGTGACGATCGAGCCGCCCATGCTCGGCACGCCCACTGGCAGGCCGATCGGCACCGGGGTGCTGTCACGGGTGGTGCCGTTCTTGCGCTTCCACACCACCTTGTTGGTGAACAGGTCGATGGCGGCCACGTAGCCCCAGGCCGGTGCCTGGCACGGCACGCCCAGCGGCGACATGAACGGGTGCATGGTCACAGCATAGGGTGCGCCGGTGTTGGGCTGCACGCCGCTGGTCTCGCTTTCGCGCTTGCTGCCGGCGGCCACTTGTTCACGCGGCACCATCTTGGACACGAAGGCCATGTAGTTGGGCGAGGTGAACAGCAGCTGGCGCACCGGGTCGACCGACACGCTGCCCCAGTTGAACACGCCCACGTTGCCCGGGTACACCAGGCTGCCCTGTTCGGACGGCGGGGTGTACTGGCCTTCGTAGCGCAGTTCGCGGAACTGGATGCGGCACAGCATCTGGTCGAACGGCGTGGCGCCCCACATGGCCTGTTCGGTCAGCTCGGGGCCGAGCAGGTTGAGGTCGGAGCGGGCCTGGGTCGGCGCGGTGTGGTCACCCTTGACCGCGCCCTGCGGCACCGGGATCTCGCGGATCGGCACGATCGGCGTGCCGTCGCGGCGGTCCAGCACGTACAGGCTGCCCTGCTTGGTCGGCACGATGATCGCCGGCTTCACGTCGTCCTTGGTCTTCAGGTGCACCAGGGTCGGCTGGCTGCCAACGTCCATGTCCCACAGGTCGTGGTGGGTGAACTGGTAGTTCCAGCGGGCCTTGCCGGTGGCCAGGTCCAGGGCGACCACGCCGGCGCTGTACTTCTCGGCGCCCGGGGTGCGGTCGGCGCCCCACTGGTCAGGGGTCTGGTTGCCCAGGGGCAGGTAGACCATGCCCAGTTCTTCATCGACGCTGGCCAGCGACCACATGTTGGCCGAGTTGCGGCTGTACTGCTTGCCGGGGGCCAGGGGCTTGGTGTCGTCGGGGTTGTTGCTGTCCCAGTTCCACACCAGGCGCCCGTCGTGCACGTCGTAGGCGCGGATGACGCCGGACGGCTCGTTGGTCGACTCGTTGTCGGTGACGTGGCCGCCGATGATCACCAGGCTGCGGGTAATCGCCACCGGCGAGGTGGAGTAGTAGCCGCCGGCGGTGAACGGGCCGATGCCGGTGGTCAGGTCGATCGCGCCCTGGTTGGCGAAGCCTTCGCAGACCTTGCCGTTGTCGGCATTGATGGCGATCAGGCGGGCATCGGCGGTGGGCAGGTAGAGGCGGCGCGGGCAGGCCTGGGCCACGGCTTGGCCGGCGTCGGAGACTTTCGGCGCGGGGCTGCCGTCACGGCTGACGTAGGCATTTTCGTCATAGTACGAGACGCCGCGGCAGGTCATGTGGGCAAAGCCCTTGAAGGTGCCGACCGGGGTCTTGATCTGCGGGTCGAAGCGCCAGATCTCGGCACCGGTGTCCGGGTCCAGGGCCAGCACCTTGCTGTGCGGCGTGCAGGCATAGAGCATGCCGTTGGCCTTGAGCGGGGTGTTCTCGTTGGTCAGCTCGACCGGGTCCTTGTCGGTTGGCAGGTCGCCGGTGCGGATGCGCCAGGCTTCTTCCAGGCGATAGGCGTTCTGCGGGGTGATCTGGCGCAGCGGCGAATAACGGTCGCCATGCTCGGTGCGGCCATAGGCCTGCCAGTCGCCGTCGGGCATGGCCGGGGCGGCACTGCCCATTTCGCTGTTGTCGCGGCCGAGTTCGCCAAACACCTCACCTGGGTGGGTGAACTGGCTGCCCAGGGCACAGGCGCCCGAGGCCAGCACGGCAACGCCGAGCAGCGCGGTGTTGGCCTTGGCCGCCGGGCCGATCAGCGGGCGGCGTGCCCACGGCAGCAGCAGCACCACGCCGATGGCGAACCACAAGGAAAGGCGCGGCACCAGCTGCCACCAGTCCAGGCCCACTTCGAGCAAGGCCCACACTGTACTGCCCAGCAGCACCAGGCCATACAGGCCCAGGGCGATGCGCCGGCGAGCCAGCAGCAGGGCGCCCGAGAGGGCAAAGCCGATACCGGCAATCACGTAGTAAAGCGACCCGCCGAGCTGGCTCAGCTTGATCCCGCCGGCCAACAGGGCCAGGCCCATCAGCAACAGCAGTACGCCCACGAGGCGCGGTAGCCAGCGGCTTCCATTCTTGGCACCGTCAGTGCTCATCGTATGTTCTCCGTTAGGTTGAAAGTTGTCAGAACGTGCTCTGGATCTTCAGGCCGGCGATCACCGCGTCGTCGACCTGCGACACCCCGCCCGGATGGCGGATGTACTGCAGGTTCGGGCGCACGGTGAGCCAGTCGGCCAGGTGAATGCCGTAATAGAGTTCGGCGCTGTACTCGGTGTCCTGCACGGGCAGGTAGCCGGGATTGTCGTAGTCGTCGAGCCCGGCGGCCTGGTTGGCCAGGCGGGCGTTCTTGCGGTAGGCGGGATTGACGTGCACGCGGGCCAGGGCGAAACCGATGTCGTCCTGGCTGCGGGCGTCGAAGGGGCCCTTGAATAGCAGTCCTGCCTGAACATAGTTGTCGATGGCATTGGTCTTCTTGTCGTGCACCGTGGCGTTGGCGAACAGGCTCAGGCCGCGCGACCGGTCGGATGCCTGCGCAGTGATCTGCTGCTGGGCACCGATCCACAGGCCGTGCTTGCTCGAACTGCTGCGGTAGGCGGCGCCACTGATGGCGGCCGGCTGGCCGTTGCTGTCCTTGAGAACATCCTGTGCCTTGGCATTACTGTAGTAGTAGCCGGCGCGATATTCCCCTTTCAGGCCATTGACCGCCGGGCTCCACACCAGTTCGACCGGCATCACGGCGCCTTGGGTGCCGCTGCCGCTGAGCTTGAAGCCATTGCCCGACTCGAGGTTGGAGGGGTTCTGCTCGAACACGCCAACCTGGGCGTAGAGGGCGTCGCTGAGGTTGTAGCGCACGCGCAGGGCCCACTGGCTGACCGGCCAGTTGTACCAGATGCTGCCGGCCCAGTTGCCCACCTGCGAGCCGCAGAAGGCCAGGTTCTGGAAGTCGCAGGGGAAGCTGTTGAAGTCCTCGCCTTGGCCGAAGCGGCCGAATTTCACGTCCAGGGCGCCGTCGAAGTACTTCTGCTTGATCCACATCTGCGTCAGCCGCCAGGTTTCGCCCCGGCCCCAGACCTCCTGGGCGGAGGTGAAGCCGCCGACACGCGGGTCGTTGATGCGGTCGTTGCTGATGTTGTCGCCGTGGCGTTCGGTGACCGTCAGCTGCAGTTCGGTGGCTTGCCAGCCGAGGATCTTCTCCAGGTCCAGGTGGCTGCCAAAGGTGAACTGGTCGCTGTAGCGCGCGGTGCGGTCATGGTCGTAGCCGCCGTGCAGGTTGCTGCCCATTTCGCCGGTGTAGCCGAGGGTGAATGCGTAGCCTTTTTCCAGCAGCTCGCTGCGGATGCCGCCCCAGTCACCGAGCATCCAGGGGGAATCGCTGGCGAAGGGTTCGCTGGCGCTGGCAGGGGTGGCCAGGGCGCCGAGGGCCAGGCCGATGTAGCAGGGTTTGGGCAGTTGGAGCATGAGATAGCGCTATCTTCTGATTATTGAAAAAACCGCAAGCGCATCGAAGGTGTGGACCTTCAATGGATAGGGCGACAAAGGGGTTAGATGAAGCGATTCAGCTTGCGGTGGGGAGGATATAGGGGAATTTGTAAGAAAAAAAGACAAATTGTCGCAGTGGATTGTTGCTGAACGGGTAATAGTGGGCTGCCTTGCAGCCCCATCGCCGGCAAGCCGGCTCCCACAGGTATTCCCCGCTCTGTAGGAGCCGGCTTGCCGGCGATGAAGGTGCAGCGGATCAGAAGGTCGTGCGTAAACCCACCTCAACGCTACGCCCAGGTGCCGGTGCAATGTCGCGCAGGATCGAGCTGGCATAGCGCACGGTCTGGTCCGTCAGGTTCTCGCCGCGCACGAAGGCCAGCCACTGGCTCTGGCCGATGTCGAAGCGGTAACCAACGCTCGCCCCCAGCGTGGTATAGCCGTCGGTGCTGGTTTCGTTGGCCGGCGTGCGGTGCTGCGAGGCGGCATGTTGCACATCCACCCGTGCCTGCCAGCGCTCCAGTTCCCACACCAGGCCGCTGTTCAGGCGCAGCGGTGCAATGCGCGGCAACGGCTCGCCACTGTCGAGGTTCTTCGCCCGGGTGTAATCGCCCGACAGCTCCAGGGCAAAGTTGCCATATTGGTTTTGCAGCAGTTGCCAGCGGTCCTGGGCCTCGATGCCATAGAACCGCGCCCGCACGCCCTGGTACTGGTATTCGGGGAAGTCGCCATGGTCGTGATCGTGGTCGTGGTCATGGTCCTCGTCGCCATGGTCATGGTCGTGGCCTTCGCGCAGGTTGCCGGTGCCGATCAGCCCGATGTAGTTGCGAAAGTGGCTATAGAAGACCCCGACGCTGCCCTTGTGGGTGCCGTTGTCGAAGCGCAGGGCCAGGTCGGCGGAAATCGCCTTTTCCTTGTTCAGGCTCGCATCGCCGACCTCGTAGGCCCCGGTGGCGACGTGGGCGCCGTTGGCGTACAGCTCGTAGAACGTCGGGGCCCGTTCGGTGTAGCCGAGGTTGGCCGCCAGCGACCAGACCGGGTCGAGCTGGTACAGCGCCCCGGAAGACAGGCTGTAGGCGTTGAAGCTGCTGGTGCTGTCGGCGTCGGCGAAGGTGTCGTTGCCCTTGGCGTCCGGGTCCACGCGGGTATGTTCCAGGCGCGCGCCCAGGCTCAGGTTCAAGCGTTCGGTGGCTTGCCATTGCTCGAGCATGAACAGCGCCAGGCTGTCGGTGTCGGTGTGCGGCACGAAGGCTTCTTCGCCCAGTGCCGAGAACTCGTTGCGGCTGACCTGGGCGCCGACCACGCCTTCGATGGGCCCCAGGGGTTGGTGGCGAGCCTCGACGCGCGCCTCGTAGCCCTTGTTCTTGAAGGTGGTGTGCACCTCGCCGCTTTCGATTTCACGGTGCTGGTAGTCGGTATAGCCGGCATCGACCTTGACCGAACTGAACGGGCCGTCCAGGTCGCGCAGCTCGGAGGCGAAACCGTAGTGGTCCTGCTGCATGTCCAGGCGCACGCCGGGCTCGGCGACCGAGCCGTAGTTGCTGTCGTAGCGGCTGTAGGACAGGCCGGTGTAGCCGTGGTCCCAGTGGTAGGCGCCGCCGATCGCCCCGCCATCCTGGCGGCCGTCGCTGTTGTCCAGGCGGTGCTTGCTGCCGGTGTCGTCGGCGCTGCGCACGTTCGAGCTGCGCGCGTAACCGGGGATGCGCAGGTCGTTGAACTGGCGGCTGTTGGCGTCCAGGTGCAGGGCGAAGGCGCCGTCGCCGGCCTCGAGCTTGCCGGCGCTGCTGCGGGTGGTGTCGGCGCCGCCGTAACGCAGCTCACCGGCGCCGTGGATGCCTTCGATCGGCGCGTCCGGGATGCGGTTGTCGAAGGTGTTGACCACGCCGCCAATGGCGTTGCCGCCATACAGCAGGGCGGCGGGGCCGCGGACGATTTCCACGCGCTCGACGGTGACGGGGTCGAGTGGCACGGCGTGGTCGTAGGACAGCGACGAGGCGTCCAGGGCGCCGACCCCGTTACGCAGGATGCGGATGCGGTCGCCGTCCAGGCCACGGATGACCGGGCGGCTGGCGCCCGGGCCGAACCAGGTCGAGGCCACGCCAGGCTGTTTGTTGAGGGTCTCGCCGAGGCTGCCGTGTTGCTGTTGCAGCAGGTCGTCACCGGCGAGCACCGTGCTCGGCGCCGCGAGTTGGTGGTTGCCCAGCGGGTTGGCGGTGATGACCTGGGGTTCTAGTTCCACGGCCTGGCTGGGCGAGGCGGCGAACCACAGGGCGAGGGTGAGGGGGGAGAGGCGGAGCGGGATGTGCAGCATGGGGCTGTGACGTTCCTTGGCAGATGCTTTTGTGTTGTTACAATATAACATCACTATTTCAGCACAGAGGATTTACCCCTGGCCAGCGCTTTTTCACCGGCCACCGCAGGTCCCACCCGCCACTACACTCGTGTAAGGTGCGCATCTTTTCCCCGCTGGAGCACTGGCATGAGCACGGCCCAACACAACGCGCTGCACGGCAAGACCCTCGAACAGATCCTCACCGAGCTGGTGGCGCACTACCAATGGGAGGGGCTGGCCGAGCGCGTGGACGTGCGCTGTTTCAAGAGCAACCCGAGCATCAAGTCGAGCCTGACCTTCCTGCGCAAGACGCCCTGGGCGCGGGAGAAGGTCGAGCAGCTCTACGTGAAACTGCAGCGCAAGGCCTGACATGCCGCGCCATCCCTGGCTGACCGCGATGGCCGTGCTGGGCTGGCTGGGGCTCGCGGTGCAGGTGTACCTGGTGCTGCTGGCGCGCTGGCAGGAGCAGGCCAGCCTCATCGGTGGGCTGATCAACCTGTTCGGCTATTTCACGGTGCTGACCAATACCTTGGTGGCGACGGTGGTGAGCTACGCGGCATTCGGCCGCGAAGGCGGCGCCAAGCGCTTGTTCCTGTCGCCAGCGGTGAGCTCGGCCGTGGCCGCCAGCATCATCCTGGTGGCGCTGGCCTACAGCCTGTTGCTGCGCCATCTGTGGCACCCGCAGGGGTGGCAGTGGCTGGCGGACGAGCTGCTGCACGATGTGATGCCGGCGCTGTACGCGCTGTACTGGTGGTTTGCCGTGCCCAAGGGCCACTTGCGGCTCTGGCACCTGGCGGTGTGGGCGTTGTACCCGGCGGTGTACTTTGCCTATGCGCTGTGGCGGGGCAGCGAGATCGGGCTGTATGCGTATCCGTTCATCGATGTGGCGAGCCTGGGTTTTGGGCAGGTGATGCTCAATGCGCTGGGGGTGCTGGCGGGGTTCTGGGGGATTGGGCTGGTGCTGTTGGGGCTTGATCGCTGGAAAGGGCGGCGGGTGCGTACATTTGCTTAGCCTGTAGCGGCCCTATCGCCGGCAAGCCGGCTCCCACGGGTTCCCCACATGATTGACATTGTGGGGGTACCTGTGGGAGCCGGCTTGCCGGCGATAGGGCCGGTGAAGACCAAGCCGATCACTCGTCGTCAGCAGAACCTTCCGCTCGCCAGTAGGCCGCCGCCTTGAGGGCATCTTCGGCAACCCCCTTCTCCAGCAACAAGGCCTTGGCCTGCCGGGTCAGCGACTTCTCCAGGGCTACCCAGCTGTACAGCTTGCCTTCGGGCAAGCTCAGCCCCTCCAGCAACGCCAGCAAATCCTCATCGCGCCTCACCCAGAGCACCTCGACCTGCGCCCGGCTCGGCAACGGCTGGCGCTCCTGCTCATCCTCGATCTGCACCACTGCCAGCACCCGGCGCCCTGCCGGCAGTTCCTCCAGGCGTCGGCCGATGGCCGGGATGGCCGTCTCGTCGCCAATCAGCAGGTAGCTGTCGAAGATATTCGGCACCACCATCGAGGCGCGCGGCCCGGCAATGTTCAGCGTCTGCCCGGGCGCCGCCTGGGCTGCCCAGGTCGAGGCCGGGCCATCGCCGTGCAGCACGAAGTCGATGTCCAGTTCGAGGTTGGCCAGGTCGATGCGCCGCGGCGTGTATTCGCGCATGGTCGGCCGCACGGCGCCGTCGCGCCCCAGGTTGCCGGCGTCGATGGCCTGCTGCTGCTCGGGCGTTTCGGCAAACAGCAGCTTGATGTGGTCGTCGCTGCCCAGGCTGGTGAAGCCTTGCAGCTGCGCGCCACCCAAGGTGATGCGGCGCATGCGCGGGGTCAGTTCGGTGACCCGCAGCACCTGCAGGCTGCGCTGGCGGATTTCGTGGTTGACGCGGTGGATGCTGTCACTCATGGGGAATCTCCGTAGCGGTGTCGGCCGGCCCGGCGGCGATGGCCTTGGCGGTTTCGTTGAGCAGGTTGCGCACCCGCTGGATTTCATCGGGGCTCCAGTGGCCGCTGTGCATGTGCAGGGCATGGCGCAGGTTGCCGACCGCTTCATGGATCTGTGGCGGGCGGTCGTGACCACGCAGGGCGCGCTTGCTGACTTCGATGCGCATGCGCACGCCGTCAAGGGCCACGGCCTGTTCACCGAGGGCGCTGCGGCCGGCGTCGGTGATGGCGTACAGGCGTTTGCTGCCCTGCACCTGGCCGCTGATCAATTCGGCTTCCTCGAGGAAATTGAGGGTGGGGTAGATGACCCCGGGGCTGGGTGTGTAGCTGCCGTCGAAGAGGTTTTCGATCTGGCGGATCAGGTCGTAGCCGTGCCCGGGCTGTTCGGCCAGCAGCGACAGCATCAGCAGTTTCAGGTCGCCGGGGGCGAATACCCGAGGGCCGCGCTCACCGCGGCCGGGGCGGCGTTCGAAGGGGTCATGGGCGTAAGGGTCGCGCATGAAGGTGAGGCTCCGTCGTTTAGATATATCGCAAGATATTACTCAAGATATATCTAAAGACAAGACTCTAAATGCGGATGATTATCATCTAAATATTCGATGAGTCCTTTTCGTGCATGGCCACTTGCGGCGCCTTGCATTCGTTGGGGTTGCCCGGCTCCAGGTAGGGCATGAGGATCGGCGCCATGCCCTTGAGCACTTGCACGGGCAGCGCCGAGGTGAACTTGAACGCCTCGGCCGAGCGCCCCGGCACGAACGCGGTCAGGGTGCCGAAGTGGTTGTCGCCGAGGAAGAACACGAAGGTGGCGGTGCGGTTCAGCGAGCGCGAGCCGATCAGCCGCCCGCCCGCGCCGAAGCTCTCGATGCGGTTGTCGCCGGTGCCGGTCTTGCCGCCCATCACCAGCGGCGTGCCGTCATGCAGCTTGAAGCTGCCGGAGATGCGCCGCGCGGTACCGGCATCGACCACTTGCGACATCGCGCCCTTGAGCGCGCGGGCCACTTCCACCGGCAGGATCCGCTGGCCGCGGTCGGGGTCGCTGACCAGCTTGGTTTCGTAGGGCGTGTTGGCGGCGAAGTGCAGGGTGTCGATGCGCAGGGTCGGCAGGCGGATGCCGTCGTTCTGGATGATCCCGACCAGTTCCGACAAGGCCGCCGGGCGGTCGCCCGAGCTGCCGATGGCGGTCGCCAGCGACGGCACCAGGTGGTCGAAGGGGTAGCCCACGCGCTTCCAGCGCTGGTGGATGTCGGTGAAGGCCTCGATCTCGACCATGGTGCGGATGCGGCTGTCACGGGCGCCCGGGTAGCGGCTCTTGAACAGCCAGCCATACACCTCCTGGCGCTCGAAACGGCTGGCATTGACCATTTCGGTCAGGGTCGCGCTCGGGTTCTTCAGCAGGTAGCCGAGCAGCCACAGGTCCAGCGGGTGCACCTTGGCGATGTAGCCCTGGTCGGGCAGGTCGTACTTGCCGGGGCCGTAGGCTTCGTACATCTCCGCCAGGCGGCCGTCGGTGAGCTTGCCCAGGGCAATCTTGTCGTCCTTGCTGTGGGCGCGGACGAAGGCGTTGAAGGTTTCCTGGCCGGCTTCGGGGAACAGGTAGCGGTGCACCGCCGCCAGGCGCTGCGGGGTCACGCGCATGCTGTCGATGAAGGTGTCCAGGCGTTGCTGCGAGGTCTTGCGCTGGTACTTCTTCCAGAAGCGCATCAGGTAGTTGGTGCCTTCCTTGTCGGCGAAGCGCGCCAGGTATTCCTGGCGGCGCGGGTCGGAATCGTCCTTGAGCAGCGGCACCCGGTTGAACGGCTGCTGGTAGGTCACGTAGCGCACCAGGTCGCGCATCAGGCGAATGAACGGCAGGTTGATCGACTCGCGCAGGGCTTCCTTGAGGGTCGGGTTGCGGTTGTTGTCTTCCTTGCGGAAGTTGTTGAACACGTGCATGCCGCCGCCGGTGAAGAACGCCTCGCCGGTGTTGGCCGAATACTTGCGCTCAAGGGCGGCGTCGAGCATGGCATCCAGGCTCTGGTTCTTGCTGTTCTGCGCCAGCCACTCCAGCGACCACTGGGTGATGCGGTCAAGCTCGGCGACTTCCACTTTCTTGAGCTCGGCGGCGGGTTTGCCGGCGTACTTGTCGTGCAGCTCGGCGATGATTTCCAGGTAGGTGGTGAGCACCCGCAGCTTGGCGGTGGAGCCCAGCTCCAGCTTGCTGCCTTCGTTGATGTCGAAGGGCTGGTCGGTGCTGTCGGTCTGCACCCGCACCCGCGAGCCATCGGCGGTGCGTTCGAACAGGGTGAAGCTGTAGCGCACCTGGTCGGTGGTCTTGGCGGTCAGCAGGCGCTCGCCGATCAGGCCCATCTGCGCGGCGAACACCGGGTCGGAGAGGTTTTTCAGGTATTGGCTGGCCTGCATCTGCAGGTCGGCCTGCAAGGTGCTGGTGGCCGACACGTCGAGGCGGTCGAGGTCGTACAGCGGGCGGTTGAGCATGGCGGCCAGGCGGTTGCGCGCCAGGCTGATGCCCTTGTTGGTGATGATCGGCACGATGGTCGGTTGCGCCACCCAGTCGCGGTACACCGCCTTGCTGGCCAGCGCCGCGTCGGCCAGGGGGCGGTCGATGACATTGCTGGCGGCCAGCACGCGGATGTGCGAATCGGTAAGGTCGGCCAGCTCCACGCGGCCTTTGGACAGGTAATGCGAGGGGCGCCGCTGGGCGATCATCAGCGACAGCACCTGGCGCAGGGCCAGGCCGCGCGCGGCCATGCTGTCGGGGTCGGTGGCGGTGGAGGTGAGGGCCTGGTTGACCTGGTCGAAATCGGCGCCGTACCACACCCGCAGGCCTTCGGCCATGCCATGCACCTCGCCATGCCCGGGTACCGCTGACAGCGGCACGCTGTTGAGGTAGTCACGCACGATGCGCTGGCGGGCTTCGGTGGTGTCGGTGCCGCCCTGGTAGGCGCGCACGCTGGCGGAAATCATCTGGCGGATCTTCTCTGCGCCAGACACGGTCAGGCCGTCGGGCGAGTGGCGGTACTTTTCCAGCTGGGTCGCCAGGGTACTGCCACCGGCCGACTGGCCTGGCAGGGCCAGGTACTTGGCGATCTGGCTGTAGGCGGCCTTGGCAAAGCGCGGCCAGTCCACGGCCGGGTTGTTCTTCGGGTCTTGCGGGTCGAGCAGGTCGCGGTTTTCGATGAACAGCAGACTGTTGACCATCACCGGCGGGATGGCCGCGAAACTGGGGTACAGGTGCTGGGGATAGTTGTACTGGTAGAGGGTGTCGCCACGGCAGTCGGTGATCGCCAGGCCCGCCTGGATTTTCTCGATGTAGGGGGCGAACAGGCCGTGGTCGACGTAGTTCATCAGGGCCGGGGAGAACTTCACCTGTTCGCTGATCAGGTAGTCGCGCTTGAGCAGGCGTGGCAGGAATTCGCCCAGCGCGCTGTAGCCCAGGCGCTTGTCGAACGGCCCGTCACCGGGGTAGACGATGGCGTCGCTGGGGCCAGGCTGCAGCGAGTAGGTGAGGGTGGTGGCCAGCTTGCTGAATTCGCGCGACTGCAGCTCGGAGGTGCGAAATTCATCATAGGCGGCAAAGCCGATGGCCACGATCGCCACCAGCAGGATCAACACAATCAGCCGCCACCACAGCCGACGCTTGCGAGTGGGCTTCGGCGGTGGCGTCTCGGCCAGAGGTGGTTCGGGTGCTTCCGTTCTGGTTGGTTCCGATTGCCACAGTGCGCCCATAGTCTTCAATCCGGCCAGGTTATTTCTCGTTACTTGCCTGAAGCTTAGACGGTGACAGCAGGCGGTGAAAAAATTGTAGGAAGAGTAGAAAACTGATGTGGGATATGCGGCTTTGGTGTTGGTTTCTTCCGACGGCGATATTGCTAGGGTGGCTGCATGGCGTGGGGGGGTAAGCCTTAATCCCCCGACTTCTCGCCAAATTTCTGAATATTTACAGTGAAAAGCCCTACGTCGGGCTTCCTATACTGCTCGGCCCCTTCGCCCTGCCGGGCGCTCTATTCCGGCACACGGGCCGGCCCACAAGGCCAGCCTGGCGAGCCAACACCATGCCTATCGGCAGGTTGCGGCTGCACGAAGGTCAAATCCAATAACAAAATGAGGTTGTATTGCTATGCCAGTCGGCAACCACCCTGCCCATGCAGAGACCGCCCAGGGCGGCCCTCTCAAGCGTGAACTGGGCGAACGGCACATCCGTCTGATGGCGCTGGGCGCCTGTATCGGTGTCGGTCTCTTCCTCGGTTCGGCCAAAGCCATTGAAATGGCCGGGCCTGCCATCATGCTTTCCTACATCATTGGCGGCCTGGCGATCCTGGTGATCATGCGTGCGCTCGGCGAAATGGCCGTGCACAACCCGGTCGCCGGTTCGTTCAGCAGCTATGCGCAGGACTACCTTGGCCCACTCGCGGGCTTTCTCACCGGCTGGAACTACTGGTTCCTGTGGCTGGTGACCTGTGTTGCGGAAATCACCGCGGTGGCCATCTACATGGGCATCTGGTTCCCTGACGTGCCCCGCTGGATCTGGGCCTTGATGGCGCTGGGCAGCATGGGCGCGGTCAACCTGATCGCGGTCAAGGCGTTCGGTGAGTTCGAGTTCTGGTTCGCCCTGATCAAGATCGTCACCATCATTGCCATGGTGCTGGGCGGCATCGGCATCATTGCCTTCGGCTTCGGCAATGATGGCGTGGCAGTGGGTATTTCCAACCTGTGGAGCAACGGCGGCTTCATGCCCAATGGCGTGACCGGTGTGCTGATGTCGCTGCAGATGGTGATGTTCGCCTACCTGGGCGTGGAAATGATCGGCCTGACCGCCGGCGAAGCACGCAACCCGCAAAAAACCATTCCGCAGGCCATCGGCTCGGTGTTCTGGCGCATCCTGCTGTTCTATGTGGGCGCGTTGTTCGTGATCCTGTCGATCTACCCGTGGAACGAAATCGGCAGCCAGGGCAGCCCGTTCGTCATGACCTTCGAGCGCCTGGGCATCAAGACCGCCGCCGGCATCATCAACTTCGTGGTCATCACCGCGGCGCTGTCGTCGTGCAACGGCGGCATCTTCAGCACCGGGCGCATGCTCTACAGCCTGGCGCAGAACGGCCAGGCCCCGGCGGCGTTCGCCCGCACCTCGAAAAGCGGCGTGCCGCGCAATGCGCTGCTGCTGTCGATCGCAGCCTTGCTGCTAGGCGTGCTGGCCAACTACCTGGTGCCGGAGAAGGTATTCGTCTGGGTAACGTCGATCGCCACCTTCGGCGCGATCTGGACCTGGGTGATGATCCTGCTGGCCCAGCTGAAATTCCGCGCGGGGCTGTCGAGCGCCGAGCGCAAGGCCCTGAAATACCGCATGTGGCTGTGGCCGCTGAGCTCTTACCTGGCCCTGGCGTTCCTGGTGCTGGTGGTGGGCCTGATGGCCTACTTCGAGGACACCCGCGTGGCGCTGTACATCGGCCCGGCGTTCCTGGTGCTGCTGACGGCGTTGTACTACACCTTCCGCCTGGCGCCCAAGCAGGCGCAGGGCGTGGTCAGCCCAGCTGCCTGACAGGCTTGGGGGCCGCCTTCGGGCGGCCCTTTTGCAGGCAGATATCTTCGGTCGCTGTAGCCGTCTACTGGCATTTTTGTCAGTAGAACACCTTGCACCTATCGCCTAACGTGGCGTTCAGGGCAGGCAAGGAAGGCGTGACCGACCATGCAGCGCAGTGCACCCGCGTTCCTCAAATACCTGATCGTCGGCGTCTTCAATAGCGCCATCCACGTTGCAGCGTTCACTGCAATGCAGCTGATCGCCGGCACCGACCAGGCAACCAGCAACCTGACGGCCTTCTTCGTGGCGCTGTCGTTCTCCTTTGTGGCCAACTCCCGGTACACCTTCAGGGTGCCCCTGTCGCTTGCGCGCTACTTGTCGTTCGTTGTGTGCATGGGCAGCTTCAGCGGGGCCCTGGGGGCGCTTGCAGATGAGCAGGGGTGGCATCCGGCGGCCACCGTCCTGCTGTACTCGGCCATCAGTCTGCTGCTTGGCTTCCTGCTTTGGCGGTGGCTCTTCACGGTACGGCGCAAATGGATATTTCGCTGATCGTGCCGGTGTTCAATGAGGCGCTGGCGATCCGGCCGTTCTATGACGCGGTTCGCCAGGCGATGCGTGGCTGTACGGCGCGCATCGAGCTGATTTTCGTCAACGATGGCAGCGAGGACGGCACCGAACTGCAGATCCGCCAACTGATCGCGGGCGACCCGGACGTCATGCTGGTCGATCTGTCGCGCAACTTCGGCAAGGAAGCGGCGCTGTTCGCCGGCCTGGAAATGGCTGGGGGCGACGCGGTCATTCCGATCGATGTCGACCTGCAGGACCCGGTGGATGTCATCCCCTTGCTCATCGAACAGTGGCGCGCCGGTTTCGATGTGGTGCTGGCCAAGCGCCGAGACCGTTCCAGCGAGGGTTACCCGAAGCGCCTGAGCGCCGCCGCGTTCTACTTCCTGCTCAACCGCATCTCGCAGATACGCATCGAGAAAAACGTCGGCGACTTTCGCCTGCTCGACCGCAAGGTCGTGGAGGTGATCAAGTCGATGCCGGAGCAGCAGTTGTTCATGAAAGGCATGCTGTCCTGGGCAGGGTTCAGCACCACGGTGGTGGAGTACCAGCGCGCTTCGCGGGCGCAGGGTGGCAGCCGTTTCAATGCCTGGAAACTGTGGAACCTGGCACTCGATGGCATTACCTCGTTCAGCACGGTGCCGCTGCGGCTCTGGACTTACCTGGGCGGCAGCATAGCCTTCGCAGCGTTTGCCTATGCGGCAGTGCTGGTTGCAGACAAGTTCATCTTCGGTAACCCCGTGCCGGGGTACCCCTCGCTGATGACGGCCATGTTGTTTCTCGGTGGGGTGCAGCTGATCGGGATCGGCGTGCTGGGCGAATACATCGGCCGTATCTACCTGGAGTCCAAGCACCGCCCGCGTTACGTCGTGAAGGGCCTGGCAGGGCGCAAGGCCGCGCGGCCTGGCCGGGGCGTGTTCAAGGAGCAACGGTGAGCGGCTCGCGGCGATGGCAGGGGCGCTGGTCCAGAGCCGGTGTGGTGCTGGCCATCCTGCTCGCCAGTGCTGCGTTGCGCTTGCACCAGGTGTCGATACCGGGCATCTGGCTGGATGAAGCATTCAGTGTGTTGCTCAGCCGCTTGGAGCCTGCGCAGATCCTCTTTCATACCGCCAGGGACGTTCATCCACCGCTCTATTACCTGACCCTGCATTACTGGATGCAAGGGTTCGGCAGTGACGCCCTGGCGGTACGAAGCCTGAGCGTTTGCGCGGGCATCGCGACCGTAGGCGTGGGCATGCTGCTGGCACGCCAACTGGCGTCCTGGCGCGCCGCAGTCATGGCGGGGGTATTGATGGCGTTCTTTCCGATGGGCATACGTTTCAGCCAGGAAGCGCGGATGTATGCGTTGCTGGGCCTGCTGCTGCTGACCGCCGTGTACATGCTGTGGCTGTGGGTCAGCCGGCAGAAAAAAGCCTATCTGGCCGCCTACTGCCTGTTGATGGTCGCGGCCCTCTACACCCACTACTTTGCCGTGCTGGGGGCATTGGCCAACTGGGTCTATCTGCTGCTGACGAGGGATGCGCAAGGCAAGGTGCTGACGCTTTCTCGGCCCTGGTGGCTGGGAAATGCGGCCATCGCGATTGCCTATCTGCCCTGGTTGCCCGTGTTGTATCGCCAGCTCGACCATCGCGAGCTGGTTGGCTGGATCGAGCGCTTTCCGCCCTCTGCCATGAGCATGCCGTCGACATTCTGGAAGGCCTTCACCCTCAACGGCAGCGCCCCAGGCGTGCTTGCCGTGCTGTTCACGATGTTCCTGCTATTGGCATCACTGCGGGTGCTGCTGCGGGTTTCCAAGCCAGGCCAGCCCAGCGTGCTGCTGCTGGGCTACTGCTTCATCCCGGTGCTGGTGGTGTGGCTGGTGTCCTATGCCATGCCGATGTACATCAACCGGTACCTGCTGTTTGCGCTTCTGGCGTTGCCGCTGGTGGTCGCCATCGCTGCAGATGTATCGCCAAGGCGAACCCTGCTGTTGGCGGTGATGGGCTGTCTGCTCATGGAAGTGGCGGGGCTGGCGGGTTTCTACGATTACAAGGCCAAGCCAGGCGGCGACCTGGCCACGATCATGGCGCAGGTCAATGCGCAGTGGCGGCCGGGGGATGCGCTGCTGGGCGATCGCAAGAGAACCTACCTGTCGATCCAGTACTACAACGCTACCGGGCAGCCGGCCTTTCTCTTCACCTACATCCGGCCCGATACCAGCGGCACGTCGCCCACCACCTATGGGACCTTGACCTTGTTCTATGAGCGGTCGGATGTGCTGTACGTGGCAAACCCCGAGGATCTTGCCAAACACTACAAGCGGCTCTGGCTGATCACCGACCCCTCGTCGGTGTACACGCCGATCGTGCCCGTCGGCGGCTGGATGAAAACCGGCGAGCTGGCCGAGGGCCCGATCAAGGCGCTGCTGTTCACAGTGCCTGAGCAAGCCGCTCGCCAACCCTGATCGACCGTCAGGCCGCTTGCGGCTCGAAGCTGTCCGCCCGGGCCATCTGCCACATGCGCGAATAGAACTGCCCATCCACTTCGCCGGTGAGCAACTCACCCGGCTTGAGGAACACATGCATCTGCGAGAACAGCTTGATCTCGGTGGCCGACACACGCCGCACCAGGTGCTTGGCCTCCAGTTGCGCCGGGTGTTCCAGGCCCGCTGCGGCCAGCATCTCGGCCAGCGCGCGCAGGGTGTTGTGGTGGAAGTTCAGCACCCGCTGGGCCTTGTCCGGCACCACCAGCGCCCGCTGGCGCAGCGGGTCCTGGGTGGCCACGCCGGTCGGGCACTTGTTGGTGTGGCAGCTTTGCGACTGGATGCAGCCGATGGCGAACATGAAGCCACGCGCGGAGTTGGCCCAGTCGGCGCCGATGGCCAGCACGCTGGCGATATCGAAGGCGCTGACGATCTTGCCGCTGGCGCCGAGCTTGATCTTGTCGCGCAGGTTCAGGCCCACCAGGGTGTTGTGCACGAACAGCAGGCCCTCGCGCAGCGGCACGCCAATGTGGTCGGTGAACTCCACCGGCGCGGCGCCGGTACCGCCTTCCTTGCCGTCGACGACGATGAAGTCGGGCAGGATGCCGGTTTCCAGCATGGCCTTGGCGATGCCCATGAACTCCCACGGGTGGCCGAGGCAGAACTTGAAGCCCACCGGCTTGCCGCCGGACAGCTCACGCAACTGGGCGATGAACTGCATCATCTCGATGGGCGTGGAGAAGGCGCTGTGGCGTGACGGCGAGATGCAGTCCTCGCCCATCAGCACGCCGCGGGTGTCGGCAATTTCCTGGGTCACCTTGTGCTTGGGCAGGATGCCGCCATGGCCGGGCTTGGCGCCCTGGCTCATCTTGATTTCGATCATCCGCACCTGCGGGGTGCGCGCCTGGGCGGCGAAGCGTTCGGGGTCGAAGCGCCCGTCTGCGGTGCGGCAACCGAAGTAGCCGCTGCCCAGCTCCCAGACCAGGTCGCCGCCATGTTCACGGTGGTAGGGGCTGATGCTGCCTTCGCCGGTGTCGTGGTGGAAGTTGCCCAGCTTGGCGCCCTGGTTCAGCGCGCGGATGGCGTTGGCGCTGAGCGAGCCGAAGCTCATGGCGGAGATGTTGAAGATCGAAGCCGAGTACGGCTGGCTGCACTGCGGGCCGCCGATGATGATGCGAAAGCTCGCAGGGTCGGCCAGCGGCGCCGGGCGCATGGAGTGGCCGATGAACTCGAAGCCCGATTCGTACACGTCGATCAGGGTACCGAAGGGCTTGTCCGACGCCTCGTTCTTGGCCCGGGAATACACCAGCGAGCGCTGGGCGCGGGAGAAGGGCAGGGCATCGCTGTCGGATTCCAGCAGGTACTGGCGGATTTCCGGGCGGATGGCTTCGACCAGGTAGCGGATGTTCCCCAGGATCGGGTAGTTGCGGCGCACCGCGTGGCGTTGCTGCAGCAGGTCGAACAGGCCGATCAGGCTGAGCAGCGCGGTGGCCAGGGTGAATGGCCACAGCCATTCGTGGTGGAGCAACGGCAGGCTCGCCAGGGTGAACAGTACACAAGCGGCGAAAAAGGCGTAGCGACTGAGAAGTGACAGGCTCATACGGGGTCCTTACGATGGCTCGGTCAGGCTCAGGGCCTGGAACAAACCCCGACCATAGCCCGGTTGCGCGGTGCTGGAAATGAAAATTGGGGTATCGAAAATCATTCGCGCAAGAGTTTCTGCCGCCAGCCTTGCTGTTCAGCCACCGATGTTTCGACCAGGTAGCCGTAGCGCCCGGCAATGCGCACCGCCACCGGCACGCCATCGCGGTACAGCAGGCGGTTGCCGCTCACGGCCGGCACTTTCGCCCCAGGTAGCAGCGAGCCCACCAGGTTCAACGGGTCGCTGGCGCTGACCACGACCAGCGCCCCGTCCAGCGCCTGTCGGCGTACCTGGCGGAGCAGGCCGACCGCTTCGGGCAAGGCGAACTGCTCGCCCGCCAGCCCGGCAATGAAACGCCCGCCACGGATCTCGCCACGTGCCTCCAGGCGGTGATAGCAGCGCAACAGCTCGCGCCAGGGCGGCAAGACATCGCTCTCGCGCTCCAGCAGCCGCCAGCACATCACCCCATACCGGCGCAGCAGGGCGCGGGCGATATGCTCCAGGCGTTCGCTGTCATCGGCGCTGCCCTGGCGCAGCAAGGCCCAGCGCCCTGCATGGGCCATGCTGCTGGACAGCGGCGGGTGGCCACGCCGGCTGTGGCGCACGGTGCGCTTGGCCGCCGGGGTGATCAGGCTGCGCAGGCCGATGAAGCTGTCGGCACCCACCAGCCCGGCGCCCACCAGCGCTTGCAGCGCGGTTTCCAGCTCGCTGGGCAGCAAGTGGGCATCGTGCGCCAGTTCATCGAAAAACAACGCCCCTTGGGTTTGCAGCACCTCGTGCACCCGTTGCGCGCGCAGGCCCAGGGCATCCACGGCAACCGCCGGGGCCAGGCTGCGCCAGGTGCCCAGGTGCTCGCGCGGCAGCAGCACCAGCGGCGTGCTGGCCAAGGTACTGCTGGCCGCGGTCGCTGCCAGGCGGCTCCAGGCGAACTGCCCGCTGCGGCAGGCATCGTCGAGCCAGTGCGGGCTGTAGTCCTCGATCCGCGCTGGCAGCAGCTCCGCCTCCCATGCCCCGGCAGCGCTGGGGAAGCCCTGCAGCTGGCCCAGCACCTCGGCCACGGCCAGCGGGCCACGCAAGCGCTCGCCTGGCGCCAGGTGCTGCCAGTCGAACAGAAAGCGCATGAAGTCCTGCAGGCTGACCGGTTCGATCTCCCGGCGCAGGCGCTTGACCGTGTAGCGGTGGATACGCGCCAGCAGGTGGCGTTCGCACCACTGCAGCGCGGGCTGGCCGGGGCTGAAGTGGCCGCGCAGGACATAGCCTTCGGCCTCCAGCCGCGCCAGGGCCTGCTCGACAGCTGCATCCGGTTTGCCCAGCGGGCTGGCGATCTGCGCCAGGGTCAAGGGCCCGTGGCCGCTCAGGCGGGCGCGCAGCAGCTCGCTGAGGGCGCTGTCCGGGTCGATGGCCTGGTCGAACCCCGGCAACACGCCAAGCGCAGGGGTCAGGGTTGCTTGCGGGTACAGCGCCTGCAGCAGGTTGAGGCGCTCGCGCGCCAGCCAAAGTTGTTGGGCCGGCATCTGCAAGGCGCGCCCGGCCTTGGCCAGCTGGCGCAACTGCAAGTCCCAGCTGGGGTTGGCGTGCACCTCTTGCTGGCTGATGGCGCCAAGGCTCATCAAGGTTTCGTGCATCTCGTCGGCGTTGCGCGGTTGAGGCCATGCCTCGGCTTCGACGGCAGCGATGGCATCGGCGTCCAGCGCGCCCAGGTCGTCGCTGCTCTGTACCGGGTTCCAGCGCCGGTTGAGCACCGCCTGGGTGCGCCGTTCCTCCAGCGGGGCATCGTCGAGGAAGGCATAGGGCCGGGCATTGAGGATGGCCGAGGCCAACGGCGAGGGCGCGGGCAGGTCGCGGCACAGCAGCTGTATCTCGCCGCGCTCCATGCGCCTGAGCAGGGCCAGCCAGCCTTCGCTGTCCATGGCCTCGTGCAGGCAGTCGTCGAGGGTCTGCTCGACCAGCGGGTGGTCGGGAATCTGCCGTTCGCCGGCGATGTTCTCCAGGCAGGCGATCTGGTCGGGAAACACGGCGGCGATCAGGTCTTCGCTCTTCATGCGCTGGATTTGCGGGGCTACCTTGCGCCCGCCGACATAACGCGGCAGGGCCATGGCCACGGCGGCGTTCCAGCGCCAGCGCACACCGAACAGCGGGGCGTCGAGCAGGGCCTGGATGAGCACCTGCTCGGCATTGCGGCTGGGCAGGTAACGCCAGACTTCGTCGAGCGCGAAGCTGTGGCTGGTGGACAGCGACAGCACGATGGCGTCTTCGCTGGCCGCCGCCTGCAGCTCGAAATTGAACGTGCGGCAGAAGCGCTTGCGCAATGCCAGGCCCCAGGCCCGGTTGATGCGGCTGCCATAGGGCGAATGGATGATCAGCTGGGTGCCGCCGGCCTCGTCGAAAAAACGTTCCATCACCAGGGTTTGCTGCGAGGGCAGGGCGCCCAAGGCTTCCCGGGTGCGGCCCAGGTAGTCGAGCAACTGGCTGGCACAGGCTTCGTCCAGCGCGAAGGTACTTTGCAGCCACTGCAATACCTCAGCGAGATCACCGTTGCAGCGCCCCAGCTGCTCGTCGATGCGCGCCTGCAGGCGGGCCACCGCGGCCGACAATTCGTCACTGCGCCCCGGCGCCTCGCCGAGCCAGAACGGTATGGTCGGCGGCAGGCCCTGGGCATCTTCGACCCGCACCCGGCCGGGCTCGACCCGCAAAATACGGTAGGAGGCATTGCCCAGCTGGAAGATGTCACCGGCAATGCTCTCCACCGCGAAGTCTTCGTTGACGCTGCCGATGTTCAATGCCTGGGGTTCGAGCAGCACGCTGTAGTCGGCGGTCTCGGGGATGGTGCCGCCGCTGGTCAGCGCGGTCAGCTGGCTGCCCCGGCGCCCGCGCAATGTGCCGCTGACCGCATCGCGGTGCAGGTAGGCGCTGCGCACGCCGAGGCGGCCGTTGTAGCCTTCGGCGAGCATGCGCAGCAGCGCCTGGTAATGGTTCACGTCGAGTTCGGCATAGGGCGTTGCCTGGCGCAGGCAGTCGAACAGCGCCTGCTCCTGCCAGGGCTGGTTGCTGGCTTCGGCGACGATCTGTTGCGCCAGCACGTCCAGCGGCGCCTTGGGGATGTGCAGTTCATCGAGCTCGCCCTGGCGAACGCAGTCGAGCAGGGCCACGCATTCGATCAGGTCGTCGCGCGAAGTGGCGAACAAGCGCCCCTTGGGCACGCCATCGACCTGGTGCCCGGAGCGCCCGACACGCTGCAGGAAGGCGGCGATCGAGCCCGGCGAGGCAATTTGGCAGACCAGGTCGACATCGCCGATGTCGATGCCAAGCTCCAGCGAAGCGGTGGCGACCAGCACCTGCAATTGCCCGTTCTTCAGGCGTTGCTCGGCATCCAGGCGCAGCTCCTTGGCCAGGCTGCCGTGGTGCGCCGCCACCGCTTGCTTGCCCAGGCGGTCGCTGAGGTGGCGGGTCAGGCGCTCGGCCAGGCGCCGGGTGTTGACGAACACCAGCGTGGTGCGATGTTGCCGGGCCAGGGCGGCCAGGCGGTCGTAGACCAGGCCCCAGACATCGGTGGCCAGCACCGCGCCCAGCGGCACCGGCGGCACCTCGATGGCCAGGTCGCGCTGGCGGGCGTGGCCGATGTCGACGATCGCGCAAGGGCGCCGGTGGCCGACCAGAAACTGCGCCACCCGTTCTACCGGGCGCTGGGTGGCAGACAGGCCAATACGCCGCAGCGGCCGCCCGCACAGGGCTTGCAGGCGTTCCAGCGTCAGCGCCAGGTGGGCGCCGCGCTTGTTGCCGGCCAGGGCGTGGATCTCGTCGACGATCACCGTGTGCACGCCGGCCAGCCCCGCGCGCCCGGAGGCCGAGCCCATCAGCACGTACAGCGATTCGGGGGTGGTCACCAGGATATGCGGCGCCAGTTTGCGCATGGCCGCACGCTCCTTCTGCGGCGTATCGCCGGTGCGCACGGCGGTGGTGATGCGTGGCGCCTTCAGGCCCTGCTCCGCGAGGCCCTGGCTGATGCCTTCGAGCGGGGCCTGCAGGTTCAGGCGGATGTCGTTGGACAGCGCTTTGAGTGGCGATACGTAGATGACCTGGGTTTGCGCTGGCAGCTCGCCGCCATGCTCCAGGCCCTGGCGGAACAGTTCGTCGAGTACGGCAAGGAAGGCGCTGAGGGTCTTGCCCGAGCCGGTGGGGGCGGCCAGCAGCATCGATTGACCGGCATGGATCAACGGCCAGGCACGCGCTTGGGCGTCGGTGACCGTGGCGAAATGGCGACGGAACCAGGTGCCGACGGCAGGGTGGAAAAGCTCCAGCACCGGGTGCTGATGGGCGGGCAGGTTCATGTGTTGGTTATGGAGGGTGCGCGGTGGCTTGGCAAGGGGCCGTTCGTCTGTTCTGGCCCTTTCGCGGGGCAGGCCGCACTGTCCTTGTCAGCCAAGGGGGGCCATGGGATCCTCCGTGCCTTTGCCCGGGAGCCTAGCCCATGCCCAACGTCATTCGCATCGCCGCCGCCCTGCTCATCGACCCCCAGGGCCGCACCCTGCTGGTGCGCAAGCGCGGCACCCAGGCCTTCATGCAGCCAGGCGGCAAGATCGACGCGGGGGAAACGCCGGTGCAAGCCCTGGTGCGCGAACTGCACGAAGAGCTGGGACTGCGCATCGACCCGGCGCAGGCCATCCCGCTGGGCCAGTTCAGTGCCCCTGCGGCCAACGAGCCGGGCTTCGAAGTGCAGGCGCAGTTGTTCAGGGTCGACTGCGCCGAGCAGGTGGTCCCGGCGGCGGAAATCGAAGAAGTGGTGTGGCTGGCCGCTGATCAACTGCCCGCGCTGCAACTGGCGCCGCTGACCCGCGACCTGATCCTGCCGCTGTATCGCCAGGCGCTCAGCGTACCGCGCTGACCCCATCGAGGGTGGCGAACGAGGTGTCCTTGGCGGTCAGCAGGAAGTCGCGCATGTACGGTGCATCGAGCATGTCGGTGCGCACGGCCGCATAGAGCGTGGCGAACAGGCCTTTCTCGCCCAGGCGCTTGCCCTTCACGTAGCCGCGCGAGCTGTATTCGTGCAGGGCCCAGTGGGGCATGCCGCAAACGCCGCGGCCGCTGGCCACCAGCTGCATCATCATCACCGTCAGCTCCGAGGTGCGCACGGCCGCAGGTTCGATGTCGGCCGGCTCCAGGAAGCGGGTGAAGATGTCCAGGCGGTCGCGCTCCACCGGGTAGGTGATCAGCGTCTGGTCGATCAGGTCCTGGGGCACCATGTAGGGTTTGCTCGCCAGCGGGTGCTGGTTGGCCACCGCCAGCATGGCTTCGTAGGTGAACAGCGGCACGTAGGTGATGCCGGCAAGGTCGAGCGGGTCGGACGTCACCACCAGGTCGAGGTCGCCCCGGGCCAGGGCCGGCAGTGGGGCGAAGGCGAAGCCCGAGGCCAGGTCCAGCTCCACTTCCGGCCAGGCGTCGCGGAACTGGTCGATGGTCGGCATCAGCCACTGGAAGCAGCTGTGGCATTCGATGGCCATGTGCAGGCGCCCGGCCGTGCCACCGGCCAGGCGGGCGATGTCGCGCTCGGCGCCGCGCAGCAGCGGCAGGGTGGCATCGGCCAGTTGCAGCAGGCGCAGGCCGGCGCTGGTGAAGCGGATGGGCTTGGTCTTGCGCACGAACAACGGCAACCCCAGGCGCTCTTCGAGCTCCTTGAACTGGTGCGACAGCGCCGATTGCGTCAGGTGCAGGCGTTCGGCGGCCTCCACCAGGCTGTCAGCCTCGCGCAGGGCATGAAGGGTTTTCAGGTGGCGGATCTCCAGCACAGCTGACTCCGAGAGGAAAATTTGAGGAAACAGGGAATTAGTTGAGTTTCTCTCATGTTGCCCCCGGCTGTCGACTGGACCTTCGCCCAACCGCTCGGCAGCGTTCATCAAACTGTCACCGAACTGTGGCAGCGCGCTTGAATGAAAGTCATCAGACTCGCGCTCTACTGGGGATCTGCATTCTGGTGTTTCTTTCATGCGGGCTTTTCTGCTGTTTTTCTTCTTCCTTGTCAGCGTGCCGGCGAGCTTCGCCGAGCAGCGCTGTGACCCACATGTGCCGGTGCAACGGGCCGAGCTGGGCGAGCTGAGCCTGGTGTACCAGAGCGTGGGCGCGCCGCGCGACCCTGCGTTGCTGCTGGTCATGGGCCTTGGCGGGCAGCTCATCCACTGGCCCGACGACGTGGTCGAGGCGTTGTGCCTGCAGGGTTTTCGGGTCATTCGCTATGACAACCGCGATGTCGGCCTGTCGCGCTGGAACCAGCTGCCGCCCAGTGCCAACCTGACGGTCGAGCTGCTGCGCTACAAGCTGGGCCTGCCGGTTGCCGCGCCCTACACGCTGACCGACATGGCCGGCGATGGCCTGCACCTGATGGACTCGCTGGGCATCCGCCAATTTCATGTGCTGGGTGTGAGCATGGGCGGGATGATCGCCCAGCACCTGGCGGCGATGGCGCCGCAGCGGGTGCGTAGCCTGACGCTGGTGATGTCCAGCTCGGGCGCGGCAGGCCTGCCGGCGCCGGCCCCTGCCCTGGTGCAGTTGCTGGCCCGGCGCAGCGCGCCGAATCGGGAGGTTGCCATCGAACAGCAGGCCGACTTGCTGGCGGCATTGGGCAGCCCGCAGGTGCGTGACGATCGGGCGGTGTTGTTGCAGCAGGCGGCGGTGGCCTATGACCGGGCGTTCAACCCCGACGGCGCCAAGCGCCAGATCATGGCGATCCTGGCCGAGCCCAGCCGGGTCGAGCTGCTCAACAAACTGCGCGTGCCGACCCTGGTGGTGCACGGCACGGCCGACCCGCTGTTGCCGGTGATGCATGGGGTGCACCTGGCGGCGCATATCCAGGGGAGCCAGCTGAAGTTGATCCCGGGGCTGGCGCATCGCTTCCAGGAGCCGTTCAAGGCGCCGTTGCTCGGGGCGGTATTGCCCTACCTGCAGTCACACCGCCAGGACGTGACGCATATCGCCGGCCTGTAGCAAAGCGCCTGTGGGAGCCGGCAAGCCGGCTCCCACAAGTTCCTTGCCGGATCTCAGCCGAGCCCGTACTTCTTCACCTTGTCGAACAGCGTGGTCTTGGCCATGCCCAGCTCCTGGCTGGCCTGGCTGAGGTTGCCGCCGGTGCGCTGCAGCGCGTCGCTGAGCAGGTTGCGTTCGAACGCCTCCACCGCCTCGGCAAAACCCAGCCCCTGGCTGGCGCCGCCACTGGGCCCCTTCTTGAAGGCCGGCAAGCCCAGGGCGAAACGCTCGGCAACGTTGCGCAGCTCGCGCACGTTACCCGGCCAGTCGTGGGACATCAGCCGTGACAGGGTCTGGCTGTCGAGCGGCGGCAGCTCGCGGTCGAAACGCAGCGCCGACTGCTGGAGGAAGTGCTCGAACAATTGGCGGATGTCTTCGCGGCGCTCGCGCAGCGGCGGCAATTCCAGGGTGACCACGTTCAGCCGGTAGTACAGGTCGCTGCGGAACTGGCCGCTCTGGCCGAGGGTGGCCAGGTCGGCCTTGGTTGCAGCGATCACCCGGCAATCCACCGCGATGCTCTGGTTCGAGCCCAGGCGCTCCAATGTACGTTCCTGCAACACGCGCAGCAGCTTGATCTGCAGGTTGATCGGCATGCTCTCGACCTCATCGAGAAACAGCGTGCCGCCATTGGCATGCTCGATCTTGCCGATGCGCCGCTTGCCGGCGCCGGTGAAGGCGTTGGCCTCGTGGCCGAAGATTTCGCTCTCGAACAGGTTCTCTGGCAGGCCGCCGCAGTTCAGCGCCACGAAGGGCTGGCCCTGGCGCCGGCTGAAGTCGTGCAGGCAACGGGCAACCAGCTCCTTGCCGGTGCCGGTTTCGCCTTCGATCAGAACGTTGGCGGAGGTGTCGGCCACGTTGGCGATCAGCTCGCGCAGGTGCTCCATGGCCGGCGAGTGGCCGATGATGCGCCCTTCGAGGCTGTTCTGCTCGGCCAGCTGGCGGCGCAGGGCGAACACCTCGCGTGACAGCCCACGTTGCTCCAGGGCGCGCCTGACCACCTCGACCAGGCGCTCGGGCGAGAACGGTTTTTCCATGAAGTCGTAGGCGCCGTTGCGCATGGCGCCCACGGCCATGTCGATATCGCCGTGGCCGGTAATCAGTACCACGGGCAGGCTGCGGTCACGCGCCTTGAGGCGGTTGAGCAGTTCCAGGCCATCGATGCCTGGCAGGCGGATGTCGCTGACGACGATGCCGGCGAAGTCATCACCGATGCGTTCCAGGGCCTGTTCGGCGCTGCCCACGCCTTCGCAGGCGATGTCTTCCAGGGCCAGGGCTTGCTGGCAGCCGAGCAGCACATGCGGGTCGTCTTCGACAATCAGGACGGTAAGAGGCGCTGGGTTCATGGTTGCTCTGCCGTTTCGCTAGGGGGCGTGACCAGGGGCAGGGCAAGGACGAAGGCGGTCCCGCCACTGGCGGGGTGCTCGACGTTCAGGCTGCCCTTGGCGGCGGCGGCGAGGCTCGCCGACAAGGTCAGGCCCAGGCCCAGGCCGTGTTCGCCGGGTTTGGTGGTGAAGAAAGGTTCGAACAGGTGCTTGCGCGCTTCGGCGTCGATGCCGTGGCCATTGTCGCGTACCCGCAGGCGGTACTTGTCGCCTTGCAGCTCGCCTTCGAGCCACAGCTCAGGCAGCGGCTGCGTGGCCATGGCGTCGAGGGCGTTGCCGATCAGGTTGACCAGGATCTGCTCCAGGCGCGTCTGGTCGATGGCCAGTTGATGGTCGTCGAACTGGCTGTGCAACTGCAAGTGGCAGGCGCTGATGCGGTTGCCCAGTACCTGCAGCGTGGCCTCCACCGCCTTGGCCAGCGAAGCCTGGCCGCGGTCGTCGCCGCGCCGGGCGAAGGAGCGCAGGCTGGCGGTGATGCGGCCCATGCGGTCGATCAGGTCGTTCATGGTGCGCAGGTTGGTGCTGGCGGTTTCCAGCGCGCCGCGTTCGAGGAAGCGCACGGTGTTGCCGGACAAGGTGCGCAGCGCCGCCAGCGGCTGGTTGAGTTCGTGGGCGATGCTGGTGGACATCTGGCCGATGGCCGCCAGCTTGCCGGCCTGCACCAGCTCGTCCTGGGCGTGGCGCAGGGTCTGTTCGGCATGCCGGCGTTCGCGGATCTGGCCCTTGAGCCGTTCATTGCTGGCGCGCAGGTCGGCGGTGCGGTCGGCGATGCGCCGCTCCAGCTGGCTGTTGGCTTCCTCCAGCGCTTCACGGGCGGCCAGGCGCGTGGCAATCACCTTGCGCCGCTCGTTCCAGGCGATGCCGAGGATCGCCAGCAAGGCGAATGCCACGGCCACCAGGATGCCTTGCACCATCGATTCGCGGCGCAGGTCCTGCAGCGGGGTGAGCAGGGTGAAGTGCCAGGGGGTGTCGACCAGGCGCCGGGTCTGTGCCAGGTAGGCCACTTCGTGGGGCTTGCCCTGGGCGGTTTCGCTGTTGGCCGGGAAGGTGAGTTTTTCCACGCCATCGGCCAGGGTTTCGCGGGCCAGCGGTTGCAGCTCGTTGAGCGGCCACCAGTAGTACTGCAGGCTGCGCGCCAGGCGCTCCTTGATCTGCGGCGTCAGCGGGCGCACCGACTTGAGCCGCCGGGCGGGGTCGCTGGAGAGGATGATGATGCCGTTCTCGTCGCTGACGAAGGCTTCCAGGCGCGCCCGCTGCCAGCGCTCTTCCAGGGTGTCCAGGCGCACCTTGATAACCGCCACGCCGATGATCTTGCCGTGCTCTTCCAGGCCGTGGGCCAGGTAGTAGCCCGCTTCGCCGGTGGTGCTGCCGATGCCGTAGAAACGCCCCGGCTCGCCGCGCACGGCGTTCTGGAAGTAGGCGCGGAACGACAAGTCTTCGCCGAGGAACGAGTCGGCATCGCGCCAGTTGCTGCTGGCCTGAACCCGGCCGTTGGTGTCGAGCACGAAGATCGCCCGGCTGCGGCTGCGGCGGTTGAGGCCTTCGAGGTATTCGTTGACGGTTTGCCGGTTGGCGCCGTCGGGGTCGGTGAGCAGCAGCGAGACGCTGTCTTCGAGCTCCAGCAGGCTTGGCAGGTAGGTGTACTTGCTGATTTCGCTTTCCACCGTGCGCGCGTGCAGCTCCAGCTGGCGTTCACCGTTTTCGCTGAGGGTGCGGATGCCGTTGCTTTCGCTGATCAGGAAACCGGCCAGGCCCAGGCCGACCATCAGCAGGAGGACCAGGGGCGGCAGCAGCAATTGACGGATCAGGCGGGATTTCACGGCGGGCTTGGCAGGGCGAAGAAGCGAGGGGTCGCATTTCATCACAGTGGCCTTGTCACGGCCAGCATCCGCTGCCCCCGGTAGCCAGGGGCAGCGGAAACTGTGGCCGACTTAGTGTTGCAGGATCTTGCTGAGGAAGTGCTGGGTGCGTTGGTCGCGGGCGCTCTGGTCGCCGAAGAACTCTTCCTTGGTGCAGTCTTCGATGATGCTGCCCTTGTCCATGAAGATGACCCGGTTGGCAACCTTGCGGGCAAAGCCCATCTCGTGGGTCACGCACATCATGGTCATGCCTTCGTGGGCCAGCTGCACCATCACGTCGAGCACCTCGCTGACCATTTCCGGGTCCAGCGCCGAGGTGGGTTCGTCGAACAGCATGACGATCGGGTCCATGGCCAGCGCGCGGGCGATCGCCACGCGCTGCTGCTGGCCGCCGGAGAGCTGGCCGGGGTGCTTCTTGGCGTGGGCGCTCAAGCCGACACGGTCGAGCAGGGCCAGGCCCTTCTTGCTGGCTTCCGCCTCGCTGCGGCCCAGGACCTTGCGCTGGGCAATGGTCAGGTTCTCGGTGATGGTCAGGTGCGGGAACAGCTCGAAATGCTGGAACACCATGCCCACCCGCGAGCGTAGCTTCGGCAGGTTGGTCTTGGGGTCGGCGATCGAGGTGCCATCGACCACGATGTCGCCCTTCTGGAACGGCTCCAGCGCGTTGACGCACTTGATCAGGGTGGACTTGCCCGAGCCGGACGGGCCGCAGACCACCACCACTTCACCTTTCTTGACCTCGGTGCTGCAGTCGGTCAGTACCTGGAAGTCGCCGTACCACTTGTTGACGTTCTTGATGGAAATCATACGGTGATCCTTTTTTGCAGGCGCTTGACCAGCCACGAAGCGGAGAAGCTGATGAGGAAGTAGACGACCCCGGCGAAGATCAGGAACTCATGGGAGCGCCCGATGATGTCGCCGTTGGAACGTGCCGAGTTGAGGAAGTCCACCAGGCCCACGGTGTACACCAGCGAGGTGTCCTGGAACAGGATGATGCTCTGCTGCAGCAGCAGCGGGGTCATCTTGCGAAAGGCCTGGGGCAGGATGATCAGGCGCATGGTCTGCGCGTAGTTCATGCCCAGCGCCTGCGCGGCGCCCATCTGGCCTTTGGAGATCGACTGCACGCCGGCACGGACGATTTCGCAGAAGTACGCGGCCTCGAACATCATGAAGGCCACGACGCACGAGGTGAAGGCGCCGATCGGGGTGTCTTCGCCGGTGATCCAGCGCAGCACGAAGGGTACCGCCAGGTAGAACCAGGTGATCACCAGCAGCAGCGGGATCGAGCGGAAGTAGTTGACGTAGGCGCCGGCCAGGCGCGACAGCAGCTTGCTCGACGACAGGCGCATCAACGCCAGGATGGTACCCAGGGCGATACCGCCGACGATGCCCATGACCATCAGCTTGAGGGTCATGACCATGCCTTCCCAGAGGGCGGGCAGGGCGGGGATGATCTGGCTGAAATCCATGTCCATTTACTTGCCTCCCACGGAAATCAGGCCAGGCACGGCGACTTTCTTCTCGACCATGCGCATGATCAGCATCAGGCCCATGTTCAGGGTGAAGTAGATCAGCGTGGCCAGGGTGAATGCCTCGAACAGGTTGGCGGAAAACTCGGCGGTCTGCTTGGTCTGCGCGAGCAGCTCCATCAGGCCGATCAGCGACGCCACCGAGGAGTTCTTGAACACGTTGAGAAACTCGGAGGTGAGCGGCGGGATGATGATCCGGTAGGCCTGCGGCAGCAGCACGTTGTTGTAGATCTGCGGCAGGCTGAAGCCCATGGCGCGAGCGGCGGCCTCCTGGCCCTTGGGCAGTGCCTGGATACCGGTGCGCACCTGCTCGCAGACACGTGCGGCGGTGAACAGGCCCAGGCAGATGACCACGCTGATCAACGCCGAAGTCGTCGGGTTGAGGTCTTGCTTGAACCATTCCTGCAGGCCTTCGGGCAGCAAATCTGGTACCAGGAAGTACCAGACGAACAGCTGCACCAGCAGCGGCACGTTGCGGAACAATTCCACATAGGCGGTGGCGATGCCTGATACCAGGCGATTGGGCACGGTGCGCATGACACCGAGCACCGACCCCAGCAACAGGGCAATGATCCAGGCGGTGATGGAGATGGCGATGGTCCAGCCCAGGCCGGTGATGTACCAGTCCAGATAGGTTTCGCTGCCCACGCCGGTGGACTTGAAGAACACGCCCCAGTCCCAGTTGTAATTCATCGGGATTTCCCCTCAGACGGTTGTTTCACGGGCACCTTCGAGCATCCGGGGGCGCAGGGCGCCCTCGGATGAAAGGTTAGACACTAATGGGTGGCCTGCAGAGTTGATTCGTGCCGTTGAGCACCAGGCCACTATCTGAGGATCAGGACTTCTTCTCGTCCGCGGCCTTGTCGGTCGGCTCGGCGATCAGTTTCTTCAGCTCGTCGCTCATCTGGAAGTTCAGGTTCAGCCCCTTCGGTGGGATTGGCTGAGTGAACCACTTGTCGTAGCTCTTGTTGACTTCGCCCGACTTGAAGTAGGCCACGATGGCGTCGTCGACCGCTTTCTTGAACGCCGCATCGTCCTTGCGCACCATGCAGCCGTAGATTTCGTACGACTGTGGGGTACCGGTGATGACCCAGTCTTTCGGGTTGCGGGCCTTGGCCATTTCACCGGCGAGCAGGGCGTCGTCCATCATGAAGGCCACGGCGCGGCCGCTTTCGAGCATGTTGAAGGCTTCACCGTGGTCCTTGGCGGAAATCACGTTCATCTTCATCTGCTTGTCGGCGTTCATCGCCTTGAGGATGCGCTCGGAGGTGGTGCCGGCGGTGGTCACCACGTTCTTGCCGGCCAGGTCCGGGAAGTCCTTGTAGGAAGGCTGACCGTCCTTGACCTTGGTCAGCAGGCGCGTACCGACTTCGAAGATGCCCACCGAGAAGCCGACCTGCTGCTGGCGCTCGACGTTGTTGGTGGTGGAGCCGCACTCCAGGTCGACGGTGCCGTTCTGCACCAGCGGGATGCGGGTTTGCGAGGTGACCAGGTTGTAACGGACCTTGATGTCCGTACCCAGTTGCTTCTTCAGGGCGTCGACGACAGCCAGCTGGATGTCATGCGAGTAGCCCACGGGCTCGGGCTTGCCGGCCAGGTAGGAAAATGGAATGGAGGAGTCGCGGTGCCCCAGGGTGATGGTGCCCGAGTCCTTGATCTTCTTCAGGGTGCCGGTCAGCTCCTCGGCCATGGCCGGCGAAGCGATGACTGCAGCCGCGATGGCGGCGCCCAGCAATTGACGAACGATACGCATCAAATTTTCCTCGACGTGTTTGTTTTTTTTATGGAGCCGTTGGCGGACTCTTTCGTTCAACGAATACAGCATGAAGCGGTGTGCATTCGGGTCTGAAGTGTAGAGCATGAGTCGTGCCAAGCTGCCACTTTCAACCTTACGCATTGAAAATACTAGGTATTACACCTTTGGTACGAGGCGCTCGGCTGGCCTTTTGTACGGCTGGCCGAATGCAATGCGGCCACTTGTTCGGAAAGCCGAACGAAGGGGGTTGTGATCTATCTACCACAGCTGGGTGAAAGGTGGGTGGTTGGCGCGTGCCCTTTACCGCGGGGCAAGGGTGCAAAAACAGCTGCAGCGGCCGTGGCCGCTGCAGTGGAGGAGGAGGAGGGGTGGGTCAGGCGGCGCGCTGCTGCTGTGCAAGCGCGAGGTAGGTAACCAGCGCCTGCTGCTCTGCGGCGGTGGTGAACAGGCCGAGCTTGGTCCGGCGCCAGAGAATATCGTCGGCACTGATTGCCCATTCGGCACTGCGCAGGTAGTCCACCTCGCGGCTGAACAGCCCGCCACCGATGGCCTGGCCCAGGTCTTCCGGGCCCTGTACGCCATCGAGCAGTTGCCAGGCGCGGGTGCCGTAGGTCAAGGCCCAGCGCTTGGCGATATCCACTGGCAGCCAGTTGTGACGTGCCATCAGGGCATCGACCAGCGCCTGCACGCTGGACATCTGTTCGCCACCGGGCAGGGCCGCTTCGGCCGTCCAGCTGCCACGCATCTGGGTGAAGAAGGGCTTGAGCTCGGCCATGGCCGATTCCGCCAGCTTGCGGTAGGTGGTCAGCTTGCCACCGAACACCGACAGCAGCGGTGCCTGGCCCTGTTCGGCCGACAGCGCCAGGGTGTAGTCGCGGGTGACTGCCGAAGGGTTGTCCGATTCGTCATTGCACAGCGGCCGTACACCGGAGTAGGTGTGCAGGATGTCTTCGCGGCTCAGCGGGCGGTTGAAGTGGGCATTGACGATGTTCAGCAGGTAGTCGGTTTCCTGCTCGGTAATCGCTACCTTGGCCGGGTCGCCGCTGTACTCGCGGTCGGTCGTGCCGATCAGGGTGAAGCGGTCCAGGTAAGGGATGCAGAAGACGATGCGCTGATCTTCGTTCTGCAGGATGTAGGCATGTTCGCCCTCGTACAGGCGCGGCACGATCAGGTGGCTGCCCTGGATCAGGCGGATGCCGTAGGGCGCATCGAGCTTGAGGTCGTCCTTGATGAAGCTGGCGACCCAAGGCCCGGCGGCGTTGACCAGGGCACGGGCGCGGATCGTGCGCACGCTGCCGTCGGCGGCCTGCAGTTCGACTTCCCACACGCCGTCGGTGCGTTCGGCGCGCAGGCAACGGGTGCGGGTGTGGATATGCGCGCCGTGCTCGCGGGCGGCCATGGCATTGAGCACCACCAGGCGGGCGTCGTCGACCGCGCAGTCGGCGTATTCGAAGCCACGGCTGATTGCAGGCTTGAGCGGCGAGTCGGCGCCGAAGCGCAGGCTGCGCGAGGCGCCCAGGCGCTTGCGCTTGCCCAGGTGGTCGTACAGGAACAGGCCGGCACGGATCATCCAGGCCGGGCGCAGGTGCGGGCGATGGGGCAGCACGAAACGCATCGGCTTGACGATGTGCGGCGCCTTGGCCAACAGCACTTCGCGCTCTGCCAGGGCCTCGCGCACCAGGCGGAATTCGTAGTGTTCCAGGTAACGCAGGCCACCGTGGATCAGCTTGCTGCTGGCCGAGGAGGTGTGTTGCGCAAGGTCGTCCTTCTCACAGAGAAACACGCTGAGGCCACGCCCGGCGGCGTCGGCAGCAATGCCCACGCCATTGATGCCACCGCCGATCACGGCGAGGTCATAGCAGTCGGCGAGGGGGGGCTGGGACGAAACGGGTTGGGACACGGGCAAGGCCTCCTGGGGCTGTTCACATCGAATATGAACATTGATGTTCGTTTCCGAAAATACTAGCGCAAGAGAAAGCCGGTCGCCAGTCAGTCTTAATAGAAAAAACTGATCAAATGACAATAAAGTGAACATTAACGAAAATGGCGGGCCGCGAAATGGCCCGCCATGGGCTCACACCACCTCGAGGCGGATCTTGTGCTGGTTGAGCAGCTCGCCCAGCGCCGGGGTGGGCGGCTGGTCGGTGACCAGGCAGTCGACCAGGCTGATCGAGCCCAGGCGCACCATGGCGTTACGCCCGAACTTGCTGGAGTCGGCGGCGAGGATCACCTGCCGGGCGTTGGCGATGATCGCCTGGGAAACACGTACTTCCTGGTAGTCGAAATCCAGCAGGCTGCCGTCTTCATCGATGCCGCTGATGCCGACCAGGGCGAAGTCGACCTTGAACTGGCTGATGAAGTCGACGCTGGCCTGGCCGACCACGCCGCCGTCGCGGCGCACCGTGCCGCCGGCGACCAGGACTTCGAAGTCGTCCTTGGCGGCCAGGATCGCGGCCACGTGCAGGTTGTTGGTGATGACCTTGAGGTGGTTGTGGTTGAGCAGGGCGCGGGCGATCGACTCGGTGGTGGTGCCGATGTTGATGAACAGCGAGGCATGGTCGGGAATCTGCCGGGCCACGGCTTCGGCGATGCGCTGCTTCTCATCGCGCATCTGGTCGGCGCGCATGGCGTAGGCGGTGTTCTCGATGCTCGAGTCGTAGGCCGCACCGCCGTGGTAACGGCGTAGCAGGTTGAGCTCGGCCAGCTGGTTGATATCGCGGCGGATGGTTTGCGGGGTGACGATGAAAAGCTGCGCCATTTCCTCGATGCTGACATAGCCGCGTTCGCGAACCAGCTCGAGAATTTGTTGTTGGCGTGGGGGCAGATTCATGGGCGGTCCTTTGGGGCAGCCGGACAAATTCTGCAATGATGCCGTAGGAAGGGGATCACGGCCAGTAGACGATGGGCCGCCAGGCGGCCTCATCGCCGGCAAGCCGGCTGCCACAGGAACAGCGCTTGCCGGCGATGAGGCCACAATCACATCACATCAGGCCTCGTGGTCTTCCCAGTCACGGGTACGATCGACCGCTTTACGCCAGCCGGCGTACAGCTTCTCCTTCTGCGCCTCATCCAGCTGCGGGCTGAACTCGCGCTCGATGATCGCCTTGCCGCGCAACTCCTCCAGGCCACTCCAGAAACCACAGGCCAGGCCCGCCAGGTATGCCGCACCCAGGGCCGTGGTTTCGCGCATCTGCGGGCGCTCGACGCAGGTGCCGAGAATGTCGGCCTGGAACTGCATGAGGAAGTTGTTGGCCACCGCGCCACCGTCCACGCGCAGCTCGGACAGGCGCTGGCCGCAGTCCTGCTGCATGGCGTCGAGCACGTCGCGGGTCTGGTAGGCGATCGACTCCAGCGCGGCGCGGATGATGTGATCGACCTTCACCCCACGGGTCAGGCCGAACAGCGCACCGCGTGCATACGGGTCCCAGTACGGCGCGCCGAGGCCGGTGAAGGCGGGCACCAGGTACACGCCGTTGCTGTCCTTGACCTTGCTGGCGAAATACTCGGTATCGAGGGCGTCGTTGACGATCTTCAGCTCATCACGCAGCCATTGCACGGTCGAGCCGCCGTTGAATACGGCGCCTTCCAGTGCATAGGCCACTTCGCCCCGCGGGCCGCAGGCAATGGTGGTGAGCAGGCCATGGGACGACTTCACTGCCTTGTCCCCGGTGTTCATCAGCAGGAAGCAGCCGGTGCCATAGGTGTTCTTGGCCTGGCCCGGCTCCACGCACATCTGGCCGAACAGCGCGGACTGCTGGTCGCCGGCGATACCGGCGATGGCGATGCCGCTCTTGGTGTGGCCATAGACTTCGGAGGACGGGCGCACCTGCGGCAGCATCTGGCGCGGGATGCCGAGGATTTCCAGCAGCTTGTCGTCCCACTGCAGCTCGTGGATGTTGAACATCAGCGTGCGCGAGGCGTTGGTGTAGTCGGTGACATGCACCTTGCCACCGGAGAACTTCCAGATCAGCCAGGTATCGATGGTGCCGAACAGCAGCTCGCCACGCTCGGCGCGTTCGCGGGCGCCCTCGACATTGTCCAGGATCCACTTGAGCTTGGTGCCCGAGAAGTACGGGTCGGTGACCAGGCCGGTGGTCTCGCGGATGTACTGCTCATGCCCGTCTCGCTTGAGCTGCGCGCAGATTTCGGTGCTGCGCCGGCACTGCCAGACAATGGCGTTGTACACCGGGCGGCCGGTTTCCTTGTCCCATACCACCGTGGTTTCGCGCTGGTTGGTGATGCCCAGCGCAGCCACCTGGGCGTGGCTGATGCCGGCCTGGGCCAGGGCTTCGACCATGGTTGCGCTCTGGGTGGCGAAGATTTCCATCGGGTCGTGCTCGACCCAGCCCGCTTGCGGGTAGTGCTGGGCGAACTCGCGCTGGGAGGTGCCGACCACATTGGCGTCGCGGTCGAAAATGATGGCCCGCGAACTGGTCGTGCCCTGGTCCAGGGCAATGATGTAGTGCTTATCCTGGGTGTCTGTCATGGTCGTAGGCCTTGCAAAATGAGGGGGTCAGGGCGCCGCATCAGTTGGCTTGAGTATCGCCCTGGCGATTGTCGTTTGTCTCTGGGTTCGCGCTTGCCGCCTCCGGCAGGTTGCGGGCGATCAGGCCGCGATAGGTCGCGGCACCGAGGCAGGCGCCGAGGATCGGTGCGAACACCGGAACCAGGAAATAGGGGATGTCCCGACCGCCAGTGAAGGCGATTTCGCCCCAGCCAGCCAGGAAAGTCATCAGTTTTGGCCCGAAATCGCGCGCGGGGTTCATCGCGAAGCCGGTCAGCGGGCCCATGGCGCTGCCGATCACGGCGATCAGCAGGCCGATCAGCAGCGGTGCCATGGCCCCGCGTGGCAGGCCGTTGTTGTCGTCGGTAAGGGCCATGATCACCGCCATCAGGATGGCCGTGATCACCACTTCAACCAGAAATGCCTGGCCAGTGGAAAGCAGTGGGTGCGGATAGGTGGAAAACACCGAGGCCAGCTCCAGGCTCTCGCGGCTGCCGCGCAACATGGCATGGGCCTGTTCGAAATCGAAGAACAGGTTGCTGTACAGGGTGTAGACCAGCGCGGCGCCGCAGAACGCTCCGCACACCTGGGCAAGCACGTAGAACGGCAGCTTGCGTTTGTCGAAACCGGCGAACACGGTGAGCGCAATGCTCACGGCGGGGTTCAGGTGCGCGCCGGAAATGCCGGCGGTGAGGTAGATCGCCATGCTCACGCCGACCCCCCAGATGATGCTGATTTCCCACAGGCCGAAGCTGGCGCCGGCGACCTTGAGGGCGGCGACACAGCCGGTACCGAAGAAGATCAGCAGTGCCGTGCCGAGAAATTCGGCCAGGCATTGGCTGGACAATGTGGGTTCGCGCAGAGCAATCGTCATGTATGACCTCGGTTTTTTTTGTTGTGAGGCGCGTGGCGCTCGACAGCAATGCCCGGGGCCTATCCCCATTGACCCCGGACGGATACAGGAATGCACCTAAAAAGTGCACCATTTATTCAGAAACGAAAAAATATAGACAAGAAACGCTTATGTCAAAGGTCGAAAGTGAACCATTGGTCACGTTCTGAACGCCCCATGCCGGGCCGAATCCGCAGGCTAGACAGTCGCGTAGGCCATAAGCTGGCTGGGATGTGGGATTTATCCTAAAGTAGCCGCCGACCTGTCCCAGACCGGAGCCTTGCATGACCCCCGCCCTCGACCTGCTGAAAAAAGCCCGTGCCGAACACCGCGTGCACAGTTATGAACATGACCCGAAATCGGCGTCCTACGGGCTGGAGGCGGCAGAAAAGCTGGGGCTCGACCCGCAACAAGTGTTCAAGACGTTGCTTGCGAGCAGTGAGAAGGGCGAGTTGCTGGTGGCGGTGGTGCCGGTGGTGGGCACCCTGGACCTCAAGGCGCTGGCCCATGCCGCGGGCGTTAAGAAGTGCGAGATGGCCGACCCGGCCGCCGCGCAGCGCGCCACCGGCTACCTGGTGGGAGGCATCAGCCCATTGGGGCAGAAGAAGCGCCTGCGCACCTTCATCGATGATTCCGCGCAAAACTTTGCAACCATCCATGTCAGTGCTGGACGGCGAGGGCTGGAAGTCGAGTTGGCAGCGAAGGTGCTGGCGGAGCATACCCAGGGCACGTTCGCCGGAATTGGCCGGGGCTAGAAAGCACCCGGGGCTGCACTGCAGCCCCGGGTGTGGTGGTCAGGTCGCCGAACTGTAGCGGCGAACCCCATTCTCTTGTCGCGGCAGCTGCGCCGCGACACTGCCGGGCACCGGGAACAGCACCAGGTGGTCGGCCTTCACCGCAATCCCCACATCCTCACCCACCTGATGGTCGACATGGCTTGGGAAGATCGCTTCCAGCTGGCTGCCGGTCGGCAGTTGCAGGCGATACAGCGTCGATGCGCCAAGGAAGCTCTTGCCAACGATGGCCGCGCGCAATGCGCTGTCGGGCGCATGGACGATGTCATCGGGGCGCAGCAGCACGTCCACCGAGCTGCCCGGGGCCATGGTGTAGGCGCGGTTGCCACGCAACTCGCCCAGTTCGGTGTTGACCGCCTCATGGCTGCTCATCTGGCCACGGATGAAGTAGCCCTGGCCGATGAAACTGGCAACGAATGGCGTCTGCGGCTCGTGGTAGAGGTTGTAGGGGGTATCCCACTGCTCCAGGCGGCCTTCCTTGAACACGCCCACGTGGTCGCTGACCGCGAAGGCTTCTTCCTGGTCATGGGTGACCAGGATCGCGCTGGTGCCACGGCTTTTGAGGATGTCGCGGACTTCATGGCTCAGGCGCCGGCGCAGTTCCACGTCGAGGTTGGAGAACGGCTCGTCGAGCAGCAGCAATTGTGGCTCGGGGGCGAGCGCACGGGCCAGGGCCACGCGCTGTTGCTGGCCGCCTGACAGCTCGTGCGGGTAGCGCCCGCCGAGGCCGCCGAGCTTGACCAGCTCGAGCATTTCTTCGACCACCTGCGCCTGGCGCGGGTGCTTGGCGATACCAAAGGCAATGTTCTGCGCCACGGTCAGGTGCGGGAACAGCGCGTAGTCCTGGAACACCATGCCGATGCGGCGTTTTTCCGGTGCCTGGGTGAAGCCTGCGCGGGAAATGACTTCGCCGGCCAGCTGGATTTCACCCTCGTGAACCGGCTCGAAGCCGGCGATGGCGCGCAGCGTGGTGGTCTTGCCGCACCCCGAAGACCCCAGCAGGCAACCGATGTCGCCTGCGTTGAGGTGCAGGTTGAGGTTCTGGACGATGCGCTGGTCGCCATAGCCGCAGGCGAGGTTGCGCAGGTTGAGCAGTAGGGGTTGACTCATGCGTGGTGGTAAGCCGGTTCGACAAGGAATTCGAGAAGGGCCTTCTGCGCATGCAGCCGGTTTTCAGCCTGGTCCCAGGCGACCGAACGCGGGTCGTCGAGCAGGTCCTGGCTGATTTCCTCACCACGGTGGGCGGGCAGGCAATGCATGAACAGGGCATCGGGTGCCGCCAGGTCGAGCATTTCGCGGGTGACCTGGTAAGGCGCGAAGTGCGCCAGGCGCCGTGCAGTTTCCTCCTCCTGACCCATGGAAGTCCAGACGTCGGTGGTCACCAGGTGGGCACCACGCACTGCTTCCTGCGGGTCGCGGATGATCTGCACGCGGTCACCGCCCAGGGCCATGAAGCGTGGGTCCGGCTCGTAGCCTTGCGGGCAGGCGATGCGCAGCTGGAAGTCGAACTGCCGGGCAGCTTCGATGTACGAGTTGCACATGTTGAAGCCATCACCGATCCAGGCCACGGTCTTGCCCTGGATCGAGCCACGGTGTTCGAGGAAGGTCTGCATGTCGGCCAGCAGTTGGCAGGGGTGCGATTCGTCCGACAGGCCGTTGATCACCGGCACCCGCGAGTTGGCGGCGAATTCGGTGAGGGTGCTGTGGGCATGGGTGCGGATCATCACCGCATCGAGCATGCTCGACAGCACGATGGCGCTGTCGCTGATCGGCTCGCCGCGGCCCAGCTGGGTGTCGCGCGGGGACAGGAAGATGGCCTGGCCGCCGAGCTGGATCATGCCGGCCTCGAACGACACGCGGGTACGGGTCGAGGATTTCTCGAAGATCATGCCCAGCACGCGGTTCTTCAGCGGCTCGAACAGCACGCCTCGCTTGCGCAGGTCCTTCAGCTCGATGCCGCGGCGGATCACCCCGAGCAATTCGTCGGTGGTGAAGTCCAGCAGGGAGAGAAAGTGCCTAGCGCTCATGATTGACTACCTTATCTGCAACGAAATGCAGGTCGACCGTATGGTTTTTTTTGACAACGGGAGTGACCTGCGGCGTAAGCCGCACGGGGCGGACGAAATAGGGAAAGGCGCAATACTATAATTAAATGTCGCCTGAAACCAAGAGGGGAAACAGCGGCTCTGTTGCAAAGGGTGTATTTACCCGTTGAGCCCGTGCTGTTTTTTATTTGCTACAGGGTTTGTACACGGCTTGCTGGCAATTTGGCAAATGGCTTTGCCCGGCGCTGGCGCGAATCGTCTGCCTGATGTCGCAGGATTCACGCCACGAAGCCGGCTGGAAGGGGGGCGGGGCGGGGCGCATAGTCACCCTTTGACAACAACAAGGCAGAGGCGGCCATGACCAAGACCCTGCATCACCGTGCCTGTCACCTGTGCGAAGCCATCTGCGGGCTGAACATCGAAATCAGCCATGAGCCTGATGGTACTGCGCGCATCAGCTCGATCAAGGGCGACCCTGACGACCCGTTCAGCCGCGGCCATATCTGCCCCAAGGCCGTGGCATTGCAGGACATCCAGCACGACCCCGACCGCCTGCGCCAACCGCACAAGCGGGTCGGCGAGCAGTGGCAGGCCATTGGCTGGGACGAAGCCTTCGCCCTGGCCGCCGACAAGCTCTGGGCGATACAGCAGGCCCACGGGCGCAACGCCGTGGCGGTCTATCAAGGCAACCCCAGCGTGCACAACTACGGGTTGATGACCCATAGCAACTACTTTCTTGGCCTGCTCAAGACCCGCAACCGCTTCTCCGCCACCTCGGTGGACCAACTGCCCCAGCACCTGACCAGCCACCTGATGTACGGCCACGGCCTGCTGCTGCCGATCCCTGATATCGACCAGACCCAGTTCATGCTGATCCTCGGCGGCAACCCTTTGGCCTCCAACGGCAGCATCATGACCGTGCCAGACGTGGAAAAGCGCCTGAAGGCCCTGCGTGCCCGGGGCGGGCGCTTGGTGGTGGTAGACCCGCGGCGCAGCGAAACTGCCGCGATGGCCGACCAGCACCTGTTCGTGCGCCCCGGGGGCGATGCGGCCCTGCTCGGCGGCCTTTTGCACACCTTGTTCGACGAAGACCTGGCACGTGGCACGCACTTGCCGGTGAACGGCCTGCAGCAGGTGCGCGAGGCCATCGCGCCGTTCAGTGCCGAGGCCATGAGCGCGCACTGCGGCATCGACGCGGCAGACATTCGCCAGCTGGCACGGGATTTCGCGGCGGCCGACAAAGCCGTGTGCTATGGCCGCATGGGCGTTTCGACCCAAGCCTTCGGCAGCGTCTGCCATTGGCTGGTGCAACTGATCAATTTGGTCACCGGCAATCTTGACCGCGAGGGCGGGGCGCTGTGCACCGAACCTGCCGTGGACCTGGTGGCGAGCACTTCAGGTGGGCATTTCAACGCCTGGCAAAGCCGCGTGTCGGGCTTGCCCGAATATGGCGGAGAGCTGCCTGTTGCGGCCCTGGCCGAAGAAATGCTCACCCCTGGCGAGGGCCAGGTTCGCGCACTGGTGACCGTGGCTGGCAACCCGGTGCTGTCGACCCCCAATGGCCGGCAACTGGACCGCGCGCTGCAGGGCCTGGAGTTCATGCTCAGCATCGACCTCTACATCAACGAGAGCACGCGCCACGCCGACCTGATCCTGCCGTCCACCTCGGCATTGGAAAACGACCACTACGACAGCACCTTCAACCTGCTGGCGGTGCGCAATGTCACGCGCTTCAACCGAGCGATCCTGGCCAAGCCTGAGGGGGCGCTGCATGACTGGGAGATCTTCGTCGGCTTGGCACGGGCGTTTGCCGAGCGTGCCGAGCTGGTGCTCAAACCCACTCTGGCGCCGGCACAGATGATCGACCATGCGCTGCGCAAGGGGCGCTATGGCGATACTTCTACCCTGAAACTCTCGCTGGAAACCCTGGCCCAACATCCCCACGGCCTGGACCTTGGCCCGCTGCGGGCCAACCTCGCGGGGCGCCTGGGCACCGCCAGCAAGGCCGTCGAGGCAGCGCCCCAGGTGCTGCTGGACGACCTGCAGCGCCTTGCCCGGCAGGCGCCGCCGAGGGCTGGCGAGCTGCTGCTGATTGGCCGCCGCCACATCCGCAGCAACAACTCCTGGATGCACAACTTCCATCGTCTGGTCAAAGGCAAGCCGCGCCATCAGCTGTTGATGCACCCGCAGGATCTGCAGCAACGGCACTTGCAGGATGGCCAGCAGGTGCGCATCCGTTCGCGCACCGGCACTCTGGAAGTCGAGGTGCAGGCCAGCGAGGAGATGATGCCCGGTGTGGTCAGCCTGCCCCATGGCTTCGGCCATTCGCGCCTGGGCGTGCAGCTGGAGATCGCCCAGGCGCAGCCTGGCGTGAGTGCCAACGACCTGACCGACGAGCGCCTGCGCGACCAAGTGTCCGGCAACGCGGCGCTCAATGGCGTGCCTGTGCAGGTGGAGGCCGCTTGAGCGATGGAGAGGCCGAGCGCGCCGCTTGGGATTCCGTTACAATGCGTCACCGTCCGACGACAGCGTCGCAAAGTTCAGCCGAGGTGCTACATGGATATCATCGAAACGATCAAAGAGCAGATTGCCAACAACACCGTTCTGCTTTACATGAAAGGCTCGCCGAATGCCCCACAGTGTGGCTTTTCTGCGCGTGCCTCGCAGGCCGTGATGGGTTGTGGCGAGAAGTTCGCCTACGTCGACATCCTGCAGAACCCGGAAATCCGCGCCAACCTGCCCAAATACGCCAACTGGCCAACCTTCCCGCAGCTGTGGGTAGCGGGCGAGCTGGTCGGCGGCAGCGACATCATGCTGGAAATGTTCGAGAAGGGTGAGCTGCAGACCCTGATCAAGGAAGCGGCCGCCAAGGCCAAGGCTTCCGAAGCCTGAGCAACACGCAGGCAATAAAAAACCCGCTCAAGGCGGGTTTTTTATTGCCTGCGAAAATTACTCTTCGCCCATCTGCGACTGCAGGTAGTTCTCGATGGTGATCTTGTCGATCAGGCTCAATTGGGTTTCCAGCCAGTCGATGTGCTCTTCCTCGGATTCGAGGATGTCTTCGAGCAGATCGCGCGAGCCGAAGTCGCCGACGGTTTCGCAATGGGCGATGGCGGCTTTCAGGTCGATCAGGCCTTTCTGTTCGATCTTCAGGTCACACTCGAGCATTTCCTTGGTGTGTTCGCCGATCAGCAGCTTGCCCAGGTCCTGGACGTTGGGGATGCCTTCGAGGAAGAGAATACGCTTGATCAGTTTGTCAGCGTGCTTCATCTCGTCGATCGATTCCTTGTACTCGTGCTTGCCGAGTTTGTTCAGGCCCCAATCTTCGTACATGCGGGCGTGCAGGAAGTACTGGTTGATCGCGACCAGCTCGTTTCCGAGGATCTTGTTGAGATGCTGGATGACGCTTACGTCGCCTTTCATTTCGGGTTCCTGCCCTGATAAGTGTGCCAATACAGGGAAGTTTGAGCCCGATACTTAGGGCTGTCAAACCTAAGTTCTTGAATAATAAGTGAAAATTAATAGGAATAAGAATGTTTGTGAACCGCGTTGGAACGCTAACTTATTGAATTATGGGCATAAAAAAACCGGACACGAGGTCCGGTTCTTCAAATTCTGTGAAATCAAGCGGCGGTAAATTCCACCGGGTAGGGCAGGGCGGCTTGCTGGCTTACCTGCAGCTCGGTGATCGTTTCGCGGACCACTTGCTTGGCCAGGCAGGCGCATTTGCCACATTGGCTGGCGACGTTGGTCGCAGCCCGGACTTCCTTGTAACTGCAGCATCCTTCATAGATCGCATCGCGGATCTGTCCGTCGGTAACGCCGACACAAAGACACACATACATAAGGGCTGACCATCGCGGGTTGAGTCGATGGGTTGGAGCTTAATGTTAATGAGAATGCTTGTCAAAGGACTTTCTGAAAGGGCCGCGCTTGAGCGACCGGCGGTTGGATTCGGCCTGTCATCAGAAGCCGTGTATGATGGTCGGCCTTTGTTGGAAGTCGGGCAAGCCTGCCTTGGCCCGGCAAACGGTTCTTCACCCTCATCAGGAGATTACAATGAGCGTACTCGTTGGCAAACAAGCCCCCGACTTCACCGTTCCAGCTGTGCTGGGCAACGGCGAGATCGTCGACAGCTTCAACCTGGCCTCGGCCATCAAGGGCAAGTACGGCCTGGTGTTCTTCTACCCACTGGACTTCACCTTCGTCTGCCCGTCCGAGCTGATCGCCCTGGACAACCGCATTCCTGACTTCCAGGCGCGCAACGTGGAAGTGATCGGCGTGTCGATCGACTCGCACTTCACCCACAACGCCTGGCGTAACACCCCGGTCAACAACGGCGGCATCGGCCAGGTCAAGTACACCCTGGCGGCCGACATGACCCACGAAATCTGCAAGGCCTACGACGTCGAGTCCGAAGGCGGCGTGGCCTTCCGTGGCGCCTTCCTGATCGACACCAACGGTGTCGTGCGTTCGCAGATCGTCAACGACCTGCCACTGGGCCGCAACATGGACGAGCTGCTGCGTCTGGTCGATGCCCTGCAATTCCACGAAGAGCACGGCGAAGTCTGCCCGGCCAACTGGAAGAAAGGCGACAAGGGCATGAACGCTTCGCCAGAAGGCGTTGCTGCCTACCTGAGCGAGAACGCTGGCAAGCTGTAATTGCCGCGTGAATGAAAAAAACCGGCCCTGGTGGCCGGTTTTTTTATGCTTGGCATTCAAGGCTTGCAGTGCCTGTTCTGGCCCCATCGCCGGCAAGCCGGCTCCCACAGGGGGCACCACAGGCTGGTGATTGTGGGAGCCGGCTTGCCGGCGATGGGGGCCCGACTCAGTCGTTGAAGTCGCGCCAGCCGCCCATTTCCTTCCAGCGGTTGACGATGCCGCAGAACAGCTCGGCGGTCTTCTCGGTGTCGTACCGCGCCGAGTGCGCCTCGCGCCCGTCGAAGTCGATGTCGGCGCTCTGGCAGGCCCGCGCCAGTACGGTCTGGCCGTAGGCCAGGCCCGCGAGGGTGGCGGTATCGAAGCTCGAGAACGGGTGGAACGGGTTGCGTTTCAGATCGTTGCGCGCCACGGCGGCATTGAGGAAACCCAGGTCGAAGCTGCTGTTGTGGCCGACCAGGATCGCCCGCTTGCAGCCATTGGCCTTGAGCGCCTTGCGCACGCCACGGAAGATGTCGGTGAGCGCGCTTTCTTCGCTCACTGCCATGCGCAGCGGGTGGTCCAGCTTGATGCCGGTGAACTCCAGGGCAGCAGGCTCGATGTTGGCGCCCTCGAACGGCTCTACCCGGAAGAAGTAGGTGTGCTCGGGGAACAGGAAGCCCTTCTCGTCCATGCCGATGGTCACGGCGGCGATTTCCAGCAGGGCGTCGGTGGCGCTGTTGAAGCCGCCAGTCTCGACATCCACCACCACTGGCAGGTAGCCACGGAAGCGCTCGGCCATCGGGTGGCGCGAGCCGCCGCCGGCCTGGCCGTCCTGGTCGTCTTCGTAGAGATCTTCGCTCACGCGTTGCCCTCCAGCAGGCGCCAGCGCAGTTTCTCACCGGCGCGCAGCGGGATCACGGTCTGCTCGCCGAAGGGCAGGCTGTCCGGGGCAGTCCACTCTTCGCGGACCAGGGTGATGCTGTCGGTGTTTGCCGGCAGGCCATAGAAGGCCGGGCCATGCAGGCTGGCGAAACCTTCCAGTTTGTCCAGGGCGTTGCGCTGCTCGAAGGCCTCGGCGTACATCTCGATCGCCGCGTAGGCGGTGTAGCAGCCGGCACAACCGCAGGCCGCTTCCTTGGCGTGGCGGGCGTGGGGCGCCGAGTCGGTACCGAGGAAGAACTTCGGGTTGCCGCTGGTGGCCGCGTCCAGCAGCGCCACCTGGTGGGTGTTGCGCTTGAGAATCGGCAGGCAATAGAAGTGCGGGCGAATGCCGCCGACCAGCATGTGGTTGCGGTTGTACAGCAGGTGCTGGGCGGTGATGGTCGCGCCGACGTTGGCCGGCGCTTCGCTGACGAACTGCGCGGCATCGGCGGTGGTGATGTGCTCGAACACCACTTTCAGGGTCGGGAAGCGCTCGACCAGGCGGCGCATGTGCTCATCGATGAAGCGCTTTTCGCGGTCGAACACGTCGATCTCGCTGCGCGTCACTTCACCGTGCACCAGCAATGGCATGCCGACTTCTGCCAGTGCCTCGATGGCCGGGAAGATGTTGTCGATGCTGGTCACGCCCGAATCGGAGTTGGTGGTCGCGCCGGCCGGGTACAGCTTGGCGGCGTACACGATGCCGCTGGCCTTGGCCGCGCGGATGTCCTCGGGGCTGGTGCGGTCGGTGAGGTACAGCACCATCAGCGGCTCGAAACGGCTGCCGGCCGGGCGGGCGGCGAGGATGCGCTCGCGGTAGGCACTGGCTTCGACGGCATTGCGCACCGGCGGAACCAGGTTGGGCATGATGATGGCACGGGCGAAGGTACGCGCCACATCGCCAACGGTATGGGGCAGGACGGCACCATCGCGCAGATGGATGTGCCAGTCGTCGGGACGCAGGAGGGTCAGGCGATCGGACATTGGGGATTCCAGGCGGGTCGAACTCAAGCGCCAATGCTACCGGAAATCCCTGGGCTGAGCACGGCTATCAAGTTTTCCGATCGGCGTCCGATAGCCTCCAGGTAAGCCGTCAGAAATAGTGGAGCCGCCTGTGCGCCAGCGTTACCTAGCCCTGTTGACCCTGTTCGCCAGCCTGCCGGCCGGCGCGCTGACTTTCCAGACCCGCATGGAGAGCATTGCCTGGAAGGTCGAGGGTGACCAGTTCGAATGCCGCCTGATTCAGCCGATCGACGGCTTTGGCAGTGGCGAATTCGTGCGCAGGGCGGGTGAGCAGCCGGTGTTCCAGCTTCGCTCCAGCAGCAATGTGCTCGGCGCCGGTTCGGCGACCTTGCTGGCAGCGGCCGCGCCCTGGCAGCCAGGGCGTGGCGACATCAACCTCGGCGCCGTGCGCATGGCCCGCAACGGTGTGCTGTTCACCACCTCCCAGGGCCAGGCCAGCCGCCTGATCAATGGCCTGCTCGATGGCCGCAGCACCGTGGTGCGCAGCTACGCCAGCGAAGGCGGGCGGCCGATGGAAGTGCGGGTGCTGCCGGTGAGCTTTGCCAAGGCCTACAGCGATTACCAGGTCTGTGCCGGCAAGATGCTGGCGATGAACTACGACCAGGTGCGCCAGACCCAGATCGGCTTCCCGGGGGCAGGTATCGACCTGGATGCCGCGGCCCGCGCGCGCCTGGACCTGGTCGTCGAGTACCTGAAGGCAGACCCGACGGTCAACCACATCGAACTCAACGGCCACTCCGACAACAGCGGCAACCGCCTGACCAACCGCGACACCTCGCGCCGCCGCGCGCTGGCAGTCGCCGATTACCTGGTGGCCCATGGCATCGCCGAAGACCAGATCACCGTGCGCTTCCATGGCGAGCGCTACCCGCTGGTGAAGAACAACAGCGCCGCCAACCGCGCCCGCAACCGCCGCGTGAACATCGAGCTGGACCGCGTCACGCCGATCGAAAAGCCGGCCCAGCAGCCGGCCCAGCAGCCCGTTCCCGCGCCTGCTGCAGCGCCGGCGGCGGCGCCTGCCACCAGCGCCCCTGGCAACGCCCCTGCCACGCCTGCTGCCAAAGCATCCTGAGCGTGCGACAGGGCGTCGCGCCCACGACAGTTCCTGTCGCTTTGTCGTCAGAAGCTGTCGCCCCACTGTAAATTTATCCGTAACGCCGGTAGAATCGGGCCTTTTCCGTACAACCCCGTGGAGTGATGGCATGGCGGACGTAAAAAAGGTCGTACTGGCGTATTCCGGCGGCCTTGATACTTCGGTGATTCTCAAGTGGCTGCAGGATACCTATGACTGCGAAGTGGTGACCTTCACCGCTGACCTGGGTCAGGGCGAAGAAGTCGAGCCGGCTCGCGCCAAAGCCCAGGCTATGGGCGTCAAAGAGATCTACATCGACGACCTGCGCGAAGAATTCGTGCGTGATTTCGTCTTCCCGATGTTCCGCGCCAACACCGTTTACGAAGGCGAGTACCTGCTGGGTACGTCCATCGCCCGTCCGCTGATCGCCAAGCGCCTGATCGAGATCGCCAACGAAACCGGCGCTGACGCCATTTCCCACGGCGCTACCGGCAAAGGTAACGACCAGGTGCGTTTCGAGCTGGGTGCCTACGCACTCAAGCCCGGCGTCAAGGTCATCGCGCCATGGCGTGAGTGGGACCTGCTGTCCCGCGAGAAGCTGATGGACTACGCCGAGAAGCACGGCATCCCGATCGAGCGCCATGGCAAGAAGAAGTCGCCCTACTCGATGGACGCCAACCTGCTGCACATCTCCTACGAAGGCGGTGTCCTGGAAGATACCTGGACCGAGCACGAGGAAGACATGTGGCGCTGGAGCGTCTCGCCGGAAAATGCACCGGACCAGGCCACCTACATCGAGCTTACCTACCGCAACGGTGACATCGTCGCCATCGACGGTGTCGAGAAGTCCCCAGCCACCGTGCTGGCCGACCTGAACCGCATTGGCGGGGCCAACGGCATCGGTCGCCTGGACATCGTCGAAAACCGCTACGTGGGCATGAAGTCGCGCGGCTGCTACGAAACCCCTGGCGGCACCATCATGCTCAAGGCCCACCGTGCCATCGAGTCGATCACCCTGGACCGCGAAGTCGCTCACCTTAAAGATGAGCTGATGCCCAAGTACGCCAGCCTGATCTACACCGGCTACTGGTGGAGCCCGGAGCGTCTGATGCTGCAGAAGATGATCGATGCTTCGCAGGTCAACGTGAATGGCGTAGTGCGCCTGAAGCTGTACAAGGGCAACGTGACCGTGGTCGGCCGCAAGTCGGACGACTCGCTGTTCGATGCCAACATCGCGACCTTCGAGGAAGATGGCGGCGCCTACAACCAGGCCGATGCCGCTGGCTTCATCAAGCTCAACGCGCTGCGCATGCGCATTGCAGCTAACAAAGGCCGCGGCATGCTCTAACTTCAAGTTAGGCAACGCGCATGAAGAACCCCGACACCTGTCGGGGTTTTTTTATGCGTCTATTTCATGAACGGTGTTGTGTTCTCTGGCAGCTCGCTCACGCAAAGGCGAACGCATTGTTGTTTATCCAGGTCGCAGAAAACCCAAGTGCGGCCCAGCGCCTGAGGTTGGGCCAGGGTGTGGAGTATGTGTTGGGTAATCATCGATTGTGCACTTGGGCCAGACAGCATGATGGTAATAGGCTCCTCCTCGCTGCAAGTGAGAGGTTTGCCATTGTTTGCCAAGGTGCTTGCGGCGTTCACGGTTCCGGCGCCGGCAACTTCGGGTTTGTAGAGTGATTTGTAGTTGAAGTTGAGCGTAAGAAAAAACAGCGCTGTGAGAAAAAACGGAAAACCCACCAGGAACCAGGTGTACAGATTCTGGCTCTCATCGCTCAAGAAAGGGAGTGTCGCCAGCGCCGAGGATTCGATGATCCCGGCGAAGATGGCGATGATGGTCAATGGGGCTGCGGGCTGGCTTGTCATCGTGCGCCTCCTGCGCTTTTGCCCATCTATAGCCGAGTATGTCGTGCAAGCGAATGCTGGACTGTTTCCGAGCCATGAAGTAATCCTGCATTTTTCGAGCGGTTTTCAGGTGCGATGAAAATTCCTACTTGTAGGAAAATTCCTAAAGCGACGTAAGGCTCATCTATTCATGTATTTGCTCTGGTGTTTGGCGCGCCATTGAACGTGCGGCTCGGTTAAGGTGAGCCGTCTCAAAGAAAATAATGAATGAATGGATATCGCATGAATAAAGTCCTAATCGTGGATGACCATCCGGTCATACGCCTGGCAGTGCGCATGCTGATGGAGCGGCATGGCTACGATGTGGTCGCGGAAACCGACAACGGAGTGGCAGCCTTGCAGCTTACGCGGGAATACCTCCCCGATATCGTGGTGCTGGATATCGGTATTCCCAAACTTGACGGGTTGGAGGTAATTGCCCGTCTGTCATCTGCCAGCCCCGGAAGTCGCGTGCTGGTATTGACCTCGCAGGCACCTGGGCACTTCTCCATGCGTTGCATGCAGGCGGGCGCGTCTGGTTACGTGTGCAAGCAGCAGGAGCTCACGGAGTTGCTGAGCGCGATCAAGGCGGTGCTGTCTGGTTACAGTTACTTCCCCAACCAGGCCTTGCACAAGTCGCGAGGGCGGGTAGGGGCGGTGAGTGAGATGGAGATGGTCGATCGCCTGTCGGCAAGGGAAATGATGGTGTTGCAGCAATTGGCGCGGGGCAGGTCGAACAAGGAAATCGCCGAGAGCATGTACCTCAGCAACAAGACGGTCAGTACCTACAAGACCCGCTTGCTGCTGAAGCTCAACGCCCACTCGCTGGTAGACCTGATCGAGCTGGCCCGGCGGCACGGCCTTTCGTGAGGCCACAATGCAGAAAGCCTCCGCAGGGAGGCTTTCTGTCTGGACTACAAATCGTAGTCGAAATCGGCGAGTTGCCGCTTCAGGCGGCGTTCTTCCAGCAGGTTGTCAATGGTCCGGCGCTTGCTCAGGTTGGTCTTCGCGGGTTCCACCTGCGGCTCCGCTTCGTCGTCAGCGGTGGCAAAGTCATCTTCGATCGACAGGTCGTCTTTATCGGTACTCATGGGTCGCTCCAAGCCAATGGGCCATTGGCCGTCCTTATAACCAGAAAGCGAAGCCTGGTAAAAAAGATTTTTTCAATCGAAACCCATGCCTTTTCGCTATCGAATCAATCGTCGGACGTCTTCTGCTTGTACTCGCACAAATCTTCGATACGGCAACTGCCACAGCGGGGCTTGCGTGCCTGGCACACATAGCGCCCGTGCAGGATCAGCCAATGGTGCGCATCGAGCAGGTAGTCCTTGGGCACGAACTTCACCAGCTTCTTTTCCACCTCGAGTACGGTCTTGCCTGGCGCGATGCCGGTGCGATTGCTGACCCTGAAGATGTGTGTGTCCACCGCCATGGTCGGCTGGCGGAAGGCCGTGTTGAGGACCACGTTGGCAGTCTTGCGCCCTACGCCCGGAAGGGCCTCGAGCGCTTCACGGGTTTGCGGCACCTCACCGCCATGGCGTTCGATCAGCAGGCGGCAGGCTTCGATGACATTCTTGGCCTTGCTGTTGTAGAGGCCGATGGTCTTGATGTATTGGCTCAAGCCTTCGACGCCCAGCGCGTAGATGGCTTGCGGGGTATTGGCGACCGGGAACAGGCGGGCGGTGGCCTTGTTGACCCCGACGTCGGTGGATTGTGCCGAAAGGGTCACGGCGACCAGCAGTTCGAAGGGCGTGGTGTAGGCCAGTTCTGTCTTCGGGTCGGGATTGTCTTCGTGCAGCCTGCGAAAGATCTCCAGGCGTTTGGCAGCATTCATGGGGTCAACGGGTTCCTTGACGACGAGAGGGGGCGTGGCCCAGACGTAGGCGATTGTACAAGGCCAACAGGCTGCCGAGCAGTAGCAGTGCGCCGAAGCCGAGACTGGCCCCATGCCAGCCCAGGCCTTGTTCGAGCCATTGACGGCTGGCACCGAGCAGCAGGTAGAGCAGCAGCAGGCCCGCCAGCTGCGTGAGCAATTGCCGCCAGCGCCCGGCGGCTGGCAGCAGCCCATCAGCAACCACGCACTGCAGGCAGAGCAGCGCCGGGAAGTGGCCGAGTGCCAAGGCCTGCGGCAATGCCCAGGCGCGCAGCGCCAGTTGCAGGCAACTGACCAGGGCTGCAATCAGCAACAGGCTGGCCAGCCAGTACATTGCACCGCTGAGCCTGGTGCGCAATGGCGCCAGCAGCGCCTGGTGCAGGATGCTCACCAGCAGCATGCCGGTACCCAGGGTAGCGGCTAGGATGAACGTGCCGGTTGCGCCAAGCAGCGGCGCCAGGCCGGCCACCAGCAGGCAATACCTATTCATGGGCGGGGCTTCCCAGCAGCAGCGTGCGATGCTGGTCAAAATAGACCAGCGCCTCCTGCTGCGCAGTGATCACGGCACGCGAGGTAACCGTCGCCCCGGCCAGCTGATCGAAGTCGCCCTGATCGCGCTTGAGCGCCCAGTGGTCATCCAGGCCACGGTTGGCGAATTGCCCCAACCAGTTCACCTGTGTATCGCTGATGCGGCCTCCCAGCCCAGGGCTTTCCTGGTGTTCGATCACTTGCGTGCCAATCAGGCGCCCATCGGCGCTGATGGCGATGACCAGCCGGATTGGCCCGCCATAGCCTTGCACCTGGCTCAGCAGAACCACCGCTGTTGGCACTGCGCCCAGCGTAGCGCGGTAGGCGGCGCTGATATGGCTGTGCGCGGGCTGCTCGCCTGGAAGTGGCAGCGGCTGGCTCAGAGGGTGGTTGTCATAACGTTGTTCAGGCAATACGGCGAGAAACTGCTGCGCGTGCAACTGCTGTTCGGCTTCGAGGATGGGCGCGCGGGTCCATTGGCGCCATGCCAGTGTGGCCGTCACCGTGATCCCGGCCACCACCAGCAGCAAGGCAGCGCCAAGCATGCGCCGGTTCATGGCGCCGCCTGCTGGCGCCGCAAGGCAAGCCGGTCGAGGGCCGGAACCATCAAATTCATCAGCAAGATGGCGAACGCCGTGCCATCCGGGTAGTTGCCCCAGGTGCGGATCAGGTAGATCAGCACCCCGGCGCCAAACCCGAACAGCAGCCTGGCCAGGCCGGCCTTCGGCCCGGACACCGGTTCCGTGGCAATGAAAAAGGCCGCCAGCATGGTCGAGCCGGAGAACAGGTGCAGCAAAGGCGAGCCATTGGAATCCGAGCCGGAGCCATTCCAGGCCAGCAGGCTGAACAGCACCAGCCCGCCCAGCAGGCCCACCGGTGCGTGCCAGCTGTACACCTTGCGCTGCAACAGAAACATCCCGCCGAGCAGCAAAGCCAGGTTAATCCACTCGCCGCCCCGGGCGCCGATGCTGCCGAAGCCCGGGTGGCTGGCGAACAGTTCATCGACGGTCAGGCTGCGGTTGTGGCGCAGGCCATCGAGAATGGTCGGGCTGGCCCAGGCGTCGATCTGCTCGCCACCGCCAAACACCAGGTGCAAGCTGTCGACGAACCCGGGGGGTTGCCCGGGCCAATGGTTCATCTGCAGCGGAAAACTCAGCAGGACGAACGCATAGCCCAGCATCGCCGGGTTGAACAAATTGCGGCCCACCCCGCCGAATGCCTGCTTGCCCAGGCCGATGGCGATGGCCGCCGCCGTCATTGGCAGCCACCAGGGCGCCTGAGTGGGCAGGGCGATGGCCAGCAGCACCGCAGTCACCAAGGCACTGCCGTCGTTCAAGTTGGCGGCCAGCGGCTGGCCGCGCAGGGCCAGCAGGGCGGCTTCGCAGCACAGCGCGCTGGCGGCGCATAGGGCGAGGCTCAGCAGCAGCCCCCAGCCTTGCAGCCAGAACGCTGCCAGCAGCCCAGGGATGCAGGCCAGCAGCACCAGGCCCATGGCAGTGCGCAAGCGCGGGTCTGGTGCGGCGATGCTCGATCCGCTCATTGTGCGAATAATCCGTTGAGTCCCGAGAACGCCATGGCCATCACGCCGGCACCGAGCAGGGTAATGGGCAAACCGCGCAATGCTGTCGGAATCTCGGCATGTTCGCTGCGTTGCAGCAGGTCGTCGAACAGTGCCAGGGCCAGCCAGAAACCAAGCCCGGCCACCACGCTGCAGCCCAGCGTTGCAAGCCACCCGGGCTGATCGGCCATGCCCTGAAGGGCCAGGCCAAGCGCTGTGGCATTGCCCAGCAAAGGCAGCATGAGCCCGGCGCTGGGCCACTGCGGGCGTAACCTTGCCAGCGCTTGCGTCACGCCCCACGCCAGCAGCCCCAGCCAGGGCAGGAGCAGGAACAGGCGCAGGTCTTCGAGCTGCCATGGCGCTATCACCCAGTGCTCCAGCACCTGGCCGCCACAGATGCCCAGGGCGATGGTCAGCGCGCACGCCAGGCCGCACACATGCACCCGCAGGCGTGACAAGGGCTGTTGTTGCAGGAAGAGGTGGCTGACCAGCGCAGCGCTGACCAGAACCAGGACATGATCGTTCATGTAGATGAAGATAGCCGCGTTTCGCCTGCGCGTGCGGCCATGCAGGGGTGGATAAGAATGCCCCGGCACGAAGGCCGGGGCAGGGGGGCGTTACTTGATGCGCTGGCCTGGCTTGGCACCGCTGTCAGGGCTGAGCAGGTAGATCTCTTCGCCGCCTGGGCCGGCGGCCATGACCATGCCCTCGGACACGCCAAAGCGCATTTTGCGCGGCTTGAGGTTAGCCACCATCATGGTCAGCCGGCCTTCGAGCTTGGAAGGGTCCGGGTAGGCCGACTTGATGCCGGAGAACACATTGCGACGCTCGTCGCCGATGTCCAGGGTCAGCTGCAGCAGCTTGTCGGCGCCGGGCACCGCTTCGGCCTTGACGATCAGCGCCACGCGCAGGTCGACGGCGGCGAAGGTGTCGAACTCGATTTCCGCCGACAGCGGGTCCTTGGCCAGTTCGCCGTTGCCGGCCGGGGCCTTGGCTTCGGCGGCCAGCAGGTCTTCCTTGCTGGCGGCGACCATGGCTTCGACCTTGGCCGGCTCGATGCGGCTCATCAGTGCCTTGAACGGGTTGAGCTGGTGGTTTTCCAGGCGCGACTGGTGGTCGTTCCAGGTCAGCGGCGCGACGTTGAGGAAGGCCTCGGCGTCGGCAGCCAGCACCGGCAATACCGGCTTGAGGAAGATCACCAACTGGCGGAACAGGTTGACGCCCTGGGCGCAGATTGCCTGCACTTCGTCCTGCTTGCCTTCCTGCTTGGCCAGCGACCACGGGGCCTTGTCGGCGATCCAGGCGTTGGCGCGGTCGGCCAGGGCCATGATTTCGCGCATGGCGCGGCCAAAGTCGCGCCCTTCGTAAGCCTCGGCAATCGACGGGGCGGCGGCGAGGAAGGCCTCGGTCAGCTCCGGTGCGGCATCGCCGGCAACCATGACGCCGTCATTGCCCTTGTGGATGAAGCCTGCGCAGCGGCTGGCAATGTTCACCACCTTGCCGACCAGGTCCGAGTTGACCTTCTGCACGAAGTCCTCGAGGTTCAGGTCGAGGTCGTCGACGCCACGGCCGAGCTTGGCGGCGTAGTAGTAGCGCAGGTATTCCGGCTGCAGGTGGTCCAGGTAGGTGCGGGCCTTGATGAAGGTGCCGCGCGACTTGGACATCTTGGCGCCGTTGACGGTCAGGTAGCCGTGCACGTTGACCGCGGTCGGCTTGCGGAAGCCCGCGCCTTCGAGCATGGCCGGCCAGAACAGGGCGTGGAAGTTGACGATGTCCTTGCCGATGAAGTGGTACAGCTCGGCCTTGGAGCCTTCGTTCCAGAACGCGTCGAAGTCGAGCTCCGGGCGGCGTGCGCAGAGGTTCTTGAAGCTGGCCATGTAGCCGATGGGCGCATCCAGCCAGACGTAGAAGTACTTGCCAGGCTCGCCCGGGATCTCGAAGCCGAAGTACGGCGCATCGCGCGAGATGTCCCACTCCTGCAGGCCTGAGTCCAGCCATTCGGCGAGCTTGTTGGCCACCGCGTCCTGCAGGGTGCCGCTGCGGGTCCACTGCTGCAGCATGGTCTGGAAGTCCGGCAGCTTGAAGAAGAAGTGCTGGGAGTCACGCAGTACCGGGGTGGCACCGGAAATCGCCGACTTCGGGTTCTTCAGCTCGGTTGGGGCATAGGTGGCGCCGCACTTTTCGCAGTTGTCGCCGTACTGGTCTTCGGCCGCGCACTTGGGGCAGGTGCCCTTGATGAAGCGGTCGGCCAGGAACATGCCCTTTTCCGGGTCGAAATACTGGGTCACCGAACGGGTGGCGATGTGCCCGGCGTCACGCAGCCGCGTGTAGATCAGGCTGGACAGCTCGCGGTTTTCTTCGCTGTGGGTCGAGTGGAAGTTGTCGAAGTCCACCAGGAAATCGGCGAAGTCGCCGCTGTGCTCGGCTTGCACGTTGGCAATCAGCTGCTCGGGAGTGATGCCTTCCTTTTCGGCGCGCAGCATGATGGCCGAGCCGTGGGCGTCGTCGGCGCAGACGTAGATGCACTGGTTGCCGCGTAGTTTCTGGAAGCGAACCCACATGTCCGTCTGGATGTACTCGAGCATATGGCCAAGGTGGATGGATCCATTGGCATAGGGCAGGGCGCTGGTAACGAGAATCTGACGTGGCTCGGACATAGTGGCTCGGCTACTTATTCGGCTCGGGTAAAATTGAGGGTGATCGGCCACTATAAAGGGCTCGCGAATATATTTCACCCCGCGCACGCATCTGCTGACGATTGACGGGTTAGGATAGGCGCCTGTTTCACATTCAGTTTGCCAATGGGAGTGTCCATGAGTGTCGTCACCCGTGCCGCCGTCGAAGGCGCGCTTCGCCAGTACACCGACCCCTACCTGAACCTGGACCCGGTGAGCGCCGGTTGCGTGCGCGCCATCGATATCCAGGGCGGGCAGGTCGCTGTGCAGTTGCAGCTCGGCTATGCCGCCGGCCTGTTCAAGAACGGCTGGGCCCAGGTGCTGCAGACCGCGATCGAGAACCTCGAAGGCGTCACCTCGGCGCAGGTGTCGATCGATTGCGTGGTCGCCGCGCACAAGGCCCAGGCCCAGGTGCCGGCCATGGCCAACGTCAAGAACATCGTCGCGGTGGCCTCGGGCAAAGGCGGTGTCGGTAAATCGACCACCGCGGCCAACCTGGCCCTGGCCCTGGCCCGCGAAGGTGCCCGGGTCGGCATTCTCGACGCCGACATCTATGGGCCCAGCCAGGGCGTGATGTTCGGTATCGCCGAAGGCACGCGCCCGCAGATCCGCGAGCAGAAGTGGTTCGTGCCGATCAAGGCCCATGGCGTGGAAGTCATGTCCATGGCGTTTCTCACCGACGACAACACGCCCATGGTCTGGCGCGGCCCGATGGTGTCGGGGGCGCTGCTGCAGCTGGTGACCCAGACCGCCTGGGACGACCTCGATTACCTGGTGATCGACATGCCGCCAGGCACCGGTGATATCCAGCTGACCCTGGCGCAGAAAGTGCCGGTGGCCGGCTCGGTGATCGTCACCACGCCCCAGGACCTGGCCTTGCTCGATGCCAAGAAGGGCGTGGAAATGTTCCGCAAGGTCAACATTCCGGTGCTCGGCGTGGTGGAGAACATGGCGGTGCACATCTGCTCGAACTGCGGCCATGCCGAGCACCTGTTCGGTGAAGGCGGTGGCGAGAAGCTGGCGGCGCAGTACGGCGTCGAACTGCTGGCCTCGTTGCCATTGTCGATGCTGATTCGCGAGCAGGCCGACAGCGGCAAGCCGACGGCGATCGCCGAACCAGAAAGCCAGATTGCCATGGTCTACCAGGAACTGGCCCGCCAGGTTGGGGCGCGGATCGTGCTGCAGGAAGCGGCGGCGCCGGCGATGCCGAGCATTACCATCAGCGAAGATTGATCGGCGCACCGTGTCGTTGCCTGGCAGGCAGCGACACGGGTTTTCAGCCAGGCATAAAAAAACCCGCCAGAAGGCGGGTTTTTTTGAAAGCTAGGAAGCTAAATCGACTTAGGCGATTTGAACTTCTTCAGCCTGCATGCCTTTCTGGCCGCGGGTAGCGACGAAAGTAACAGCCTGGCCTTCTTTCAGGGTTTTGAAGCCGTCAGCTTGGATGGCTTTGAAGTGCACGAACAGGTCGTCGCCCGACTGAGGGGTGATGAAGCCGTAGCCCTTCTCATCGTTGAACCACTTAACAACACCGGATTGACGGTTGGACATTTTTCTGTCTCCTTGGACAAAGTTGAAAACGGTCAGGAAAATCCCTGGCCGGGACTGAGCGCAAAGAGAGCAGAAAATTCAGCGATGGGCCGATCAGGATCGTGCATCAAACTAGAGATTCTCGGTGTCACGTGCAGCACAGTGGCGCCACCTTAACCCACTTTCCGCAGCCTGCCAATCTCCAAGATGGCCTTTGATGAAATTCAGATCGGCGGCGGCCGCAACCCCCGTCCGGCGCGGGATACGGCGCGGAACTTCAACTTGGGCGCCGGGACCGGTAAGATGCGCGTCTTGTTTTTCACCTCGCAACCCTTCAGGACACCCCGCCATGAGCATCAAATCGGACAAGTGGATTCGCCGCATGGCGCAGGAACACGGCATGATCGAACCGTTCGTCGAGCGCCAGGTGCGCGGCGAGCACGACAGCCGGGTCATCTCCTTCGGCGTCTCCAGCTACGGCTACGACGTGCGTTGCGCCGACGAATTCAAGGTGTTCACCAACATCAATTCGGCCACCGTCGACCCGAAGAACTTCGACGCCGGCAGCTTCGTCGATGTCAAAAGCGATGTCTGCATCATCCCGCCGAACTCCTTCGCCCTGGCCCGCACCGTCGAGTACTTCCGCATTCCGCGCAATGTGCTGACCATCTGCCTGGGCAAGAGCACCTACGCGCGTTGCGGCATCATCGTCAACGTGACGCCACTCGAGCCCGAGTGGGAAGGGCACGTGACCCTGGAGTTCTCCAACACCACCACGCTGCCGGCGAAAATCTACGCCAACGAAGGCGTGGCACAGATGCTCTTCCTCGAATCCGACGAAGAGTGCGAAGTGTCCTACAAAGACCGTGGCGGCAAGTACCAGGGCCAGCGCGGCGTCACCCTGCCGCGTACCTGAGCCGACGAGCGCGGGGAATTCCCTGCGCCTTTGGCACTCCAACGGGTAACCGTGCCGATGTGCATGAAGCGCATCGGCTCTCGTCAGGAGCAGCCAATGAAACTCCATCCCGCAATCAGCGCGAAACTCGCGGTGCTGCAACCCAACCAGGTCGGCATGCTGCCTTGGTCGTTGCTGGCCCACCCGCTGCCGATGCAGGCCGGGGGCGTGCCGCACCAGCCCGAACCCGACACCCCACAGCCGCCCGAGCCCAGCGAGCCAGGCGACCCCATCCGGCCCGACGAGCCGCCTCCCGCGCCTGTGGCGTGATCAACCTCCCAGCGCCCAGACCTGCCCGTCGCCGGTGACGAAAACCCGCGTTTCGTCGCCGGGGGCGACCGTGTAGCCCCCGGTGAATTCGCCGAAGGCCGGCAGCAGGCTGAGCCGGGCATCGAGCACGAAGCACGGCAGGCGCAGTTTCTGGCGTGCTCGGCCGCGCAGCAGGTACACCGGATGCACATGGCCTGCCAGCACCGGGTGCTCAGGGTGAGCGGTCGGCTCGTGCTGCAAGGCGAAAGGCGCCAGCAGCCAGGGTTGGTCGATTACCTCGATGCTCAGTTCGGCTGGCGGGTCGCCTGCGTGGCGATCGTGATTGCCGCGAATGAGCACGATCTGCAGCCCATCGTGTCGACTACGCCACTCCCGAAGCCTGGCCAGTGTGTTAGGTGCCCGCGCCGTGCGTGCATGGATAAAATCGCCAAGGATCACCAATTGCCTGCAGTCGTATGCCGCCAGCAGGGCGTCCAGGCGCGCCAGGGTCGCCTCGGTGGTGCCCCGCGGCACCGGCTGGTGCAACGCCCGGTAGCTCGCGGCCTTGCCGATATGCACGTCGGCCACCAGCAATGTGTGGCGGGCAGGCCAGTAGATGGCCTTGTCGGCGAGCAGCCATAGGGTTTGGCCGCAATGCTCGACAACCAGATGACTGTTCATTGCGCGCCGCTGCCGCGTGAGGCTGCTTTTTCCAGGTCCGCCACCATCCGCGCGATGCGATCCGCCAGCTTCTCCGTGCTCAAGGTTTCGCGCATGCCCTCCACCAGCAAGGTGAAGGCCAGCGGCCCTGGCCTTTGCAGCGCCTGCAGGTCCAGCCGCAGCTGGCTCATCTTGTGCAGCTGGCGCTGCAGCCGCTCGATTTCCAGCTCTTCGCGCAGCACTTCATCGCGTGCCTGGCCAAGCAGCAGGTTGCTGGCGTCGTGTTTGCGAAATACCTCGAAAAACAGCCCGCTGGAGGCCTGGATCTGCCGGGTGCTTTTTTGCGCCGCAGGGTAGCCGCCGAACACCAGGCCGGCGATCTGGGCAATTTCGCGAAAACGCCGCAGGGCCATCTCCCCGGCGTTCAGGCTGGCCAACACATCCTCCAGCAAGTTCTCGCTGGATAGCGCGCCAGGCAGGTGCGCGGCCCAATCCACGGGGCTCGGGCTGAGCAGCTCGAAGCCGTAGTCGCTCACCGCGATCGACACCGACAGCGGTTGAGTGCGGCTGACGCGCCAGGCGATGAGGGTGGCCAGCCCAAGGTTGGCCATGCGCCCGGCGAAGGGGTAGAGAAACAGGTGCGAGCCCTGGCGCGATGCCAAGGTCTCGGCCAGCAGCGTCTGCGTGGTGGGCAACGCCGACCAGCGAGCCTGCAGCGCCAGCAGTGGGCGCACCGCGCGCATTTCCGGGCTGGCGTAGCGGCCATGGGCGGCGCCATCGAGTTGCTCGACCAGCGCATCGGCCAGTTCGCTGGACAGCGGCATGCGCCCGCCATTCCAGCGGGCCACCGCGGCTTTGCGGGCGGTGCTGCGGCGGACATAGGCCGTCATGTTCTCGACCCTCACCAGCTCCAGCACGCGCCCGGCAAAAACCAGCGTGTCGCCTGGCCGCAGGCGGGCGATGAAGGCCTCCTCGACGCTGCCCAGGTGCTTGCCGCCGCCCCCCTTGCTCCAATACTTGAGCTGCAGGCTGGCGTCACTGACGATGGTGCCGATGCCCATCCGGTGGCGCCGCGCCAGGCGCTCGCTGGCCACCCGCCAGATGCCGTCGGGGTGGGCTTCGACGCGTTGGTAGTCGGGGTAGGCGCTCAGCGAGCTGCCGCCATGGCTGACGAAATCCAGCGCCCACTGCCACTGGCTGTCGCGCAAGTCGTGAAATGCCCAGGTATCACGCACCTCGGCCAGCAGCTCTGGCGGGCGAAAGCCTGCGCCCAGGGCCATGCTGACCAGGTGCTGGACCAGCACGTCCATGCACAGGCGCGGCGAGTTGCGCGCCTCGATATGCCCCGCCGCCAGCGCCTCGCGCGCTGCGGCGGCTTCCACCAGCTCCAGGCTGTGGGTGGGCACCAGGGTGATGCGCGAGCGCCGCCCCGGCGCATGCCCGGAGCGCCCGGCGCGCTGCATCAGGCGTGCGATGCCCTTGGCCGAGCCGATCTGCAGCACCCGCTCCACGGGCAGAAAATCCACGCCCAGGTCGAGGCTGGAGGTGCAGACCACCGCCTTGAGCGTGCCCTGTTTGAGGTTCAGTTCCACCCAGTCGCGGGTCGCCCGCGCCAACGAGGCATGGTGCAAGGCAATCTGGCCGGCCCAGTCAGGGCGCGCATCGAGCAAGGCCTGGTACCACAGCTCGGCCTGGGCACGGGTATTGGTGAACACCAGGCTGCTGGCACAGTCATCGAGTTCATGGGCGACCTGGTCGAGCATCTTCAGGCCCATGTGGCCGGCCCAGGGAAAGCGCTCGATGGCCGGCGGCAGCAGGGTATCGACCACCAGGCGTTTGTCCTGGCGGCCGCGTATCAGCTGGCCGCCGTGGGGCAGCAGCACTTGCAGGGCGTGAGTCAGGTTACCCAAGGTGGCCGACAGGCCCCAGGTCACCAGGCCGGGCGTCCAGCGGCGCAGGCGGGCGAGGGCGAGCTGCAGCTGCACACCACGCTTGTTGCCGAGCAGTTCGTGCCATTCATCGACCACTACCAGGCGCAGGCTGGCGAAGTCGTTTTCGGCCTGGGCGCGGGTCAGCAGCAAGGTCAGGCTCTCGGGTGTGGTGATCAGCGTGCTCGGCAGGCGCCGGGCCTGGCGGGCGCGTTCCGCGCTGCCGGTATCGCCGCTGCGGACCCCGACGGTCCAGTTCAGGCCCAGGTCGCCCAGCGGGGCTTGCAAGGCACGGGCGGTGTCGGCCGCCAGTGCACGCATGGGGGTGATCCACAGCACCTGCAGCGCAGCGGGTTGGCGGGCAGGGGCAGCGTCGGCAAAGGCGCGCAGGGCGCCCAGCCATACGGCGTAGGTCTTGCCGGCCCCGGTGCTGGCGTGCAGCAGCCCGGATTCGCCACGGCCGATGGCGGCCCACACTTGCCGCTGGAAGGCGAAGGGCTTCCAGCCGCGGGCAGTGAACCAGGCGCTGGCAAGGTCGGTAGAAGCAGGCATGCGCGGTGGTCCTTGCAGGGCTGTGCTTCTACAGACCGCTGGCCAGCGCTATTGGTTTTACCGAATCAGTTGGCCAGCAGGTAGCCGCTGCGGCATACCTGCTCGCCGGCGAGATGGGCGATGACCATGCCTGCGGTGGCCATGCGGCGCACGCTGCGGGCGTAGAGCAGCCCGGGCTGCTCGGCGCGCACGGCAGTGACGCGGTCGCTGATGGGGTCGATGACCTCGGCGATCAGTTGCCCAGCCTCGACCTGCTGGCCAGGGCGCACGTGATACACCAGCAAGCCGCCCAGCGGCGCCGACACCGGCTCCACCGCCGCCAGCGGCGTGGCCGGGCGTGGCAGTGGCGGCAGCGGCGCGGGGCTGCCTTCGATGACCCCGGCATGGGTCAGGTAGTCGAGGATGGCCTGGCAGTCCTGGGTGGCAAGGTCATGGCTGACGTCGGCCTGGCCCCGCAGTTCGACCGTCACCGCGACGCTGCCCAGGGGGATCGGGTAGCGCTTGCCGAAGCGTTGCTGCAGCTGCCACCACACCAGGCTGAAGCATTCGTCAAACGACTGCCCGCCGGAATCGGTGGCCAGCAGGCTGGCCTGGGCGCCCAGGTAGCGCGCCAGCGGCTCGACCTGGGGCCAGGCTTCGGGCGTGGTGTAGAGATGTTCGACGGCTTCGAAGTCGCAATGCAGGTCCAGCACCAGGTCGGCGTCGCAGGCCAGCCGCTGCAAGGTCAGGCGTTGCGATTGCAGGGGCGTGCGGGCCGGGTGGGCGTCGAGGCCACGGCGCAGGTACTCGCGAATCAGCGCCAGGTTGTGCGCGGGGTCCTGGGTCAGGTGGCCGTCGATCTGGTCGCCGATGCTGTCGGAAAGGTCGACGAATTTGCGGTTGAAGTTCTCGCCGCTCTGCAGCTCGAAACGCCCCAGCGGCGCGTCGAGCACCACCTGTTCCAGGCCCACCGGGTTGGCCACCGGCACCAGGATGATCTCGCGGCGCAGGCGCCCTTGCTGCTCCAGTTCGGCGAACCGGCGCTTGAGGTGCCAGGCAACCAGCATGCCGGGCAGTTCGTCGGCGTGCAGCGAGGCCTGGATATACACCTTGGCGCCACCGCGCGGGCCGAAGTGGAAGCTGTGCAGCTGGCGGCTGATGCCGGGTACGGGGGAGAGTAGGTCGTGGGTCGTATGGTGCATGGTGGTCCTGGCGGCGTGGCGAAAACAATCTGCGACAAAGATAGAAGCATAAATTTGGCCAGCGCGCCTCACCGCGTGGCGATCAGGCCAGCAGTGCCTGCAAGGTGGCCAGGTCGTCGGCTTCTTCCACCGGTTTGTCCAGGCGCCAGCGCAACATGCGCGGAAAACGCACGGCAATTCCGCTCTTGTGCCGCTTGGACAAGGCAATGCCTTCGAAACCGAGCTCGAACACCAGCGTCGGGGTGACGCTGCGCACCGGGCCAAAGGTTTCCACCGTGGTCTTGCGGATGATGGCATCGACCTTGCGCATTTCATCGTCGCTGAGCCCCGAATAGGCCTTGGCGAAGGGCACCAGGGCGCGCTGCGGGGTGCCGGCCGGGGCGTTCCACACGGCAAAGGTGTAGTCGCTGTAGAGGCTGGCGCGCCGGCCATGGCCGCGTTGCGCGTAGATCAGCACGGCGTCGACACTGAACGGGTCGATCTTCCACTTCCACCACAGGCCCATGTCCTTGGTCCGCCCCACGCCGTACAGGGCCTCGCGCTGCTTGAGCATCAGCCCTTCGACGCCCAGGCTGCGTGACTGCTCGCGCTGCTCGGCGAGCGCTTCCCAGCTGTCGCCATGCAGCAGCGGCGAGAGCCGTACCGGGCCCAGCGAGTGGTTATCAACCAGCCATTGCAGTTGCCGGCGGCGTTCATGTTGCGGGCGGTTGCGCCAGTCCTCGCCTTGCCATTCCAGCAAGTCGTAGGCCTGCAGGATCACCGGCGCGTCGGCCAGCAGCTTCTTGCCCAGGGTCTTGCGCCCCAGCCGTTGCTGGAGCAAGGCAAAGGGCTGCACGGCCAGCGCGTCGTTGCTGGCGCCGGGTTTCCAGACCAGGATCTCGCCATCGAGCACGACGCCGTCCGGCAGGCTCTGGGCCAGGCTGTGCAGCTCGGGGAAGCGCTCGGTGACCAGTTCTTCGCCGCGCGACCAGACCCACAGCGTGCCCTCGCGCTTGACCACTTGGGCGCGGATGCCGTCCCACTTCCATTCGACCTGCCAGTTACTGGGCGGGCCGAGCAAGGCGTCGAATTGCTCGGTGGGCGCTTGCAGGGCGTGTGCCAGGAAGAAGGGGTAAGGCTGGCCGCCACGCTGCAGGTGTTCATCGGCCGATTCGGCGGCAATCAGCTTGTGGTAGGCCTGCGCCGTGGGGCGGTGGCCGATGTCGGTATAGCCGACCAGGCGCTGTGCCACCCGTTTGCTGTCCAGGCCGGCCAACTGCGCCAGGGCGCGGGTGACCAGCAGTTTCGACACGCCGACGCGAAAGCTGCCGGTGATCAGCTTCAGGCAGAGCATCAGGCTCGCCCGATCGAGCTGCGCCCAGAGCAGGGGCAGGCGCTCACGTATGCGTTCCGGGGCCAACCCGCGCAGCGGCAGCAGGTGCGCCTCGACCCAATGGGCCAGGCCCTCGTCGTTGCCTGGATGGGTTTCTGGCAACACCAGGGAGATGGTTTCTGCCAGGTCGCCCACCGCTTGATAGCTCTCCTCGAACAGCCACTCCGGCAGGCCGGCCAGTTCTGTGGTCAGCTCGCGCAACAGGCGGGTTGGCACCAGTTGCCGAGGCCGGCCGCCGGACAGGAAGTACACCGCCCAGGCGGCATCTTCGGCCGGTGCGCTGGCGAAGTAGTCGCGCAGGGCCTCGAGCTTGGCGTTGCTGGAGGTGGTCGCATCCAGGCGCAGATACAGCGCCGCAAAGGTTTTCATGGCTCCGGCTCCGTGGCAGGTGCGTCGTCTTCGTCGCCGTATTCGGTGACGAATGACCGGGCATCCAGGCCCTGTTCATTGAGGTAGCGCACCAGCACGTTGACCGAGCCGTGGGTGACCATCACCCGTTCGGCGCCGGTCTGGCCGATGGCCCACAGCAGCCCGGGCCAGTCGGCGTGGTCGGAGAGCACGAAGCCGCGATCCACGCCGCGCCGGCGGCGGGTGCCGCGCAGCAGCATCCAGCCGCTGGCGAAGGCGTCGCTGTAGTCACCGAAGCGGCGCATCCAGCTGCTGCCGGCCGCGGAGGGCGGCGCCAGCACCAGGGCCTGGCGCATCAGCGGGTCGTTACGTGGAATGTCGCCTGCGTAGCGTGTTGAGGGCAGGTGCACGCCTGCTTCGCGGTACACCCGGTTCAGCGGTTCGACTGCGCCGTGCACCAGGATCGGGCCGATGCTTGGGTCCAGGCCATGGAGAATCCGCTGCGCCTTGCCGAAGGCGTAGCAGAACAGCACGCTGGCCTTGCCCTGGTCGCGGTTGCTGCGCCACCAGCTGTTGATGCCGGCGAAAATCTGCGCCTGCTCGGGCCAGCGGTAGATGGGCAGGCCGAAGGTCGATTCGGTGATGAAGGTGTGGCAGCGCACCGGCTCGAAGGGGGTGCAGGTGCCGTCGGGTTCGACCTTGTAGTCGCCGGAAGCCACCCAGACTTCGCCCTGGTGCTCCAGGCGCACTTGCGCCGAGCCCAGCACATGCCCGGCCGGGTGCAGGCTGAGGGTGACGCCGTGGTGCTGGATGCGCTCGCCGTAGGCCAGGGTCTGCAGGTCGATGTCCTGGCCGAGGCGGCTGCGCAGGATGCCGGCGCCGGGGGCGGCCGTCAGGTAATGGCGATTGCCGCTGCGGGCGTGGTCGCCATGGCCGTGGGTGATGATCGCGCGTGCCACCGGGCGCCAGGGGTCGATGTAGAAATCACCGGGCGGGCAGTACAGGCCTTCGGGGCGGGCGATGACGAGGTCCATGGCGTGGGCGCTGGTAGCTGGGGTTATCAGTTAGGAGCGGGGCCAGGGTTGGGAAGTTCGTTTGGGTTGGGTCGGGGGGAGGTGCTTGTCGTGGGTTTTTTAGCGGTTTTGAAATCGAGCGCCGCCCGCGCGGCGCATCGCGGATAAATCCGCTCCCACATTTGTTGCAACGTGCCTATGCCTGATAGGCCATGGTTGTCAGCCTGGGTGGTACGACACGATGTCTCGGCGGGCACCAAAGGCGGACAACCATGGCCTGACAGACCGTGGCACGTTGCAACAAATGTAGGAGCGGATTTATCCGCGATGCGCCGCGCG
>NZ_JBIVAB010000005.1:0-339484 GCF_044745345.1 Pseudomonas sp. NPDC087029 | reverse complement strand
GTGCTCAAGGCACCTCGGGCTAACAGCTTGCCATTCACCGCTCTCACTCTAGATCTTATCCCCTCATGCAGACACAAGCGGGCTTGCCCCGCGAAGAGGCCGGTACAGATGAAGCATCAGCTACCGGCGACGGTCATCCGCTCGATCAGCACCGACCCTGTGTGAATGTTGCTGCGTGTCTCAAGATCGCTGCCAATCGCGACTATCTGCTGGAACATGTCCTTCATGTTGCCGGCAATGGTCACTTCCTGAACAGCGTGCTGAATCTCGCCATTCTCGACCCAGAACCCCGCCGCACCGCGCGAATAGTCGCCGGTCACCATGTTCAGCCCATGCCCCATCAACTCGGTCACCAGCAGTCCGCGCCCCATGCGACGAATCAGCGCCGCCTGGTCTTCCACGCCATGGGTGACGTAGAGGTTATGCACGCCACCGGCATTCGCCGTGCTTGGCAGGCCCAGCTTGCGCCCCGAATAGGTGCCCAGCAGGTAGGACACCAGCTCGCCTTTGTCGACGAACGGCTTGGCATAGGTCGCCAGCCCATCGCCGTCGAAGGCGGCGCTGCCCAGCGCGCGAGGGATATGCGGGCGTTCGTCGAGGGTCAGCCAGCTGGGGAACAGGCGTTGCCCCATCGCACCATCGAGGAACGACGACTTGCGGTACAGGTTGCCGCCAGAGATGGCCGAGAGGAAGCTGCCGAACAAACCACCCGCCAGCTCGGCGGAGAACAGCACCGGCACCTCGCAGGTCGGCACCGGGCGGGCGCCGAGGCGGCTCGCCGCGCGCAGGGCTGCGCGCTGGCCGATGCTGCGCGGGTCGGCCAAAAGGTTGCCCTGGCGGTTCACGTCGTACCAGTAGTCGCGCTGCATCTGCCCGTCGCCCTCGGCGATCATCACGCAGCTCAGGCTGTGCCGGGTAGAGGCGTAACCGCCGATGAACCCGTGGCTGTTGCCGTATACCCGGCAACCCTGGTGGGTGTTCAAGGTGGTGCCATCGGCATTGAGAATGCGCGGATCGGCGTCGAACGCCGCAGCCTCGCAGGCCAGCGCCATCTCGATGGCCTTTTCCGGCTCGATGTCCCAGTCATGGTAGAGGTCGAGGTCGGGAATCTCGCGGGCCATCAACGCCGCATCGGCAAGGCCTGCGCATTCGTCCTCGGAGGTGTGCTTGGCAATGGCGAGGGCGGCGGCCACGGTTTCGCGAATCGCCTCCGGGCCACTGGCCGAGGTACTGGCCGAGCCCTTGCGCTGGCCGACATAGAGGGTGATGCCAAAGCCCTGGTCGCGATTGAACTCGACCGTTTCGACTTCGCGCTGGCGCACCGTGGTGGACAGGCCCTGCTCCAGCGATACCGCCACCTCACAGGCGCTGGCACCCTGCCGGCGCGCCTCGGCGACGATCGCTTCGACCTGCTCCTGCAACGCTGGCAGGTCCCTGGGGCCTACGCTCTGGACTGCACTCATGGTTTTCTCCACTCAAATTCTGCGTTCGGCAAGGGTCATTCTACGACCGGGCCGGACAAGCGGCCCCCGACTGGTTATCATGGCGGCGATTTCTAGCGGACTGCCACCATGGTTGATTCATACGACGACGCCTTCGACGGCGAAAAAAGCAAAACCCAGATCAAGCGCGAGCTGCATGCGCTGGTCGAACTCGGCGAGCGCCTGACCACGGTCAAGGCCGATACCCTGGCGCGCCTGCCGCTGACCGACGAGCTGCGCAAGGCCCTGGCCGAGGCCAGCAAGCACACCGCCCACGGCGCACGCAAACGCCACATGTCGTTTGTCGGCAAGCTGATGCGCGACCAGGACCTGGACGCCATCCATGCGGTGCTCGAGCAGATCGACAGCTCCAGCCGCCAGTACAACGAGCGCTTCCACAGCCTGGAACGCTGGCGCGACCGCCTGATCGACGGCAATGACGAAGACCTCGAGCGCTTCGTCAACGAGTACCCCGACACCGACCGCCAGCAGCTGCGTTCGCTGATCCGCCATGCCCAGCACGAAAAAGCGCGGAACAAACCGCCCGCCGCTGCGCGCAAGGTGTTCAAGTACATCCGCGACCTCGACGAAATTCAGCGCGGCCTGCGCTGACGGCAAGCTCCGGGGCTGCCATTCGCGCAGCCCCGGTGCAGCCATCACGCGCCGGTACCGCCGACGGTGATCGCATCCAGCTTCAAGGTCGGCTGGCCAACGCCCACGGGCACCGACTGACCATCCTTGCCACACGTCCCCACGCCACTGTCCAGCGCCAGGTCGCTGCCGACCATCGATACCCGGCTCATGGCCTCAGGCCCGTTGCCGATCAGGGTCGCGCCCTTGACCGGGGCAGTGATCTTGCCGTCCTCGATCAGGTAGGCCTCGCTGGTTGAAAACACGAACTTGCCGCTGGTGATGTCCACCTGGCCGCCGCCGAGGTTGGCGCAGTAGATGCCCTTCTTCACCGAGGCGATGATCTCCTGCGGGTCGCTTTCACCGGCGCGCATGTAGGTGTTGGTCATGCGCGGCATCGGCAGGTGCGCGTAGGATTCGCGGCGGCCGTTGCCGGTCACGGCCATGCCCATCAGGCGGGCGTTGAGCTTGTCCTGCATGTAGCCCTTGAGAATGCCGTTCTCGATCAGCGTGGTGCATTCGGTGGGGGTACCTTCGTCGTCCACGCTCAGCGAACCACGGCGGCCTTCGAGGGTGCCATCGTCGACGATGGTGCACAGGCTCGATGCCACTTTCTCACCCAGGCGGCCACTGAACGCCGAGCTGCCCTTGCGGTTGAAGTCACCTTCCAGGCCATGGCCCACGGCCTCGTGCAGCAGCACGCCCGACCAGCCCGAACCCAGCACCACTGGCAGGGTGCCCGCCGGCGCCGGGATCGCTTCCAGGTTCACCAGCGCCTGGCGCAGCGCTTCGCGGGCGTAACCCATGACCTTCTCTTCGGTGAAGAAGCGGTAGTCGGTACGCCCGCCACCGCCCTGCCCACCGCGCTCGCGACGGCCGTTCTGCTCGACGATGACGCTGACATTGAAACGCACCAGCGGCCGCACATCGGCCGCCAGGCTGCCGTCGGCGGCAGCAATCAGGATGCGCTCCCAGACCCCGGCCATGCTCACGCTGACCTGCTGGATGCGCGGGTCCAGCGCACGGGTGGCGGCGTCCACGCGCTTGAGCAGCTCGACCTTCTCGGCGCGGCTGAGCACATCCAGCGGGTTATCGGGCGCATACAGGGCCGTCACGTCCTGGCTGCGGAAGGCCTGCACCTTGCCGTTCTGGCCCGCACGGGAAATCGAACGCGCAGCGCGTGCCGCCGAGGTCAGCGCCTCGAGGTTGATCGCGTTGCTGTAGGCGAAACCGGTCTTTTCACCCGACTGGGCACGCACGCCCACGCCCTGGTCGAGGTTGAAGCTGCCTTCCTTGACGATGCCGTCCTCCAGCGCCCAGGTTTCCGAAATCTGGCCCTGGAAATACAGGTCGGCGGCGTCGATGCCCGGGCCGGCCAACTCGCCCAGCACAGCCTGCAGGCTGTCCAGGGTCAGTCCGCCTGGGGCCAGGAGCTGCTCGCTGACGGTGGATAACATCTGGCTCATAGTCACTCCGAGGTGTGCGCAGGGCGCAAGGCGTCCTGCGAGAAAAAGCGCCGGTGCGAAACCACCGGCATGCGCGCCCGTATGGACGCTTGTTCGTCAGGGTCGCGCGCGGCGATCAATACCGCCTCGCCGCGCGCCTGTTCGGCAACGATCCGCCCCCAGGGGTCGATGATCGCCGCTTGCCCGTGGGTTTCCCGCGGGCCGGGGTGGGTGCCGCCCTGGGCCGCCGCCAGCACATAGCACTGGGTCTCGATGGCGCGGGCGCGAATCAGCACTTCCCAGTGCGCTGCCCCTGTGACCGCAGTGAACGCGGCAGGTGCCGTGATCAGTTCCGCGCCGGCGCCGCGCAGGGCGCTGTACAGCTCGGGGAAGCGCAAGTCGTAGCAGACGCTGAGCCCCACGCGCCCGACTGGCGTATCGGCCACCACCACCTGGGCGCCGTGGGCGTAGTCGTCGGACTCACGGTAGCGGCCGCGGTTGTCGGCCACATCGACGTCGAACAGGTGCAGCTTGTCATAACGCGCCGCCACCTCACCGTGTTCGTCGATCAGCAACGAGCAGGCATGGGCCTTGGCCTCGGGCCGACCTTCGGGCGGCAACGGCAAGGTGCCGGCAACTATCCATAATCTGAGGTCGCGGGCGGTGCGTTTCAACCAGGGCAGTATCGGCCCCTCGCCCATGGCTTCGGCACGGCCGATGGCGGCGGCGTCCTTGCGGCCCATGGCCGCGAAGTTCTCGGGCAGCACCGCCAGCCGGGCGCCGCCGAAGGCCGCCTGTTCAAGCAGAGCACCCGCCCGCTGCAGGTTGGCCAGCACATCGTCCTGGCTGACCATCTGGATAACCGCTGCCTTCATGGGCACTCCCGGGACTACTTGTTGAAGGGTTTCACAAAGGTGATTCTAGGCTCTTTCCACGGCCCTTCGACGCGATAGTGCACGCTGGCAAAGCGCGATACCCGGTCGCCGATCAGCCGGTCGACCAGGAACAGCGCCCCGCCGACCGCCGGCGCGCCCACGATCAGCGCTGCCAGGGGCAGGTTGTTGGTCACAGGCAGAGTCACCTGCAGGTTGGCATCGACTCGGTCACGAACCATGTCCAGGGTGCCATCGAGCTCGAAATTGCTCGATGGCCCGGTCACGGTGATCGGCTCGCGGGTCACGTAGACCCCGTTGCTGGCCACCAGCAAGCCTTTGACCCGGTCGTAGGCCAGGCCCTTGTCGAACAGGTCGGAGAAGTCCAGGCGCAGCCGGCGGCCGATCGAGTTGAAGTTGAGCAGGCCGAACACGCGCAGGGCCTGGGCGCTGCCCTCCACTTCGACGAACTGGCCGCTGTTCAACGCCGCATCCATGCTGCCCGAGAAGCGCTTCAGGCCGACCCAGGCCGGCGAACCGGGCCAGCGGCCATCCACGTCCAGGCGGAAATCGCGGCTGGTCACGGTAGGGGCGAAGCCCCAGCCCTTGAGCACATCGGCCAGGTTCTTGCCTTTCAGGCGGCCTTTGTACCAGCTGCTGGTGGCGCCGGGGGTGCCCTCCCAGCCGCCGCCGCCGTCGACCTGCAGCCCCTTGAAGTCCAGCTGGACATCCTGCGCGGCCACACCGCGCGCGGTCGGGCGCAGCTTCAGGGCTGCACTGCCGAACAGGTCGTTGCCGCGGTACAGCTTGTCGATGCTCAGGTCCAGCGCCGGCACCTTGCGCGGGTCGAATGTGGCCAGCGGGTCAGGGCCTTCCTCGGCTTGCGCCTGTGCAGGGTCGGCGGCAGGCAGGCGTAAGGTCTGCAGCCGCACGGTCAGCGGCGCGGCCTTGGCATCCGGCAACCGGGCATTGCCGATCACTTCCTTGCTGTCCAGGCGCAGGTCCCAGGCCGGGCCACTGCGCGCCAGGCGCACCACTGCCTGGTTCAGGTCCATGCCAAAGGCTTTGAGCTGGCCGATGCTCAGGTCGACGCTCTGCAGGTTCTGCCGGGCATTGCCGCCCGGGTCGTCGCCCGCCAGGCGCGATGCCTGCTCCTGCCAGGGCGCCAGGTCCAGTTTGTCCAGCCGCCCGCGCACGCGCAGGCCCTGGCTGGCGGGCAGTTGCGCGGTGCCGGCGCCCAGCAGCAACTCGCCACGGCCCTGGCCGAGCTTGTCGGGCGGCGCGGCATAGGCAAACCGGGCAAGGTCGTCGTAGGCCGCATCGAAGCGCCGCTCCTGGCCTTGCAGGTTCATGCCGAAACGGGTGTTGCGGGTTTCTTGCGCGGCCTTGCCGAAGGGGGCCGGCAGGTCGATGGCCAGGCCCTTGAGCGAAGAATTGACGCTCAGGCTGTTGTCACGGCTGCCCAGGTTGACCTGCAACTGGTAGGGCAGCTCGCCCGAGGCGGGCAGCGCCTGCTTGAACTGCAGCCACTCGGTCAGGGCCTTGAGCGCTACCTGGCCGTTGGCATTGATGCGAGTCTGCATCTGCCCGCCCTGGCCTTCGGCGGTGATCTGCGCGGTCACCGGCTTGCCGAACGCCTGCAGGGCAATGTTCTTGCCGCTGAGCCCCTTGTCGAAATCGAAGCTGAAATCGCCCTTCAGGCGGCTCAGCTCCAAGGTGGGTGGCGCCACCTTCAGGCGCGCGTCGGACGTGGCGAAGTCCACCTGCACTTTCGGCCGCTCGCCGTGGGCCAGGGGGATGTCGAGCTTGACCTTGCCCTTGAGCGGCCCTTCGCCTTCCCAGCCGGCAAAGATCTCGCCCGTGCCGATCGGCGCCTCTTTGAGAATCTTCAGGCCGTCGCCGAGGCTGCCGTCGAAGCGGCCGTCGAGGAACAGGTGGCTGTGCTCGTTGCCCTCGACGTGGGGGATATTGACGGTGACGTCACTGACCTTGGTATCGAGCAGCAGGCCCTTGCTGGCCTTGATGCGCACACCGCTGTCCTCGATCAGCACATCGCCATCGACATGCTGCACCTGGGGCCAGCCCGGCTGGAAGTCCAAGGCCGCGTCATGCACCTTGAAGAACAGGCTGATGCTGCGCGACTCAGGCGTCGCGCCATGGTTGAGCGAGCCCTGGTACTGGAAGTAGCCCTGGTCGACATTGCCTTTGACGATGGCGCTGCGCAGCCACTCGTCGAGTGCCGGGCTGAGCACCTCGGGCAGGTACTTGGCGGTGTAGCGGCCGTCGCCTTCGGTCAGGCCCACACGCAGGTCCATGTAGCTCTCGGTGCCTTCGGCGAACAGCAGGCGAATCAGGAAATCGCCGGCGATCTTGCCCTCCTCGCCCAACACCTTCAGGTACGGAGCGATCAGGGTGAAGCCGTCCTTGTCCAGGGCATAGGTCAGGCGCGCATTGGCTTTCTCGTAGTGCCAGGGTTTGGCGAAGATCGGGTACAGGTGCAGCATGAAGGCATCGGTATCCAGGCGCAGTTCGCCATGCCCGAGGTCACCACTGATGCTGCCGCTGACATTGCCGGCGGCCGGCGCACCGTGATAGGCATCGAAGCCCACCTTCTCCAGGTTCGCCGCAAACTGCAGGCGCTGGTCGCCTTCGGCCTTGGGCCGCACCTCGAGTTGCACATTGCGCAGGGCACCTGTGACCTTCAAGGCATCGACCACGGTAATGAGTTTCTCCGGCAGCGGAGCCAGGGCATCGATCAGCGGGGTCAGTGGGGTCAGGTCGAGGCGGTCAGCCTGCACCTGCCAGCTTTCAGCCGCAGGTTCGGCGCCTGGCCGCTGGCGCAGCTGCAGGTGAGACTCCCAACGGGTCTTGCCGATGTTGGTGGCCAGCGAATCGACGACCACATCGAAACCTTGCGCCTGGCGCTGGAACCACGCCGACAGCGCCAGGTTATCCAGGGTCACGGCCTTGCGCCCGGTGTAGGCACCGCGCAGCTGGGGCGCGTTGAGGCGCACCACGGCCTGTTGCAGTTGGCCTTTGCTCCAGTCAACCCAGAATTCGCCACCGGCACGCAGCGCCTGGGCCTGCCACTGGCCAAGCAGGCGCGGCGGCAGCCAGCTCGCCCAGTCGCTCTGCGGCAGGCTCAGGTAAACCTGGGCCTCGCCGTCACGCCAATTGCTGGCCGTGGCCCGGCTGCGCAGGTTGACCGCCAGGGGCTGGCCGTCGGGCAGTGTCGCACGCAGGTCCAGGGCCTGGCGCGAGGCGCCGGCCTTGAGGCCGAGGCTTACATAGGTGAGGGTCAGCGGGTCGCGCTGCCAGGGCTGCAGCGTTACCTGGCTGTCGAACACATCGATGCGCCCCAGCTGGCGCAGGCGCTCGAGCAGCTCGGCCGGGTCCAGTGGCGCGTCGTCTTTCTTCGGCAAGCCTTCGAGGGCCCAGGCGCCCTGCTCGTCTTCACGCAGGATCAGTTGCAGGCCAGCGAGCTGGATATGCGCCAGGCGCACCTCGCGCGAAGTCAGGCTGGCCCACAGGTCGGGCACCAGCTTGACCTCATCGAGGCGCAAGGCCGAGGCGCCGTCGCCCAGTTGCAGGTCACGCACGCTGAGCACCGGGGCCAGGCCACTCCAGCGGCCTTCCAGGGCGCCCACATGCACCGGCAGGCCCAAGGCCTGTTCGGCCTTGGCCTCGACGTCGGCGCGGTATTCGGCCACCAGCGGCACCAACTCGCGCCCTAGGCTGACGTACAACGCCACCAGCACCGCCAACAGGGCGCAGATACCCAGGCCCCAGCGGGTCAAGGCGACAAGAACGCGGGTCAGACGTCCCATGGCCATGGCCCTCCGATTCGTTTATCCATGATGGCTGCTGGTACCGCTTTTGCCAGCCCGGCCATCATGTGGCGTGCGTCAGAAAGCCTCAGAGCAGCACCACATCGTATTGTTCCTGCGAGTACATCGACTCGACCTGGAAGCGAATGGTTCGACCGATGAAGGTTTCAAGCTCGGCCACGTTGCCCGATTCTTCATCGAGCAGGCGGTCCACCACCTTCTGGTTGGCCAGCACCCGGTAGCCCTCTGCCTGGTAGGCGCGGGCTTCGCGGAGGATCTCGCGGAAGATTTCGTAACAGATGGTTTCCGGGGTCTTCAGCTTGCCGCGGCCCTGGCAGGCGACGCAGGGCTCGCACAGCACCTGTTCGAGGCTTTCGCGGGTGCGCTTGCGGGTCATCTGCACCAGGCCCAGCTCGGTGATGCCGATGATGTTGGTCTTGGCATGGTCGCGTTCGAGCTGCTTTTCCAGGGTGCGCAGCACCTGGCGCTGATGCTCTTCGTCTTCCATGTCGATGAAGTCGATGATGATGATGCCGCCGATGTTGCGCAGGCGCAGTTGCCGGGCAATGGCGGTGGCCGCTTCGAGGTTGGTCTTGAAGATGGTCTCTTCAAGGTTGCGATGGCCAACGAAGGCGCCGGTGTTGACGTCGATGGTGGTCATCGCCTCGGCCGGGTCGACCACCAGGTAGCCACCCGACTTGAGCGGCACCTTGCGCTCCAGGGCGCGCTGGATTTCGTCCTCGACCCCATACAAGTCAAAAATTGGGCGCTCGCCGGGGTAATGTTCCAGACGGTCGGCAATCTCCGGCATCAATTCGCCGACGAACTGCGTGGTTTTCTGGAAGGTTTCCCGCGAGTCGATGCGGATTTTCTCGATTTTCGGGTTGACCAGGTCGCGCAGGGTACGCAGGGCCAGGCCCAGGTCTTCGTAGATGACGGTGGGTGCGCCGCAGGTCTGGATCTGGCTGCCGATCTGCTCCCACAGGCGGCGCAGGTAGCGGATGTCCTGGAGGATCTCTTCGGCACGCGCGCCTTCGGCGGCGGTGCGCAGGATGAAACCACCGGCGTCCTTGATGTTCTCGTTGTTGATGCAGTCGCTGACCACCTGCTTGAGGCGCTCGCGCTCGGCTTCATCTTCGATCTTCAGGGAAATACCGACATGGCTGCTGCGCGGCATGTACACCAGGTAGCGCGAGGGAATCGACAGCTGGGTGGTCAGGCGTGCGCCCTTGGTGCCGATCGGGTCCTTGGTGACCTGCACCACCAGCGCCTGGCCCTCATGCACCAGGGCAGTGATGGTCTCCACCGCCGAGCCTTCGCGCTGGGAAATTTCCGAGGCATGGATGAACGCCGCGCGCTCGAGGCCAATGTCGACGAACGCCGCCTGCATGCCCGGCAGCACGCGCACCACCTTGCCTTTGTAGATATTGCCGACGATGCCGCGGCGCAGGGTGCGCTCGACGTGCACTTCCTGCAGCACCCCGTTTTCCACCACCGCCACACGTGATTCCATCGGGGTGATGTTGATCAGGATCTCTTCACTCATGGCAGGCTCTCGTCAAAGGTCTTCGCTAATGATGGATCGCGCGTGCCAGGCTGGCCACCGCTGGTTTCTATTACCTCTGGCAAAGCGCCGGTACCTGCCAGCAGGCGATACCGAATTGGCCGAGCAGTTCGGCCGTTTCACTCAAGGGCAGGCCGACCACCGCCGAATAGCTTCCTTCAAGCCCGGTGACGAATACCGCCCCCAGGCCCTGGATGGCATAGCCGCCGGCCTTGTCCGCCGGCTCGCCACTGGCCCAGTAGCGTTCGGCTTCTGCAGGGCTGATGGGGCGAAAGCGCACGTTGCTGGCGACACACAGGCTCTGGCAGCGCTGGCCATCGCTCACTGCGACGGCGGTCAGCACCTGATGCGCGCGGCCAGACAGCTCGGCCAGCATGGCCAGGGCATGTTCGCGGTTTTCCGGCTTGCCGAGAATACGACCATCGAGCACCACCGCCGTGTCTGCGCCAAGCGTTAGCGCCGGGGCGCCCAGGCTGGCAAGGCCGGCCTCGGCCTTGGCCACGGCCAGGCGCTCGACGTAGGCCTCGGCGCTTTCGCCGGGCAGCGGGGTTTCATCGATGGGGGCACTGACAGGGGTGAACGGCACGCCGATCTGGGTCAGCAGTTCACGCCGACGGGGGGAGCCGGAGGCCAGGTAAAGCGGGTTCATGCAGACATCTCCCTGTCAGTGGCGCCAGCGCCGTCAGTTGATATGCAAGCGCCGGCGCAGGTCGCGCAGGGCGAAACTGATCCAGGGCCAGAGCAAGGCGCTGATGACCGCCGACCAGACCAGCGCCAGGGTCGGCAGGCGGTTGCCGGTGAGCGCGCTGAGCCACAGCTGGATCAGCTGGGCGATGCCGAAGATCACCAGGATCACCAGGCTCTGCTGCCACATCGGGAACATGCGCAGGCGCTGCTGCAGGGACAGCACCAGGAAGGTGATCAGGGTCAGGATCAGGGCGTTCTGCCCCAGCAGCGTGCCATACAGCACATCCTCGGCCAGGCCGAGCACGAACGCGGTGGTCATGCCCACCTTGTTCGGCACCATGAGGGTCCAGAACGACACCAGCAGCGCCAGCCACATGGGCCGGAACACTTCGAGGAACTGCGGCATGGGGGAAACGCTGAGCAGCAGGCCGATGGCGAACGTCAGCCAGATGACCCAACCGTGGTTACGGCGCGACTTGGCCATCATTGCCTCCGTGGGTGAGCAGGTGCCGCGGGCGCCGGCGCCGGGCTGGCGGGCGCAGCGGCGGGAGCAGGTGCCCCGGCAGCGGGGGCCGGGGTACTGGCCGGCGCGGCCTGATCGCCATTGGCGGCTGGCTGGGCCGGGTTCGTCGCGCCCTTGCGGTCAGCTTCTTCCTGGGCAATCGCCGCTTCGGTGGCGCGCTGCTCCGGCGTGCGCCGGTCGCTGAACACCAGCAGCATGTAGCGGCTGCGGTTGAGCGCGGCGGTGGGAATGGCGCGAACGATGGCGAAAGGCTGGCCGGAGTCGTGGATCACTTCGTTGACCGTGGCCACCGGGTAGCCGGCCGGGAAGCGCTGGCCCATGCCGGAGCTCACCAGCAGGTCGCCTTCCTTGATGTCGGCGGTGTCCGCCACATGGCGCAGCTCCAGGCGTTCCGGGTTGCCGGTACCGCTGGCGATGGCGCGCAGGCCGTTGCGGTTGACCTGCACCGGGATGCTATGGGTGGTGTCGGTGAGCAGCAGCACCCGCGAGGTGTACGGCATCAGCTCGACCACCTGGCCCATCAGGCCGCGGGCATCGAGCACCGGCTGGCCGAGGAACACGCCGTCGCGCTCGCCCTTGTTGATCAGGATGCGGTGGGTGAACGGGTTGGGGTCGACACCGATCAGCTCGGCCACTTCGACCTTTTCATTGACCAGCGCCGAAGAGTTGAGCAACTCGCGCAGGCGCACGTTCTGCTCGGTCAGGGCCGCCAGCTTCTGCAGGCGCCCCTGCAGCAGCAGGGCTTCGGTCTTGAGCTTTTCGTTCTCGGCGATCAGTTCGGTACGGCTGCCGAACTGGCCGGCCACACCTTGCCACGCACGTTGCGGCAGGTCGGTGATCCAGTACGACTCCATCAGCACCAGGCCCATCTGGCTGCGCACGGGCTTGAGCACGTCGAAGCGCGCGTCGACAACCATCAACGCGACCGACATGACTACCAGAACGAGCAGGCGAACGCCCAGCGAGGGGCCCTTGGAGAAAAGCGGTTTAATGGGCCGTTCCTCGTGGACGACTCAGGAGGTCATTGGACATGGGACAACGCACCAGCCTGGTTGCGGGTTGACGGAAACGACGCCCGGAAGGACGCCAGCCCAGCGCATACAGGTAGCACTGCGCGTGCTACCTGTAAACCGGGCACTGGAAAGCGGCGCAGATCACTCGCTCGAGAGCAGGTCCATCGCGTGCTTGTCCATCATTTCCAGGGCGCGACCGCCGCCACGGGCGACGCAGGTCAGCGGGTCCTCGGCAACGATCACCGGCAGGCCGGTTTCCTGGGCCAGCAGCTTGTCCAGGTCGCGCAGCAGCGCGCCACCACCGGTCAGCACCAGGCCGCGCTCGGCGATGTCGGAGGCCAGCTCCGGCGGCGATTGCTCCAGGGCGCTCTTGACCGCCTGAACGATGGTCGCCAGCGACTCCTGCAGCGCTTCGAGCACTTCGTTGGAGTTCAGGGTGAAGGCGCGTGGTACGCCCTCGGCCAGGTTACGGCCGCGCACGTCGACTTCGCGCACTTCGCCGCCTGGGTAGGCGGTGCCGATTTCCTGCTTGATGCGCTCGGCGGTGGATTCGCCGATCAGGCTGCCGTAGTTGCGGCGCACGTAGGTGACGATGGCTTCGTCGAAACGGTCGCCGCCCACACGCACGGACTCGGCGTAGACCACGCCGTTGAGCGAGATCAGGGCGATTTCGGTGGTACCACCGCCGATGTCGACGACCATCGAGCCACGCGCTTCCTCGACCGGCAGGCCGGCACCGATGGCAGCGGCCATCGGTTCTTCGATCAGGAACACTTCACGGGCACCGGCACCCAGGGCCGACTCGCGAATGGCGCGGCGCTCTACCTGGGTCGACTTGCACGGCACGCAGATCAGCACGCGAGGGCTGGGCTGCAGGAAGCTGTTTTCGTGAACCTTGTTGATGAAGTACTGCAACATTTTTTCACAAACGCTGAAGTCGGCGATGACGCCGTCCTTCATCGGACGAATGGCAGCAATGTTGCCAGGCGTGCGGCCCAGCATGCGCTTGGCTTCGGTACCGACGGCCACGACGCTTTTCTGGTTGCCGTGGGTACGGATGGCAACAACCGAGGGCTCATTCAGGACGATACCGCGCTCACGCACGTAAATAAGGGTGTTGGCAGTACCCAGGTCGATGGACAGATCGCTGGAAAACATGCCACGCAGTTTCTTGAACATGGGAAAGTGACCCTGGGGAAAGCGTGGGTAAAAAAGTGCGGCAAACTCTAACAATGGCAGGGATTTTGGGCAAGGAGCCAATATGTTAAATTGGTCGTTTTTCCGAGCATGCCAGCCGATGATCGCGGCCGTATGACCGCCAGAAAGCTGACATGTTCCTCATCGCGGACCCTTTTCCGTTCTTTGTTTCCCCTGGAGATTCCCATGGCGCTTGAACGCTGCGACGTGGAAAAGATCGCCCATCTGGCCCGCCTGGGCCTGAATGAAGGCGAACTGCCACGCATTACCGACGCCCTGAACAGCATTCTCGGCCTGGTCGACCAGATGCAAGCGGTCGACACCACCGGCATCGAGCCCCTGGCCCACCCGCTGGAGGCCAGCCAGCGCCTGCGTCCGGACCAGGTCACCGAAAGCAACCAGCGCGAGGCCTACCAGGCCATCGCACCCTCGACCGAAAGCGGTCTGTACCTGGTTCCGAAAGTCATCGAGTAAGGGATAGAGCCTGCCATGCATCAATTGACCCTGGCCGAGATCGCCCGCGGACTCGCCGACAAGTCGTTTTCCTCCGAAGAGCTGACCGGCGCGCTGCTGGCGCGCATCAAGCAGCTCGACCCGCAACTCAACAGCTTCATCAGCGTCACCGAGGAGCTGGCCCTGGGCCAGGCCCGTGCCGCCGACGCCCGTCGCGCCGCTGGCGAAGCCGGCGCGCTGCTGGGTGCCCCCATCGCCCACAAGGACCTGTTCTGCACCCAGGGCGTGCGCACCAGCTGCGGCTCGAAGATGCTCGACAACTTCAAGGCGCCGTATGATGCCACCGTGGTTGCCAAGCTGGCCGAAGCCGGCATGGTCACCCTGGGCAAGACCAACATGGACGAGTTCGCCATGGGTTCGGCCAACGAATCCAGCCACTACGGCGCGGTGAAGAACCCGTGGAACCTCGAGCACGTGCCTGGCGGCTCGTCCGGTGGCTCCGCCGCGGCCGTGGCCGCGCGCCTGCTGCCGGCCACCACCGGCACCGACACCGGCGGCTCGATCCGCCAGCCGGCTGCGCTGACCAACCTCACCGGCCTGAAACCGACGTACGGTCGTGTTTCGCGCTGGGGCATGATCGCCTACGCCTCGAGCCTCGACCAGGGCGGCCCGCTGGCCCGCACTGCCGAAGACTGCGCGCTGCTGCTGCAAGGCATGGCCGGCTTCGACACCAAGGACTCCACCAGCATCGACGAGCCGGTGCCGGACTACAGCGCCAACCTCAACGCCTCGCTGCAGGGCCTGCGCATCGGCCTGCCGAAGGAATACTTCGGCGCCGGCCTCGACCCGCGCATCGCCGAACGGGTGCAGGCCAGCGTCAAGGAGCTGGAAAAGCTCGGCGCGGTGGTCAAGGAAATCAGCCTGCCGAACATGCAGCACGCCATCCCGGCGTACTACGTGATCGCGCCGGCAGAAGCCTCCTCCAACCTGTCGCGTTTCGACGGCGTGCGCTTCGGCTACCGCTGCGAAGAGCCCAAGGACCTCACCGACCTGTACAAGCGCTCCCGTGGCGAAGGCTTCGGTGCCGAAGTGCAGCGGCGCATCATGGTCGGCACCTACGCCCTGTCGGCCGGCTACTACGATGCCTACTACGTCAAGGCGCAGCAGATTCGCCGCCTGATCAAGAACGACTTCATGGCCGCCTTCGAGGGCGTCGACCTGATCCTCGGCCCGACCACGCCGAACCCGGCCTGGAAGCTTGGCGCCAAGAGCAGCGACCCGGTCGCCGCCTACCTTGAAGACGTCTACACCATCACCGCCAACCTGGCGGGCCTGCCGGGCCTGTCGATGCCAGCCGGCTTCGTCGATGGCCTGCCGGTCGGCGTGCAGCTGCTGGCCCCGTACTTCCAGGAAGGCCGCCTGCTCAACGTCGCGCACCGCTACCAGCAAGTCACCGACTGGCACACCCGCGCCCCCAACGGCTTCTGAGGAATTCACACATGCAATGGGAAGTTGTGATCGGGCTGGAAATTCACACCCAGCTGGCCACCCAGTCGAAGATCTTCTCCGGCAGCGCCACCACCTTCGGCTCCGAGCCGAACACCCAGGCCAGCCTGGTTGACCTGGGCATGCCCGGCGTACTGCCGGTGCTGAACCAGGAAGCCGTGCGCATGGCCTGCATGTTCGGCCTGGCGATCGACGCCGAGATCGGCAAGCGCAACGTGTTCGCGCGCAAGAACTACTTCTACCCGGACCTGCCCAAGGGCTACCAGATCAGCCAGATGGACCTGCCGATCGTCGGCAAGGGCCACCTGGACATCGCCCTGGAAGACGGCACCATCAAACGCATCGGCGTGACCCGCGCGCACCTTGAAGAAGACGCCGGCAAGAGCCTGCACGAAGACTTCAGCGGCTCCACCGGCATCGACCTGAACCGCGCCGGCACGCCGCTGCTGGAAATCGTCTCCGAGCCGGACATGCGCAGCGCCAAGGAAGCCGTGGCCTACGTCAAGGCGATCCACGCCCTGGTGCGCTACCTGGGCATCTGCGACGGCAACATGGCCGAAGGCTCGCTGCGTTGCGACTGCAACGTCTCGATCCGCCCGAAAGGCCAGGCCGAGTTCGGCACCCGCTGCGAGATCAAGAACGTCAACTCGTTCCGCTTCATCGAGCGCGCCATCAACAGCGAGATCCAGCGCCAGATCGAGCTGATCGAGGACGGCGGCAAGGTGGTCCAGGAAACCCGCCTGTACGACCCGAACAAGGACGAGACCCGCTCCATGCGCAGCAAGGAGGAAGCCAACGACTACCGTTACTTCCCCGACCCGGACCTGCTGCCGGTGGTCATCGAGGACAGCTTCCTCGAAACCATCCGCGCCGGCCTGCCGGAGCTGCCGCCGCAAAAAGTCGAGCGCTTCCAGAGCCAGTACGGCCTGTCGGCCTACGACGCCAACGTGCTGGCCTCCAGCCGCGAGCAGGCGGACTACTTCGAAGAGGTGGTGAAGATCGGTGGCGATGCCAAGCTTGCGGCCAACTGGGTGATGGTCGAGCTGGGCAGCCTGCTCAACAAGCTGGGCATCGAGATCGACCAGGCGCCGGTAACCGCCGCGCAGCTGGGTGGCATGTTGCAGCGCATTCGCGACAACACCATCAGCGGCAAGATCGCCAAGACCGTGTTCGAGGCCATGGCCGCCGGTGAAGGCGATGCCGACAGCATCATCGAAAGCCGTGGCCTCAAGCAGGTCACCGACACCGGTGCGATCGACAAGATGCTCGACGAGATGCTCGCCGCCAATGCCGAGCAGGTCGAACAGTACCGCGCCGCCGACGAGGCCAAGCGGGGCAAGATGTTCGGCTTCTTCGTCGGCCAGGCGATGAAGGCGTCCAAAGGCAAGGCCAACCCGGGGCAGGTGAACCAATTGCTCAAGGCCAAGCTCGAAGGGTGAGCTGAAAAACGCGGCGAGGGCTTTGCCCTCGATCGCGGATGAATCTGCTCCTACAAACACACACCTGTAGGAGCGGATTCATCCGCGATGGGCCGCACAGCAGCCCCAACAGCAGCACCGGAGCATCACCTTGCTAAAACGATCCCTCGGCACCCTGGCCCTGTTCTCCTTCCTGGCCGGCTGCGCCAGCCACGACATCGACCCCCGCGGTTACAACGAAACCGGTACCGCCTCCTATTACGGCTCGCGCCACCACGGCAAACGCACCGCCAGCGGCGAAGCCTTCAACCAGCACGGCCTGACCGCCGCCCACCGCAGCCTGCCCTTTGGCAGCCGCGTGCTGGTCACCAACCTTGCCAACCAACGCAGCGTGGTCGTGCGCATCAACGACCGCGGCCCGCACACGCGTGGCCGGCTGATCGACCTGTCACGCGCAGCCGCAGAAAAAATCGGCATGCTCCGTAGCGGAACGGCGCGCGTCCGGGTACAAGGTCTGAGCGACTGACACCACTGGAGCCCCGACCATTTTCGACCTGGCCACCCTCCCCACCTTCAGCCTCCTGCAACTGGGCCTGGCCCTGCTGTTGCTGGTGGCCGGCGCCGAACTGATGGTGCGCGCCGCCCTGCGCCTGGCCCTGCGCCTGCATGTGCGGCCGCTGATCATCGGCCTGAGCCTGGTGGCGTTCGGCAGTACCGCGCCGCAACTGACCGTGAGCCTGCAGGCGGCCTACCAGGGCGCGCCCGACGTGGCCGTGGGCAGCGTGATCGGCAGCAACATCTTCAACGTGCTGGTGATCCTCGGCCTGGCGGCGCTGATCATCCCGCTGCGGGTCTCACGCCAACTGGTGCGCCTGGACATCCCGCTGATGATCCTTGCCAGCGCGCTGGTCTACGCCCTGGCCGCCAACGGCCACCTGGGCCGGCTGGAGGGCTTGCTGTTGTTGCTGGGCCTGCTGGGCTACCTGGGCATGCTCTGGCACCAGTCGCGCCACTACGCCCGCACCTACCCCGCCCCGCGCCCGCTCAGCAGCAGCCCGGCACGCTTCTGGTCCGGCACCCTGCTGCAGGTGCTGTGCGGCCTCGGCTTGCTGAGCCTGGCCGGCCACCTGCTGCTCGAAGCCGCGGTGGAAGTGGCGACCGACCTGGGCCTGTCCGAGCGCATCATCGGCCTGACCGTGGTCGCGGTCTGTACCTCGATGCCCGAACTCGCCGCGGCGCTGATCGCCGCCCTGCGCGGCGAGCGGGAAATCGCCGTGGGCACGGTGATCGGCAGCAACCTGTTCAACCTGCTGGGGGTGCTGGGCCTGACCGCGCTGATCACTCCCGAGACGCTGACCATTTCCCCCAATGCCCTGGGCTTCGACCTGCCGGTGATGCTCGGCGTCGCCGCCCTGAGCCTGCCGGTGTTCTACTCCGGCTACCGCATCACCCGCGCCGAAGGGCTGGTGTTCCTGTGCCTGTACCTGGCCTACGGCCTGCACGTGGCGGCCTTTACCATGGGCATGCCGCTGGCCGGCCGCCTGGAGCGGTTGATGCTGTTCTATGTCCTGCCAGTGCTCGGCGTGGTGTTGCTGTTCACCACGGTGCGCGCCTGGCGCCGCCAACACTAAGGAAAACAACATGGCTGAAAACAACACTGGCGAACAGATTCGCCGCCAGGTCATGGGCGACGCATTCGTCGACCGCGCCCTGGGCAACGCCACCGAGTTCACCCAACCGCTGCAGGACTTCGTCAACCAGCACGCCTGGGGCAGTGTCTGGGCGCGTGAGGGCCTGCCGCTGAAAACCCGCAGCCTGATCACCCTGGCCACGCTGACGGCACTCAAGTGCCCGCAAGAGCTCAAGGGCCATGTGCGCGGTGCGTTGAACAATGGCTGTACGGTGGAGGAGATTCGCGAGGCGCTACTGCATTGCGCCGTGTATGCGGGGGTGCCGGCGGCGATCGATGCGTTCAGGGCCGCGCAGGAAGTGATCGACAGTTACCAGGCTTGAACGATCGGTGGCCAGTACTGGCCTTATCGCCGGCAAGCCGGCTCCCACGTTGACCGCAGCGCTGCTGATCCCTGTGGGAGCCGGCTTGCCGGCGATAGGGCCGGAAAAGACTCAGCCCTTGGCCTGCCGAGCTTTCTTCAGGCGGAAGGCGACGTAAAGCACGGCAATCCACCCCGGAATCAGCATCACCGAGATGCGAATCGGCGGGGTCAGGTACATCACCACCAGAATCAGCACGATGAACGCCAGGCACAGGTAGTTGGTGAACGGGTGCCCCCAGCTCTGGTAGAACGGCTTGATACCCGCCGCCAGCTTGGCCTTGCGGAACTTCAGGTGGGTAATGCTGATGCTCGCCCAGTTGATCACCAGCGCCGACACCGCCAGCGCCATCAACAGGCCGAACGCCTCACCCGGCATCAGGTAGTTGATCAGCACGCACATGCCCGTGGCGAATGCCGACACGCCCAATGCCGTCAGCGGCACACCGCTGCGGCTGACCTTGAGCAGCTGGCGCGGCGCATCGCCCTGGCTGGCCAGGCCGAACAGCATGCGGCTGTTGGCGTACACGCAGCTGTTGTACACCGACAGCGCGGCGGTCAGCACCACGACGTTGAGGATGGTCGCCACCAGGTCGCTGTCCAGCTCGTGGAAGATCATCACGAACGGGCTGCCACCCTGCACCACCTTCTGCCAGGGGTACAGCGACAGCAGCACCGCCAGGGCACCGATGTAGAAGATCAGGATGCGGTACACCACCTGGTTGGTGGCCTTGGGGATGCTGTGGCGCGGGTTGTCCGCCTCGGCAGCGGTGATGCCCACCAGCTCCAGGCCGCCGAAGGAGAACATGATCACCGCCAGGGCCATCACCAGGCCGGTGACGCCATTGGGGAAGAACCCGCCGTACTGCCACAGGTTGGCCACGCTGGCATCCGGGCCGCCATGGCCGCTGCCCAGCAGCCAGGCACCGAAGCCGATCATGCTGACGATGGCCACCACCTTGACCAGGGCGAACCAGAACTCCATCTCGCCGTAGACCTTCACCTGGGTCAGGTTGATGAGGTTGATCACCACGAAGAAGATCGCCGCCGTGGCCCAGGTGGGGAATTCCGGCCCCCAGTACTGCACGTAGATGCCCACGGCCGTGAGCTCGGCCATGCCGACCAGCACGTACACCACCCAGTAGTTCCAGCCCGAGACGAAGCCTGCGAACTCGCTCCAGTACTGGTGGGCGAAGTGGCTGAAGCTGCCGGCGACCGGCTCCTCGACCACCATCTCGCCAAGCTGGCGCATGATCAGGAAGGCCATCAGGCCAGCCACGGCATAGCCCAGCAAAACGGAGGGGCCGGCCAGCTGGATGGTCTGGGCGATGCCCAGGAACAACCCGGTGCCGATGGCCCCGCCCAGCGCGATCAGCTGGATATGGCGATTCTTCAGCCCGCGCTGCAAGCGCTCGGGCGTGCTCTGGTCTTGCATGAAGTGTCCTTTAGCTCAGTGAGGCGATGTTGTTGTGTTGTTGCAGTGAAGGATCTAGATCCATCCGCCCCACTGCAAGATGAAAATGCCAATATTGGTGGTGATCGCCGCCATTAGCGTAGTTATCACGATGATCGACGCCGCCAGCTCGTGGTTGCCATTGGCGGCGCGCGCCATCACGTAGCTGGCCGCCGCGGTCGGGCTGCCGATGTAGAGGAACAGGATGCCCAGCTCGGCCCCGCGAAAACCGCAGAGCCAGGCGCCGAGGGTGCCAACCAGCGGCAGCCAGACCATCTTCACCAGGCTGGCATCGATGGCCAGCTTGCCACTGTCGCGCAGCGCCGCCAGCGACAGGGTGCCACCAATGCAGATCAGCGCCAGCGGCAAGGTCATCTGCGCCAGGTAGTCGCCCGAGGTGAGCAGCCAGTTGGGCAGCGGCACCTGGCCGTAGGCCATGGGCGTGGCCACCAGCACGCTGATGATCAATGGGTTGCTGAGGATGCTCTTGCAGATGCTCCACGGGTCGGACTTCAGATCCGGGCTGTACACCGCCAGCACCACCGCCGACAGCGAGTTGTACATGAGGATCACCAGGCCAGCGAGCACCGCGCCCAGGGAGATACCGTAGTCGCCGTACAGGCTGGCGGCCAGGGCCAGGCCGATCACGCCGTTGTTGCCGCGAAACGCACCTTGGGTGTAGATGCCCCGGTCAGCCTCGGGGCAACGCCAGATGGCCAGGCCCCAGGCGGCTGCGAAACCGAGCAGGGTCACGGCGATGAAATAGAAGATCACGCCGGGTTTGACCGCGCTGGCCAGGTCGGCGTGATAGATGCCGAGGAACAGCAGCGCCGGCATGCACACGTTGAACACCAGCTTGGAGGCGACTCGGTTGAAGTTGTCGTCGATCAGGTTGATGCGTTTGAGCAGTACGCCCATGAACAGCATGGCGAAGACGGGCGCCGTGATGTTCAGCGTCTGGATGAGAAGGGCGAGCATGCGCAAGCGATCCTGGGAGGGTTGCCGTCAGGGGGGCTAATGATACGTCAACGCGTCAGGAGTTGCGGGATCGGCTGCAATTTAAAGCGATTTCGGTCTGTACCGGCCCCATCGCCGGCAAGCCGGCTCCCACAAGGACAGCGATGATCTGTGTGGGAGCCGGCTTGCCGGCGATGAAGGCGACGCCGATTTCAGCGCCGAACCGGGCGCTTCTGCAGCTTGCGCTGCAAGGTCCGGCGGTGCATGCCCAGCGCCCGCGCGGTGGCAGAGATATTGCCCTCGTGCTCGTTCAGCACCCGCTGGATGTGTTCCCACTGCAGGCGGTCCACCGACATCGGGTTTTCCGGCACCAGGGTATCCAGGTCGGTGTGCTCGGAGAGCAACGCCGCCAGCACATCGTCAGCGTCCGCCGGCTTGCACAGGTAGTTGCAGGCGCCACGCTTGACCGCCTCGACCGCGGTGGCAATGCTCGAGTAACCGGTCAGGATCACCACGCGCATTTCCGGGTCCAGCTCCAGCAGCTTGGGCAGCAGCACCAGGCCCGAGTCACCTTCCATCTTCAAGTCCAGCGTGGCGTAGTCCGGCAGGTCCTGCTGGGCCAGGATCAGCCCCTCCTCGGCGGAGCTCGCCGTGCTCACGCGGAAACCGCGGCGGCTCATGGCCCGGGCCATCACTCGGGTGAAAGTGGCATCGTCATCCACCAGCAGCAGGTGCGGCAGCTCTTCGCCTTCGACCTGGTTTTCTTCGCTCATCATTCATCTCCTCGCTTGCCATGGGGCAGGCGCAATTCGGTCAGGGTGCCACCCTGTTCATGACTATAGAGTTTCACCGAACCGCCCGCACGGGTCACGCTGGCCTTGCTCAAGAACAGGCCCAGGCCGAAGCCTTTGCCCTTGGTGGTAATGAAGGGTTTGCCGATTGCTTCGGCGATGGCCGGCGGCACGCCGGGGCCATGGTCACGGATGCTGATGACGATGTCGTGGGCGTCCCAGTCCAGGCGCACTTCCAGGTCATCGGGGCAGGCATCGGCGGCATTGTTCAGCAGGTTGAGCAGCGCCTGAGTCAGGTCGGGCGGCGGCGTCAGGCGCGGCACCTGGCCGTCGCGCAGGCGCTGGAAGCGGTAGCTGGCCTCCGGGCGCATCAGGTGCCAGCGGTTGAGCGCCTCATCGAGCCAGGCGGTGACGTCCTGCTCGACGATCGCCAGGCGGCGGTTGGCCTCGGCGGCGCGCACCAGTTGCTGCAGGGTTTCCTTGCACAGCTTGACCTGGTCCTGAAGGATCTGCAGGTCTTCCTGCAGCAGCGGATCGGGGTGGTCCTGGCGCATTTCGTTGAGCAGCACGCTCATGGTCGCCAGCGGCGTACCCAGCTCGTGGGCTGCACCGGCGGCCTGGGTGGCCACGGCCAGCAGCTGTTCGTCGCGCAGGCTTTCTTCGCGGCGCTCCGAACGCAGTTGCTCCTGGCGGCGCAGCTCCTCGGCCATGCGCGCGGCGAAGAAGGTGATCACTGCGGCGGCCAGGGCAATGCTCAGCCACATGCCGTAGACCTGCATCTTGTCGCGCGCCATCGGCAGCCCTTCGAGCGGGTAGAACTGCACCAGCAACAGGCTGTAGAGGGTCAGGGCGATGCCGGAAAGAATCAGCGAATACAGCCAGGGCAAGGTCACCGCGGCAATCGCCAGCGGCACCAGGTAGTAGGACACGAACGGGTTGGTCGAGCCGCCGGAGTAATAAAGCAGGGCACTGTGGATCAGCAGGTCGCAGGCCAGTTGCAGGGCGTATTCGAGTTCGGTGACCGGCAACGACAGGCGCAGGCGCAGCGCCGTGAAGGCGCACAGCAAGGACGACAGCGCCAGGGTGGCGGCCAGCGACAGCCACGGCAGCGGCAGCAGTTCGGTCCAGTAGGCCACGCCCACGGAGCCGGCCTGGGCGGCCAGGACCAGCACGCGGATGACGGTCAGGCGCCAGAGGTTCTGGCGAGTTGCAGACAGCGGTTGTACGGCGGCGAGCATGAGCTCTCCTGATGAGTGCTCCAGAAAAATCGGCTGGAGTATACCGAAGCCAGGCCCCTCACTGCAGCGATGCGGCAAACCGCCACACTTTGACACAGGTTCATGATGGCACTTTTGAACCCACTACACTGGTTTCGGTCTGATGGGTCATGCGTGGAATGGATGGCCAGACCCCACGCCTTTTATTGCCAAGGAGTATCCCATGCAAATCCCACGTCGCAGCGCGGCCCTGATCCTGTCTTGCGGCATGCTCGCCAGCCTGCCTGCGCTGGCAGCCGATGAGCCGCGCTACAACCAGGTATCGCTGCGCGCCGAAGTCAGCAAGGAAGTGCCGCGCGACCTGATGGTCGTGACGCTGTACAGCGAAGCGCAGAACAACGACCCCGGCAAGCTCGCCAAGCAGATCACCGAGACCATGAACAAGGCCGTGCAGCAGGCACGCCAGGCCAAGGACGTGAAGATCAGCCAGGGCAGCCGCAACAGCTACCCGATCTACGACAGCAAGGGCCAGAAGATCACCGGCTGGCGCGAGCGCGCCGAGCTGCGCCTGGAAGGTGCCGACTTCCCGGCCCTGTCCCAGCTCACTGCCGAGCTGCTCAACGACCTGAAAATGGGCGGCATGGACTTCTCCATCGCCCCCACTACCCGCAAGGCCAGCGAAGACGCCCTGCTCAAGGATGCGGTGGATGCCTTCAAGGCCCGCGCCCAGCTGGCCACCGAGGCTTTGGGCGGCAAGGGCTACAAGGTTGTCAGCCTGAACCTCAACAGCAGCGGCTACCCACGGCCGTACCTGCGCAGCGCGCCGATGGCCATGAAAGCCATGGCCGCCGATGAAGCGGCGCCAGCGCCGGACATCGAAGCGGGTACCAGTGAAGTCAGCATGAATGCCGATGGTTTGATCGAAGTGCAGATGCCTTGACCTGAGCGGGCCGCCTGGCGGCCCGATCGCCGGCAAGCCGGCTCCCACAGGAGCAGTACATCGCTCACCGTGGGCGCTGGCTTGCCAGCACTGACTACAAAGCTTTTGGAATTTTCCTACGCACTGCAACGGTGCATCCCACGCAAACCCCCGCCTCGAAATATCCCGCAAAAAGCCATCATTTTGCCAACGCAAACGTTCAACTTCGTCGAAAGTTATACCGATGCGACATCCATGTACGCTCGTACTACTTTTCTGACGCCAACTATCCTTCTGAGTGTTGCATTGGGAATAGCCCCTGCATAAGTATCGCCAGGTCGGCTCACGAGGCCACCTCAAACCAAAAATGACAACAATGAGGCCACCATGCTCAAACACGCAGTCATTCCGTTCCTGCTCGGCGCAGGCCTGTTCGCTGGCGCCCCCCTGGCCCACGCCGCGTCCAACCTGGTGTTCTGCTCCGAAGGCAGCCCGGCGGGCTTCGACCCGGGGCAATACACCACCGGAACCGACTTCGACGCCTCGGCCGAGACCGTGTTCAACCGCCTGACCCAGTTCGAACGCGGCGGCACCGCGGTTATCCCGGGCCTGGCAACGTCCTGGGATGTGTCCAGCGACGGCAAGACCTACACCTTCCACCTGCGTGAAGGGGTGAAGTTCCACACCACCGACTACTTCAAGCCCAGCCGCCCATTCAACGCCGACGACGTGCTGTTCACCTTCGAGCGCATGCTCGACAAGAACCACCCCTTCCGTAAGGCCTACCCCACCGAATTCCCCTACTTCACCGACATGGGCATGGACAAGAACATCGCCAAGGTGGAGAAGCTCGACGATAAAACGGTCAAGTTCACCCTCAACGAAGTGGACGCCGCGTTCATCCAGAACCTGGCGATGAGCTTCGCCTCGATCCAGTCGGCCGAGTACGCAGGCCAGCTGCTCAAGGATGGCAAGGCCGCCGACATCAACCAGAAGCCGATCGGCACCGGGCCGTTCGTGTTCAGCAAGTACCAGAAGGACGCGCAGATCCGCTTCAAGGGCAACAAGGACTACTGGAAGCCCGAAGACGTGAAGATCGACAACCTGATCTTCGCCATCACCACCGACGCCTCGGTGCGCATGCAGAAGCTGAAGAAGAACGAATGCCAGGTGACCCTGTTCCCGCGACCGGCCGACATCGAGCCGCTCAAGGCCGACAAGAACCTGCAGATGCCCCAGCAGGCCGGCTTCAACCTCGGCTACATCGCCTACAACGTGATGGACAAGATCAAGGGCAGCAACGAGCCCAACCCGATGGCCAAGCTTGAAGTGCGCCAGGCGCTGGACATGGCCGTCGACAAGAAGAAGATCATCGAATCGGTGTACCAGGGCGCCGGCCAGCTCGCCGTCAATGGCATGCCGCCGACCCAGTGGTCCTACGACACCAGCATCAAGGACGCCCCCTTCGACCCGGAAAAAGCCAAAGAGCTGCTGAAGAAAGCCGGGGTCAAGGAAGGCACCGAGATCACCCTGTGGGCCATGCCCGTGCAGCGCCCCTACAACCCCAACGCCAAGCTGATGGCCGAGATGCTGCAATCGGACTGGGCCAAGATCGGCATCAAGGCCAAGATCGTCAGCTACGAATGGGGCGAATACATCAAGCGCTCCAAAGGCGGCGAACAGGGCGCCATGCTGATTGGCTGGAGCGGCGACAACGGTGACCCGGACAACTGGCTGGGCACCCTGTACGGCTGCGATGCCGTCGACGGCAACAACTTCTCCAAGTGGTGCTACAAGCCCTACGACGACCTGATCAAGCAGGCCAAGGCCACCTCCGACCAGGCCAAGCGCACCGAGCTGTACCAGAAGGCCCAGCACATCCTCAAGGAACAGGTGCCGATCACCCCGATCGCCCACTCCACCGTGTACCAGCCGATGAGAGCCAATGTGAAGGACTTCAAGATCAGTCCATTCGCATTGAACGCGTTCTACGGCGTCAGCGTGGAAAAATAGCACCGGGCCACCCTCGCCCACTCCCTTAAGCCACACCCACCTCGGCGCTACCCGCGCCGGGGATGGGTCCCTGTTGCCGCCATTCACCCCAGGCACCTCAAGCATTGCGGGAGGACTGCCTGTGGGAGGCGGCTGGCCGGCGCTAGGGCCGGCACGCCCAACACAACACCTCAATTCTGCCCGGCGATCCCGTGGCAACCCTGGCAACACCGCAGCGAACCACCCGGCCCACAAGGCCAGGCAATAACTAAAAGAACAGAAAGGGAGCTTTAACTTGAGACTTTTCACTCTCACCGCACTGGCCCTGGCCGTCAGCGCCTATTGCGCCACGGCCCAGGCCGATACCCAGAGCCAGGCCTACGTCCCGTTCAGCCTCAAAGCCACCAGCGAACAAGGCCAGGCCCAAGGCTTCGTCGAGGGCCAGAGCCTGTCCGGCAGCACCCGCAACTGGTACGCCCGCGAACGCGCCACCCGCGCACCGCTGTGGAAGTACTCCAAGGGCGACGGCAGCCGCCACGACACCCACAGCCGCGACAACTGGGTGCAAGGCACCATCCTCAACTACAGCTCAGGCTTCACCCAGGGCACCGTGGGCTTCGCCGTCGAGGCCGCCGGCTACAACGCCATCGCCCTGGAGCAGGGCCGCGCCGCCGTCGCCGGGCCGAACAACCGCACCCTCACCCACAGCGACGGCGACCCTGTCGGCCAGTGGAGCAAGATGGGCCTGGCCAACCTCAAGGCGCGGGTATCCAACACCACCCTGACCGTCGGCCGGCAATCGGTGGACACGCCGATGATCGCCTACATCGGCAACCGCGCCCTGCCCTCCAGCTTCCAGGGTGCATTCCTGCACAGCGCCGAGTTCGACAACCTGTCGTTCGATGTGGGCACCTTCGATCGCGTCTCGCCGCGCAGCGAGCAGAGCCTGAGCAAGTTTCGCAGCGAATACGGCGCCACCGGCGTGGAAACCGACCGCGCCAGCACCGCCGGGGTCAACTACCAGCCGCTCAAGAGCCTGACCACCAGCCTCTACGCCAGCAAGGTCGACGATTTCTGGAACCAGTACTACTTCGGCGCCAACCACGTGCTCGGCGACAGCGCGGCGCTGAGCCTGACCACCGGCCTGAACTACTACAAGAGCGTGGACGCCGGCAGCCAGAAGATGGGCAAGATCGACAACGACACCTACAGCCTGTCGCTCGGCCTGACCCACCAGGCGCACACCCTCACGGCATCCTGGCAGCAGGTCAACGGCAACGAGTACTTCGACTACCTGCACGAAACCAACGGCATCTACCTGGCCAACTCGCTGCTGTCGGACTTCAACGGCCCCAACGAGAAATCCCTGCAGCTTGCCTATGTATTGAACATGGCGCCCTACGGCGTGCCGGGGCTCAAGTTCAACCTGTACAACGCCCGCGGCTGGGGCATCGATGGCACCCATTACCGGGGCAGCGCCTACGACGTCAAAGGCATGGACGGCGAAACCCACTACGAGTGGGGCATCGGCACCAGCTACGCGGTGCAGAGCGGGCCGCTGAAGGACACCAGCATCCGCGCCACCTACACCGCGCACCGGGCCAGCAAAGCCCAGGCCGATGGCAGCCTGGACGAGCTGCGCATCGTCACCACCATTCCATTCAACATCCTCTGACCGTTTGCGCCACGGCCCGCTTGCATCCGGGCCGTGGCGGCTACGCTGGAATCAAAGCATGCAGGGAGGTTCCATGACATCGCTAGCACTGCGCGCGGCCCTGGCCGCGATCTTCATCACCAGCGCCGGGCAACTGGCCGCCAAGCCCCTGGTGGTGTGCACCGAAGCCAGCCCGGAAGGCTTCGACGTGGTTCAGTACACCACGGCGGTCACCTTCGACGCCTCGGCCGAAACGGTGTTCAACCGCCTGGTCGACTTCAAGCCCGGCACCACCGATATCCAGCCGGCCCTGGCCGAACGCTGGGACATCTCGCCAGACGGCCTGAGCTACACCTTTCACCTGCGCCAAGGGGTGAAGTTCCACACCACCGACTACTTCACCCCAACCCGCGAGTTCAACGCCGACGATGTGCTGTGGAGCCTGAATCGCCAGCTCGACCCGGGCCACCCCTGGCACGACAAGACCAGCGTCGGCTACCCGTACTTCGAGAGCATGGCCTTCAAGCAGCTGCTCAAGTCGGTGACGAAGACCGACGAGCACACCGTGGTCATTACCCTGACGCGCCCTGAAGCGCCCTTCCTGCGGGACATGGCCATGGGCTTCACCTCGATCTACTCGGCCGAATACGGCGACCAGCTGCTCAAGGCCGGCAAGACCGGCGAGCTCAACAGCAAACCAATCGGCACCGGCCCGTTCATCTTCCAGCGCTACAACAAGGACGCCCAGGTCCGCTTCAAGCCCAACCCGGACTACTTTCGCGGCAAGCCGCCCAGCGATGCGCTGATCTTCGCCATCGCCACCGACAGCAACGTGCGCCTGCAGAAGCTGCGCGCCAACGAGTGCCAGGTAGCGCTGTACCCCAAACCTGACGACGTGCCCTCGATCAAGGCCGACCCCAGGCTCAAGGTGGCCGAGATCGAAGCCCTGGTCACCGGCTATATCGCCATGAACACCCAGCACAAGTACCTGAGCGATGTGCGCGTGCGCAAAGCCATCAACATGGCCTTCGACCGCCAGACCCACGTCGACCAGTTGTTCGGCAAGGGCAACGCGCTGGTCGGGGTGAACCCCTACCCGCCGACGATGATCGGCTACAACACCGAGAACCGGAACCCGCCCCGCGACCTGGACAAGGCCCGCCAACTGCTCAAGGATGCCGGCGTGCCGCCAGGCACGGTCATCACCTTGTTCACCCGCAACGGCGGCGGCCCGACCAACCCCAACCCGCGCCTGTCGGCAGAAATGCTCCAGGCCGACCTCAAGCAGGTCGGCCTGACACTGGATATCCGCGTGATGGAGTGGGCCGAAATGCTGCGCCGGGCCAAGAAAGGCGAGGCCGACCTGGTGTCCACCGGCTGGGCCGGCGACAACGGCGACCCGGACAATTTCCTCAGCCCTTTGCTCAGTTGCGAAGCCGCCAAAAACGGCGAGAACTACGCCCGCTGGTGCAACTCGAAATTCCAGGAGCTGATCACCCGCGCCCGCGAAGTGATCGACAACGACCAACGCGCAAGGCTCTATGCCGAGGCATTGAAGGTGTACGATGACGACCAGCCCTGGATCAGCATGGCCCATCCGAAGATGTTCACTGCCATGCGTGAGAACGTGGAGGGTTACGTGATCAACCCTCTGACCAACAACAACTTCGCCACCACCAAGGTGAAGTAGAACAACAACGATCGCCGGCAACCCACACGGGCACCGGCGGCACCGCCGTACAACGGCCGATGAGGTAACCCCGACAATGTTGAGTTTTATTGCCCGGCGCCTGGGCTTGCTGATACCGACCTTCTTCGGCATCACCTTGCTGACCTTCGCGCTCATACGCCTGATCCCCGGCGACCCGGTGGAAGTGATGATGGGCGAACGCAGGGTCGACCCCGAAATGCACGCCCAGGCCATGGAGCGCCTGGGCCTGAACAAGCCGCTGCCGGTCCAGTACCTGGACTACGTGGGCAAGCTGGCCCAGGGTGATCTGGGAGAATCGCTGCGCACCCGCGAGAGCGTGTGGACCGAGTTCCTCACCCTGTTCCCGGCCACCCTGGAGCTGTCGTTCGCCGCCTTGCTGTTCGCCGGCACCGTCGGCCTGCTGGCCGGGGTAATCGCGGCCCTCAAGCGTGGCTCGCTGTTCGACCATGGGGTGATGGGCATCTCGCTGGCGGGCTATTCCATGCCGATCTTCTGGTGGGGCCTGATCCTGATCATGTTCTTCTCGGTGAGCCTGGGCTGGACCCCGGTTTCCGGGCGCATCGACCTGCTCTACGACATCGAGCCGAAAACCGGCTTCATGCTCATCGACACCCTGCTCAGCGACGAAGAGGGCGCGTTCAAGGACGCGGTGATGCACCTGATCCTGCCGGCCATCGTGCTCGGCACCATCCCGCTGGCGGTGATTGCCCGCATGACCCGCTCGTCGATGCTCGAGGTGCTGCGCGAGGACTACATCCGCACCGCCCGCGCCAAGGGCCTGTCGCCGGCCCGCGTGGTGTTCGTGCACGGCCTGCGCAACGCGCTGATCCCGGTGCTGACGGTGTTCGGCCTGCAGGTCGGCACGCTGCTGGCCGGTGCGGTGCTCACCGAAACCATCTTTTCCTGGCCGGGCATCGGCAAGTGGCTGATCGAAGCCATCGGTGCCCGTGACTACCCCGTGGTCCAGAACGGCATCCTGTTGATCGCCTGCCTGGTGATCCTGGTCAACTTCGTCGTGGACATCCTCTACGGCCTGGCCAACCCACGCATCCGTCATCAGCGCTGAGGCCCCCGTCATGACTAGCCCGATTGCAAAATCCGTGGCGCCGGCCACCCCGGTGGACCAGAGCCTGCTCTACCCCTCGCCGTACAAGGAATTCTGGCACGCCTTCTCGCGCAACAAGGGCGCGGTGATGGGCCTGGCCTTCATGTGCCTGGTGGTGTTCTGCGCGCTGTTCGCGCCGTGGGTCGCCCCGCATGACCCCAGCGAGCAGTACCGCGACTTCCTGCTCACGCCGCCGGTGTGGCTCGAAGGCGGCAACTGGCAGTTCATCCTCGGCACCGACGAGCTGGGCCGCGACCTGCTCTCGCGGCTGATCCAGGGCGCGCGGCTGTCGCTGCTGATCGGCCTGTCCTCGGTGGTGATGTCGATGATTCCCGGCATCCTCCTGGGCCTGCTGGCCGGCTTCTTCCCACACATCCTCGGCCCTTCGATCATGCGCCTGATGGACGTGATGCTGGCCCTGCCGTCGTTGCTGCTGGCCGTGGCGATCGTCGCCATCCTCGGCCCAGGCCTGATCAACACGGTGATCGCCATCGCCATCGTCTCGCTGCCCTCCTACGTGCGCCTGACCCGCGCCGCGGTGATGGGCGAGCTCAACCGCGACTACGTCACCGCCGCCCGCCTGGCCGGTGCCGGCCTGCCGCGGCTGATGTTCGTCACCGTGCTGCCCAACTGCATGGCGCCGCTGATCGTGCAGGCCACCCTGAGCTTCTCCTCGGCCATCCTCGATGCTGCCGCACTGGGTTTCCTGGGCCTTGGCGTGCAGCCGCCGACCCCGGAGTGGGGCACCATGCTGGCCTCGGCGCGGGACTACATCGAACGCGCCTGGTGGGTGGTGAGCCTGCCTGGGCTGACGATCCTGCTGAGTGTGCTGGCCATCAACCTGATGGGCGACGGCCTGCGCGATGCGCTGGACCCGAAACTCAAGAACGCCGCCTGAGGAGAGCGCCATGTCACTGTTGCAGATCAACAACCTGAACGTGCGCTTCGGCGACGCCAATGCCGTGCCGGTGGTGGATGGCCTGGACCTGGCGGTGGATGCCGGCGAGATCCTGGCCATCGTCGGCGAGTCCGGCTCGGGCAAGTCGGTGACCATGATGGCCCTGATGGGCCTGATCGACGCCCCCGGGCGCATCACCGCCGATACCCTGAGCTTCGATGGCACCGACATGCTCAAGCTCAGCGGCCGCCAGCGGCGCAAGGTGGTGGGCAAGGACATCGCCATGGTCTTCCAGGACCCGATGACCGCGCTCAACCCAAGCTACACCGTAGGCTTCCAGATCGAGGAAGTGCTGCGCCAGCACCTGGGCCTGAAGGGCAAGGCCGCACGCCAGCGCGCTCTGGAGCTGCTGAAAAAGGTCGAGATCCCGGCCGCCGAAAGCCGCCTGGACGCCTACCCGCACCAGCTCTCGGGCGGCATGAGCCAGCGCGTGGCAATCGCCATGGCGATTGCCGGCGAGCCCAAGCTGCTGATCGCCGACGAACCGACCACCGCGCTCGACGTGACCATCCAGGCGCAGATCATGGAGCTGCTGGTGAACCTGCAGAAGGAGCGCAACATGGCGCTCATCCTGATCACCCATGACCTGGCCGTGGTCGCCGAAACCGCCAGGCGCGTGTGCGTGATGTATGCCGGCCAGGCAGTGGAAGTGGGGCAGGTGCCGGCGCTGTTCGAGGTACCCGCCCACCCCTACAGCGAAGCGCTGCTGGCGGCGATCCCCGAGCACAGCCTGGGCGCCGAACGCCTGGCCACCCTGCCCGGCATCGTGCCCGGCCGCTACGACCGCCCCGCGGGTTGCCTGCTGTCGCCGCGCTGCCCGTATGTGCAGGACAACTGCCGGCGCCAGCGCCCGGCCCTCGAACCCCAGGCCCATAGCCTGGTGCGTTGCTTCTATCCGCTGAACCAGGAGGTGGCGTGATGGCCGTCGTTCTCACTGCGCGGGAGCTGACCCGGCATTACGAGGTATCCCGCGGCCTGTTCAAGGGCCATGCGCTGGTGCGTGCACTCAATGGCGTGTCGTTCGAGCTGGAGGCGGGCAAGACCCTGGCCGTGGTCGGTGAGTCCGGCTGCGGCAAGTCGACCCTGGCGCGTGCCCTGACGCTGATCGAAGAGCCTTCATCGGGCTCGCTGCAAATTGCCGGCACCGAGGTCACCGGCGCCAGCAAGCAGGCGCGCAAGCAACTGCGCCGCGATGTGCAGATGGTGTTCCAGAGCCCATACGCTTCGCTCAACCCAAGGCAGAAGATCGGCGACCAGCTGGCCGAGCCGCTGCTGATCAATACCTCGCTGAGCAAGGCCGAACGGCGCGAAAAAGTGCAGAAGATGATGGAGCAGGTCGGCCTGCGCCCCGAGCACTACCAGCGTTATCCGCACATGTTCTCCGGCGGCCAGCGCCAGCGCATCGCCCTGGCCCGGGCGATGATGCTGCAACCGAAGGTGCTGGTGGCCGACGAGCCGACATCAGCGTTGGACGTGTCGATCCAGGCCCAGGTGCTGAACCTGTTCATGGACCTGCAAAAGGAATTCAACACCGCCTATGTGTTCATCTCGCACAACCTGGCGGTGGTGCGCCATGTGGCCGACCAGGTGCTGGTGATGTACCTGGGGCGGCCGGCGGAGATGGGGCCGAAGGCGGATATCTACGAGAAGCCGCTGCATCCGTATACGCAGGCGTTGCTGTCGGCGACGCCGGCGATTCACCCGGACCCGCTGAAGCCGAAGATTCGCATTGCCGGGGAATTGCCCAACCCGCTGAACCCGCCGGATGGCTGTGCGTTTCACAAGCGCTGCCCGTATGCGACGGAGCGCTGTGGCAAGGAAGTGCCGGCGTTTCGGCAGGTGGGGAGTCGGCAGGTGGCCTGTCATTATGCAGAGCAGTTTTTGTAGAGGTAGATAGCGGGGGCTGCTTTGCAGCCCTTTCGCGACACAAGGCCGCTCCTACAGGGGATCGCCTATTCCTGTAGGAGCGGCCTTGTGTCGCGAAAGGGCCGCAAAGCGGCCCCGACAATCTCAATGCATGAATATCGCGATCAGGATGATCACCGGAATCGGTACCCCAAGCATCCACAGCAGTAATGAGCGCATGACGTTTCTCCTTCCTCAACGTTGAACGGTACGACGCGCGGTGTAATCCACCCCTTCAGCTTCTACCCACAGCACACGGTCACGACGACGGCCGCCGAACAGCGCCGCCAGGCTGGCGAAGAAGGCCCCGCAAAGCAGCGCAACAAAGGTCCACAGCGCAGTCCACGCCGCCACCTTGGCTGCGGTATCGGCTGCCTGCTGTGCCTGCACCTTGGCTTGCTGCACTTGCGCGAACACCTGGTCCACGCGGGCCTCGGCCTCGGGCTGAGTCAGACGCGTGCGTTGCGCCACCAGTTGCGCCAGGTAAGTGCGGTCGCCCTCGGCGAGCGTGCCCTGGGTGATGGATTTGGCGATGATCCGCGCGGCGATACCGTTGGCGGCATCCTCGCTGACCGGCGCCGGGCCGTCGCCACGGAACAGGCTGTCGACGAAATAGCCATTGGGGTCAGGCTTGGGCGCCATGCTGGCGGCGGCGCCAACAGCGCTGGCCCCGGCCTGCATACCGGCGCTGGCGATACCGCCGGCAGTGCTGACGATCAACATGGCCGCCACCAGCGTGGCCACTGCCCAGGCAAGGAAGCCGTGGGCGGTGTCGCGAAAGTACACTTCATCGCCATGCAGGTTGGCCCACTTCACCCGCAACCGCCCGGCAATGTAGCCACCCAGGCCGGACGCGATGATCTGGGTCAACAGCAGCCAGATGATCGTCGAGATGCCCAGCGCCTTGGCGCTGGCACCTTCATTGGCCCAGGGCGAAGTCGCGGCAAAGCCAAGACCCGCCCCCAGCACCACCAGGATCAGGGAAAGGGAAGCCGCCGCAGCGGCACCGGCAAAGATGGCCGCCCAGGACACGCCTGAGCGTGACTGAGCATCGGCATAGGGGTAATCGGCAGAGGGGATCATGGGATTTTCGCCTTTGTTGTGAGCAACAGGACCAGTCGCGTAGAGGTAGGTGCAGGGGCTGTGCCAAATGTGTCAAAAGATGACTTCCATGAAATTCAATGGGTTAGCCTGGCTTCCTTTTTTCTTGTCGTGCAAAACACCCGGTTTGCCGCAAATGCCTCAGGGTTTATGCAATGCCAGCAGCCCGGCACTGGCTTGCCTCCGTTCGCGCCCCTCGGCACTATCTGCACATGAGCTCGAACACCCTCCCCGACGGCCCCGAACAAACGCCGATCACTGCCGAAACGGTCCTGCGCTACCACCTGTGCTGGAAGCATCGCGACCTCGACGGCGTGATCGCGCTCTATCACCCCGACATCCAGTACCACGACTTCTTCCAGAACCGCGTGCTCGGCTACCGCGAGCTGCGCGACTACGTGCGCGCCTGCCTGCCCCACGAAGCCGGCGAAGACATCGTCCACAGCGACCGCATCCGCGTCGATGGCTGCACCGCGTTCATCCAGTACCAGGTCACCGTGCAGGGCGGCGAAGGCCTGGTGGCGTTCCAGTCCAGCGAAGCGATTACGGTCAGGGACGGGCTGATCTGGCGGGTCAACGAATACGCCACGCTGGTTCGGCAGAACAGCCAGGGCCTGGCGCGAAGCGGACCGCGCCCGGCCACCAGCCGCCTGGGCCTGTCGCCGCGGCAACTGTCGACCATGGCCCAGGACCTGGAGCACTACTTTCAGCGCCAGCGCCCCTACCTGGACCCGGAGCTGGACCTGCAACAGGTGGCCGAGGCCAGCGGCTACAGCCGCAACCAGATCTCCTACCTGCTCAACCAGGTGCTCGGCCAGAGCTTCTACCGCTACGTCAACCAGGCGCGCCTGCAACATCTGATGGCCAGCCTTGGCCAGGGCAGCCACGCGGCCTCGATCGACGACCTGGCCTTCAGCGCCGGTTTCAACTCGCTGTCGGCCTTCTACAAGTGCTTTCGCGCGCACACCGGGCTCACGCCCAAGGCCTACCTCAAGCAAAATTCCCTGCGTGCACGCACGTAGGACAGCCAAGCGCCAAGCCCACTAGCATCGCCCACAGACCAAGACGGATGTGGAGCCGAACCCGATGCAACCCCTGCGCACGCTAAGCCTGTGGATGGACCAGCTCGACGAGCCCCTGTGCGCCCGCCCGGCCCTGCGCGAAGACCTGGACCTGGACGTGTGCATCATCGGCGCCGGCTACACCGGCCTGTGGACCGCCTACTACCTCAAGCGCCAGGCGCCGCACCTGAACATCGCCGTGCTCGAAGCCAACATCGCCGGCTTCGGCGCCTCCGGGCGCAACGGCGGCTGGCTGATGGGCAACCTGCTCGGCGAAGACCGCCTGCTGGCCAGCTTGTCGCCGCAGCAACGGCGCGCCAGCATCGACCTGCTGCAGGGCATCCCCGACGAAGTCCACGGCGTGCTGCAGCGCGAGGGCATCGATTGCGATTTTCGCAAAGGTGGCGTGCTGTACTGCGCCGCCCGCTACCCGGAACAGGAGCGCACCCTGCGCGCCTACCTCGACGACCTGTACCGCCAGGGCATGCGCGAAGAAGACTACCGCTGGCTCGGCCCCGAACAGTTGGCCGCGCAGTTGCGCGTGAGCAATGCCTACGGCGCCATCTACAGCCCGCACACCGCGACCATCCAGCCAGCCAAGCTGGTGCGCGGCCTGGCCCGGGCAGTAGAAGCGCTGGGCGTGCCGATCTACGAAAACACCCCGGCCATCGACTGGCAGCCCGGCGAAGTGCGCACGCCGCTGGCACGCATCCGCTGCCAATGGATGGTGCCTGCCGTCGAAGGCTACGCCGCCAGCCTGCCGCCGCTGGGCAAGCACCAGCTGCCGGTGCAGAGCCTGCTGGTGGCCACCGAACCCTTGCCCGAGTCGACCTGGCAGGAGATCGGCCTGGCCCAGGGCCAGGCCTTCAGCGAGAACAGCCGCCAGGTCACCTATGGCCAGCGCAGCGCCGACAACCGCCTGGTGTTCGGCGCGCGCGGCGGCTATCGCTTCGGCGGCCGCCTGCGCGAGGACTTCAACCTCACCGAGGCCGAAGTGGAGCTGCGCCGCTACCTGTTCAGCGAACTGTTCCCGCAGCTCAAGCACGTGCGCATCACCCATACCTGGGGCGGCAACCTGGGCATGGCGCGGCGTTTCCGCCCGCACATGCTGTGCGACCGCCAGCGCGGTATCGCGCTGTCCGGCGGTTACGGCGGCGAAGGCGTCGGCGCCACCAACCTGGGGGGCCGCACCCTGGCCGCGCTGATCCTCAACCAGCGCAACGAACTGACCGCCCAGCCCTGGGTGCTCGACAACCGCCCCTTGTCGAGCCTGGCCGGCTGGCCGCCCGAGCCCTGCCGCTGGCTGGGCTACAACGCCATCATCCAGAGTTTCGTCCACGAGGACCGGACCCTCGCCAACCCCGCCAGTGCGCCCTGGAGGCGGCGCCTGGCCAGCTCGCTCGCGGACTTCATGGAAGGCTTCATGCACTGACTTCCCTTTCATCTGCACAGGACCCACCTGCAATGAGCATCACCCAGTTCAAACACACCGACAGCGCCGTGCTGGACAGCGCCAACCCGGTAGCCGTCCCCCTCGGCGAGCCCGTATCAGTGGCCTCGGTCACCTGCGTGGAGCGCAGCGACGGCGTCGAAACCGGCATCTGGGAGTGCACCCCCGGCCGCTGGCGGCGGCAGATCGTGCAACAGGAGTTCTGCCATTTCATCAAGGGCCGCTGCACCTTCACCCCCGACGGTGGGCAGACCTTGCACATAGAAGCCGGAGACGCACTGATGCTACCGGCCAACAGCACCGGCATCTGGGACATCCAGGAGACCGTGCGCAAGACCTACGTTCTGATTTTCTGATCCGCTGATCGCCTGCCTTCGATAACAACAGACAAAGCAAGGTAAACCCGACATGCGCACCCTCCTTCTCGCTCCCCTGATGCTGGCCGCCAGCGTGGCCAGCGCCGCCGACACGGTGAAGATCTACAACTGGTCCAGCTATGTCGCCCCCGACACCCTGAAGAACTTCCAGCAAGCCACCGGCATTGTCCCGACCTACGACGTGTACGACAGCAACGAGACCCTCGACGGCAAGCTGATGACCGGCAACTCCGGCTACGACGTGGTGTTTCCGTCCAACCACTTCATGGCCCGGCAGATCCAGGGCAAGGCCCTGAAGAAGCTCGACAAGTCGCAGCTGCCCAACTGGCAGAACCTCAACCCGGTGCTGCTCAAGGCGCTGGAGGTCAACGACCCGGGCAACCAGTATGGCTTCCCGTACCTGTGGGGCAGCACCGGCATCGGCTACAACATCGACAAGGTCAAGGCGGTGCTGGGCGACAACGCGCCGGTCGATTCCTGGGACCTGATCTTCAAGCCCGAGTACATGAGCAAGCTGAAAAGCTGCGGCGTCGCGGTGCTCGACAACGGTCCCGAGCTGCTGCCGATCGCCCTGCACTACCTGGGCCTGCCGCACCACAGCCAGGACCCGAAGGACTACGAAAAGGCCAAGGACTTGCTGATGAAGGTGCGGCCGTACATCAGCTACTTCCACTCATCCAAGTACACCGGCGACCTGGCCAATGGCGATATCTGCGTGGTGGTGGGCTTCTCGGGTGACGTGCTGCAGGCGAAGAACCGCGCAGACGAGGCGAAGAACGGGGTGAAGGTGGGCTATTCGATACCCAAGGAAGGCGCGCCGATGTGGTTCGACATGGTCGCCATGCCGGCCGATGCGCCGGACGAAAAGGCGGGCTACGCCTACATGAACTACCTGCTGCAGCCGCAGGTGATGGCCAACATCAGCAACCACGTGCAGTACGCCAACGGCAACCTCAAGGCTGACGCCCTGGTGGACCCGGCGATGAAGGGCAACAGCATGATCTACCCGAGCGACGAGGTGATGGGCAAGCTGTATGCGCTGGAGGCGATGCCGGCCAAGATCGACCGCATTCGGACGCGAATCTGGACCAGTATCAAGGCAGGGAACTGATACGGGGCCGCTGCGCGGCCCTTTCGCGACACAAGGCCGCTCCTACAGGCGTCATGCGATGCCTGTAGGAGCGGCCTTGTGTCGCGAAAGGAGGGCAAAGCCCTCCCCTGCAATCAGTGATGCTCGCGGGTCGCGCGGAACTTGATGTCCGGCCAGCGCTCTTCCATCAACGCCAGGTTGACCCGGGTCGGCGCCAGGTAGGTCAGGTGCCCACCGCCGTCGATGGCCAGGTTCTCCATGGCCTTGTTCTGGAATTCCTCGAGCTTCTTCTTGTCATCGCAGGCAATCCAGCGCGCCGACCACACGGTGATCGGCTCGTAGGCGCACTCGACCTTGTACTCTTCCTTCAGGCGGCTGGCGACCACGTCGAACTGCAGCACACCCACCGCACCGAGGATGATGTCGTTGCTGCGCTCGGGGAAGAACACCTGGGTGGCGCCCTCTTCGGCCAGCTGCTGCAGGCCCTGGCGCAGCTGCTTGGATTTCAGCGGGTCCTTCAGGCGCACGCGGCGGAACAGCTCCGGGGCGAAGTGCGGGATACCGGTGAAGCCCAGCGCCTCGCCTTCGGTGAAGGTGTCGCCGATCTGGATGGTGCCGTGGTTGTGCAGGCCGATGATGTCGCCGGCATAGGCCTCTTCCAGCTGCTCACGCTCGGAGGAGAAGAAGGTCAGCGCATCGCCCACGCGCAGGTCCTTGTTGATGCGCACGTGGCGCATCTTCATGCCCTTTTCGTACTTGCCCGAGCAGATGCGCATGAAGGCGATACGGTCGCGGTGCTTGGGGTCCATGTTCGCCTGGATCTTGAACACGAAGCCGGTGAACTTCTCCTCGACCGGCTCCACGGTGCGCTCGTGGGCCACGCGGCCGAGCGGGCGTGGCGCCCAGTCGACGACGGCGTCGAGCACGTGGTCGACACCGAAGTTGCCAAGGGCAGTACCGAAGAACACCGGGGTCAGCTGGCCATTGATGAACTCTTCCTGGTTGAACTCGTGGCAGGCGCCCTGCACCAGCTCGAGCTGCTCGACGAACGAATCGTACTGGTCGCCCAGGTGCGCGCGGGCTTCGTCCGAGTCCAGGTTCTGGATGATCTTGGCTTCGGTGCGCTCGTGGCCGTGGCCCGGGGTGTAGACCACGATGTAGTCGCCGGTCAGGTGATACACGCCCTTGAAGTCGCGGTAGCAACCGATCGGCCAGGTGATCGGCGCGGCCTTGATCTTCAGTACCGCTTCGATTTCGTCGAGCAGTTCGATCGGGTCGCGGATGTCACGGTCGAGTTTGTTGATGAAGCTGACGATGGGTGTGTCGCGCAGGCGGCAGACGTCCATCAGGGCGATGGTCCGCGGCTCTACACCCTTACCGCCGTCGAGCACCATCAGCGCCGAGTCCACCGCGGTCAGGGTGCGGTAGGTGTCTTCGGAGAAGTCTTCGTGGCCGGGGGTATCGAGCAGGTTGATCATGTGCTCGCGGTACGGGAACTGCATCACCGAGGTGGTGATGGAGATGCCGCGCTGCTTCTCCATTTCCATCCAGTCGGAGGTGGCGTGGCGGTCGGACTTGCGCGACTTCACGGTACCGGCGACGGCAATGGCCTTGCCCATCAGCAGCAGCTTCTCGGTGATGGTGGTCTTACCGGCGTCGGGGTGGGAAATGATTGCGAAAGTGCGGCGCTTCGCGACTTCGGCGGCCTGGTTGGTCATGGGAAATCGCCTGACTGGGGATCGAAAAGGGGCAGTATCATACCTGAAGTCGCGCGCGAGGCCAAAATGCGCACCGCCGAACGTGTTGCGCATTATCGCCGCCCGATGAAATCAGGCGCGTGAAACCGGATCCTCTGTAAACCCCTCGAGGGTGACCGGTGCGCGCCCAGGCAAATGCGCTACCAACTCCAGCCTACCGCCCATCGCCTCCAGATAAGTGCGCAGGGTTGAAATCAACATATCGCTGCGATTTTCAACTTTCGAGACGTTCCCCTGGCGCACGTCGAGACGCTCCGCCATCCCTTCCTGAGTGATCTCAAGCTGCTTGCGCAGCGCCTGGAGCGTCATTTCTTCGCGGATAAGTTCGCGGCCGCGCTTTTCGACTTTCGCTCTGCGCTCAGGTGAAAGCTCGCCCATCACATCATCAAGTGTCTTGTACATGTTCTCGACCTCTGGACAGATGCCGATCAAAGCGCTCATCGGCGCGCTCGATCAAACTCCGATAAAACCTACGTTCACTCATGCCCGCTTTATCACCAGCCACTAGCAGCAGTGCACAACGTGCCCTGTCGAAAGCGAACGCGACTCGCCAGACACCGCCATCAGCACTAAAACGCAGCTCTTTCATGTTCGAATGCTTCGAACCATTCAAGGTATCCACGCGCGGTCTCCCCAAAGCAGGCCCCCGGCGCTCAAGCAGATGAAGCTGGGACAGCAGTTCATCCTGTACCTCCTCGGCCAATTGCTCAAACTCGACCATGAACTCCAAGCACATCCCTATAGACCACACGGCAAAAAATACCTCCGGAGGAATATTCCATCAAGTGAATATTCAGTGAATTCCAGGAGAAATATTGCCCTTCGGCCTGGCGGCTCAATAGCAGGTAATACAACGCCATTAAGTAGGTTTTGCATTGTTTTTCCGTAGGAAAAATCGCTGCCCCCAGTGATTAACACTGGCCAAATGCCGCCTCAGATGGGAACCTTTACGCCCTCGGAGACGTCCACTCCCCTGCAACCCGCTTCGCTTGGGGAATGGTTTCATCAGCATTTTCGGGCCCGACGGGGTTCGGCTCATGGCCTGATCGCAGCCTTCGGTTGCTTCACGCTGCTACTCGCGAACACACCACTCGCTGCCAGGTATGGCCGGCCAAAAAAAGAGTGTGCTCGCCGACAACACAAGGAGTCCGCCTGTGGCTACACGCTACGGAAAAGGGCTGTTGGGATGGGCCGCCGTGCTCGTCATCCTGGCCCTGCTGGTCCACTGGATCGGCATCGACACGATCGCGCATTATCGCGACGATCTTGGGTTCTACCTGCAAGCGCACCTGGTTCTGGTGCTGGCTTCGATGGCGGCGGCGTTGGCCGTGGGCATCCCCGCTGGCATTGCCTTGAGTCGACCGCACCGGGTCGACAAAGCCGAGCGCTTCATGCAGTTCTTCAACGTTGGCAACACCATTCCCCCCCTGGCCGTTCTGGCCATCGCCCTGAGTATCCTGGGCATCGGCGCCGGGCCCGCGATCTTCGCGCTGTTCCTCGCCTCCCTCCTGCCGATCGTGCGCAACACCTACGAAGGCCTGAAAAACGTCCCCGCCTCGCTCAAGGAAGCCGCCACCGGCATCGGCATGACCCCGCGCCAGCAGCTCTGGCAGGTGGAGTTGCCCAATGCCGTGCCGATCATCGTCGGCGGTGTGCGGGTGGCCCTGGCACTCAATGTCGGCACCGCGCCGCTGGCGTTCCTGATCGGCGCCAACAGCCTGGGCAGCCTGATCTTCCCCGGCATCGCCCTGAACAACCAGCCACAGCTGCTGCTGGGCGCCGCCTGCACGGCGCTGCTGGCCCTGCTGCTCGATGCGCTGGTGAGTTTCTCCAGCAGACGCTGGCTGGAACGCGGCCTGGCCCACTGACAAGAGGGAACGTATGAAGAAGACAATCGCCTTGCTCCTGGGCGCGGCCCTGCTGTTCGCAGGTGTTGCCCAGGCAGCGGAAAAACCGCTGATCCGCGTCGGCGCGCGGGTGTTCACCGAACAGACCGTGCTCGCCGAAATCACCGCCCAGTACCTGCGCGCCAATGGCTTCGAGGTGCGTGTTACCGGCGGCCTGGGCAGCAGCCTGGCGCGCCAGGCCCAGGAAACCGGCCAGCTCGACCTGATGTGGGAATACACCGGGGTGTCGCTGGTGTCGTACAACCACATCGACGAACGCATGCCCAATGCCGAGGCCACCTACGCCCGGGTCAAGCAACTGGATGCCAAGAAAGGCCTGATCTGGCTGACCCCGTCGAAGTTCAGCAACACCTACGCCCTGGGCCTGCCCAAGCAGGTGGCCGAGGCGTATCCACAGGTCAACTCGATCAGCGACCTGAACCAGGTGCTGCGTGACGAAAGCCAGCGCAACCACCTGATCGCGCTGGACACCGAGTTCGCCAACCGCCCCGACGGCCTGGTCGGCCTCAAGGAGATGTACGACCTGCAAGTGGGCCGCGCCAACATCCGCCAGATGGATGCCGGCCTGGTCTACACCGCCATGAGCAATAACCAGGTGTTCGCCGGCCTGGTGTACACCACCGACGGGCGCCTGAACGCCTTCAACCTCAAGTTGCTCGAAGACGACAAGCACTACTTCCCGGACTACACCGCCGCCCCGGTGGTGCGCCAGGCCGTGCTCGACGCCCACCCGCAACTGGTCGCCCTGCTCAAGCCGCTGGCCGAGCAGCTCGATGACGAAACCATGCGCCAGCTCAACGCCAAGGTCGACGTCGAGCACCAGAGCCCGACCAGCGTCGCCGCCGCGTTCCTGCGTGACCACCCGCTGAGCGAGGTACAGCCATGAATCTGCTCGACGCCTTCACCCACCTGGACTGGGCCCTGGTGCTGCAACTGACCTGGCAGCACATCATGCTGGTCGGCATCGCCGTGGGCCTGGCGATCCTCTTCGGCGTGCCGCTGGGCATCCTCATGACCCGCTTCCCCGCCCTGGCCGGCCCCCTGCAGGCCAGCGCCACGGTATTGCTGACCATCCCCTCGATCGCCCTGTTCGGCCTGCTGCTGCCGTTCTACTCCAAGTTCGGCCAGGGCCTTGGGCCGCTGCCGGCGATCACCGCGGTGTTCCTTTATTCGCTGCTGCCGATCCTGCGCAACACCTACCTCGCGCTGACCAACGTCGAGCCCGGCATCCGTGAAGCCGCGCGCGGCATCGGCATGACCTTCGGCCAGCGCCTGCGCATGGTCGAGCTGCCCATCGCGGTGCCGGTGATCCTCGCCGGTGTGCGGACCGCCGTGGTCATGAACATCGGCGTCATGACCATCGCCGCCACCATTGGTGCCGGTGGCCTGGGCGTGCTCATCCTCACTTCCATCAGCCGCAGCGACATGTCGATGCTGCTGGTCGGCGCCGTGCTGGTCAGCCTGCTGGCGATCATCGCCGACCTGCTCCTGCAAACCCTGCAACGTGCCCTGACTCCAGAAGGACTGCGCTCATGATCGAACTCAAGAACCTCAGCAAGACCTTCAACGTCAACGGCAAGGACGTCAAAGCCGTGGACGCGGTCAGCCTGACCGTCAACGAAGGCGAAATTTGCGTGTTCCTCGGCCCCTCGGGCTGCGGCAAGAGCACCACGCTGAAGATGATCAACCGCCTGATCACGCCCACCTCCGGCCAGGTGTTCATCAACGGCGAAGACACCAGCGGCCTGGACGAGGTGACCCTGCGCCGCCACATCGGCTACGTGATCCAGCAGATCGGCCTGTTCCCCAACATGACCATCGAGGAGAACATCACCGTGGTCCCGCGCCTGCTGGGCTGGGACAAGCAGCGCTGCCACGACCGCGCCCGCGAGCTGATGAGCATGATCAAGCTCGAACCCAAGCAGTACCTGCAGCGCTACCCACGCGAGCTGTCCGGTGGCCAGCAGCAGCGTATCGGCGTGATCCGCGCGCTCGCCGCCGAGGCGCCAGTGCTGCTGATGGACGAGCCGTTCGGCGCGGTCGACCCGATCAACCGCGAGATGATCCAGAACGAGTTCTTCGAGATGCAGCGGGCGCTGAACAAGACCGTGATCATGGTCAGCCACGACATCGACGAAGCGATCAAGCTGGGCGACAAGATCGCCATCTTCCGCGCCGGCAAGCTGCTGCAGCTGGACCACCCGGACACCCTGCTGGCGCACCCGGTGGATGATTTCGTCAGCAACTTCGTCGGCCAGGACAGCACCCTCAAGCGCCTGCTGCTGGTGCGCGCCGAAGATGCCGCGGACAACGCGCCATCGGTGAGCCCGGAGACGCCGGTGGGCGATGCCCTGGAGCTGCTGGACGAGCACGACCGGCGCTACGTGGTGGTAACCGATGGGCAGAACAAGGCGCTGGGCTATGTGCGCCGGCGTGACATGCACCGCCAGCAAGGCACTTGCGGGGACTTCCTGCGCCAGTTCAATGCCACGGCGTCGCACGATGAGCACCTGCGCATCCTGTTGTCGCGCATGTACGAGTTCAACCGGGCGTGGCTGCCGGTGCTGGATGCCGAGCAGGTGTTCCTTGGCGAGGTGACCCAGGAGTCGATTGCGGCCTACCTGAGTTCGGGGCGATCGCGGGGCGGCAAGACCAGCATCGTGTCGCCGGCCGAGGCGGCGGTTTCCTAGAGCGCTGGGGGCGCTTTGCGCCCCCAATCGCGGGGCAAGCCCGCTCCCACAGGATCTGCGCAAGACCTGTAGGAGCGGGTTTACCCGCGATGCATGCGACGCCTTATCAGATCCCTACGCTGGCCTTCACAGAGAAGATCCGAAACTCACCACGAACCATAGGGAATTCCGTAGCGCTCGATGTAGGCCTTGGACTCGGGTTCCAGGGGCAAGGCGTATTGACCATCACTCTGCCCGCCATCCGGCCCCTTTTTCACGATCCTGCCCTGCACCCGTGCGACATCGAGTGCGGGCAAGCAGGCCCCCATGAGCCACACCCGAGCCACGCCGCCCGGGGCCAGGCCGATACTCAGCATGTCGCGATAGTCCGTGATCCATTTTCCGTCAAAGATGCAATAGGCCTTTTCACCCACGAGCATCGCCTGCCGACTCGCCTCGGGTATCACGATATAGGCCTCATAGGTCTGCGGCTCGACCAACGACTGCCAGCGCACGTAGAGCAACCGAGGCAGGTCGGCACCCAGGACCTGCTTGCCTTTTCCCGCACCAGGCTCGTTCGGCCAGCCCCGCGGATCGCCCTGGAAGTTCTTGGGGGTATTGATCGCGGCAATCCCGCTCATCGCGCGGCGGAACACGCGCTCCTGCACGTCCACCGCATCGGCGCTCTCGATCCACACTTCCATGTAGTTGGGTGCGAACAGCCCCAACCACCACGAATCGTACGGCAGCCGGTGGACGCCATGGGTACAGCCGCTCAAGCAGAGCAGCAGCCCCAATGACAGCAACGTCCGCAAGCACTTGCTCACTGCATCACCACGAACCATAGGGAATTCCGTAGCGCTCGATGTAGGCCTTGGATGTGTCGGACAACGGCCTGTGCCGCCCATTCGACGTACCGTCATAGGGACCAATCTTCACCACTGTGCCCTGCACCCGTGCGACATCGAGTGCGGGCAAGCAAGCCCCCATGAGCCACACCCGAGCCACGCCGCCCGGGGCCAGGCCGATACTCAGCATGTCGCGATAGTCCGTGATCCATTTTCCGTCAAAGATGCAATAGGCCTTTTCACCCACGAGCATCGCCTGCCGACTCGCCTCGGGTATCACGATATAGGCCTCATAGGTCTGCGGCTCGACCAACGACTGCCAGCGCACGTAGAGCAACCGAGGCAGGTCGGCACCCAGGACCTGCTTACCCGCACCCGAACCAGGCTCCTTCGGCCAGCCGCGTGGATTGCCCTTGAGGTTCTTGGGGGTGCTGATCGCAGCAATCCCGCTCATCGCACGGCGAAAGACGCGCTCCTGCACGTCCACCGCATCGGCGCTCTCGATCCACACTTCCATGTAGTTGGGTGCGAACAATCCCAGCCGCCACGAATCGTAAGGCAGCCGGTGGACGCCATGGGTACAGCCGCTCAAGCAGAGCAGCAGCCCCAATGACAGCAACGCCTCCAGCCTATTCATTGGGGTGTTCCTTACGCCGCATTCCCGTAGCTGGGCGATTGATGAACACCACGTCCAACCCACTGTCGTTCCAGCCTTTGGCCGCATTCCAGTTCGCCGAAAGGTGGATGTAGCGACGCCGTAACAGAGCATTCTCTTCGGGGGTCAACGGCATGTAAGCCTGGCGCAGGGCAAAGGCCTGGAGCTTGGCGGCAATGGGCTGGAGCTCTGCTGGCAAAGCTGTCCGGTTGTCATCCGGATCGATAGGATCGAACGCCACCCCCGCACGTACCGCCAATTCGCGCATGATGCGCAGGTAAACCAAAGAAAGTTCGCCGCGCACCTCTCGTTCACCGGTAATTGCGGTATACACACGTTTTTCAGCCACGCTGTCTCGTCCCCGCTGCTGAACGGGTACTGACCAGGTGGCGATGTCCAGACCGGCAGGTGGCACGTAGGTCAGCCAGTGGTTCGCTTCTTCATGGAAACGCTGGCGGGTACGCGAAAAGGCGGCGCTGCGCGCGTTGGCGAGGGAGGCGACTTCGACGCTGCTGTCCGGCTTGCTCAACAGCAGCTTTTCGCGCATCCAGGGCTGGTAGCCGCCGCCGATGTCCGAATGACAGCCGGGAAGCTCGATATCCTGCTCGGCCTGGGTCAGCGAGAAGTTGTGGCGATACTCGTCACGCGCCACCAGGTGGATGACCTGGCGTGCCACACCTGGCGCAAGGCGCAGGTCGAGCCCGGGGTTGTCGGCATTGTGCGGGCTGAAATCGCCATGACCCGGCGAGACGATACCGGCCACAGTGTCGAATAGGCCGATGAAGTTGAGGGTGAAGTCGCTGCGATGACGCCAGGCGAAGGATTCAACGAACCCAGGCGTTCCAACAGGGATGGCGCGAGCCAGCAAGCTGCCCGGCCCCTTGAGCAGGTCATTGGCACAATGCCGCGCCGCCGCCGCGCCTCGACTGAAGCCGAACAGGTCGACTTCGATCCGGCGAACCTTCACCTGCGGATTCGCCGAAGCGAATCTACGCAGCTGCTTCATGACCAGGTCCGGCATCTGCTCAACCCGTGCCACCACCCCCGTGCTTCCCTTGCCGGTGCCTTGACTGTAGAGAGAGTCGGCCAGGCCGCTGCGGGTGCCTATGCCTTCAAGATACACCTTGAGATAGGCTTGGTCGGCCTCGGGCAGCAGTCGCTCCTCGCTCTGGTCGGGGTACAGGTCATGCAGGCGTGCAACGTTACTAACGCCATTGCCGTAACTGTTGTCGGGCCCGTTGCCTTGTCCGTCATAGCCGTAAGCGGCGCAGTACTGGCGAATATCCTCGGCGACCTGCTGCGCCATGCCCAGGCCGGACGCATGGCAACCTTCGGTAGCGGCACTGTTGGCCTGGTTGTTCCCGGTACCGTCGAAGAACAGGCCCAGGTGCAGCACGATGCCCGTCTCCTCGAGCAGTTCCTCCTCTTCTTCCTCTTCTTCCGGCAGGCTGTAGAAAGTCGGTTCGGCCGCACCATCCGCTGGCGCCACCGGGTGCGGCGCTGTAGCGACGACGCCGGGAGAAGAGGCTGCGGCACTGGGAGCGCGCCTTGACTGGTAGGTGGCGTTGAGCAACGACGGCAACAGCCGAGCACGGCAAGGGCAACCGCTGAAACTGTCCAGCGTACCTGCCACCAGAGCACCGTGACTGCGTATGTACCAGACGCCACCCACGATCCGATAGACCTTGCCATCCTTGCCACAGGAAACCCGATCCCCCTGGCGTGCATGGGCAATGCCGAACATCATGACCTGGGGGTCGGCTTCCAGTACTACGCCACCACAGGTGGTCTGGTCGCCCTGACGAATGAAATGCCCTATAGCCACTGAATCCCTCTCTACGAACCGCCCGCAAACGCAAAGTGCGCAGGCGTTGTTGGTCATGGATTACCGGCCCACCCGCAGAGGGGTTGGGTCACCCGGTACCGAACCGCAAGGGTCGAGGGGTGGTACTTCACAGGTAAATAGGACGCGTCCTAGAGCGTTGTAGGAAACTTCTAAGCATCCGGCGCAGGGCACCGAACCGATCGGAAAGGGCCGCGAAGCGGCCCCGGAAATCGCGAATCAGAACCCTACACTGGCCTGCACATAGAAGGTGCGCGGCTCACCCACATAAATGCCGGCGTTGTTGTCGCTGGAGCGGGTGAAGTACTGCTTGTCGAACAGGTTCTTCACCCCCGCCGCCACTTTCAGGTTCGACAGCTTCGGCCCGAAGTCATACCCCCCACGGGCATGCCAGGTCACGTAACCCGGAATATCGCCATACTGCCCGTCAGCGCTCGGCTCGGTGATGTAGTCGCCGTTGAAGCTGCCATCGGCGTTGATCCCGGTGCCGGGTGCGCGCTGCTTGGATTGGGCGAAGGCATCCAGGTTCCAGGTCCAGCGGTTGACCTGGTAGCGCACGCCGGCGGTGGCCACCTGGCGCGAGTAGAACGGCAGGTCACGGCCCTTGAAGCCGGGGATGTCACCTTCGTAGGTGGCGCGGGTATAGGTGTAGCCGCCATTGACCGACAGGCCCGCCAGACGCGGATCCAGGCCCTCCAGGTCATAGCGCGCCGAGGCCTCGATACCCTGGTGCTTGGTCGCGCCCAGGTTGGTCCAGCCCACATCGTTGCTGATGTACTGCAACTCGTCGTCGAAGTCGATGTAGAACGCCGTCAGCTCGCCGGCGAAGCCGCCGTTGTCATAGCGCGTACCGATTTCGTAGGTCTTGGCCTTTTCCGGCTCCAGGCCATTGGCCGTGCTGTTGCCGGTACCACCCTGGCCCAGCTGGAAGTACTGCAGGCTGCCGAACGAGGTCTCGTAGTTGGCGAACAGTTTCCAGGCGTCGGAGATGTGGTACATCACGCTCAGCGCCGGCAGCGGCTCGTTGCTGGTGATGCTGCGGTTCTTCTCCGGCACCGGGCGGTTGTTGGCGTCCAGCACCGGGCGGTCGCGCCAGTCGGTGTTGATGTGCTCGAAGCGAATGCCCGGGGTGATGGTCCAGTTGCCGATATCGATCTTGTCATCGATGTAGTAGGCGCTGGCCTCGGTGCCGCCGCTGCGGTCCTGGAACACGTGGCCATCGGAGGTCGGGGTCGGCGTCGGCACGTTGTCGATCAGGGCCAGGCGGGTCGACTGCTCGCGCATGGCTTCCTTCAGGTAACGGTAGCCAACGCTGACTTCCTGGGTGGCGGGGCCGGTGAAGAAGATCCGCGACACCCGTGGCTCGATGGCGAAGGTGTGGTAGTTGCGCGGGTACGACGACAACGTCTTCATGTCACGCGAGGCGATGGCGCTGCCGCGGAAGCTGTCGGTGTAGTAGGTCAGCACTTCGAACTGGGTGGCTTCGTCGAGCTGGCGCTGCCACTTGAACGACACGTCCTTGCGCCGCCCGGCGAAGTAGTCGTAGTCGCGCAGCGACTGGTACGGGTTGCTGTCGTATTGCGCCTGGGTCAGGCCGCCGGGCATGTCGGCGCGGCCATCGTAGTAGTGGAAGTTGAGCCAGAACTCGTCGACGTCGGTGGGCGCCCAGTGGGTCTTGAGGATGACGTCGTCGATGTCGTTGCCGTTGTTGCTTTCACGGTAACCGTTGCCGTTCACCCCGGTGTACAACAAGGCCACGCCCATGCCGTTGTCGGCGGTGCCGCCGACGAAGGCCGATTCGGTGTGCTTCCAGCCGCCATGCTGGGACGTCTCCAGGGTGGTGGACAACTCTGCCGAGGGCTTCTCGGGGATGGCGCGGGTGACGAAGTTGATGACCCCACCGACGTTCTGCGGGCCATAGCGCACCGAACCTGCGCCACGCACCACGTCGATGCTGTCCAGGTTGCCCGAGGAGATCGGCGCCATCGACAGCTGCGGCTGGCCATAGGGGGCGAAGGCCGCCGGCACGCCATCGATCAGCACCGTCGAGCGCGGCGACAGGCGCGAGGTCAGGCCGCGCACGCCGACGTTGAGCGACAGGTCGCTGCCGCCGGTGCCGTTGGAGTCCTGCACCTGCACCCCGGGGATGCCGCGCAGCACATCGCGCACGTTCATCGCGCCCTCTTCCACCATCGCCTCGCGACGCACCACGGTACGCGCACCGGGGTGGTTCTGCACCACGGCCTGGTCGGCATCGCCCAGCCAGTCACCGACCACCTTGATGTCGGTGGGCGCCAGCTCCAGGCTGCCGCTACCCAGGTCGACCGTGCTCGGCAGCGGCTTGACCACCACGGTGTCCTGGGACATCTCGTAGGTCAGCCCGCTGCCCTGCAGCAACTGCTGCAACGCCTCTACCGGCGTCAGCTGGCCGGACACCGCCGGCGCCTGCTTGCCAGCCACCAGCTCCGGGCTGAAGAACAGCTGCAGGTTGGTCTGCTGGCCCAGCTGGCTCAGCGCCGAGGCCAAGGGTTGCGCCTGGATCTGGATGGCGGCGCCGGCCTGCGCGGCCTGGCTGTTGACGGCCACGGCGCTGACCGCAAGGGCCAGCGCCAGGGCGCGGAAGCGCGGGAAAGGCTTGTTGTTGTTCACGTCGTCAAAACATCCTGAAGGTCGGGATAACGCCAATCGCATGCAAATGTAAATGCTTGGCAGTTGCAGCTGGCGGGGAAGACGAACGAGCGGAAAAAAACCTGAATCTATTTCGCGATTATTTCTCGCGAACCATCTTCATGGGCCTTGATGGCCACCGGCAGGATGCTCGGCAAGGCGCGCAACAGGGCGTCGGTGTCGTCGATGCTGAAGGTGCTGGACAGGCGCATCTGCGCCACCTTGCCCGGCGCGACCCGCAGCGGCTGGGCGCGGTAACGCGAGGCCTCGGCCACCACCTCGGCCAAGGTGGCGTTGTCGAACACCAGCTTGCCCTGGCGCCAGGCGGTCAGCGAAGCGGCATTGACGGCGTAGGGGGCGGCGACGTTGCCGTGCTCGTCGATGTGCGCGCCTTGCCCGGCCCCCAGTTGCGCCAGCGCACTGCCCTTGCCCTGCACGCGCACCGAGCCTTGCTCGACGGCCACGCGGGTGGCGGCCGGGTCCTGGCGCACATCGAAGCGGGTGCCTGTGACCGTCACGCTGCCCTGGGCGGTGTCGACCACGAACGGCCGGCTGCTGTCATGGGCAACGCTGAACATCGCTTCGCCCGCGCGCAGCACGATATGCCGCCGGCCCGGGCTGAAGTCGACCTGCAGCTCGGTGGCGCCATTGAGTTCCAGGTGCGAGCCGTCCGGCAGTTGCACCTGGCGGCGCTCGCCGAAGGCGGTGTGCAAGGCGGCCTGATGATTGAGCTGCTGATACTGCCAGCCGCCCCAGCCCAGCCCCAGGGCCACCACCGCCACGCCGGCCGCCAGCGCCTGGTGCAGCAGCCGCCGGCGAGGCAACTGGCGCACCGGCTCGGGTTGGCACAGCGCTTCGAGGCGCTGGCGCGGGATGAAGTCAGTGGCCTGCCACAGCCGCGCGAGCTGCTGGTACTCCTGCCGATGCACAGGGTCAGCCGCCAGCCAGGCCTCGAGCCGCGCCTGCAGCCCGGCATCACGCGGCGCATCCTGCACGCGGGCGAACCATTCGGCCGCCTGCTCGCGGACGCTATCGATAGCGTGCTGTTTCATGGGCAAGGTCTCCTGACTCATCATGCCGACACATCCAGGTGCTCACGCAGATGTCGGAGCGTGCGGATCATATACTTTTCGACCATGTTCTTGGTCAAACCCATGCGCTCGGCGATCTCGGCCTGGGTCAGGCCCTCGATCTTCTGCCAGATGAACACCCGCCGGCAGTTGAGCGGCAGCTCGGCCAGCGCCCGCTCGACACTTTCGGCCAGCTCCAGGGCATGCACGTAGGCTTCCGGGTCGCTGCTGCTGGCGGCCTCGTCGAAGGCCTCCAGTTCCAAGGCCTGGCGCCGGTCCTCACGGCGGAAACCGTCCACGGCGATATTGCGCGCCGTCTGGTGCAGGTAGGCGCGCGGCTGCTCGACCTGCTCGCGCGGGTTTTCCAGTACCCGCACAAAGGCGTCATGGGTGAGGTCCTCGGCCTGCTGCCGACTGCGCAGCTTGCGCGTCCAGGTGCCGATCAGCTCATGGTAGTGGTCGAGGAAGCCTTTGTGTCCAGACACGGTCTCGGTCGTCAGGGAGGCGGATGAGGGTGCGAATAGTAATGTTTCTCATCAATTGCGGCAATTCCGCCGATCGGTAACAAAAAATTTAAGGGAAATTTCATGCACCAAAGTGCCAGTTTTGGTGGCCATAAATATGAACACCTGTGGCCCCTTCGCGGGGCAAGCCCGCGCCCACGGAAAAAGCAGATCCCTGTAGGAGCGGGCTTGTCCCGCGAAGAGGCCAAGCGGTCTATTCCACAATTTTTTACGCTTGAAACATCGCGGGGAACATCTACCGGTCACACGAGTCGGTTATTCAAACGATAGGGCCCAGATCCACGACGAACGCGGCCGGATTGCCTGTTGATCTTGCTGGGTTCACGCCCTAAAGTGCGCGCCGAACGTCCATGCTGGAAACGATCCATCCGGCTCAAGTACTGAGTAGGCGAACCAAAGTGGGGATACGGAGGACGTTCAGTTTGCAGCCACTTATCTTTTCAGTTTGCCCATGGAGTCCCTGAGCATGTCGATCCAGGTCGAAGACTATTTCGCGCGTGACACCTTCCAGAAAATGAAGGCGTTCGCCGACAAGCAGGAAACCCCGTTCGTACTCATCGACACCCAGATGATCAGCCAGGCCTATGACGACCTGCGCGCCGGGTTCGAATTCGCCAAGGTCTACTACGCGGTCAAGGCCAACCCGGCCGTGGAGATCATCGACCTGCTCAAGGAGAAAGGCTCGAGCTTCGACATCGCCTCGATCTACGAGCTGGACAAGGTACTGGGCCGCGGCGTCAGCGCCGACCGCATCAGCTACGGCAACACCATCAAGAAGTCCAAGGACATCCGCTACTTCTACGAGAAGGGCGTGCGCCTGTATGCCACCGACTCGGAAGCGGACCTGCGCAACATCGCCAAGGCCGCGCCGGGCTCCAAGGTCTACGTGCGCATCCTCACCGAAGGCTCCACCACCGCCGACTGGCCGCTGTCGCGCAAGTTCGGCTGCCAGACCGACATGGCCATGGACCTGCTGATCCTCGCCCGCGACCTGGGCCTGGTGCCTTACGGCATTTCCTTCCACGTAGGCTCGCAGCAGCGCGACATCAGCGTGTGGGACGCGGCCATCGCCAAGGTCAAGGTGATCTTCGAGCGCCTGAAGGAAGAAGACGGCATCGAGCTCAAGCTGATCAACATGGGTGGCGGCTTCCCGGCCAACTACATCACCCGCACCAATAGCCTGGAAACCTACGCCGAAGAGATCATCCGCTTCCTCAAGGAAGACTTCGGTGACGACCTGCCGGAAATCATCCTCGAGCCTGGCCGTTCGCTGATCGCCAACGCCGGCATCCTGGTCAGCGAAGTGGTGCTGGTGGCGCGCAAGTCGCGCACCGCGGTGGAGCGCTGGATCTACACCGACGTGGGCAAGTTCTCCGGCCTGATCGAAACCATGGACGAAGCCATCAAGTTCCCGATCTGGACCGAGAAGAAAGGCGAGGCCGAAGAAGTGGTGATCGCCGGCCCGACCTGCGACAGCGCCGACATCATGTACGAGAACTACAAGTACGGCCTGCCGCTGAACCTGGCGATCGGTGACCGCCTGTACTGGCTCTCGACCGGTGCCTACACCACCAGCTACAGCGCCGTGGAGTTCAACGGTTTCCCGCCGCTGAAGGCGTACTACCTGTAATGCACGACGGGGCCGCAAGGCCCCGTTTTCATGTGTGTATCAGTGCCGCCCTCTTCGCGGGGCAAGCCCGCTCCCCACTGCTTACAGGTTCAGTAGAGAGCCTGTGGGAGCCGGCTTGCCGGCGATAGGGCCGGTACAGGCAAGCTCAAATTCCGCGTGCTTCCAACTCTTCGGCATACCGCGCCGCAAAGGCCATCAACATCGGCCCTGCCCCCTGCAACGTCACCAACGCACTGCGCAGGAAATTCAGATTCCCCTCGACCCGCGCCCGCTCCAGCCAAGCCCCCGCGTCGGCCATTTCCCCACGCTCGACCAGCACCAGCGCCAGGCTGAACATCCCGCGAAAATCCCCCGCCTCGGCCGAGCGCCGATACCAGCGCACCGCCCTCACAGGGCTCGGCGCAGTGGCGATGCCCTGCTCCAGGTACCGCCCATACAGGTTCATCGACTTGGCATGGCCCATCTGCGCGGCCTTCTCGTAGCAGAGCAAGGCCTGGGCCTGGTTGGCCGGCACACCACGCCCGGTGGCCAGCAGGTTGCCCAGGTTGTAAAGGCCCCAGTCCAGGCCGGCATCGGCCGCACGCGCATAATGGATGGCCGCCTGCGACCAGTCCTGAGCGCCGCCCCAGGCATGCTCCAGGCAACGGCCGAGCATGTTGTGGGCCATGGCACTGCCGCCCTGGGCGGCGATGCCGAACCAGCGCCGGGCCACCGCCTCATCGGCTTCGATGCCACGCCCATCGAGCAGGATCTGCCCAAGCAGCAGTTGCGCCTCGACCACGCCCTCCCCGGCCGCCGCCAGGATCGCCTGGGCCGCCTGGCCGGGGCTGTGTTCGAGCATGGCCTTGAGGCCGGCCACATCCACCACGTCTTCACGCCGCAACTGATAGGACACGTCTCAGACCTCGGCCCAGCGGCGCAGCAGGTTATGGTAGGTGCCGGTCAGCTGCAGCAGCGAGGGGTGCTCCGGCACATCGGCAGTCAGTTGCTGGATGGCATTGTCCATCTCGAACAGCAGCGCCCGCTGGCTGTCCTCGCGCACCAGGCTCTGGGTCCAGAAGAACGCGGCATAACGCACGCCGCGGGTCACCGGGTTGACCTTGTGCAGGCTGGTGCCGGGGTACAGCACCAGGTCGCCGGCAGCCAGCTTGATTTGCTGCGTGCCATAAGTGTCCTGGATCACCAGTTCGCCGCCGTCGTAGCTGTCCGGCTCGCTGAGGAACAAGGTCGAGGACAGGTCGGTGCGCACCCGCTCCGGGCTGCCCTTGGGCTGGCGCAGGGCGTTGTCGATATGGAAGCCGAAGTTGCCCCCTTCGCGGTAGCAGTTGATCAGCGGCGGGAACACCTTGTGCGGCAGCGCTGCCGACATGAAGCGTGGCGTCTGCCACAGCCGGTCGATCAGCGCGCTGCCGATTTCCTTGGCCAGCGCATGGCCCTCCGGCAACTGCAGGTTGTGCTTGGCCTTGGCCGACTGGTAGCCGGCGGTGACCTTGCCGTCTGCCCAGTCGGCTTGCTCCAGGGCCTCGCGAATACGCGCGAGCTCGTCGCGGTCGAACAAACCGGGAATGTGAAGCAGCATGGCGACGGCACCGTCAGAAAGTGTAAAGGCGCCAATGATATTGATTCACTTTTACGCCGCACAAGCCCTTTCGCCGCTTAAGACGTTTCAGCTCAAGTAAACCGTAAAGCGAATTTGTAAAGATTGTAAATTCCTAGCGAATGGTAACGACTCTCAATTGCTAGTTACAATCGCTTACACTATGATCCGCGGCCTTCACACCTTGGGGAAGGTCCATAACAATGCGAAACGTACCATCTGCAGTCAGTTCACCACGCCTGATCGTGTCCGCCATCGGCGTCGCCCTTAGCGCATCCAGCGTCTATGCCGCCGACCCTGCCGCCAGCAGCGCCATCACCCTCGACGCCACCAGCGTCAACGGCAAGGCTGAACAAGCCAGCACCGACTACAAGGTCGAGAAGGCTTCCTCGCAGAAGTACACCGCACCACTGGTGGACACCCCGCGCTCGATCACCGTGATCCCGCAGCAAGTGATCAAGGACACCAACGCCCTGACCCTGCAGGATGCCCTGCGCACCGTGCCAGGCATCACCTTCGGTGCCGGCGAAGGCGGCAACCCGCAAGGCGACCGCCCGTTCATCCGCGGCTTCGATGCCCAGGGTGACACCTACCTGGACGGCGTGCGCGACACCGGCGCGCAAACCCGCGAAATCTTCGCCATCGAATCGGTGGAAGTGGCCAAGGGCCCGAACTCGGCCATCGGTGGCCGTGGCGCCGCCGGCGGCACCATCAACCTGGTGAGCAAGCGCGCCCACCTGGGCAACTCGCTGGACGGCGCCTGGACCTGGGGCAGCGACCAGACCCAGCGCTACACCTTCGATGGCAACTACCAGTTCAGCGACACCGTGGCTGGCCGCCTCAACCTGATGACCCACGACAGCAACGTCGCCGGCCGTGACAAGGTCAACTACGACCGCTGGGGTATCGCCCCGTCCCTGGCCTTCGGCCTCGGCACGCCGACCCGCGTCAACCTCGACTACTACCACCTGGAAAGCGACGACCTGCCCGATTCCGGCATCCCGTACAGCATCCCGACGGCCGGCAGCGGCGCACGCACCTCGGCGCACCCGAGCAAGCCCGACGACGGCGGCGACAGCGACAACTTCTATGGCCTGACCGGCCGCGACTTCCGCAAGAGCCGCGTCGACATCGCCACCTTCGCCATCGAGCACGACCTGACCGACTCGCTGACCATCAAGAACACCCTGCGCCACGGCAACAGCATGCAGGACTACATCCTGACCCAGCCCGACGACAGCAAGGGCAACGTCAACAATGGCAGCGTCTGGCGCCGCGCCAACACCCGCGTGGGCAACACCGCCACCACCACCAACCAGACCGACCTGTTCGGCGACTTCTACCTGGGCGGGTTCAAGAACAGCTTCTCCACCGGCATCGAGCTGAGCCGTGAAGAAAGCAAGCGTTCGACGTACAACGTCGACACCAACACCCATGGCTCGACCGCCACGACGTGCAACCCGAGCTTGATCGGCGCCAACAGCGGCTACAACTGCACCTCGCTGGGCAACCCGAATCCGGACGACCCGTGGAACGGCGCGATCTCGCGCAACTACGCCGGCACCGACACCAAGAGCAACACCCGCGCCATCTACGTGTTCGACACCCTCGAGCTGTCGCCGGACTGGCTGCTGAACATGGGCCTGCGCTACGACCACTTCGACACCCAGTACCGTGGCTACGATGCCTCCGGCGCCACCGTGGTGAACACCAAGGGTGTCGCCTCCAAGGGCAAGGACACCAGCGAGTTCGTCACCGGCCAGCTGGGCCTGGTGTGGAAACCGGCCGAGAACGGCAGCATCTACGTCTCCTACGCTACTTCCGCGACGCCACCGGGCGCGCTGCTGGGCGAAGGCATGGAAGGCAACCCGCTGGGCAACACTACCGACCGCGGTGGCAACCTGCTGAACAGCGACATGGAGCCGGAAGAAACCACCAACTACGAAATCGGCACCAAGTGGGACCTGCTCGACCAGCGCCTGTCCCTGGCCGCCGCGTTGTTCCGCACCGAGAAGGAAAACGCCCGCGTCCAGGTCGACACCACCACCTACGAAAACGTCGGCGAAACCCGCGTGCAGGGCATCGAGCTGTCGGCCAGCGGCAAGCTGACCGACAAGTGGCAAGTGTTCGCCGGCTACACCTACATGGAAGCGCGCCAGATCGATGGCGGCGCATTGGGCAAGGTCAACGACGGCAACCAGCTGCCGAACACCCCGAACAACAGCGCCAGCCTATGGACCACCTACTCGGTCACGCCGAAGCTGACCATCGGTGGCGGCGCGTTCTACGTGGATGACGTGTATGGCAGCGTGGCCAACACCACCATGGTCGACAGCTACGTGCGCTACGACGCCATGGCCGCCTACAAGCTGACCAAGAACGTCGACCTGCAGCTGAACGTGCAGAACCTGACCAACGAGGTGTACTACGACAAGGCATTCTCCACCCACTTCGCCAACCAGGCGGCCGGGCGGACCACCCTGCTGACCACCGCAGTCCACTTCTAAAGCAGCACCCCCAAGCCCCGTTCATTCCCATGAGCGGGGCTTTTGCGTACCAAGGCATAATGCACCCCGCGCAACAGGCCCCAGCAACACAAGGTGATCGATGTGGTGAAGAAGACGCTGTTCCAATTGCACTGGTTCTTTGGCATCACCGCTGGGCTGGTGCTGGCCTTGATGGGCATTACCGGGGCGCTGTACTCGTTCCAGGAAGAACTGCTGCGCGCGTTCAACGCCGACGTGCTGAAGGTCGAGGTGCGCGCAGAGGGCGTGCTGCCGCCGGCCGAGCTGGTGCGCCGGGTCGAGGCCGAGCAAGGCGACAAGATCTCGATGCTGTGGGTCGATGTTCGCGAAGGCAATGCCGCGCGCATCTTCTTCACCCCTGCCCCAGGCGAGCGGCGTGGCGCATTGCGCTATGCCGACCCGTACACCGGCGAACTCAAGGGCGAAGTGGCCGGGCAAGGTTTCTTCAACCTTATGCTCGAGCTGCACCGCTTCCTGGCCATGGGCGACACCGGCCGGCAGATCACCGGCGCCTGCACCTTGATGCTGATCTTCTTCTGCCTGTCCGGGCTGTACCTGCGCTGGCCGCGCAAGGCGCTGAACTGGCGCACCTGGTTGACCCTGGACTGGGCCAAGAAAGGCCGCGCCTTCAATTGGGACCTGCACGCGGTGTTCGGCACCTGGTGCCTGCTGTTCTACCTGCTGTTCGCCCTGACCGGGCTGTTCTGGTCCTACGAGTGGTACCGCGAAGGCCTGAACCGCCTGCTGGGTGATGCGCCTGCCGCCGGGCAGCAGCAAAAACGCGGCGAAGGCCGTGGCCGCCACGGACCGCAGAAGGTCGACAAGAACGCAGCGCCGCTGGTAGTCGACTACGACGCCATCTGGGCCAACCTCAAGGCCGCAGCAGGCCCGAGCCTTGCCACCTACAACCTGCGCTTGCCACCCGCGGGCGGCCAGCCGGCCAACCTGTTCTACCTGCAAGACAGCGCCGCGCACCCGCGCGCCTTCAATACCCTGGTGCTCGACCCGGCTACCGGCCAGGTGAAAAGCCATGACCGCTACCTCGACAAGTCGTTCAAGGCGCAGCTGCTGCAGAGCGTCTACGCCCTGCATGTCGGCGAGTACTTCGGCCTGCCGGGGCGCATCATCGTCACGCTCGCCAGCCTGACCATGCCGCTGTTCTTCGTCACCGGCTGGTTGCTGTACCTCGACCGCCGGCGCAAGAAGCGCCAGGTGCGGGCCGCCCGTGGCAACGTCGCCAACACCGATGCCGGCGCCGGTAGCTGGCTGATCGGCTTCGCCAGCCAAAGTGGTTTTGCCGAGCAACTGGCCTGGCAGAGCGCCGGGCAATTGCAGGCCGCCGGCCTGCCGGTGCAAGTGCGTGCCCTGGCCGAGCTGGGCGAGGATGATTTGCGCAAGGCACGCCGCGCGCTGTTCGTGGTCAGCACCTTCGGCGACGGCGAGGCGCCCGACAGCGCACGCGCCTTCGAGCGCAAGGTGCTGGGCCAGCCCTGGGCGCTGAACGAGCTCAGCTACGCCGTGCTGGCCCTGGGCGACCGCCAGTACCCGCACTTCTGCGGTTTCGCCCGGCGCCTGCAGGCGTGGCTGGGCGAACGCGGCGCCAGCAGCGCATTCAGCCCGGTGGAAGTCGACAATGCCGACCCTTCGGCCCTGCAGCAGTGGCAGCAATCGCTGGCACAGCTGACCGGCGCGCAGCCGGTCGCCGCCTGGCAGGCGCCCAGCTACGGCAACTGGAGCCTGGAGCGCCGCGAGCTGCTCAACCCAGGCAGCCAGGGCCAACCGGTGTACCTGCTCGGGCTGCGCGCCCAGCAAGCTGCCAGCTGGCAAGCCGGTGACCTGGTCGACATCCTGCCGCTCAATGGCCAGCCACGGATCGAAACCTTCCTCAGCGGCATGGCGCTGGATGCCAGCACCCTGGTGCAGCTCGACGGCCTGCAGGAAACCCTCGCCCAGGCCCTGGCCGGCCGCCAGTTACCCACCCGCCGTGACCACCTGATCGGCTTGCACCCGCAAGCGCTGGTGGATGCGCTGGTGCCGATCGGCAGCCGTGAATACTCCATCGCCTCGATCGCCCGCGATGGCGTGCTGGAGCTGATCGTGCGCCAGGAGCGTCACAGCGACGGCAACCTGGGCCTGGGTTCTGGCTGGCTGACCGAATACCTGCCGCTTGGCGGCACGCTGAGCCTGCGCCTGCGCCGCAACAGCGCGTTCCACTTGCCGGAGGTGGCGGCGCCGCTGATCCTGATCGGCAACGGCACCGGCCTTGCGGGGCTGCGCAGCTTGCTCAAGGCGCGGATCAGCGCCGGCGAGCAGCGCAACTGGCTGCTGTTCGGCGAGCGCAACCGGGCGCATGACCTGCTGTGTGGCGATGAGCTGCAGGGCTGGCTGCAAAACGGCGACCTGGCGCGGCTGGACCTGGCGTTTTCGCGGGATCAGGCCGAGAAGGTGTATGTGCAGGATGTGTTGCTGCAACAGGCCGAGGTGTTCAAGCGCTGGGTTGCCGAGGGTGCCTGTGTGTATGTCTGCGGCAGCCTGCAAGGGATGGCGGCGGGGGTGGATGCGGCGCTCAAGGGCATGCTTGGGGATGAAGCGGTCGAGCAGCTGATCGAAGATGGGCGGTATCGCCGGGATGTGTACTGATCGAACTTGTAGGAGCGGCCTTGTGTCGCGAAAGGGCCGCTAAGCGGCCCCAGCAATCTCTGTGGTACCACCTGATCTTGGGGCCGCTCTGCGGCCCTTTCGCGACACAAGGCCGCTCCTACACATCAGCGCTCAGTGCAGCTCGAAGGTATCGGCATCCAGGTTGGCCGGGAAGCGGGTGCGATACGCCGCCAGCTCCGCCGCGCTCAGCACCGCCGTGAACACACCGTCCGCCTCGCCGGCGCTGAGCAGGCTCTCACCCTGGAAGTCCAGCACCTGGCTGTCGCCGGAATAGGCAAAGCCCTTGCCATCGGTGCCCACCCGGTTCACCGCCGCCACATAGCACAGGTTCTCGATGCCCCGCGCCGGCAGCAGGCGGTTCCAGTGCTGGCGCCGCGCCGCTGGCCAGTTGGCGGTGTACAGCAGCAGGTCGGTGTCCTGGGCATCACGGCTCCACACCGGGAAGCGCAGGTCGTAGCAAATCAGCGGGCGCACGCGCCAGCCTTTGATCTCGAACTGCACCTGGCGCTCGCCCGGGGTGTAGTGCTTGTGCTCGCCGGCCATGCGGAACAGGTGGCGTTTGTCGTAGTGCAGGATCTCGCCGTCCGGGCGCGCCCACAGCAGGCGGTTGCGGTGGCTGCCGTCGGCGGCCTGGACGATCACGCTGCCGGTGATCACCGCATCGATCCGCTTGGCCTGGGCCTTGAGCCATTTGTAGGTCGGGCCGTTCTCGGGCTCGGCCAGGCGCTCCGACTCCATGGAAAAACCGGTGGTGAACATCTCCGGCAGGATCACCAGGTCGACGTCGCCGGCCTGCTCCAGCAGCACCTCGAAGTGCGCGTAGTTGGCCTCGCGGTCATGCCAGGCCAGGGTGGTCTGGATCAGGGCGATTTTCAGGTTGGGCAGTGCACTCAGATCGCGCATAGTTTTTCCGCTGCCTGGCGCAGCGTCTCCTCACGTTTGGCAAAGCACAGGCGCACCAGGCGTTGCTCGGGGATGGGTTGCTGGTAGAACACCGACACCGGAATGGTCGCCACGCCGTGCTCGCGGGTCAGCCACAGGGCCATGTCGACGTCGTTCAGGTCCGGGCGGATCTGCGAGTAGTCCACCAGCTGGAAGTAGGTACCGGCGGTACGGGTGAAACTGAAACGCGAGCCTGCGAGCAGGTCGCAGAACAGGTCGCGCTTGGCCTGGTAGAAGCCCGGCAGCTCATCGAGGTGCTGCGGGTGTTCGGCCATGAAATCGGCCAGCGCGCACTGCAGCGGCGTGACGCCGCAGAAGTTGACGTACTGGTGCACCTTGCGCAGTTCCGCGCTCAAGGCCGGTGGGGCGATCACGTAGCCGGTTTTCCAGCCGGTCACGTGGTAGGTCTTGCCGAACGAGCTGACCACGAAGGCGCGGGCGTAGAGCTCGGCGTGGGCCAGCACGCTGGCGTGCTGCACGCCATCGAAGACCAGGTGCTCGTAGACCTCGTCGCTGATCAGGTAGATGTCGCGCTCGGCGATCAGCCGCGCCAGCTGGTCGAGGTCGTCACGGCTGATCAGCGCGCCGCTGGGGTTGTGCGGCGAATTGAGGATGACCATGCGCGTGCGCGGGCTCAGGGCCTCGCTGAACTTCTGCCAGTCGATGCGAAAATCGCCGTCGCGCAGCTGCACGTGCACGCAACGGCCACCGGCCAGCTCCACCGAGGGCTCGTAGCTGTCGTAGCAGGGGTCGAAGACGATCACTTCGTCGCCGGCATGGATGACCGCCTGGATGGCGCAGAAGATCGCCTCGGTGGCACCGGGGGTGATGGTCACTTCCTGGTCGGCATCGACCTTGGCGCCATACAGCCGCTCGACCTTCGCCGACACCTGCTGGCGCAGGGCCGGCAGGCCGGTCATTGGCGCGTACTGGTTATGCCCGGCGGCCACATGGCGGCCGACCGCATCGAGCAAAGCCTGCGGGCCATTGAAGTCGGGGAAACCCTGGGAGAGGTTGAGCGCGCCGGTTTGCACGGCAAGCTGGGACATGGTGGTGAAGATGGTCGTGCCGACATTCGGCAGTTTGCTGCGGATCATGGAGCCCTCTTTCCTGGGGTTTGTCCGGCACGGGGTAGAGACCGAGCATAGCGGATCAAGCAGTCAGGAAAAAGGTTGAAACAATAGGGGGATTGCGGTGGGTCAAGGAAGCTGGGGCCGCTTGGCGGCCCCATGCCAAGGTCAGCGCTTGTCGCGGCGCTTCTTCTCGGCCTTCTTGTGGTGCGACATCAAGCGGCGCTTCTTGTTGACCTGGCGGTCGGTGAGGGTGTTCTTCTTGCCCTCGTAAGGGTTTTCGCCACCCTTGTACTCGATGCGGATCGGCGTACCGACCAGCTTGAGCACGCGACGGTAGGTGTTTTCCAGGTAGCGCGAGTACGACTTGGGGATCTTCTCGGTCTGGTTGCCGTGGATCACGATCAGCGGCGGGTTGGCACCACCGAGGTGGGCATAGCGCAGCTTGATGCGACGGCCGTTGACCAGCGGCGGCTGGTGTTCGCTGACCGCATCTTCGAGGATCTGCGTCAGGCGGCTGGTCGGCCAGCGGGTGACCGCCGACTTGAACGCGGCCTGCACCGACTTGTACAGGTGGCCCACGCCGGTGCCGTGCAGCGCCGAAATGAAGTGGATGTCGGCGAAGTCGACGAAGAACAGCCGGCGCTCCAGCTCGGTCTTCACGTAGTCGCGCTCACCCGGCTCCATGCCATCCCACTTGTTCAGGGCGATGACGATGGCACGGCCGGCTTCGAGGGCGAAGCCCAGCAGGTTGAGGTCGTGGTCGACCACACCTTCGCGGGCGTCCATGACGAAGATCACCACGTTGGCGTCCTTGATCGCCTGCAAGGTCTTCACCACCGAGAACTTTTCGACTTCCTCGTGGATCTTGCCGCGCTTGCGCACGCCGGCGGTGTCGATGAAGGTGTACTTCTCGTCATCGCGCTCGAACGGGATGTAGATACTGTCGCGGGTGGTGCCCGGCTGGTCGTAGACCACCACGCGCTCTTCGCCGAGCATGCGGTTGACCAGGGTCGACTTGCCGACGTTGGGGCGGCCGATGATGGCGATCTTGATGCCATCCTTTTCGCTCGGGCCCGGGATGCGCACCGCTTCCTCGCCTTCGGCGACGTCCTGGTCCAGGGCTTCTTCCTCGGCATCGCGAGGGATATGGCCCAGTACCGACTCCATCAGCTGGTTGATGCCGCGGCCCTGCGAGCCTGCCACCGGAATGGCGTTGCCCATGCCCAGCGGCGAGAACTCGGCGCGGGCGACGTCGGCGTCGATGTTGTCGATCTTGTTGGCGACCAGGATGGCCGACTTGTTGCGCTTGCGCAGGTGCTCGGCAATCATCTGGTCGGCGGCGGTCATGCCGGCGCGGGCATCGACCAGGAACAGCACGTAGTCGGCTTCTTCGATGGCCATCAGCGACTGCTCGGCCATCTTCTCGTCCATGCCCACTTCGTCACCGGTGATACCACCGGTGTCGATCAGGATGTAGGAACGACCCTGCCAGCTGGCATCACCATACTGGCGGTCACGGGTCAGGCCCGACAGGTCACCGACGATGGCATCGCGGGTCTTGGTCAGGCGGTTGAACATGGTGGATTTGCCGACGTTCGGCCGGCCCACCAGGGCGATTACGGGAACCATGCGGCTCTCCACTCTTGAATTCTTGAAAATGCAAAGGCCGCTGCAAGGCAGCGGCCGGAGTTAGGGCGGCGTGTCCTACGCCGCAACTCAAGACCCTTAGCGGTCTTGAGCATAGCTTCAGCGGATGGTCAGTGCCTCGAGCTTGCCGCTGTTGCCAAAGACGTAGATGGTGTCGCCGACCACCAGGGGCCGGGCACGCAGGCCATCGCTGTCGATACGTTCACGGCCGACGAAGCGGCCATCGACCTGGCTGAGCAGGTGCAGGTAACCCTCGAAATCACCCACTGCCACATAGCTGGAGTACACCTCCGGCGCGGTCAACTGGCGGCGTGCCATCGAGTCGTTGCTCCACAGGGCGCTGGAGGAGCGTTCGTCGACGCTCTGCACAGTGCCCGAGGCTTCGCTGACGTAGACGTTGCCAAAGCCCTGGGCGACACCCACGTAGCTGGAGGCATCACGCTGCCACAGCACGCGGCCGCTTTCCAGGTCCAGGCCGGCGACCCGGCCCTGGTAGGTGCTGACGTACAGGGTACCACCGGACAGCAGCAGGCCGCCGTCGATATCGACCACGCGGTCCAGCTCGGAACGGCCTTGCGGGATGGCCACGCGGCTTTCCCACACCGGCACGCCGTTGTTGATGTCCACTGCCACCACCTTGCCGGTGGACAGGCCGGCGACGGCCAGGCGGTTGGTGGCAATCGGTGCACCGGTGCCACGCAGGGTCAGCACGGCCGGGGTGTTCTCGTAGATCCAGCGGCGGTCGCCAGTGGCGGCATCCAGGCCGATCAGGCGGTCGTCCTGGGTCTGCACCACCACAACGTCACCGTTGTTGGCAGGCGGCGCCAGCACTTCGCTGGTGACGCGCGCTTTCCAGCGCTCTTCACCGGTGCTGGAGTCCAGGGCGATCACCTCACCCTTGAGGGTGCCGAGCATGACCAGGCCATAGCCGACACCGACCGCGCCGGAAACCGGCTTGTCCAGGTCCTTCTTCCACACCACGTCACCGGTGATGCGGTCGAGGGCGAAGACTTCGCCGTTGACGTCGGAGGCGTAGATACGGTCGTTCTCGATGGCCGGTACCAGGGTGTTGTAGGTTTCGCCCTGGCCGTCACCGATCGAACGGCTCCACTGCTTCTTCAGCACCACTTCTTCGGTGAACTTGGTCAGCTCGGCCGGAGGCAGTTCCTTCTTGCTGTTGCTGCTGCAACCTGCGGCCAGAACGGCCAGGGTCAGCACTGCTGCTTGTTTCCAACCGATCACGTCACGCGTCCCCTTTGGCCAGATCATCCAGCTTCAGTTGCAGGCCACCGACCGCAGCGTCATCCGACAGCGCAGCCTTGGCTTTTTCGTATGCACCGTGGGCATCGTCGGCGCGGCCCAGCTGCACCAGCAGGTCGCCCTTCAATTCTTCACGGCTGGCCAGGAACGCCTTGTCGGCGTCGCCGTCGAGCAGTTTCAGGGCATCTTCGGCCTTGTTCTGGGCGGCCAGCACGCGCGCCAGGCGCTGACGTGCGATTTCGCCCAGGGTCACGTCGGCCGGCTTGTCCAGCACGGCCTTGAGCTCGGCAGCGGCGTCGTCGAGCTTGCCGCTCTCGACCGCGACCTTGGCCACGAACAGGCTGCCGTACTGGGCATAGGCCGTACCGCCGAACTCGCTCTTGAGCTTGCCGGACAGTTCCGCGACCTTGGTCGCGTCAGGCTGGCCGCTCGGGGTCAGGCTGGTTTCCAGCAGGGCCTGGTACAGCTGCGAGGCGCCTTGCGACTGGTTGTTCTGGTACTTGTGCCAGGTGTTCCAGCCCAGCACCACCACGCCGGCCAGCAGCGCGCCGGTCAGCAGCGGCTTGCCGTTGCGGTTCCACCAGTCCTTGACCGTTGCCAGGTCATCATCATCGGTACTCGACACCCCAATACTCCTTTTCGCCTATTCGCTTGTTGAACCGCGTTACGCCTGTGCGATCGCGGTTTCCAGGTGCTCAGCCAGAGCATCCCAGGCAATGTTCTGTTGTTCGCCCTGACCACGCAGGGGCTTCACGCCGATCTCTTGCTTGGCCAGCTCGTCGTCGCCAAGAATCAGGGCGAACAGTGCCCCGCTCTTGTCGGCTTTCTTGAACTGGCTCTTGAAGCTGCCGCCGCCGGCGTTGACCGCCAGGCGCAAGCCCGGCAGGCGATCGCGCAGGCCTTCGGACAGGCGCAGGCCAGCCAGTTCCGCCTGCTCGCCGAAGGCGCACAGGTAGACGTCGATCTGGCGATTGATCGACTCCGGCACCTTGCCGAGGGTCTCCAGCAGCAGGATCAGGCGCTCGATGCCCATGGCGAAGCCAACGCCGGTGGTCGGCTTGCCGCCCATCTGCTCGACCAGGCCATCGTAACGGCCACCGGCGCAGACCGTGCCCTGGGCGCCGAGCTTGTCGGTGACCCATTCGAATACGGTCTTGCTGTAGTAGTCCAGGCCACGCACCAGCTTGGTGTTGATCACGAACGGAATACCGGCGGCGTCGAGGCGTGCCTTGAGGCCCTCGAAGTGCACGCGCGAATCCTCGTCCAGGTAGTCTTCCAGCTTCGGCGCGCCGACCAGCACCGCCTGGGTGCCCTGGTCCTTGCTGTCGAGGATGCGCAGCGGGTTGCTCTTGAGGCGGCGCTGGCTGTCTTCGTCGAGCTGCTCCAGGCGCGCCGAGAGGAATTCGACCAGCGCGTCACGGTAGCGGGCACGCGCTTCGCTGGTGCCCAGGCTGTTGAGCTCGAGCTTGACCGCGTCCTGGATGCCCAGCAGGCCCCACAGGCGCCAGGTCAGCATGATCAGCTCGGCGTCGATGTCCGGGCCGTCGAGGTTGAACACTTCGACGCCGATCTGGTGGAACTGGCGGTAGCGGCCCTTCTGCGGGCGCTCGTGGCGGAACATCTGGCCGATGTACCAGAGCTTCTGCACCTGGCCGTTGCCGGTGATGCCATGCTCGAGCACGGCACGCACGCAAGCGGCGGTGCCTTCGGGGCGCAGGGTCAGCGAATCGCCGTTGCGGTCCTCGAAGGTGTACATCTCTTTTTCGACGATGTCGGTGACTTCACCAATGGAGCGCTTGAACAGCTCGGTGAACTCGACGATCGGCGTGCGGATCTGGCTGTACCCATAGGTGTCCAGCAGGCCGGCGACGGTGCCTTCGAAGTAGCGCCACAGCGGCGACTGCTCTGGCAGGATGTCGTTCATGCCACGGATGGCTTGCAGCGATTTGCTCACGAAAAGTCCTTACGAATCTGTGTGTCAGCTGCGGGCGATCAGCGCCGCGTCAGCCTCGACCTTTTCGGCCGCTTTCTGGCGGATGAGTTTTTCCAGCTCATCGACCAGGTTGTCATTGGTCAGCTTCTGCGCAGGCTTGCCGTCGATGTAGATCAGGTTCGGCGTGCCGCCGGTCAGCCCCACGTGGGCCTCCTTGGCTTCACCCGGGCCGTTGACCACGCAACCGATCACCGCCACGTCCAGCGGCACCAGCAGGTCTTCCAGGCGCCCTTCCAGCTCGTTCATGGTCTTGACCACATCGAAGTTCTGCCGCGAGCAGCTCGGGCAGGCGATGAAGTTGATGCCACGCGAACGCAGGTGCAGGGACTTGAGGATGTCGTAGCCGACCTTCACTTCTTCGACCGGGTCGGCCGCCAGCGAGATGCGGATGGTATCGCCAATGCCTTCGGCCAGCAGCATACCGAGGCCGACGGCGGATTTCACCGTGCCCGAACGCAGGCCACCGGCTTCGGTGATGCCCAGGTGCAGCGGCTGGATGATCTGCTTGGCCAGCAGGCGGTAGGCCTCGACGGCCATGAACACATCGGAGGCCTTGACGCTGACCTTGAAGTCCTGGAAGTCCAGGCGGTCCAGGTGCTCCACGTGACGCAGGGCAGACTCGACCAGCGCGGCCGGGGTCGGCTCGCCGTACTTCTTCTGCAGGTCCTTTTCCAGGGAGCCGGCGTTGACGCCGATGCGGATCGGGATGCCGCGGTCGCGGGCGGCATCGACCACCGCGCGCACACGGTCTTCACGGCCGATGTTGCCCGGGTTGATGCGCAGGCAATCGACGCCCAGTTCGGCCACGCGCAAGGCGATCTTGTAGTCGAAATGGATGTCGGCGACCAGCGGCACGCTGACCAGTTGCTTGATCTTGCCGAACGCCTCGGCGGCGTCCATGTCAGGTACCGAGACGCGCACGATGTCGACGCCGGCATCGACCAGGCGCTGGATCTGCGCCACGGTGGCGGCGACGTCGTTGGTGTCGGTGTTGGTCATGCTCTGCACCGCGATGGGAGCATCACCACCCACCGGCACATTGCCGACCCAGATTTTGCGGGATTCGCGACGTTTGATCGGAGATTCGCCGTGCATGACTTATTGTCCCAACTTCAGGCGAGCGGTCTCGCCACTGGTGAACGGGGCAACATCGACGGGCTGGCCGTTGTAGCTGACCTGGGCGCCACGGGCAAAGCCCAGGCGCACCGCGAACGGCGGCTTGCCGGTCAGCTCCAGGTTGTCGCCCTTGCGCTTGATGGCGCTGAACAGCACCTTGCCGTTGCCATCGGTGACCTGGGTCCAGCAGTCGGCGACGAACTGGATGGCGACCTTGGCGCTGCCGGCCGGTACTGTGGCGGGCTCGGCGGCGGCCACTGCCGGCACGCTGGCCACCGGCGCCACTGGGGCGGCTGGCGTGGCTGGCGTTGCAGGGGTGGCGGGCACGGCCGGTGCCGGTGTTGCAGCGGTTTGCTGAGCGGGTGCCGGCGCAGTGGTGGCAGGCGCCGCTTCGCTGGCGGGCTGGCCAGCCGGTTCGGCCGGGGCCTGCTCCAGGGGCAGCGGTGCGCTCTCAGCCTGCTGGCTGGCGGTGACGGCCTGGTCTTCAGGCTCGTCCAGCGGGTGGATCTGGGTGGTGCCGTCGGCGCTCTCGACTTCTACGTGTTCCAGGGCGATCTTGGCCAGGTCCTTGCCACGCAGGCTGCCCTGGTCCTGCCACCAGATGAAGCTGCCACCCACCACGGCGACCAGCAGCAACAGGCTGACGCCACGCAGGATGTTGTGCGACAGGCGCACCGGCTCTTCGATGCGGCCCAGCGAATGCACTTCGCTGCCCTTGGCATGGGTACCGGTGTACTGGTCGAAGGCCTCGACCAGGGGCGCCTGGTCCAGGTCCATGAGCTTGGCGTAGGCGCGGATGTAGCCACGGGCGAAGGTATGCCCTGGCAGCTTGTCGAAGGCGCCGGTTTCCACATGGTTCAGCGAACTGATGGTGAGGTTGAGCTTGCGGGCCACCTCGGCTTGCGACCACTCCCGTTTCTCGCGGGCCTGGCGCAACAGCTCACCGGGGTTCTGGCCAGTCGCTGCTGCTACTTCGGGATGCGCGGCTTTCATCGTTGCTCCGACAGGTATTGCTGATATTCCGGCGTACCGGGATAAAGTCGTTGTAATTGCTGGCCCAGCTCGGCCAGTGTGCCCTGCTCGTCGAACACCCGAGCAAGACGGCTGCCCAGCAGCAGGCTGCGGGCGCTGTGATCGCTCAACTGGCTGAAACGATCGTAGTAGTCCCGGGACGGCACATAATGCCTGTTTTCGTAGGACAACTCAGCCATTTCCAGCAACGCCCTGGGCTGCCGCTGATTGAGCTGCAGGGCCTTGGTCAGGTAAGCGTGTGCCTGGTCGCGATTTTCCAGCTTCAGCGCCGTCAGGCCAAGGTTCTCGTACACCCGGGAGCGCTCAGGATACAGGCTATCGGCGCTGGCCAGGCGAAACATCTGCTCGGCTTCGGCAAAACGTTGCTGAGCATATAGGAAACTGCCGTAGTTGTTGCGAATTCGCGTATCGCCGGGGCGCGCTGCAAGCGCCTGCTTGAACTGGGCTTCGGCCAGTGCGGCCTCGCCTTCGGCCTGGAACACCAGCGCCAGGGCCGCGTGAGCATCGGCGTCACTGGCATCCAGGGCCAGCGCCTTGCCCAAAGGAGCCTTGGCCTGTTCGGTCAAACCTTGTTGCAAATAGCCCAGCCCGAGCTGCACGTAGGCCCGCCCCGCCTCTGCCCTGCCCTGGCGCGAGGCCAGGGGGTCGCTCGCGCCGCCCGACACGCAGCCGGCCAGCAGCATAAGCGCGAGGATCGACAGCGCGGCGCGCAGGCTCATGGCAGGCCGGCCTCAGTGACGCACGGCGTTGTCTGAAGGCTCAGCGTCTGCGGAGAGCTGGCGCACTGCGATGTAGCGTTCGCTGCGGCGGGTACGGTCGTTGACCTGGCCGACCAGCTGACCACAGGCGGCGTCGATGTCTTCGCCGCGGGTGGTACGGGTGGTGACATTGAAGCCACCGTGGTGCAGCAGGTCCTGGAAGCGGCGGATAGCATTGTTGCTAGGCCGCTCGTAACCCGAATGGGGGAACGGGTTGAACGGGATCAGGTTGATCTTGCACGGCACGTCACGCAGCAGTTCGATCATCTGCGCGGCGTGCTCGGGCTGGTCGTTGACGTCCTTGAGCAGGGTGTACTCGATGGTCAGCACGCGCTTGCCACCCAGGGTCGACATGTAGCCCATGCACGATTCCAGCAGCATCTTCAGCGGGTACTTCTTGTTGATCGGTACCAGCTGGTTACGCAGTTCGTCGTTCGGAGCGTGCAGCGACAGGGCCAGCGACACGTCGATGTGCTTGGCCAGTTCGTCGATCATCGGCACCACGCCCGAGGTGGACAGGGTGACGCGACGCTTGGAAATGCCATAGCCGAGATCTTCCATCATGATCTTCATGGCGGCGATGACATTGTCGAAATTCAGCAGGGGCTCGCCCATGCCCATCATGACCACGTTGGTAATCGCGCGATCGATCTTGGCCGGGACAGTCCCGAAGGATTTGTTGGCAAGCCACACCTGGCCGATCACTTCGGCGGCGGTGAGGTTGCTGTTGAAGCCTTGCTTGCCGGTGGAGCAGAAACTGCAGTCCAGGGCGCAGCCGGCTTGCGACGAGACGCAGAGCGTGCCGCGGTCGTCGGTGGGGATGTAGACGGTCTCGACGCAGCTGCCGGAGGCAACGCGGACCACCCACTTGCGGGTACCGTCAGCGGAAATGTCTTCGCTGACCACTTCCGGGCCCCGAATCTCGGCAACGGCCTCGAGCTTTTCACGCAGGACCTTGCCGACATTGGTCATGGCGGCGAAATCGTCGACGCCAAAATGGTGAATCCACTTCATCACCTGGCCAGCGCGAAAGCGCTTCTCCCCGATCGAGTCGAAGAACTGTTCCATTTCCTGCAGGGTCAGCCCCAACAGGTTGATTTTGCCGGTAGATGTCGTCATGGATTCACCTTCACCCTTAAGCTTTCGCTTAGCGAGTGGTTACCTCGGTAGCAGCGAAGAAGTAAGCGATTTCGCGAGCAGCAGCAGCTTCGGAGTCCGAACCGTGAACGGCGTTGGCGTCGATCGACTCGGCGAAGTCAGCACGGATGGTGCCGGCAGCAGCTTCTTTAGGGTTGGTAGCGCCCATCAGCTCGCGGTTCAGAGCGATGGCGTTTTCGCCTTCCAGAACCTGAACGACGACCGGGCCGGAAGTCATGAAGGCAACCAGGTCACCGAAGAAGCCACGAGCGCTGTGCTCGGCGTAGAAGCCTTCGGCTTCGGCCTTGGACAGTTGCTTGATTTTCGAGGCGACGATTTTCAGGCCGGCTTCTTCGAAGCGAGTGGTGATCTTGCCGATCACGTTCTTGGCAACGGCGTCAGGCTTGATGATCGAGAAAGTACGTTGAACAGCCATGGAAAACTCCAGAATATGAGTGTTGCGAAAAATTAAACCCGCGAATTATACGCGGGTTCCAGGGGATTGCCTAACCTGCAGCGTCACGCTTAGTCGGCTTCATCAATCCAGGCCGCCTGGATGGCCTCCAGCACTTTCTCACCGCCACGTGACGGATCGTCGCTGAATTCTGGCAAGGCCAGCACCCAGCGGTGCAGATCGACGAAATTTACATAACGAGGATCGACTTCCGGCTTGTTTTCCGCAAGCTGGATGGCGATCTCAAGTACATCAATCCATTTCAAGCTCATGCGGCAAACCTCAGTGCGGCGCTTCGGCAGCGTGATTGAGCGAATACTTGGGGATCTCGATGGTCAGGTCTTCATCGGCGACCACCACCTGGCAGCCGAGGCGCGATTGAGCCTCCAGGCCCCAGGCCTTGTCCAGCATGTCCTCTTCCAGCTCGTCGGCTTCTTCAAGGGAGTCGAAACCCTTGCGCACGATGCAGTGGCAGGTGGTACAGGCCTTGACGCCACCGCAGGCGCTCTCCATCTCGATGTGATGGTCGTGGGCCAGTTCCAGGATGTTGGTCCCGGGCTCGACTTCCACGGTCAACCCCTCTGGGCAGAACTTTTCGTGCGGCAGGAATGTCACCAGCGGCATCGGTTACTCCTCGATCTCATTCAGGTTGCGCCCGGCCAGTGCGGCTTTGACCGTCGAATCAAGGCGACGGGCGGCAAATGCATCGGTCACCTGCGACAGACGCTTGGTCTGTTGCTCGATGGCTGGGCCATCGGTGCCGGCCAGCAAATCACGTAGTTCTTGCATCTGGAATTCGATGGCTTGGCGCTCTTCACTGCTGAGCAGGCGCTCACCATCGGCGTCCAGGGCGCCCTGTACCGCTTCGAGCAGGCGCTCGCCGTCGACCTGGTGCTCACGCAACTGGCGAGCTTGCTTGTCGGTACCTGCGTGCTCGAAGGAATCCTTGAGCATGCGCGCGATCTCGCCATCGGTCAGGCCGTAGGACGGCTTGACCTGGATGCTGGCTTCCACGCCCGAACCCAGTTCGCGGGCAGCAACGCTGAGCAGGCCGTCGGCATCGACCTGGAAAGTCACGCGGATCTTCGCCGCACCAGCAACCATGGCCGGGATGCCGCGCAGTTCGAAGCGTGCCAGGGAGCGGCAGTCGCTGATCAGCTCGCGCTCGCCCTGCAGCACGTGGATCATCATGGCCGACTGGCCATCTTTGTAAGTGGTGAACTCCTGGGCGCGGGCCACTGGAATGGTGGTGTTGCGCGGAATCACCTTCTCCATCAGCCCGCCCATGGTCTCAAGGCCCAGGGACAGCGGGATGACATCGAGCAGCAGCAGCTCGCCACCTTCGCGGCGGTTGCCGGCCAGGGTATCGGCCTGGATCGCGGCGCCGATGGCCACCACCTGGTCCGGGTCGATCGAGGTCAGCGGGGTGCGGCCGAACAGCGTGCCGACAGCCTCGCGCACACGCGGCACGCGGGTCGAACCACCGACCATCACCACGGCAGCCACCTCTTCGAGCTCAACGCCGCTGTCGCGCACGGCGCGGCGGCAGGCCTTGAGGCTGCGGGCGATCATCGGCTCGATCATCGCGTCGAAGGCGGCGCGGCTGAGCTCGCCCTGCCAGGCGCCATGGCTGACACTGACCACGTCGGCGTCGGTCAGGGCTTCCTTGGCGGCGCAGGCGGCTTGCAGCAACTGGCGCTGGGTAGCCGGGTCGAGGTCGGCGGACAGGCCCGCCTGCTCGATGATCCAGCCGGCGATGGCATGGTCGAAGTCGTCGCCGCCCAGGGCGGTATCGCCGCCGGTGGCCAGTACTTCGAACACACCGGCAGTCAGGCGCAGGATCGAGATATCGAAGGTTCCGCCACCCAGGTCATAGATGGCCACCAGGCCTTCGGCATTCTGGTCCAGGCCATAGGCCACGGCAGCGGCAGTCGGCTCGTTGAGCAGGCGCAGCACGTTCAGGCCGGCCAGCTTGGCCGCATCCTTGGTCGCCTGGCGCTGGGCATCGTCGAAATAGGCCGGCACGGTGATCACCGCCCCCACCAGTTCGCCACCCAGGGTCTGCTCGGCGCGCTCGCGCAACACCTTGAGAATGTCGGCAGACACTTCCACCGGGCTCTTCGGGCCCTGCACCGTGTCGATGAACGGCATGTGCGACTCGCCACCCACGAAGCGGTACGGCAGCTGCTCGCCGAGCTGCTTGACGTCGGCCAGGCCGCGCCCCATCAGGCGCTTGACCGACAGCACGGTGTTCAATGGGTCACTGGACGCCGCCTCGCGCGCGGCCAGGCCGACTTCGCAGCGGCCAGCCAGGTAGCGCACTGCCGAAGGCAGAATGACGTTACCCTGCGCATCGGGCAGGGGCTCGCTGCGACCGCTGCGCACGGCAGCGACCAGAGAATTGGTGGTGCCCAGGTCGATCCCCACCGCCAGGCGGCGCTGGTGCGGCTGAGGGCTTTGACCGGGTTCGGCGATCTGCAGTAGGGCCATGCTTATCTAATTACCTTAGGCGTCATCACGGGCGGCGCCGGGTTAATCGTCGAGGCGCTCTTCCAGTTGGCGCACTTCTTGGGCGAGCTTGTCGAGGAACTGCATGCGGCGCATCAGGCGCTCGGCCTGTTCACGCTCGGCAGGCACATCCCAGCAGGCGGCGAAATCCTCGTTCAGCGTGTTCTGGGCAGCCTTCAGGCGCTTCTTGAACACGGCGACACCGTCGAGGTCGGCTTCGTCCTGCAACTCTTCGAGCTCTTCGCGCCACTGCATCTGCTGCAACAGGAAGTCCGGGTCATGGACCGTGACTTCCTGGGGCACTTCGTGGCCGCCAATGGCCAGCAGGTAGCGGGCACGGCGCGGCGCACTGCGCAGGGTCTGGTAGGCGTCGTTGAGGGCCGCGGACTTCTCCAGGGCTACCCGCTGCTCACGCTCGGAGGCGTCGGCAAAGCGGTCCGGATGGACCTCGCGGGCCAGCTCGCGATAGCGCGTGGCCAGCTTGTCGAGGTCCAGGCGGAAGCACGGCTGGAGATCAAACAGAGCGAAATGACAAGGAGTACCCACAGCCAGCCTCAGACGTTGAAGCTTTCGCCGCAGCCACACTCACCGCGTACGTTGGGGTTGTTGAACTTGAAGCCTTCGTTCAACCCTTCCTTGACGAAGTCCAGCTCGGTGCCGTCGAGGTATACCAGGCTCTTGGGATCGATGATCACCTTGACGCCGTGGTTCTCGAACACCTGGTCTTCGGCGGCGAGTTCGTCAACGAACTCCAGCACGTAGGCCAGGCCCGAGCAGCCGGTGGTGCGCACGCCCAGGCGAATGCCCTCACCCTTGCCGCGCCCGTCGAGGGAGCGGCGAATGTGGTTGGCGGCGGCTTCTGTCATGCTGATAGCCATCGGAACTCCTTGACTCTTACCTTGCAACGGGCGGCTTAGATCAAGCCTTTCTTCTGCTTGTAGTCGCGAACGGCTGCCTTGATGGCATCCTCGGCGAGTACCGAGCAGTGGATCTTCACCGGCGGGAGCGCCAGTTCTTCCGCCAGCTGGGTGTTCTTGATGGTTTCGGCTTCGTCCAGGGTCTTGCCCTTCATCCACTCGGTGGCGAGGGAGCTGGAGGCGATGGCCGAACCGCAGCCGTAGGTCTTGAACTTGGCATCTTCGATGATGCCTTGCTCGTTGACCTTGATCTGCAGACGCATCACGTCACCGCACGCTGGGGCGCCGACCATGCCGGTACCGACATCCGGGTCCTCGGCATTCATCTTGCCGACGTTGCGTGGGTTTTCGTAGTGGTCGATGACCTTTTCACTGTATGCCATGGTGCAATTCCTTCCTCATCAGGGAGCCGCTCTTGCCGGCGACTGCTTAGTGGGCGGCCCACTCGATCTTGGAGATATCGACGCCGTCTTTGTACATGTCCCACAGCGGCGACAACTCACGCAGTTTGTTCACCGCCTCGCAGACTTTCTGCGCGGCGTAGTCGACTTCTTCTTCGGTGGTGAAGCGGCCGAAGGAGAAGCGAATCGAGCTGTGCGCCAGCTCGTCGTTACGGCCCAGCGCGCGCAGTACATACGACGGCTCGAGCGAGGCGGAGGTGCAGGCCGAACCGGACGATACGGCGATGTCCTTGAGCGACATCAGCAGCGACTCGCCTTCGACGTAGTTGAAGCTCAGGTTCAGGTTGTGCGGCACGCGGGCGGTGCTGCTGCCGTTGACGTACAGCTCCTCGAGGTCCGAGACCTGCTTGAAGAAGCGGTCGCTCAGGGCCTTGATGCGCACGTTTTCGGCGGCCATTTCCTGCTTGGCAATGGCGAAGGCTTCGCCCATGCCGACGATCTGGTGGGTCGGCAGGGTGCCCGAACGCATGCCGCGCTCATGGCCACCGCCGTGGATGATCGCTTCCAGGCGCACACGCGGCTTGCGGCTGACGTACAGCGCGCCGATGCCTTTGGGGCCATAGACCTTGTGCGCCGAGAACGACATCAGGTCGACCTTCAGCTTTTGCAGGTCGATTTCGACCTTGCCGGCCGACTGCGCGGCATCGACGTGGAACAGCACGCCGCGCGAGCGGGTCAGTTCACCGATGGCGGCGATGTCGTTGATCGAGCCGACTTCGTTGTTCACGTGCATCAGCGAGACCAGGATGGTGTCGTCGCGCAGCGCAGCCTCGACCTGGGCCGGGGTGACGATGCCGTCTTCGCCTGGCTCGAGGTAGGTGACTTCGAAACCTTCTCGCTCGAGCTGGCGAGCGGTATCCAGGACCGCCTTGTGCTCGATCTTGGAGGTGATGATGTGCTTGCCCTTGGTCTGATAGAAGTGCGCAACGCCTTTCAGGGCGAGGTTGTCGGACTCGGTGGCACCACTGGTCCAGACGATCTCGCGCGGGTCGGCGTTGATCAGCTCGGCCACCTGGCGACGGCCGTTCTCGACCGCTTCTTCGGCCTTCCAGCCAAACACGTGGGAACGCGAGGCCGGGTTACCGAAGTTTCCATCGACCAGCAGGCAGTCGGCCATCTTCTGGGCGACGCGGGGATCGACCGGGGTGGTCGCGGAGTAATCGAGGTAGATCGGCAACTTCATTGAGTATCTCCTATCAGGCGGTGGCGTCGCTCGTCGTCACAGTTGACAAAGGGTCAGTCGACGGCGGACGTCTCAATCTTGTCCAGCTGGGCAGTACGGCCTGCGACACGACGCAGGTCCTGGCGCTGGGCGACTTCCTGCACCTCACGGCGCTTGACGAGGTCGGCCAGGCTGATGCCGCTGAGAAATTCATGGATCTGCTGGCTGAGGTCGCACCACAGGTGGTGGGTCAGGCAGGTGTCACCGGCATGGCAATCCCCGAGGCCCTGGCAACGGGTGGCATCGACCGATTCGTTGACCGCGTCGATGACCTGGGCCACCTGGATGGTTTCCATGCCGCGCGACAGCTGATAGCCACCACCCGGGCCGCGCACACTGGAGACCAGGCTGCTGCGGCGCAGCTTGGCGAACAGCTGCTCCAGATAAGAGAGGGAAATGCCCTGGCGCTCGGAAATGTCGGCCAAAGACACCGGCCCATGCTGCGCGTGCAACGCCAGGTCAAGCATGGCAGTCACGGCGTATCGGCCTTTGGTAGTCAGTCGCATGGCTAATGGGTACCACGGGAGTTACAGGATGTGTGCGAGTATGCGATTCCCGAGCATTTAAGTCAACTATTAGACCTACTGCTTTAGTCGGGTTTGGCATCTGGGAGGCGGGCGCGATTGTAGCAGCAAAGGGGCGTGAGCACACGCCCCATATGTCAGCGCAGGTTCAGCGGGGCGTTTTCAATGCGACTGAGTGTCGCGCTGGGCCGCCGGCGCCGCTTCGCTGAAGTCGTCTTCCGGCAGTGCCGGCAACTCCTTGGCACAGTAGTCACTGCCCATCTTGGTCAGGGCCCCGCACATGCCCTCCAGGCGCTCGTCCACTGCCTGCAGGTGGTCGAGCATCTGGCCAATGGCCCGGGCCACCGGGTCGGGCATGTCGCCGCTGACGCCATAGGCATCGAAGCCGATCTTCTCGGCCATGGCCTTGCGCCTGGCCTCGAGCTCGCCGTCTTCGCTCTTGACGATGATCCGCCCCGGGATGCCCACCGCAGTGGCGCCGGCCGGCACCGCCTTGGTGACCACCGCGTTGGAGCCGATCTTGGCCCCGGCACCGACGGTGAACGGCCCCAGCACCTTGGCGCCGGCGCCGACCACCACGCCGTTCTCCAGGGTCGGGTGGCGCTTGCCCTTGTTCCAGCTGGTGCCACCCAGGGTCACGCCCTGGTACAGCGTGACATCGTCGCCGATCTCGGCGGTTTCGCCGATGACGATGCCCATGCCATGGTCAATGAAGAAGCGCCGGCCGATGGTGGCGCCGGGGTGGATCTCGATGCCGGTCATCCAGCGCCCGAAGTTGGACACCAGGCGCGCCAGCCATTTGAAGTCGCGCTTCCACAGGGCATTGCCCAGGCGGTGCAGCCAGATCGCGTGCATGCCGGGGTAGCAGGTCAGCACCTCGAAGGCGTTGCGCGCCGCCGGGTCGCGGTGGAAAACGCTCTGGATATCTTCACGCAGACGTTCGAACATCTGTCAGTCCTTCCTTTTATGCGCATCGCCCCGTGCGACCTTCTGGGTCTCGGTGAGGATGCCGCGCAAAATGCTCATTTCCGGACGCTCGACCGAGCTACGCCCATACAGCCGGCGCAGGCGCGCCATCAGGTGCTTGGGCTTCTCGGGATCAAGGAAGCCGATGTCCACCAGGGTTTTTTCCAGGTGTTCATAGAACAGCTCCATTTCATCCATGGTCGCCAGCTCGCTGGCGTCGACCTTCTCCGCTTGCGGCGCCGAGCCTTCGACTGCCAGCCAGGCCATGCGCACCTCATAGGAGAGCACCTGGACGGCGGCAGCCAGATTCAGCGAACTGAAGCCGGGGTTCGAGGGAATGTGCACGTGGAAGTGACATCGCTGCAGTTCTTCGTTGGTCAGCCCGGCGTGCTCGCGGCCGAACACCAGGGCGATCTCTTCGCCGCCGGCGCCGTGCGTCACGGCCTTGGCCCCGCATTCGCGGGGGTCGATCAGCGGCCAGGGGATGCTGCGCTCACGGGCGCTGGTGCCCATCACCAGGCTGCAGCCGACCAGCGCGTCTTCCAGGCTGTCGACCACCTGGGCATTGGCCAGCACGTCGTCGGCGCCGGAGGCGCGCGCGCTGGCGTCAGCGGCCGGGAACTCTTTGGGCTGCACCAGCACCAGGCGCGACAAGCCCATGTTTTTCATGGCACGCGCAGCGCCGCCGATGTTGCCGGGGTGGCTGGTATTGACCAGAACAACACGAATATTTTGCAGCAAGGTGTTGTGCTCACAGATGCGGGTTTTGAGGGTTTGGATCTTACAGAACCGACCAGCGTAACGCCATGAAAGCAAATGTGACACTTCTGCCGCCAAAATTTTCTGCTAGAATGTTCGGCTTTCTTCTTTAACATCTCCAGGTGACCCGCCCATGCAGCCTATGCTGAATATCGCCCTGCGCGCCGCTCGCAGCGCCAGTGAACTGATCTTCCGCTCCATCGAACGCCTGGATACCATCAAGGTCGACGAGAAAGAGGCCAAGGACTACGTCTCCGAGGTTGATCGCGCCGCCGAACAGAGCATCGTCAACGCCCTGCGCAAGGCGTACCCGAACCACTCCATCCAGGGTGAAGAGACTGGCCTGCACGCGGGCACCGGCGAAGAAGGCAAGGACTACCTGTGGATCATCGATCCGCTGGACGGCACCACCAACTTCCTGCGCGGCATCCCCCACTTCGCTGTCAGCATCGCCTGCAAATACCGCGGCCGCCTCGAGCACGCCGTGATCGTCGACCCGGTACGCCAGGAAGAATTCACCGCCAGCCGTGGCCGTGGCGCCCAGCTCAATGGCCGTCGCCTGCGCGTCAGCTCGCGCACCAGCCTGGACGGCGCCCTGCTGGGCACCGGTTTCCCGTTCCGTGACAACCAGATGGCCGACATGGACAACTACCTGGGCATGTTCCGCGCCCTGACTGGCCAGACCGCCGGCATCCGCCGCGCCGGTTCCGCCAGCCTGGACCTGGCCTACGTCGCCGCCGGCCGTTTCGACGCCTTCTGGGAGTCGGGCCTGTCCGAGTGGGACATGGCTGCAGGCGTGCTGCTGATCCAGGAAGCGGGTGGCCTGGTGAGCGACTTCAACGGTGGCCACGACTTCCTCGACAAGGGCCACATCGTCGCGGGCAACATCAAGTGCTTCAAGGCCGTGCTGACCGCTATCCAGCCGCACCTGCCCGAGCACATGAAGCGCTAAGCGCAGATTGCAGGCACAAAAAAAAGCACCTCTTGGGGTGCTTTTTTTGTGCCTGCGATTTCATGTGCTGACCTCATCGCGGATGAAACCGCGATGAGGCCGGTACAAATCACTGCCCAGCTTCGCTGAGGATCAGCTTGCCATTCTTGTCCAGCGGAATGGTCGAACCCGGCTCACGATCCATTTTCACGCGGCCGACCTGGTCACCAATGGAATAGGTGACGTTGTAGCCCACCACTTTCTCGCTGATGTCATTGACCGTGTTGCAGCGGGTTTGCGTGGTGGTGTAGGTGTCACGCTGCTGCATGCCTTCCTGCACCTTGTTGCCCGCATAGCCACCACCGACCGCACCGGCCACGGTGGCGATCTTCTTGCCGGTGCCGCCGCCGATCTGGTTGCCCAGCAGGCCGCCAGCGAGGGCGCCCACCACGGTACCGGCGATCTGGTGCTGGTCCTTGACCGGCGCCTGACGGGTCACGGCGACATCCTTGCAGACCTCGCGCGGTGTCTTCACCTGCTGCTTGATTGGCTGCACGTCGGTGACCTGGGCGTATTCAGGCCCTTTGTTCACCAAGCTGTAGGTCGCCACAGCACCTCCGGCAGTTACACCGACAGCACCCAGTACCGCACCCACCAGCATTGATTTGTTCACTTGAACCTCCTGATCGTACCCGCGGGGCTCAGCCCGCCTTCTCCCTGCCTTGGAGCAAAAAAAAAGGCGCGAGTTCAACACTCGCGCCTTTTTGACCGCCGAACGGCGTGGAGTCAGCCCTTATGGACGCTCATCCACACCCTCGTTCTTGGCAGGCGGGATCAGGTCTTCGCTGTTCAGGTTCAGCCAGATCAGCACCACGTTGGCGATGTAGATCGACGAGTAGGTACCGGCCATGACACCGATGAACAGTGCCAGGGAGAAGCCGAACAGGTTGTCACCGCCGAAGAACAGCAACGCGGCAATCGCCAGCAAGGTCGAAACCGAGGTGGCGATGGTGCGCAGCAGGGTCTGGGTGGTCGAGACGTTGATGTTCTCGATCAGCGACGCCTTGCGCATCACACGGAAGTTCTCACGCACCCGGTCGAACACGACGATGGTGTCGTTGAGCGAGTAGCCGATGATCGCCAGCACCGCCGCCAGCACCGTCAGGTCGAAGGTGATCTGGAAGAACGACAGGATACCCAGGGTCACCACCACGTCGTGGATCAGCGACACGATGGCGCCGACCGCGAACTTCCACTGGAAGCGGAAGGCCAGGTAGATGAGGATGCCGCCCAGCGCCAGCAGCATGCCGAGGCCGCCCTGGTCGCGCAGCTCTTCACCCACCTGCGGGCCGACGAACTCGACGCGCTTGAGCGTTGCCGGGTTGTCACCGCCGATCTTCTGCAAGGCTGCAGCGACCTTGTTGCCCAGCTGCGGGTCATCGCCCGGCATGCGCACCAGCAGGTCGGTGGTGGCGCCGAAGCTCTGCACCACGGCCTCATGGAAGCCGGAGTTGACCAACTCGCTGCGCACGGTCTGCAGGTCGGCCGGGCGCTCGTAGGTCAGCTCGATCAGCGTACCGCCGGTGAAGTCCAGGCCGAAGTTGAGGCCTTTATGCCACCAGCTGAACAGCGCCAGCACGGTGAGGAGCACGGTAATGGCGAACGCGACATTGCGCACGCCCATGAAATTGATGGTTTTCATCGCAGCTCCCTCAAACCCACAGCTTCTTGATGTCACGCCCGCCGCAGGTCAGGTTGACCATTGCACGGGTCACCATGACGGCGGTGAACATCGAGGTGAAAATCCCGAGGGACATGGTAACCGCAAAGCCCTTGACCGGGCCGGTGCCCATGGCGAACAGGATGCCGCCGACCAGCAGGCTGGTCAGGTTGGCGTCGATGATCGCGGTGTAGGCGCGGTTGAAACCTTCGTGAATGGCACGCTGCACCGACATGCCGGCTTTGAGCTCCTCGCGGATACGCGAGAAGATCAGCACGTTGGCGTCCACCGCCATACCCATGGTCAGCACGATACCGGCGATACCCGGCAGGGTCAGGGTCGCGCCCAACAGCGACATCAGTGCCAGCAGCAGCACCATGTTGCCGGCCAGGGCCACGGTGGCGATCACGCCGAAGCCGCGGTAGATGGCGATGATGAACAGCGAGACGAACAGCATGCCCCACAGCGACGCATCGACACCCTTGGTGATGTTGTCGGCACCCAGGCTTGGGCCGATGGTACGTTCTTCGGCGAAGTACATCGGCGCGGCCAGGCCACCGGCACGCAGCAGCAGGGCCAGTTCAGACGATTCGCCCTGGCCGTTCAGGCCGGTGATGCGGAACTGGCTGCCCAGCGGCGACTGGATGGTCGCCAGGCTGATGATCTTCTTCTCTTCCTGGAAGCTCTGAACCGGCACTTCCTTCTCGACGCCGTCGACGGTCTGCTTGACGTAGCGGGTGACCGGCTTCTGCTCGATGAAGATCACCGCCATGCTGCGCCCGACGTTGCTGCGCGTGGCGCGGCTCATCAGCTCGCCGCCATGGCCATCCAGGCGGATGTTCACTTGCGGGCGACCGTGCTCGTCGAAGCTGGCCTGGGCGTCGGTGACCTGGTCACCGGTGATGATCAGGCCACGCTCGACCGGGGCGGAACGGCCGCCCTCACGGAACTCGAAGACCTCGGTGGTCGCCTTGGACGCGCCTGGCTCGGCACCGAAGCGGAACTCCAGGTTGGCGGTCTTGCCGAGGATACGCTTGGCCTCGGCAGTGTCCTGCACGCCTGGCAGCTCGACCACGATGCGGTTGGCGCCCTGGCGCTGAACCAGCGGCTCGGCCACGCCCAGCTCGTTGACCCGGTTGCGCACGGTGGTGAGGTTCTGCTTGATCGAGTATTCGCGGATCTCGGCGACTTTCGCCTGGGTCAGCGCCAGACGCAGCACGGCGACATCGTTGCGCTCGGTGGTGGTCAGGTCGAAATCATTGAAATTCTTGCGGATCAGGGCACGTGCCTGTTCGCGGGTAGCATCGTCAGCGAAGCCCAGCATGATGCCGCCATCCTGCTGAGGCAGGCTGCGGTAGCGGATGCGCTCTTTGCGCAGCAAGGTCTTGACCTCGCCTTCGTAGACTTTCATGCGGGCGCTCATGGCCTTGTCCATGTCCACTTCCAGCAGGAAGTGCACACCACCGGACAGGTCCAGGCCCAGCTTCATCGGGCTTGCACCCAGGTTGCGCAGCCATTGCGGAGTGGTCTGTGCCAGGTTCAGGGCCACGACGTAATCATCGCCCAGTGCCTTGCGCACTACATCCTTGGCTGGCAGCTGGTCTTCCTGGTTGGTCAGGCGTACCAGCCCGCTGCCCTTCTCGCCCAGGCTCGCGCCCTTGACGGTGATACCGGCATCGCTCAGCGCCTTGGTGACGCGATCGAGTTCGGCCTGGCTCACATGCAGCGCCGAGCTGGCACCGCTGATCTGCACCGCAGGGTCATCCGGGTAGAGGTTGGGAGCGGAATAAATAAAACCGATCGCCAGTACCAACACGATCAGTGCGTATTTCCACAGAGGGTATTTGTTCAGCATCACGCCGCCCGTTCAAGACGCGGGGCGCGTTGCGCGCCCCGACTGGAAAGAAAAACCGGTAACTCAGATAGCCTTGAGCGTACCTTTTGGCAGGGTCGCGGCAATGGCGCCCTTCTGGAACTTCAGCTCGACGGTGTCGGACACTTCCAGAACCACGAAATCGTCGGAAACCTTGACGATCTTGCCGGCGATGCCGCCGTTGGTGACAACTTCGTCACCTTTTTGCAAGTTGCTCAGCAGGTTTTTCTGCTCTTTGGCACGCTTGGCCTGCGGGCGCCAGATCATCAGGTAGAAGATGACCAGGAAACCGACCAGGAAAATCCACTCGAAGCCGGTACCGGCTGGGCCGGCGGCGGGTGCTGCTGCGTCCGCGTAGGCGGCGGGGATCAAGAAGCTCATTGGGCACTCCTAATGTAAATTTTCTAATAATGGATGCGAACAGTCAGTCCAAAGGCGGCACAGGCAGCCCGCGCTTGGCGTAGAAGGCGTCGACAAAGGCGGCCAATTTACCCTGTTGAATAGCCTCGCGTAAACCGGCCATCAAGCGCTGGTAATGGCGCAAGTTGTGGATGGTATTCAGCATGCTGCTCAGCATTTCGCCACACTTGTCCAGGTGATGCAGATAAGCGCGGGAGAAGTTGCTGCAGGTGTAGCAGTCACAGGTCGGATCCAGCGGCGAATCATCATGGCGATGGAACGCGTTGCGGATCTTGATCACCCCTGTATCGACGAACAGGTGGCCGTTGCGCGCGTTGCGCGTAGGCATCACGCAGTCGAACATGTCGACGCCGCGGCGCACACCCTCAACGAGATCTTCCGGTTTGCCTACCCCCATAAGGTAACGAGGTTTGTCAGCGGGCATCTGCGCGGGCAGGTAGTCCAGCACCTTGATCATCTCGTGCTTGGGCTCGCCCACCGACAGGCCGCCGATCGCCAGGCCGTCGAAGTCGATGTTGACCAGCGCTTCCAGCGAACGCATGCGCAGGTCCTGGTACATGCCGCCCTGGACGATGCCGAACAGCGCCGCGGAGCTGTCGCCGTGGGCATTCTTCGAGCGCTGGGCCCAGCGCAGCGACAGCTCCATGGAGGTGCGCGCCACGTCGTGCTCGGCCGGGTACGGCGTGCACTCGTCGAAGATCATCACGATGTCCGAACCCAGGTCGCGCTGCACCTGCATGGACTCTTCCGGGCCCATGAACACCTTGGAGCCGTCCACCGGCGAGGCAAAGGTCACGCCCTCTTCCTTGATCTTGCGCATGGCGCCCAGGCTGAACACCTGGAAGCCACCGGAGTCGGTCAGGATCGGGCCTTTCCACTGCATGAAATCGTGCAGGCCGTTGTGCTTCTTGATCACCTCGGTGCCCGGGCGCAGCCACAGGTGGAAGGTGTTGCCGAGAATGATCTCGGCACCGATGGCCTCGATGTCACGCGGCAGCATGCCCTTGACCGTGCCATAGGTGCCCACCGGCATGAACGCCGGGGTCTCTACCGTGCCACGGGGGAAGGTCAGGCGGCCACGACGGGCCTTGCCGTCGGTGGCCAGCAGTTCGAAGGACATTCGACAGGTGCGACTCATGCTTGATCCTCGGGGCCGCGCGGCGCCGGATTGCGGGTGATGAACATGGCATCACCGTAACTGAAGAAGCGGTAACCGTTTGCCACCGCCGCCGCGTAGGCAGCCATGGTTTCGGGGTAACCGGCGAAGGCCGAGACCAGCATCAGCAGCGTGGACTCCGGCAGGTGGAAGTTGGTGACCAGGGCATCGACCACGTGAAACGGCCGGCCCGGGTAGATGAAGATGTCGGTGTCGCCACTGAACGCCTTGAGCACGCCATCGCGCGCCGCGCTCTCCAGCGAGCGCACGCTGGTGGTGCCGACCGCGATCACCCGGCCGCCACGGGCGCGGCAGGCGGCGATGGCATCGACCACCTCCTGGCTCACTTCGAGCCATTCCTTGTGCATGTGGTGGTCTTCGATCTTGTCGACCCGCACCGGCTGGAAGGTGCCGGCGCCCACATGCAGGGTGACGAAGGCGCGCTCCACGCCCTTGGCGGCGATCTTCTCGAGCAGCGCCTCGTCGAAGTGCAGGCCGGCAGTGGGCGCAGCCACCGCGCCTGCGCGCTCGGCGTAGACGGTCTGGTAGCGCTCACGGTCGGCGCCCTCGTCGGGGCGGTCGATGTAGGGCGGCAGCGGCATGTGGCCGACGCGCTCGAGCAGTGGCAGCACTTCTTCGGTGAAGCGCAGCTCGAACAGCGTCTCGTGGCGCGCGACCATTTCGGCCTCGCCACCGCCGTCGATGAGGATCAGCGCACCCTCCTTGGGCGCCTTGCTGGCGCGCACATGGGCAAGCACGCGATGGCTGTCGAGCACGCGCTCGACCAGCACTTCCAGCTTGCCGCCGGAGGCTTTCTGGCCAAACAGCCGCGCCGGGATCACCCGGGTGTTGTTGAACACCATCAGGTCGCCGGGGCGCAGGAAGTCGAGCAGGTCGGTGAACTGCTTGTGCGCCAGCGCGCCGCTCGGCCCATCGAGGACCAGCAGTCGGCTGCCATGGCGCTCGGCCAGTGGGTGGCGGGCGATCAGGGAATCGGGGAGTTCGAAGGAAAAATCGGCGACGCGCATGATGATGTTCGGGTTCGGCAGGGCCGGGAAGTTTAGCCCAATGCGTGAAAATTGACCATGAAAGCCGATTGACCGACCAGAGGCACCTCTCTATACTGCGCGCCACACGCCCTGATGGCGGAATTGGTAGACGCGGCGGATTCAAAATCCGTTTTCGAAAGGAGTGGGAGTTCGAGTCTCCCTCGGGGCACCATCATATAGTTCCAAGCGGTCCCTACCAGACCCGGAACACCAGAGAAACCGGCCACTGAGCCGGTTTTTTTGTGCCTATCGTTCCCAGTGATTCCCTTATAAGCCCTAAAGTATGTGAGTAGATTTGTGAGTAGGACGAGTTCGGTCCAGAATCCTACTCACACACCGATCGCAATCCAGCGCGGTTCGGGACTGCAAGGGAATAGCCGTGGCGCTCACAGATACCGCCATCCGCACCGCCAAACCCCGCGACAAGCTCTATCGCCTCGCTGACGCCCAAGGCTTATGCCTTGAGGTGACGACCGCTGGCGGGAAGCTCTGGCGCCTTCGCTACCGATTCGAAGGCAAGGCCAAGATGCTGGGCCTGGGCGCCTACCCCGCCGTCACACTTGCCCAGGCACGCGAGCGCCGGGATGCCGCGCGAAAGTTGCTGGCACAGGACATAGACCCAAGCGCGCATAAACAGCAGGAAAAGGCCGCTGCCGCTGCCCAGGTCCTGACGCTCGAAGTGCTAGCACGGGAATGGTACGACTACAACCAGCCACGATGGGCGCCAGCCACCGCATCGAAAGCTCTGCAGTATCTGGAGTCGGACATATTCCCGGTGATTGGCAAACGGCCCGCTGCCGAGGTGCAACGCCCTGAGCTGGTTGACCTGGTGCGCAAGATCGAGCGGCGCGAAGCATTCAACGTCGCCCGCAAGGTCCGCCAGTGGCTGAGCCAGATATTCCGTTTCGGCTCGGCCAAGGGCGTGGTACCCGGTAACCCCGCCACCGATCTGGACGTGGTAGCCGCGCACGCCCCACGCACTCGCCACCATCCGCATGTATCAGAAGGCGAACTGCCCGATCTACTGGAGAAACTGGACGCGGCCCAGTGCGATATCACCAGCAAGATCGCCATTCGCCTGCTACTGCTGACAGCAGTGCGGCCCGGTGAGCTGCGACTGGCGCCCTGGGACGAGTTCGACTTGGAGTCAGCTACCTGGACGATCCCGGCAGCACGGATGAAGGCGCGACGCCCCCACATCGTCCCGCTCCCACGTCAGGCCGTGGTTCTGCTGCGTGCACTGCATGAACTGACCGGCACCTACCCCCTCGCCTTCCCTGGGCGCAACAACCGCGCCAGGCCAATGAGCGAGAACACGGTGAACAAGGCACTTTCCTCAATGGGTTACGAGGGGCGCCAGACTGGCCACGGTTTCCGCCATCTGCTGAGTACCAGCTTGAACACCCGAGGCTACAACCGCGACTGGATCGAGCGGCAACTGGCCCATGGCGATCAAGACTCGATCCGCGACACCTACAACCATGCACACTACCTAGATCAACGCCGCGTGATGATGCAGGCGTGGGCTGACGCGATCGACGCACTGTGCGCGAATGGAAACATTATCTGCATAGGCCGATCAGCCTAACCTTCAGACAAGGCATCAGACATGGCTAAGATTGACACCGTAAAAGATTTACCGACCTGGTTCGACTTGAACAACTACAAGGCGACATCTGAGTTTTCGGCAAAAGATTGGTTGTTTCACATTCAGTTACGATCAACCATGTTCCCTATACTGCCCATGCTCAAACTTGATTATTTAGCGGTTATACCAAAGCTTCGAGAGCTGAGAAAATCAGGCTCTACGGAGGCTATGTACATTCTCGACATGGTGGACGTTCTCAATCAAGTTCGCGACAATCCTCTCGATTGCTACCTGCCTGGTAACTTCTATTGGGATGCAGCACGCCGCTCTATTTCCAATGACGACCTTGCTGATCAACGAGCCATAAAGCCGCTCACGCTTTACGACATGCTGCGCCAAAAAATATCTGATCAATTTTCGGTTGAAGATGGAGAAGCAGACAGTTCAACCTTAACCCTATGGGACATGGCAGCAAGCGTGCCGGACTGTTGCAGACGATCGTTGGAATCGCCTTGCTGATTGCGGGGCCGTTCACCGGAGGCGCAACCTACGGACCAGGTATCGCGTTGGTCGCTGGCGGCGTGATTCAAATGCTCAGCCCCCAGGCAACCGGGCTGTCGCAAAGCGGCGCCCCTGAGAACCTGCCGAGCTACGCCTTTGGGAGTGCCAAGAACACCACAGCCAGCGGTCTACCGGTACCGATCTGCATCGGTGAACGCCGCTGGGGCGGGGCCATCATCTCTGCATCGATCGAGGCGCAGGACAAGGCTTGATGTGAGCCGAAGTCACTTGTAAACACCCCGAATCCGGAGTATTTGAAGGTGTCCTCAAATCTGAGGATACCTCGTCGGCGTGCCAGGTCGCGCCGTATTGATAATCACACCAGAGCTTGAACTCAGCAGGGAAGCTTATGCACAAACCGCAAATAGTAAAAAGCAATGACGACGTAGCATTTTTGTCCGTTGACGGTATTCCTCATCAATTGGTGCCGGATTGGCAGGCGGCCTTGACCGATCCATCCACGCAATCAAAGGTATTAGCTCAGGTAAATGATTTTATCAGGGAGACTAGCAGCTACGAGCTGCACGATTTGCTTGGCGTGACCGCACTATATACTTTGAAAAAATGCGTTATAACAAACGGCCATCGAACAAAATACCCTGAGCCGTCTGACTTGGAATTCCTCCAAGCGCTTCTTTTAAGCTCCGAAAGCTCGAACACTAAGTACCCGATACCCCGAGACCGATTAAGCACATTTTGGTTAGATTTGCTTAGTCAGAACTACGTAAACTCCCACTCAGGTGATCGCGCAGAGCGGTCGTGGCTTGATCAGTTAGCCGCGTCGCATATGGCCTACTACCGAAACCCTTACGGGGATGAGTTCTTTGATCGACTAATAACAACCATTACATCCGAGTATGATAATAGATACCTACGAGACGGTAGCTTCTCAAGCGCGGGCAGACTTTTAGTTGTAATACGATCAATTATATGGGGAAGATTTAACACCTATTTCCAGAATTTTAGACTTCTTCACACTTGGAACGAGACCAAGCTAAGAAACGAAATTACTAAAATTGAGACACTATTAGAAAGCAGCCCTGAAGACCTAACTAGGGAGCTTGATATCGACAATCTCCGATCCCTACTGATCAACCTCATGGAGGATTACGCTGTAAAAACTATGTTCTTACTCGATGAAGCATGGATCGAAAACACAGAAAAAAGTGGCCTTCCTGTGAGGAAGATTCTTGACAAGATAAGCGTGAAGAGCATTGCCAAGCCAGGTAGCCTCGAAAGCCTATCTCGAGCAAATCCGATATCATCTCAACCTTTTGTAAGCTCTACTCAAGGGTATCATCTGTACAGCCTACTCACACTCCTGAGCCAACCATTTTCAGTATTACTTAAGTTGTTAGACGATTCAGCAGAAGCAAAAAAACGAATCGAAAAAATTCGTGGATGGTTCGCAGAACAAGAAGCTAGCAGAATGCTCAAAGAAGCATTTCCTTCCGGAAAGCAAGCATTATCTGGATATTGGCACAGAAATAAGGAAGAAAGATTAGAGTCAGATCTAATCATTTTAATTGGCAGTCATGTCTTAATATTCGAGGCAAAAGGGGCTCTCATTACGGAGCGCGTTCGTGCAGGAGCCCCAGGAGCAATGCAACAATTCTTGAAAAAGACTTGGGGTAAATCAACCAAACAAGGCGCTGCACTGGCTGAACACATCAAAAACTCAGAAAAGCCTGTGCATATTGAAGACGAAAAAGGAAAAGTAATCCTTAGTCTCGACCCCAGTCAAATTAATACAGTTTCAAGATTTAGTGTATCTGTCGAACAGGTAGGTCCTTTCATGAATTCCCCTCAGCTTCTAAAGGACATGAGGATAATAGACGCAGAGGACAACCCAGCCCCGTGCATAATCTTATCCGAGCTTGGCCTGGTATTTAAGTCTCTAAAAGAAGAAATCTATAAACTCCACTATCTCACTCGCCGCTTTATGATATGCCAGAAGCATCAAATCATAGGTGACGAAATGGATATATTCTCCCTCTACCTGCGCACCGGCTTTATCGACCTTCCCGAAATAGGTCAGACCATGATGCTTCTAGGAGCCTCTTACGACACACACGACCTACAACAAGATGACGGGACATATAGACTTTCAGAAAACTGTCCACTAAAAAACTCAAAGCACTTCAAATCCGTGCTATTAACGATGAAAGGGCGGGATAGCCCCGCATACTTTGTTGCTGGTCTGCACATTCTGGACATTCCCTTTGACGAGCAAAAATCCTTTGAATCAGCAATGAAGAAGGCTTTTTTAGAGAAGCCGACTTTAAGCGACTTCCCATCCTTGGGCATGCATGTGGATAACCTATTCGGAGGCTTTGTTGTCTGCGCCATGCATATCAGCCCTAAGGTTGATCTAACTAAGCGCAGGGAGGCAGCCTTAAATATGCTTGGTAATTACGGATCCATGCACCGTGTCAAACAAGGTTTTATGTGCGTGAGGCTTTCAAAAAAGCATAGCTCTTATGATGCTTTGTATTTTGGAGGACAACTTTTTAAAAATACTTGATGCCAGAAGTTGGATTTCTGCGGCATAAGCCCTAAAAATTAGGAGTGCCCTACAGCGATTCGATCATCCTGGCGGAGAGCATCCGAGATAGCTGCAAAACGCATCAGCCCACCGCGGTTGAAATGGATTAGGGATTGCGCGACCTCTTACTCGCAAAATTGTGAGTAGAAAAGTGAGTATATTTTCAATATTACTCCGTTAGCACCAGCAATATCTGGGTATAAACGGTCATTTCGAGTCTCCCTCGGGCACCAAATCCAGAAAAAACCGACCTTATGGTCGGTTTTTTTGTGCCTGCGTTTACGCCTCGCCATGCGGCTGCTTGCTTGACGCCACCGCTACGACCCCGCGCCCTCGCGCCATGGCCGCAATCTATTGGCCATCAGCAGACCTACTACTTAAGATGTCACTCGTCGGGTATACACATAAAGTATTGCCGGCGTAATGGCTCTTCGCCATATTTGCACCCCCAATTTATCAACCTTGTACCGACCATGAAATCGACCGCGCCCTGTCTGGCAGCAATGATGCTGCTGAGTGGGTGCAATGGAATGCCGACCGCTTATGTCTCGGACCCTGTCTACGACCAGGCTTTCGTAGTCACCTCCGGCGCCCCGCTGCCGATGCTGTTGATGGCCAGCGCCATCCAGTGGAACGAGGACTACGCCGTAACTGCCAAACACACGCCTTTCCTGCGCAACGTGGTCCATGAGGGCCTCGGTGACGTGGTGTTCTTCAAGCACAAGGCCACCCAGGTGCCGCATTGGCGCCAGTACATACCGGGTGAATCGGTGACCGCGGTCGGCTTCAACAGCCTGATGATGCCGGTGCAGGGCAAGGGCCGGACCCTGGATTCGCTGGTGCGCCTGGAAGGCACGCCTGGCAGCGTCTTCTACTCGGTGCATGACGGGCCGATGGTCAAGGGCATGTCCGGTGGGCCGCTGTTTGCCGAGGACGGCAAGGTCGTCGGCATCAACGTGGCGTTCATCCCCAAGAATGAGATCGACAGCCGCAACCGGCCTGATCTTGCCGACAAGGCGCGCGTCAGCGTGTTCATGTCGTACAGCGAGATCGACAAGGAATGGCGACGCTTCCAGTGCCTGGCGCACAAGACCAGGCCAAATGGCGCGCCGGCTGCGGTCAAGGGATATGTGGCGGTCGCGGCCAAGCCCTGATCTGGGGTGCGCTGAAGCATCAGCGCGAAACCATGTGAGGCTGGGCGCATAGATCGATGCCGAGCGCGCGTATGACCTTCAGTACAGTATCAAAACGCGGTTTTGCTCCCGGCGTGAGGGCCTTGTAAAGGCTCTCTCTACCCAAACCACTCTGGGCTGCAATCTGCGACATTCCACGCGCCCGTGCGATATGACCGAGCGCGCGGATGATTTCATCCGTATCGCCATCAATCAAAACCTGGCTTAGGTACTCGCTTATAGCTTCCTCGCTATCGAGCAATGTTGCCATGTCAAAAGGAATGAGTTTTTCGTTCATTCGAGCTCCTTCGCCAGCTTTCTGGCCTTCAGGATGTCGGCCACCTGAGAGGACTTGTCGCCTCCGACAAGCAACACAATCAACCGGTTTTCCCTGCGTGTGAAATAGACCCGGTACCCAGCTGCAACGTCAACGCGAAGTTCACTGAGACCTCCCCCAAGTGCTTTGAAATCACCGAGATTCCCCATCGCCGCTCGCTCGATCCTACGGCCTACAGCCAATCTGGCCCTGAGATCTTTCAAGCAAGCCAACCAGCGGGCGAAACACTCGGTTTGCTCAATGACACACATCATGTGGACACCCCAATCGTATCCACATGGATACGAATTTTCAAGATTTGGAAGTGCTTCCACTCTGACGATGTTCCCCCGCGGTAGAAACTCGCCCGCATCTCTTATCGACGTAAGCTTTTTCCACGCCAAGCTGCCGACAAAATCTCTTGCAACATCCACCGCCGAACCTTCTCAACCCCACGACGTCGGAACCTCCATTGCCCCTGCATCGAGGTCTCCCGCGTGAAAGACATCATCGCCCGCAAGTACCGCCTGGTGGTGAAGACCTTCGGCTACATCGGCTGGTCGCTGTTCTGGCTGCTGATCTGGGACGTGCTGGTCACCATCGATTTCATGCTGTTCTTCAACAGCAAGTTCACCCTGCCGCTGATTCCGCTGACCCTGCTGGGTTCGGCGCTGGTGGTGCTGGTGAGCTTTCGCAACAGCAGCGCCTACAACCGCTGGTGGGAAGCGCGCACGTTATGGGGGGCGCTGGTGAACAGCTCGCGCAGCTTCGCCCGGCAGACACTGACGCTGATCGACGACCCGCAGGACGGGCTCAACCCGGTCAAGGCCACGCTGCTGCGCCGGCATATCGCCTACGTCAACTGCCTGGCCGCACACCTCAAGGGCGAGCCTTGCCCGGATGAGCTGATGGCGTTCATTCCGCCGGCCGAATTCGAGCGGCGCAACCGTTCGAACAATTTTGCCAACGACATTCTCGGCGGCTCGGCGGCCCTGCTGGCACGCGAATACCAGGCCGGGCGCCTGGACAGCATTCGCCTGGCGCGGCTGGAGTCGACGCTGGTGGACCTGTCCAATGCCCAGGGCGGCATGGAGCGGATCGCCAACACGCCGCTGCCCTACCCTTACGTGTACTTTCCGCGGCTGTTCATCACGCTGTTCTGCCTGATCGTGCCGGTGGGGCTGGTCGAGTCGCTGGAGTGGTTCACGCCACTGGCATCGACGGTGGTCGGGTTCATGCTGCTGGCGATCGAGCGCATCGGCACCGACTTGCAGAGCCCGTTTCGCTTCAGCGAGCATCAGATCCAGATGGACAGCATCTGCGAGACCATCGAGCGCAACCTGGAGTCGATGCAGCGCGAGGCGCAATGCGCGGAGCTGATGCAGCCCAGCGCTCAAGCGCGCACATAGCGCTGGCGCAGCACATCACTGAAGGCATCCACCAGAAGCACCAGCAAAAGCATCGCCAGGATCACCGTACTGGCCTGCGCCTCCTGGAACAGGCTCAGGGTGGTATAGAGCATCTGCCCCAGCCCGCCAGCGCCGACAAAGCCCAGCACGCTGGCCATGCGGATGTTGTTCTCCCAGCGATACAAGCTATAGGCCAGCAATTGCGGCCATAGGTTGGGCAAGGTGCCGAAGCAGAACGCCGCCACCTGCCCGCCCCCCTGCAGGCGGATCGCCGCAGCCGGCTCGGCCGGCGCATTCTCCAGCGCCTCGGCGAACAACCGCCCCAACACCCCTGCCGTGTGCAGCGCCAGGGCCAGGGTGCCGGCATTGGGCCCCAAGCCCGCAGCCAGCACCGTCAGCGCCGCCCACACCAGCTCTGGGATGGCGCGCAAGGCATTGAGCAGCAAGCGTGCCACCGACTGCAGCGGCCAGCCGAAGCGTCCGGCTGCCGGCAACGCCAGGAGCATGCCCAGCACCATCGCCAGCAACGTTCCCAGCCCTGACATGGCCAGGGTTTCCAGCGCGCCATGCCCCACCGCACGCAAATGCTCTGTGGATAAGTCCGGGTGCAGGAAGCGCCGAGCATACTCGCCCATCTGCCCCAGGCCGCCATCACCCACCAGCGCGTGCAGGTCCAGTTGCAGATATCCGAACGAGGCAACCACCGCCGCAACGATGGCACCGACGACCAGCAGATTGACCAACCGATTCATGCCAGCCTCCCGCGCAGGAAGCGGCTCAGCAGGTCAGCCAGCAGCACCAGGGCGAAGAAGGCCAGCAGCATGCTCGCCACCTCACCGCCGGCAAACATGCGCATCGACAGATCGATCTGCTGCCCCAGCCCACCCGCGCCGACAAAGCCCATCACCACCGACGCCCGCACCGCGCACTCCCAGCGATACACGGTGTACGACACCAGCTCCGCCACTGCACCGGGCAGGATGCCGTAGCAAAACGCCGCCAAGCGCCCACTGCCGGCCTGCAACAGGGCGTGCGCGGGGCGCTGGTCGACCGATTCGTAGATTTCCGCATAGACCTTGCCGAGCATGCCGCTGTAGGTGATGGCGATGGCCAGCACGCCTGCCGTCGGCCCCAGGCCCACGGCGCGGACGAACAGCAGTGCCCAGACGATTTCCGGCACGCTGCGCAGAAAGATCAGCAAACCGCGCACCGGCATCCGCAGCAGGCGCGATACCCCACCGGCACGGCCGCCTCGCGATGCCGCCCGCAGCGACAAGGCACGGCTGGCCAAAAGGCTGGTCGGCACAGCCAGCAGCAGCGCCAAGGCCATGCCCGCCGTAGCTACGGCGAGGGTCTGCAAGGTGGAGGTGTACAGCAGTTCGAGAAACTCGGCGTCATGGGCCGGAGGCCAGAAGGCACGGGTGAAGCTGGCGATCTGCTGACGGTTTTCCGCCTGCAGCAATACCCCAGGGTTCAGTTCGCTCAATTGCAAGCCGGGCCACAACACGGCCAGGGCAAGCACTGTGATCAGCAACCGCGGCAGTAGCGCCGGGTCGCGGCTATCGGCCTTCAGCATCGGGGGATCTGCACGCTCAGGGTCGGCCCCTGGACTACCGGCGAAGCCAGATGCTCGTTGGCGTAAAGGGCATCGAGCATCTGCTCGCTCACCGCGCCAGCCGCACAATCGAACATCACCCGGCCCTCACGAATGCCAATCACCCGCGGGAAGTGGGCCAGGGCCAGTTCGACCGCATGCAGGCTAGCGACCAGGGTGACGCCATTGGCCTGGGCATGGCGGTTGAGCAGCGCCAGGCTGTGTTCGGCCAGCACCGGGTCCATGGCCGAGACCGGCTCGTCGGTCAGCAGCACCTCGGGGCGCTGGTACATCGCCCGGGCGATGCCGACCCGTTGCAGCTGGCCACCCGACAACTGCCCGCACTGGACGAACAGCTTGTCGGCCAGGCCCAGCTCCGCCAGCACTCGGCGCGCACCCGGCACATCGGTGGGGTAGATCAGGTTGAACAGGCCACGCAGCGTGCCCCACTGCCCCAGCCGGCCGGCCAGCACCGCCGTCACCACCCGCTGGCGCGGTGGCAAGGGCGGGGCCTGGTGCACCAGGCCTATCCTCGCCCGCAAGCGCTGACGGGCGCCGGCAGGCAGCGCCCAGGGCTGCTCGCCGAACAGTTCCAAATGCCCGCTGCTGGGCTGCACAGCCGTGGCCATCAGGTGCAGCAGGCTGGACTTGCCAGCCCCCGAGGGGCCGATGATCGCCACCCGCTCACCTCTGTCGATACGCAGGCTCACCGCATCGAGCGCGCGGACCTGGCCATGGCGCAGGCCGGCGCCGTGTACATGAATGGTCACTTGAGCAGGCCAGCCTCACGTGCCGCTTGCTCGGTGCCCTGGTAGTTCTCCGGCTTGGTCTCGATGAAGCGGCTGGCCGCCTGCAGGTCGAGAATCGCCTTGTGCTCGGGGTTGGCCGGGTCGAGGTCGAGGAAGGCTTGCTTGATCTTCTCCTTGAGCGCCGGGTCCATGTTGCCGCGCACGGTCCAGTTGTAGTCGTAGTAGGCCGGGGTGGTGGCGAAGACCTTGACCTTGCTGGTGTCGACCTTGCCGGCATCGACCAGCTTCTGCCAGACGCTGGCATTGAGCACGCCGCCATCGACCTTGCCCGCCTGCACCCAGGCCACGGTGGCGTCATGGGCGCCGGAATAGGCCACGCGGCTGAAGTAGCTCTCGGGCTTGATGTCGTTTTCCTTGAGCATGAAGTAGCGCGGCATCAGGCTGCCGGAGGTGGATGAGATCGAACCGAAGGCGAACGACTTGCCCTTGAGGTCGGCCAGGCTCTTCACGTCCGGGTTGGCGGTGATGAACTTGGAGGTGAACTGGGCGTCCTGCTCACGCTGCACCAGCGGCGTGGCGGTCGGGTCTTTCAGGTGCACCTGGACGAAGGTGAAGCCACCCAGCCAGGCCAGGTCCAGGCGGTCGCTGGCCAGCGATTCGACCACGGCCGGGTAATCGGCCACCGGTACGAACTTGACTTCCATGCCCAGCTGCTTGGACAGGTACTCGCCCAATGGCTTGAACTTGCGCAGCAGTTCGGTCGGCGCCTCGTCGGGGATGGCACTGACCCGCAAGGTATCAGCGGCCTGGGCGACAACGGCACAGCAGGACAGCACGAGGCCGGCGGCGAGCGCCAGGGGGCGTTTGAGCATGGGGGTTCTCCGGATCGGTAGCGAGAAAGTTGCGGCAACCTGCCGACGTGGGAAGTATAAGAGCCGCAGGCGCAAAGGCCAGCTTTGCTACAATCGCGCAACAATTTGATCCCTGAGGTGCGTATGAGCGAGCCGATTCGCCTGACCCAGTACAGCCATGGTGCCGGCTGCGGATGCAAGATTTCCCCCAAGGTGCTGGATGTGATCCTGGCCGAGAGCGGCGCCCAGGCCCTGGACCCGAAACTCTGGGTCGGCAATGCCTCGCGCGACGACGCTGCGGTCTACGCCCTGGATGACGAGCGCGGCGTGGTGTCCACCACCGATTTCTTCATGCCCATCGTCGACGACCCGTATGACTTCGGCCGCATCGCCGCGACCAACGCCATCAGCGACATCTATGCCATGGGCGGCGACCCGCTGATGGCCATCGCCATCCTCGGCTGGCCGGTCAACGTGCTGCCGCCCGAGGTGGCCCGCGAAGTCATCCGCGGTGGCCGCGCCGTCTGCGCCGAGGCCGGCATCCCCCTGGCCGGCGGCCATTCCATCGACGCCCCCGAGCCGATCTTCGGCCTGGCCGTGACCGGCGTGGTCAGCAAACGCCACCTCAAGCGCAACGACACCGCCACCGCCGGTTGCCGCCTGTACCTGACCAAGCCCCTGGGCATCGGCATCCTCACCACCGCCGAGAAAAAGGCCAAGCTGCGCGAGCAGGACCAGGGCCTGGCCCGCGACTGGATGTGCACGCTCAATACCCCGGGCAGCCGCTTTGGCAAGCTCGATGGGGTCAAGGCGATGACCGACGTGACCGGCTTCGGCCTGCTCGGCCACCTGGTCGAACTGGCCGAAGGCAGCGGCCTGACCGCGCTGCTGGACTACGCCGCGGTGCCGCGCCTGCCAAGCGTCGAGCATTACCTGGCCGAGGGCTGCATCCCAGGTGGCACACTGCGCAACTTCGAAAGCTACGGCCACAAGATCGGCCAGTTGAGCGACGAGCAGAAGCACCTGCTGTGCGACCCGCAGACCAGCGGTGGCCTGCTGGTTGCCGTGAGCCCTGAAGGTGAAGCCGAGTTTCTCGCCCTGGCGGGCGAACTGGGCCTGCAACTGGCACCGATCGGCAAGCTGGTGGAGCGACAGAGCCACGCGGTCGAGGTGAGCTGATGCGCCCCGACTGCACCGACTTTCGCCAGCTGTTCCTCGATGACGCGCCGCTGATGGACATGCGCGCGCCCATCGAGTTCGTCAAAGGCGCCTTCCCCGGCGCCGTCAACCTGCCGCTGATGACCGACCAGGAGCGGCACAAGGTCGGTACCTGCTACAAGCAGCAAGGCCAGGCCGCCGCCATCACCCTCGGCCACCAGCTGGTCAGCGGCGCCACCAAGCACGAGCGCCTGCATGCCTGGGCCAGTTTCGCCAAGGCGCACCCCAACGGCTACCTGTACTGCGCGCGCGGCGGCCTGCGCTCGCTGATCGTCCAGCAATGGCTGCGCGATGAGGCCGGCATCGCCTACCCGCGCATCAAGGGCGGCTACAAGGCGCTGCGCACCTTCCTGCTGGAGACCACGCAGCAGGCGGTCGAGCAGTGCGATTTCGTGCTGGTGGGCGGCCTGACCGGCACCGGCAAGACCGATGTGCTGCACCAGCTGAACAACGTCATCGACCTCGAAGGCCATGCCAACCACCGCGGCTCCAGCTTCGGCAAGCGCGCCACCGCGCAGCCGGCGCAGATCGACTTCGAGAACAAGCTGGCGATCGACGTGCTGAAAAAGCGCGCCCGCGGCATCGAACAGTTCGTGCTCGAGGATGAAGGGCGCATCGTCGGCAGCTGCGCGGTGCCTCTGGGGCTGTACCAGGGCATGCAGCGCTACCCGCTGGTGTGGCTGGAAGACAGCTTCGAAAACCGTGTGGAACGCATCCTGCGCGACTACGTGACCAACCTGTGCGCCGAGTTCATCGCCGTGCATGGCGAGCAGGATGGCCGCCGGCTGTATGCCGAGCGCCTGTTGCAAAGCATGGCCAATATCCACAAGCGGCTGGGTGGCGAGCGCTTCCAGCGCTTGCACGAACTGCTGCGCCAGGCCCTGGAAGAACAGGCGCGCAGCGGTGCGGTGGACTTGCACAGGGGCTGGATCGAGGGGTTGCTGAAGGAATACTACGACCCGATGTATGCCTACCAGCGCGATGCCAAGGCTGAGCGGATCGAGTTTGCCGGCGATGCGCTGGAAGTGCGCGAGTACCTCAAGGCGCGTAATCGCTGAGGGCCGCTGTGCGGCCCTAATCGCCGGCAAGCCGGCTCCCACAGGGATAGCGCACAGCTCAAGGCCTGCACTGTACCTGTGGGAGCCGGCTTGCCGGCGATAGGGCCAACCCGCAAAGCATCACTGCCCGGGGCTGAGCACCCGCTCCAGCTCCGCCGCCCGCTCCCGGGTCATGTCCAGCACGCACATGCCACCTTCCAGCTGAGCCAGGGTGCCGCCACTGGCCTGCACATGGAACCTGCAGTTGGCATCCCGATAGCCGACCCATTGGCGCTGCACCTCACGCAGGCTCTTCTGCCGCGTGCTATCCAGCCTGCCCATCAACTGCTTGTAGACGCGGTTCAGCCGCCCATCCTGCAGCTGGGTCTCGGCCTGGATGCACCCGCTCATGGCAACCGTGCTGGACGCCTTGTCCATGCACTGGACATAGGCCGGCGAGTTGTCATCAGCCAGCGCCAGTGACGTGCACGTGGCCAGGGCCAGCCCCATCAGATACTGCTTGTTCATGACCATTCTCCCTAGAACGCTTGCAACTGCTGCGGCGGCATCAGCACCTTGCCCGGCTCGAAGCGCAGCGACGGCATCTGCGTGGCGGCATACAGAGTGACCGCCAGCGCGGCGATCAACGCCACATCCAGCCAGTGCCACCCCGGCATCTCGGCGCGGCTGCGCGCCTTCCAGCAATGCCAGGCCTGCCCTGCGCAGAACACCGCCATGGACGCCAGCCACAGGTAGAAGCCTGCACCAAAGCCGGTGCGCTCCTGGAACGCATAGCTGATGTTATCCGGCAGCCGCTCGATGCCAAAGCTGCTGGCCGCCAGGTACAACGCCGCCAGCCCGGCCACCAGCGCCAGGCGCCGAAAACGCCGATGGGCAAGGATGGCCAGGGCCAGCAGCGGGTTGGCGAACCATTGGAACAGCCCGAACGGCACGCCCCATGGCCCGTACAGCAGCATCTGCAAGGCCGGCATGTGCCCGCCGGCACTCATCAGCGCGCCGTCGAAGCACAGGGCAAGCAGATACAGGGCGAGGGTGCAGGCCAGGTAGTACGCCGTCATGCCACAGGCGGCTCGAGCAGCAAGCCATAGAGGCCCGAATCGGACAATTCGCCGGCCACGCACCAGCGCGCGCGCAGGGTGCCTTCAAGCACGAAGCCCTGGCGTTCGAGGGTGCGCGCCGAACCCTGGTTGCGTGGGTCGATCTCGCCTTCCAGGCGCCGCATGTGCAAGGTGTGGGCGAGGTAGTCGATGAAGCAGGTCAGCGCTTCGTCCATGTAGCCCCGGCCCTGCACCGCACTGGCCAGGCAATAGCCGATCTCGCCGCGGCGCGAGACGTCGTCGATGTTGAACAGCTGGACCATGCCGATCAGCTCGCCATTGTCACGGCGGTACATGCCCAGCTTGAGCTGGTCGCCGTTGGCGTAGGCCTCACGGTCGGCGGCCAGGGCGCTTTCGGCCTCGGCCAGGTTGTGCCAGGGCGCGTGGTGCCAATAGCGCATGACCTCGGGGTCGGCCATGATCGCCAGCCATTGCGCGGCGTCGGCATGGCGCATGGGCCGAAGCTGCAGCCGCGGGCTGTCGAGGCAGAGGTCGCTGGGGAAACTGCGGGGTGGGGTCACGCCGGATCTCCTGTCCATTGCTGGGAAGCGGACAGTCTACCGTCATGTGCCCCCTTCGAGCAGCCCGATCAGGCCACCTCGGCCCCGTCATCCGGCCAATGCGGCTCGTTGGCCCCCGGCGGGGTCAAAGGTGGCAGGCCATAGGCCGCCCGCGCATCGTCGCAGCTGGGGTTGTGCACCCCACCCTCCCACGACGCCTCGAACTCCCGGCATGGGCTGGAACGGTTGGCGTAGATGGTGCACGCCACCTCTTTGCCGATCTCGCCCTGCAGGCTCACGCAGCGGCAGGGTTTGGCGTCGGTGCCGATCATCGCCACCCGGGTCGGGTTGATCTGCACCACCAGGTCGTCAGGCACGAGGCCGCCGGCAGACTGGCATTCGCCCCAGAAGAAGGACACACGGAAATACCCGCAGCAGGCGCCGCAGTCAAGGCAAGGGTTGTATTCGGACATGATGGCACGGGGGGGGAAGGTTGTTGTTATCGGGGCGATGCCCGCGGCGCCATTTGTAATCGAAGCCAGGTCGGCTGAGAAGAGGGGCGAAGAAAAATAGTTCGCCGTCGATCCGACAGCATCAGGGGCCGCTGCGCGACCCCTGACTTGGCGTTACTTGCGAACCAGGCCGTCAGCCCGGAACATCTGCCGGATGCCGCGAATCGCCTGGCGAATACGGTCCTGGTTTTCGATCAGGGCGAAGCGTACATGGTCGTCGCCATAGTCGCCAAAACCGATACCCGGCGACACGCAGACCTTGGCCTCGGCCAACAGCTTCTTGGCAAACTCCAGCGAGCCCAGGTGGGCATACTGCTCCGGGATCTTGGCCCACACGTACATCGACGCCTTGGGGTTTTCCACCATCCAGCCCAGCTCGTGCAGCCCCTTGACCAGCAGGTTGCGGCGCTGGCGGTACTGCTCGGCGATGTCGCGCACGCATTGCTGGTCGCCTTCGAGCGCCGCGATGGCCGCCACCTGCAGCGGGGTGAAGGTGCCGTAGTCGTGGTAGCTCTTGATCCGCGCCAGGGCGCTGACCAGCTCGGGGTTGCCGACCATGAAGCCGATCCGCCAGCCGGCCATGTTGTAGCTCTTGGACAGGGTGAAGAACTCCACCGCGATGTCCTTGGCGCCGGGCACCTGCATGATCGAGGGGGCTTTCCAGCCGTCGTAGACGATGTCGGCGTAGGCCAGGTCATGCACCACCAGCACATCGTACTGCTTGGCCAGGGCCACCACGCGCTCGAAGAAATCCAGCTCGACGCACTGGGCGGTCGGGTTGGACGGGAAACCGAGGATCATCATCTTCGGCTTGGGGATCGACTCGCGGATCGCCCGCTCCAGTTCGTTGAAGAAGTCGACGCCAGGCACCAGCGGCACGGAGCGCACCTGGGCACCGGCAATCACTGCGCCGTAGATGTGGATCGGGTAGCTGGGGTTGGGCACCAGCACGGTGTCGCCTTGGTCGAGGGTGGCGAGCATCAGGTGCGCCAGGCCTTCCTTGGAGCCAATGGTGACGATGGCTTCGCTTTCCGGGTCGATGTCGACCTCGTAGCGCTCCTTGTACCAGTTGGAAATGGCCCGGCGCAGGCGCGGGATGCCGCGCGAGGTGGAATAGCCATGGGTGTCTTCACGCTGGGCGACCTGCACCAGCTTCTCGACGATGTGCGGGGGCGTGGCGCCGTCGGGGTTGCCCATGCTCAGGTCGATGATGTCCTCGCCACGGCGGCGGGCAGCCATCTTGAGCTCGGCAGTGATGTTGAAGACGTAGGGCGGGAGACGATCGATGCGCGCGAAGCGGCGCGGTGAACCTGGGTTTGCCATGGTTTTCTCTACTGACGTAAGCGCCCGGAACCGTCCGAGCGACGCTGGCCGCTGCGGCGGCCGAATCAGAAGATAATGCCGCCGCAGTTTATATGCAAAGGAAATTTTCCTGTTTACTTATACCTTTTCAGACCATTGAGTCGAATCTTCAGGATTTTCGGTAAACAGCCTCAACGCAGCGCTTTGTACGTGTTTACGTCCCACCGCTGCAAACCCAAGCCCTCGCACGGGTCCATGTGACCTCCAGCCACCTGGCTGAACGCCTTGCTCTCGAGGCCATGATGGACCTTGCGCTCGCTGCCTTGCCCTTCGCTCAAATAGGTGTAGGACTTGCTGCGCATGCCCAGGTACAGCGCCTCGTCAGCGCGCAGCGCCTGGTGGTGAGCCATCAGCTGCTTGTCATCGAGCTGCAGGCGCTTGTCGAGGCTGACGCCCCACCGCGTCAGGCAAACCTCGGCCAGATGCCGCACGATCAGCCCAGGCGCCTTGCAGGCCTCACCGCAGCCCTCCCCCGTCGGCGAGGCATTGCCCACCAGCGTGGCGTGGCGCCCTGGTATCGGGTAGATGCTCATGTGCGTGCCCGCCGCCACCTCCGGCACCACGCAGGCAAAACCTCGGGAGCGCTCATCGCGGGCATAGAAAGCGACATACTCCTTGACGTTGCCCGCCAGCGCGACGCGCTCCTTCTGCACGTTCAGCACCCCCGGCACCGGGTCGATGGCCAGGATGTTCACCGGGATGTGCCGCAGGGCTTGGTCCTGCGCCATGGCATTGGCCAGCATGTGGCAGCTGATGCCACCGCGGCTCCAGCCGATCAGGTTGACCTGCTCCGGCAGCAGCGGGTTGCGAAACTGCTTGATGATCTGCTCCTGCAACGCCTGCGGGGTGACCTCGCGCGCACCATAGTCGTAGCGCTCGCGAAACCAGTTGCCGGTGCCCTTGGCATCGGCAATCGGCACCCCGGCGTCCTTGAGCCGCTGGTATTCGGCCTGGGTGCGCCGGCCTCGCTGCCACAGGCTCTGGCCCTTGATGACCTGTAACGCATGCTGAACGTTCTCCTGCCAGCCGCTGCCCAGCAACGCGCCCATCGCCGCGCCATGGTCGTTGTCGTCGACGAACAGGTTGTCATCCTGAAGATTGCCGCTGCCGGGGCCATCCACCACGATCTTGTGGGCCAGCTCCCGGCCCTGGTCGTTGAAGGCCAGCACCGAAACCAGCTCGCCATTCCAGTAGTCACGGTTGCTGACATCGCCGGCGGTGGCGCCGGTGCCACAGAAGTACACGTTGAACACACTCATGCCTGCAGTCCTCGAAGGGTTGGGTTGCGCAGGCTAGCGCCAGGGCCGGCAGCCGGTTCAGCGGGAAGCACGAACCGCAGGCATAAAAAAACCCCGGCACATGGGCCGGGGTTTTTCCTGTAACAGGCGGCTGTATCAGCGCGCGTACGTCATCAGCACGTCCGCGGCAGTCTGGCTGTCCACCGACATCATCACGCTCAGGGCAGTGACGGTGAGGATGGAGAAACCGAACACCTTGCGCGCCCACTTGCTGTCGTCCTCGGCCTTGTAGCCGCCCCAGGCCATGTACAGCCAGTACAGGCCCATGGCAGCTGCCACGGCCAGGTAGCCGAGGCCGGCGTAACCGCCGAGGGTGAGCATCAGGGTGGCGAGCACGAAGGCCAGCACGTACAGCACGATCTGCTTCTTCGCCGCGAGGATGCCGCGCGCCACCGGCAGGACCGGAATGTTGGCAGCGCTGTAATCCTTGAAGCGGAAGATCGCGATGGCGAAGCTGTGCGGCATCTGCCACAGGCTGAACATCACCAGCAGGGTCACTGCAGCCAGGTCGAAGCTGTTGCTCACGGCGCAGTAGCCGATCACCGGAGGCATGGCACCGGACAGGCTGCCGACCAAGGTGCCGTGCACCGATTTGCGCTTCAGCCAGAGGCTGTAGAAACCGACGTAGACGATGAAGCCTACCGCTGCGCAGAACGCCGACAGCGGGTTGGCCTGGACATACAGCAGGCTGAAGCCTGCCACCCCGAGAAGGGTGGCGTAGACCAGCGCGAGGGGCAGCGACATGCCGCCCTGAACCATGACGCGGTTCTTGGTGCGTTCCATCTTCTGGTCGATGTCACGGTCGATGCAGTTGTTGAACACGCAACCGGACGCAACCACCAGGGACGTACCTACCACCACCGCCAGGAACAGGGCGAAGTCCACATGGCCCTTCGCGGCAAGGAAGAAACCGCCTGCCACGGAAAGCACGTTACCGAAAATGATCCCCGGTTTGGTGATTTGGATAAAGTGCTTAACGGACATGCAGTCTTACCTCACTTGGCCAGCATTTCGTAGTGGATGCTGAACATGATCCACAGCGACAGGCCGACCAGCAGTGCAATTACCAAAGTGGTGAACAGGAACGTCGACACGTTGGAACGCTGCTCTTTCGAGCGGTCCATGTGCAGGAAGTACACGAGGTGCACTACCACCTGGATGACGGCCATGGCCACCACGACCAGGACGGTCAGGTTCTTCGGCAGGCTTGGGAACATCACCAGGCCGAACGGGATCGCAGTCAGGATGATCGACAGTACGAAGCCGACCATGTAGGACTTGACGCTGCCGTGGTTACCTTCGTGATGAGTGTCGTGTGCGTTAGCCATTACAGAACCCCCAGCAGGTAGACGACGGTGAATACGCAGATCCAGACCACGTCCAGGAAGTGCCAGAACAGGCTCAGGCAGCTCATGCGGGTCTTGGCGGTCGGCGTGATGCCGTGCTTGTTGATCTGGTACATCATGATCGCCATCCAGATCAGGCCGGCGGTCACGTGCAGGCCGTGGGTACCTACCAGGGCGAAGAAGCCCGACAGGAAGCCGCTGCGCTGCGGGCCGAAGCCTTCGACGATCAGGTGATGGAATTCATAGATTTCCATCGCGATGAAGCCAGCACCGAACAGGAAGGTCACAGCCAACCAGCCCAGTACGCCTGCCTTGTTGCCGGCGAACATCTTCAGCATGGCGAAGCCGAAGGTGATCGAGGACAGCAGCAGGAACGCGGTTTCAACCAGCACGAAGTCGAGCTGGAAGATGTCGTGACCCGACGGGCCGCCGGCAAAACTGCCGGACAGCACCGCGTAGGTGGCGAAGAGCGACGCAAACAGGATGCAGTCGGTCATCAGGTACAGCCAGAAACCGAGTACGGTCATCTGGCCCGAGTCGTGGTGGTGGTCGTCATGCCCATGGTCGTGACCATGAGCAGCACCGTGCATTACTTGACTGGACATTGATTACACCCGCTCAAACGATTCGACACGTGCGCCGGCAGGCAGAGCACCTGCTTTGGCCAGCGCTTTCATGCGCTCGCCTTCGATGCGCGCCACTTCTTCGGCCGGAACCATGTAGCCCTGGTCGTCACGCGCAGCGTGGCGAACGAAGACCGCGATGGTTGCCAGCAGGCTTGCGCCGACCAGCCACCAGATGTGCCAGATGAAGGCAAAGCCGAAGACGGTCAGGAACATACCCATGAACAAACCGGTAGAGGTGTTGCTCGGCATGTGGATCGCGTCGAACTTCTTCGCTGGCTTGTAGGCGTTGCCCGATTCCTTGGTTTCGTGCCATGCGTCCAGGCCAACCTGCTCAGGCATGTGAGCGAAGTTGTAGAACGGAGGTGGCGAGGAAGTCGACCATTCCAGGGTACGGCCGCCCCATGGGTCGCCGGTCACGTCCAGGTTCTGGTTGCGGTCGCGGACCGAAACGTAGAGCTGGATCAGCTGGCAAGCGATACCGAACAGGATCAGCACGGCGCCGACGACGGCAACGTACAGGTAGGGTTCCCACAGTGGGTTGTCGGAGTGGTTCAGACGACGGGTCATGCCCATGAAGCCCAGGGCGTACAGCGGCATGAACGCAACGTAGAAGCCCGAGATCCAGAACCAGAAGGCAGCTTTGCCCCACTTCTCGTTCAGGGTGAAGCCGAAGGCTTTCGGGAACCAGAAGGCGAAGCCGGCGATGTAGCCGAACACCGCACCACCGATGATCACGTTGTGGAAGTGAGCAATTACGAACAGGCTGTTGTGCAGGACGAAGTCAGCACCTGGAACAGCCAGCAGAACGCCGGTCATGCCACCGATGGAGAAGGTGATCATGAAGCCCAGGGTCCACATCATCGGTGCGGTGAAGCGCACACGGCCCTGGTACATGGTGAACAGCCAGTTGAACAGCTTCACACCGGTCGGAATGGAGATCAGCATCGTCGCCAGGCCGAAGAAGGTGTTGACGCTGGCGCCGGCACCCATGGTGAAGAAGTGGTGCAGCCAGACCGCGAAGCCCAGGATGGCGATCGCGCCCGATGCGTAGATCATCGAGTGGTGGCCGAACAGACGCTTGCCGGAGAAGGTCGAAGTCACTTCCGAGAACACGCCGAAGGCCGGCAGGATCAGGATGTAGACCTCAGGGTGGCCCCACGCCCAGAACAGGTTGACGTACATCATCGGGTTCCCACCAAGCTCGTTGGTGAAGATGTGGAAGTCCAGATAACGGTCAACGGTCAGCAGTGCGAGTGCGGCGGTCAGGATCGGGAAGGAAGCGACGATCAGGACGTTGGCCCAGGTGCAGGTCCAGGTGAAGATCGGCATGTCCATCAGTTTCATGCCAGGTGCGCGCATCTTCATCACGGTGACGAGGAAGTTCACGCCAGTAAGCGTCGTACCCAATCCGGATAGCTGTAGCGCCCAGATGTAGTAGTCGACACCCACCCCAGGGCTGTACTGGATACCCGCGAGCGGCGGATAGGCAACCCAACCGGTCTTGGCGAATTCGCCGACGCCCAGGGAGATGTTGACCAGCAGCACGCCTGCCAGCAGCAGGTAGAAGCTCAGGGAGTTCAGGAACGGGAAGGCAACGTCACGTGCACCGATCTGCAGAGGAACCGCCAGGTTCATCAGGCCGGTGAAGAACGGCATCGCCATGAAGATGATCATGATCACACCGTGAGCGGTGAAGATCTGGTCATAGTGTTCAGGCGGCAGGTAGCCTTCGGAGCCGCCGGTAGCAGCTGCAAGCTGTGTACGCATCATGATGGCGTCGGCAAAGCCGCGCAGCAGCATGATCATCGCGACGATGATGTACATCACCCCGATTTTCTTGTGGTCGACCGTGGTCAGCCACTCGGTCCACAAGTAGGTCCACTTGCGGAAATAGGTGATTAGACCGACGACAGCGATACCACCGAGCGCGATCATGGCAAGCGTCACCATGACTATCGGCTCGTGATAGGGTATCGCCTCCAGGCTTAATTTACCGAACATCTCTTACTCCTCTGCCCCGGCAGCTGGTTGCATACTCGATTCCACACCCTTGGTAGTGGCCAGATCTTTGCTGCCTGCTTCTTCGTGGACCGGCTTGCCGCGGTTCATGCCTTCGTACTTGTCGACGATCGACTGGAACAGCTCTGCTGGTGCCTCGCTGTACAGCGCGACTGGGTTGTATTCGCTAGGTTTGGCCAGTGCTTGGTACTCGGCCTCGCCCAGTTTCAACGGCGACTGCTTGACCTCGGCGACCCACTTGTCGAAGTCTTCCTGGGAAGTTGCAGTAGCCTTGAATTTCATGCCGGTGAAGCCAGCGCCGCTGTAGTTGGCGCTGATACCGTCGAACTCGCCGTTTTCGTTGGCGATCAGGTGCAGCTTGGTGGTCATGCCGGCCATGGCGTAGATCTGGCCGCCCAGGCCCGGGATGAAGAACGAGTTCATCACGGCGTCGGAAGTGACGCGGAAGTTGACCGGGGTGTTAGCCGGGAAGTTGATCTTGTTGACCGTCGCGATGCCCTGCTCCGGGTAGATGAACAGCCACTTCCAGTCCAGTGCGACCACGTCGATCTGGATCGGCTTGACGTCCGAGTCCAGTGGACGGTATGGGTCCAGCTTGTGGGTGGAGTGGTAGGTGACATAACCCAGGGCGATGATGATGATGATCGGGATGATCCACACCGCGGCCTCGATCTTGGTCGAGTGCGACCAGTCGGGGGTGTAGGTGGCCGCCTTGTTGGAAGCACGGTACTTCCAGGCGAACGCCACGGTCATGATGATGACCGGGATCACCACCAGCAGCATCAGGCCGGTAGCGATGAGGATGAGGTTCTTTTGCTCAATGCCGACCTGACCTTTCGGGTCGAGCAGGGTCCAGTTGCACCCACTGAGTAAAAGCATGCCTAAAAAGGGCAATATGCCAAACAGTCTGGGGTAACGCTTTTTACTCATCTCACGACCTCTAGATCAGCTTGCTTCAATGCAATTTGTGTTTTGGTGGCCAACACTTCGTCCTGCCAAGTGAGGCAATTCACGCCCGTACTCGCTCCTGCCTGGGGTCTGACTGCAGGACCTTGGCTCAAGCGGGTTAGCGGTGCTTATGGTTTCGTAGGCAACAGGCCTGTACTTCAGACCAAGTCCATTTGGTGCGGGAAAACGCGGAGGGGTATCCGCCCGGTATCGCCGCTGGGCGAAACTTGACGAAGTCAGCAAAAGAAAGCGCTGGGGCTTCCTTCAATCCTGCGACTCGCAAGCAGTGCCGAACGGAAATTGGGGGCGATTGTAGTGAGGTCGCCAACCCTTGACTATGACTTATTGAGCAACAGTCTTTTACAGAATGCGTAACAATCAAGGGTGGGAAATCAACTTCGCGACAGTTTGTCGCACCCCGCTTGCTAGCCCTCAAAGCCGCATGCCGCAAGGCTTCGTGATTGATCTGGATCAAGCGGGAGGGGACTTTTCCCTCTTCTCTGTGGGTGCAAAAGCCCCCACTGAAATCGGGACTAACGTCTAACGCTGGCGGCGGTTGCGATAGATGCCGAGCGGTACCAGGATGGCCGTCAGCACGAACGCCAGCAGAGCCCATTGCGCCAGGGACAGGCCGAGCAGCGGCGGGTATGGCGTGCTGCAGAAGCCGTCGACCTGGAATGCCAGTGGCCAGAGCTTGGCCAGGGGCAGGTCATCGACGATCGGCTGCAGGGTGTCGATGCCGCAACTGACCATGGGGTTGGCGAGTATATACACATGGTTGCCAGCCGCAACGATTCCGCCAATTGCGCTCAATACCACCAGGCACTCGAAGAAGGTCAGGCTGCGCTTGCCGGGCATCGCCGCGGCGATGAAGGCGAAGATCGCGATGAACAGCAAGGCATAGCGCTGCAGGATACACAGCGGGCATGGTGCTTCGCCCAGCACCACCTGCATGTACAACGCGCCGCCGAGCATGGCCACGCAGATCAGCCCCAGCAGCACCAGAAAGCGCCGTTCCCGATTCAGGCGCGATGTTTGTTCGTTCATTGCCGATTCCTTCGATGGATAGAGGGCAGCGTGCTTTGCCTGCCTGGCGCAAGTCTACACGCAGGCAGAACCTCGTTGCGTGTCGAGGCGGCGGCACGCAGCTGAGCTATCCGGAGCTGGCTTCAGACCGGCTGCGGCGACGTCGGTTCAACGTCGGCCGGTAAAAAAACGGCTGCCCAGGTGCCGCGCAGGAGCAAGCCCCTCGACACCCGGGAGTGAAGGATACAGTGATTAAAGGAGGATTAAAGGTGAAAGATGGCCGTTGCGGTTCATCTTTCCTTATATATAGAAGGCGCAGGTACCGGCCCCATCGCCGGCAAGCCGGCGCCCACTGGCATGACGCCATGCCTCGTGTGGGAGCCGGCTTGCCGGCGATAGGGCCGGTACCGTCACTCCATCATTCCAGAGCAGCCGCCGGCCCGAAGAACTCGTAACGGCTTTGCGCCTCAGGCACCCCAAGCGCCTTCAGTTGCCGCTTGATCGCCGCCATGAACCCCTTCGGCCCCAGGAAGTACGCATCCACGTCACGCTCGCCCGGCAACCACTCGCCCAGCAGCTCCTGGCTCAGCAGGCCCACCGCATGGGCATCACCCGCGCCCTCGTCTTCGGCATAGCAATAAAAGCGCGTGAGCTGAGGATGACGCGCGGCCAACCCATCGATCCAATCGCGGAACGCATGCACCGAACCATTGCGGGCACAGTGAATGAAGTGCACCGGCCGCTCGGTCTGCAGCGCCGCCTCGAGCATGGCAAGGGTCGGCGTGACCCCCACCCCGCCACTGATCAGCACCAGCGGCTTGTCGCTGGCGGCCAGGGTGAAGTCACCGGAAGGCGGGAACAGCTGCAGCGTTTCGCCGACCATCAGCTGGTCATGCAGGTAATTGGAAACCTTGCCACCCACCTCGCGCTTGACGCTGATGCGGTACTGCTGGCCATCGCAGAGCGCCGACAGCGAATAGTTGCGACGCTGCTCGGCACCGTCGATGAACAGCTGCAAGCCGATGTACTGGCCAGGCTCGGCCTTGAGCACCGGTTTACCGTCGACCGGGGCAAAATAGAAGGAAACGATCTCGCTGCTTTCCTGCTCGCGGCGTACCAGGCGGAACTCACGGGTACCGCGCCAGCCACCGGCCGCTTCTTCCTTCTGTTTATAGAGGCCTTCCTCGGCGCCGATGAGGATGTCGGCCAGCTGGCCGTAGGCAGCCCCCCACGCAGCGATGACCTCGGGGGTGGCGATTTCCTTGCCGAGCACTTCTTCGATGGCGCGTAACAGGCAGCTACCGACGATCGGGTAATGCTCCGGCAGAATCTGCAAGGCCACATGCTTGTTGATGATCTGCCCGACCAGGCCGCCCAACTGCTCCAGCTGGTCGATGTGGCGCGCGTACATCAGCACGCCGTTGGCCAGCGCCCGTGGCTGGTCACCGCTGGCCTGGTGGGCCTGGTTGAACAGCGGGCGTACCTCGGGGTACTCGTCGAGCATCTTCTTGTAGAAGTGGGTGGTCAGGGTTTCGCCGCCCGTTTCCAGCAGGGGGACGGTGGCCTTGATGATTGCACGTTGTTCGGCATTGAGCATTTGCACGACTCCTGAACCTGAGGCTTGAAAAGTTGCAGTAAGCAATTCAGCAATCGTGCCAACTTTTTACTCCAGCAAAATCAGGGGCTTGACGCTAACCATGTCAAAACGACCAAGACGGATGTATAGTCATAACGACCAACAGGAGTCTTTATGACCGCAAAGCCCTTGCTCACCGCACTGCTGCCCCTGGTCAGCGACCTTTCCCGCGACCTGCCCGACCAGGAGCGCTACCGGCGCCTGCTGCAGGCCATGCGCGGCCTGCTGCCGTGCGACGCCGCCGCGTTGCTGCGCCTGGACGGCGAATGGCTGGTGCCGCTGGCGGTCGACGGTTTGTCGCCCGACACCCTGGGCCGGCGCTTCAAGGTCAGCGAGCACCCGCGCTTCCAGATTTTGCTCAGCCGCCCGGAGCCCACTCGCTTTGCCAGCGACTCCGAGCTGCCCGACCCCTACGACGGCCTGGTCAACGCCCCCGATGCCGACCTCGAAGTGCACGACTGCATGGGCTGCCCGCTGATGGTCGATGAGCGCCCCTGGGGCCTGGTGACCCTCGACGCCCTCACCCCCGGCCAGTTCCAGAGCATGGAGCTGGATGCCCTGCAGGCCTTCGCCAGCCTGGCCGCTGCCACCGTGACCGTGGCCGAGCGCATCGAACACCTGGCCCTGCGCGCCGAGGACGAACACCACCGCGCCGAGATCTACCGCCAGGCCAGCGGCCAGGACCGCGAGCTGATCGGCCAGAGCAAGGCGCACAAGCAGCTGGTGGAAGAAATCCGCCTGGTCGGCGGCAGCGACCTGACCGTGCTGATCACCGGCGAAACCGGCGTGGGCAAGGAGCTGGTCGCCCAGGCCCTGCACCAGGCCAGCAGCCGCGCCGACAAGCCCCTGGTCAGCCTCAACTGCGCCGCCCTGCCCGACACCCTGGTCGAGAGCGAGCTGTTCGGCCATGTGCGTGGCGCCTTCACCGGCGCCCATGGCGAGCGCCGGGGCAAGTTCGAACTGGCCAACGGCGGCACGCTGTTTCTCGATGAAGTGGGCGAGCTGTCGCTGACCGTGCAGGCCAAGCTGCTGCGCGTGTTGCAGAGCGGGCAGCTGCAGCGCCTTGGCTCGGACCGCGAGCACCGGGTCGACGTGCGCCTGATCGCCGCCACCAACCGCGACCTGGCCGCGGAAGTGCGCAGCGGCAACTACCGCGCCGACTTCTACCACCGCCTGAGCGTGTACCCGCTGCAGGTGCCGCCCTTGCGCGAACGTGGGCGTGACGTGTTGCTATTGGCCGGCTATTTCCTCGAACAGAACCGATCGCGCCTGGGGCTCAACAGCCTGCGCCTGAGCAGCGAAGCCCAGGCCGCGCTGCTGGCCTACGACTGGCCCGGCAACGTGCGCGAGCTGGAACACCTGATCGGCCGTTCGGCGCTCAAGGCCATGGGCCAACACCCGCAGCGCCCGCGCATCCTCACCCTGGAGGCCAGCGACCTCGACCTGCGCGCCGCCCCCGCCTTGACGGCGCCGCCCTCCCCCGCCCTCGCCGCAGCGCCGCCCACCCTGCCCGAAGGCGGCCTGCGCGAAGTCGTCGACGCCTACCAGCGCCAGGTGATCGACGCCTGCCTGCAGCGTCATCAGGACAACTGGGCAGCCGCCGCCCGCGAGCTGGGCCTGGACCGCGCCAACCTCAGCCGCCTGGCCCGGCGCCTGGGCCTTCGCTAGTACTTTCGTACCAAAGGATTAACCCATAAAGCCTCTGGTTGCTTCCCACCGGGCTGCTATATCTCCCTAAACACCGGTAGCAGGGCCGTTACACGGCCAAGCTGCGCGCACCCAGCCCCACTCGCAGGGCAGGGTGCGCCAGCCGGGGTCGCAGAAGCGATCCGTACCGCACACCAGCAGGGAGCATCCATGGACAACATCGTCGTCGCCGACAAGCAATCCGCCGTCGCCACCCAGAGCGCCTGGGGCAACATCACACTGAAAAGCCCAGGTGTCGTGCAGATGCCGGTGGCCCCCGACCAGGTGGCTACCGTCACCCGGCATGGCCAGGACCTGATCGTCACGCTCAAGTCCGGGGAAAAAATCACCGTCGGCAACTTCTTCGCCGTGGACCAGGCGGGCGTGGGCAGCGACATGGTGTTCGTCGGCGAAGACGGCACCCTGTGGCACGCCAACTATGACGCCACCGCCTTCACCGGTTTCACCTTCGACGAAGTGTCCTCGCTCGATGAGCTGGTGGCCGGTATCGGTGTCGCCGGCAGTGCCACGCCCACCTGGGCCATTGCCGGCCTCAGCCTGCTTGGCGTCGGCGGTGCGGCCGCGGCGGCCGACCACAGCGGTGGTGGCGGTGGCGGTGGCTCTGGCGATACCTCGCCGCCGGCCAGCGCCATCGACCTGCTGGTTTCAGCCGATGGCCTGCGCATCACCGGGCGCGGCGAAGCAGGCTCCACGGTCACGGTGCGCGATGCAGCGGGCAATGTGATCGGCACCGGCACGGTGGGTGCCGATGGCACCTTCAACGTGCCGTTGAGCACGCCCCAGCTCAATGGCGAAAACCTTGGCGTCACCCTCACCGATGGCGCCGGCAACAGCTCGCAGGTGGGCGTCATCACTGCGCCGGACACCACACCACCACAACCGCCCAGTGACCTGACGATCAACCCGCAAGGCACCACCCTCACCGGGCGCACCGAACCCGGCGCCAGCGTGCAAGTGCGCGGCCCCGACGGCACGCTGCTGGGCACCGGCGTTGCCGGCGCCGACGGCACCTTCAGCGTCACCTTGCAGCCACCCCAGACCGATGGCCAGGCGCTGCAGGTCACCGCCCAGGACCCCGCCGGCAACACCTCGGCGCCAGCAGGGGTCAACGCACCGGATGACGGGATCGGCAACCCTCCCGATACCACCGCGCCCGATGCGCCGACCGGCCTTGCGGTCAGCGCCGATGGTCGCGTGCTCACCGGGCGCGCCGAACCTGGCAGCACCGTGCGCATCATCGCTGCCGACGGCACCACCGTGCTGGGCACCGCCGTGGCGGGCGCAAACGGTGAGTTCAGCGTCACCCTCGACCCGCCTCAGGTCAGCGGCGAACAGCTGCAAGTGACCGCAACCGACGCTGCCGGCAATACCTCGGTGCCAGGCAACGTCACCGCCCCAGATGTCGACGGTGGCGACACCACGCCCCCCGATGCCCCCAGCAACCTGGTGCTCGGCCTGGCCGGTGCACAACTGAGCGGGCGCGGCGAAGCCGGCAGCACGGTGCAGGTACGCGACGCCGCCGGCAACGTGATTGCCACCGGCACGGTCGGTGCCGACGGCACGTTCCAGCTCACCCTTGCTCCACCTGTGAACAACGGCAGCACGCTGCAGGTAGTGCTCGTCGATGCGGCAGGCAACGTGTCGCCGCCCACCCCGATTACGTCGAGCGACCTGCAGCCGCCCGCGCAACCGACCGACCTGGCACTGGCCGGTGGCATCACCCTCACCGGCCATGGCGAGCCGGGCTCGACCGTGCAAGTGCGCGATGCCAATGGCACCTTGATCGGCACTGGCCAGGTCGCTGCCGACGGCACCTTCAGCCTCACCCTCAACCCCGCCCAGGCCAACGGCGAAACCCTCGACATTCGCCTGGTGGATGCCGCCGGCAACCGCTCCGCCGTACTTGAATTCCAAGCCCCGGACATCACCCCGCCGGGCCTGGTCAGCAATATCGTGGTCGGCAGCGGCGGCCTGCAACTGGCCGGCCGTGGCGAAGCCGGCGCCACCGTCGAGGTGCGCGATGCCAACGGCAACCTGATCGGCAGTGGCGTGGTCGGTGCCAACGGCACCTTCCTGATCGACCTCGACCCGGCCGTGCAGCCGGGCGCGCAACTGGACCTGGTCCAGATCGACAGCGCCGGCAACAGCTCCCCCGTGCTGGACTACCAGGTGCCGCTGACGGCAACCCCCGACAGCCCGAGCAACCTGGTCATCGCCGGCGACGGCAGCAGCATCAGCGGCACTGCCCCGGCCGGTAGCCGGGTGGAAGTGCACGACGCCAACGGTACCCTGGTGGGCACCATCGTGGTGGGCGCCGATGGCACCTTCACCGTTGCCCTGGTACCGCCGCAAGCCAATGGCCAGGTGCTCGACGTGATCGCGGTCGAAGGCAATGCCTCGTCGCTGCCGGTGCCGGTGTCCGCACCGGACATCACCGCCCCGGCCACCCCCGCCGAGCTGACCATCAGCGCCGATGGCAGCGTCGTCAGCGGCCGCGCCGAACCGGGCAGCACCGTGCGCATTCTCGCCGCCGATGGCACCACCGTGCTCGGTAGCGCGGTGGTAGGTGCCAGCGGCGCCTTCAGCATCACCCTGACGCCGCCGCAGGTCGACGGCGAACACCTGCAAGTGACCGCCACCGACCCCGCCGGCAATATCTCCACGGCCGGCAACGTCACGGCGCCGGACATCGACGGCGGCGGCACCACCCCGCCCGATGCCGCCAGCAATTTGGTGATCGGCTTGGCTGGCGCGCAACTCAGCGGCCGCGGCGAAGTGGGCAGCACCGTGCAGGTGCGCGATGCCGGCGGCAACCTGATCGCCACCGGCACAGTGGGCGCCGACGGCACCTTCCAGCTCACCCTTGCCCCGCCGGTGAACGACGGCAGCACCTTGCAGGTGGTGCTCGTCGATGCGGCCGGCAACATGTCGCCGCCCGCTCCGGTGACCTCCAGCGACCTGCAGCCGCCTGCGCAACCGAGCGACCTGGCACTGGTCGACGGGATCACCCTCAGCGGCCGTGGCGAGCCCGGCGCAACCGTGCAGGTGCATGATGCCAATGGCGCCCTGATCGGCACCGGCCAGGTCGGTGCCGACGGAACCTTCACCCTCACCCTCACCCCCGCCCAGGCCAATGGCGAAACCCTCGACATCCGCCTGGTCGATGCCGCCGGCAACCGCTCTGCCGCGCTCGACTTCCAAGCCCCGGACATCACCGCGCCGGGCCTGGTCAGCAATATCGTGGTCGGCAGCGGCGGCCTGCAGCTGGCCGGCCGTGGCGAAGCCGGTGCCACGGTCGAGGTGCGCGATGCCGATGGCAACCTGATCGGCAGTGGCGTGGTCGCGGCCAACGGCACCTTCCTGATCAACCTCGACCCGGCCGTGCAGCCGGGCGCGCAACTGGACCTGGTGCAGATCGACAGCGCCGGCAACAGCTCCTCCGTGCTGGACTTCCAGGTGCCGCTGGCGGCAACCCCCGACAGCCCGAGCAACCTGGTGATCGCCGCTGACGGCAGCAGCATCAGCGGCAATGCCCCGGTCGGCAGCCGGGTCGAAGTGCATGATGCCAGCGGCAACGTGGTCGGCAGCATCGTAGTGGGTGCCGACGGCACCTTCACCGTTGCGCTGAACCCGGCGCAAGCCAACGGCCAACTGCTCGATGTGGTCGCGGTCGAAGGCAACGCCACCTCGCTGCCGGTGCCGGTGTCCGCACCCGACATCACCGCCCCCGCCGCCCCGGCCGACCTCACCGTCAGCGCCGACGGCAGCGTGGTCAGTGGCCGTGCCGAGCCGGGCAGCACCGTGCGCGTGCTGGCTGCCGACGGCACCACCGTGCTGGGCAGTACCGTAGTGGGCGCCAATGGCGCCTTCAGCATTACCCTCACCCCGCCGCAGGTCGATGGCGAGCAGTTGCAGGTGACCGCTACCGATGGCGCCGGCAATACCTCCACGGCCGGCAACGTCACCGCGCCGGACATCGACGCTGGCGGTGGCGACACCACCCCGCCTGCGCCGGCCAGCAACCTGGTGATCAGCGCCGATGGCCGTACCGTGTCGGGCCGGGGCGAAATCGGCGCCACGGTCAAGGTGCTCGACGACCAGGGCCAGGTGATAGGCACCGGCACCGTGCAGGCAGATGGCAGCTTCAACCTGCAACTGACTGCCCCGGTGGTGAATGGCTCGTCGCTGCAAGTGACCCTGACCGACGCCGCCGGCAATGTCTCGCTCCCCAGCCCGCTGACCGCCCCGGACCTGATAGCCCCTGGCCAACCCAGCGGCCTCAGCCTGACCGACGGCCTCACCTTGGCGGGCAACGCCGAAGGCAACGCCCGTGTCGAGGTACGTGACGCCAACGGCACCCTGATCGGCAGCGCCATCGTTGCCGCAGACGGCACCTTCAGCCTCACCCTCAACCCGGCCCAGGCCAATGGCGAGATCCTGGACATCCGCGTGATCGATGCGGCGGGCAACAGCTCGGTGCCGCTGAGCTATACCGCCCCGGACATCACCCCGCCAGGGCTGGTCACCGATGTGCTGGTCGGGGCCGGCAGCGTGGCGCTTGCCGGCCGTGGCGAAGCGGGGGCCAAGGTCGAAGTGCGCGATGCCGACGGCAACCTCCTCGGCACCGGCACGGTAAACGCCAACGGCACCTTCCACATCGACCTCGATGGCCCCGTCAGCGCCGGTGAGGTCCTGGTCCTGGTGCAAACCGACGCCGCTGGCAACAGCTCCGTGGGCGCCAGCGTCATCGTGCCGCTCACCCCGCTGCCGCAAAGCCCTGCCGACCTCACCGTGGCCGCCAACGGCTCCAGCATCAGCGGCAGCGCCCCGGCCAACAGCCTGGTAGAAGTACACGATGCCGCCGGCAACCTGCTGGGCAGCGTCCAGGCGGGCGCCGATGGCCGCTTCAGCATCGTGCTCAACCCACCCCAGGCCAACGGCGAAGTGCTCGATGTAGTCGCCATCGTCGGCGGCAGCACCTCGTTGCCGACCCCGACCACGGCGCCCGACATCACCCCGCCCAATGCCGCCACCAACCTGCAGCTTGCCGCCGATGGGGTAACCCTCACCGGCCGCGGCGAACCCGGCGCCACCGTGCACGTCAGCAATGCCCAGGGCGACTTCCTGGGCGTCGCCGTGGTCGGCGCCAACGGCGTATTCACCCTCACCCTGACGACGCCGCAGACCGACGGCCAGGTGCTGGACATTGTCCTCACCGACGGCGCCGGCAACAGCTCCACCGCCAACCTCACCGCCCCCGACCTGGACGGCCCGCTGCAACCCTCGGCGCTGGCCATCGACACGGCCGGCCTGCACCTCACAGGCGTTGGCCAGGTGGGCTCGACCATCACCGTGCGCGCTGCCGATGGCAGCGTGCTGGGCACCGCCGTGGTGGGCGCCGACGGGCGCTTCGACGTGACCCTCAACCAACCCCAGCGCAATGGCGAAAGCCTGAGCGTGGATGCCACCGACAGCCTCGGCAACAGCGCCGGCCCGGTCAGCTTCACGGCGCCGGACAGCACCCCGCCGCAAGCCGTGGTCGATCCACTCATCAATGCCAGCGGCACCACCGTCACCGGCACCGGCGAGCCGAACGCCACCGTCACCGTGCGCGGCCCGGACGGCAGCGTGCTGGGCACGGCGCAGGTCGCAGGCGACGGCAGCTTCAGCGTTACCCTCGCTACGCCACAGACCAACGGCCAGGCATTGACCGTTGAACAGAAAGACCCTACCGGCAACGTCTCTGCGTCTACCGCGCTGACCGCGCCGGACAGCGTGGCGCCCGGCACCCCTGGCGGCCTGAGCCTGTCGGCCGATGGCACGGTCGTTTCCGGTAGCGGCGAACCCGGCGCCCGGGTGCAAGTCACCGGCACCGGCGGCGTGCTGCTGGGCACTGCCGTGGTGGCGGCCGATGGCAGCTTCCACGTCACCCTCACCCCTGCGCAGTTGAACGGCCAGACCTTGTCGGTTACCCAGGCAGACGCCGCCGGCAACCTCTCCGGTGCCGGCACCCTGAGCGCCAACGACCTGCAGGCCCCCGAAATTGCCCATGACCTGGCCCTGAGCGCTGGCGGCTCAGTGCTCGGCGGCCAGGGTGAAGCCGGCGCCACGGTGACCGTTCGCAACGCCGCCGGGCAAGTGCTGGGAAGCGGCACGGTCGATCCGGACGGCACCTTCAGCATTACCCTGACGCCGGCCCAGGCCAACGGCCAAGCGCTGTCGGTGGTACTCCAGGATGCCGCTGGCAACAACTCGCCATCCGCCACCATCACCGCCGCCGACACCACCGCGCCCACCACCCCGACCGGCCTGCAGGTCAGCGCCGATGGCACCCAGCTGCACGGTACCGGAGAAGTCGGCTCGACCGTGCAGGTGCGCAATGCCAATGGCGATTTGCTGGGCACCGTGGTGGTCCCTGCCGGTGGCAACTTCACCGTGACACTGGCGCCTGCACAGGTGGATGGCCAGCAACTGCAGGTCACCCTGACCGATGCGGCCAACAATGTTTCCACCGCTGGCCAAGCCACTGCCCCCGATCACACACCGCCGGCCCTGGTGGATGTGACCGTCAGCCCGGACGGCACCACCGTCAGCGGCAGCGCACCGGGTGCAAGCACGGTGACCATCACCAGCCCCAATGGCACCACCGCCGATGTACCGGTGGACGCCGATGGCAGCTTCAGCGTGACGCTGACGCCGCCACTCACCAATGGCCAGAGCGTCACCGTGGTGGTTTCGGATGCCGCCGGTAACGACACCACCACAACTATCAATGCCCCCGACACCACCCCACCTGCCCCTGCCAGCAACCTCACCGTGAGTGCAGATGGCAAGACCGTCGGCGGCACCGCCGAGCCCGGTAGCACCGTCACCGTGGAGAAGGGCGGCGTCGTGCTGGGCACTGCCACGGTAGGCCCGGACGGCACCTTCGTGATCGCCGTCGATCCGCCGCTGGTCACCAGCGATACCGTGCAGGTCGTGGTCACCGATAAGGCCGGCCTGGACTCCTCTACCGATCTCAACGGCCCTGCTGGCAACGAAGTGGCCACGCCAAGCGACCTGCAGATCAGTGCCGACGGCTTCCTGCTCACTGGCGAAGGTACCGTGGGCTCGCTGATCACCGTGACCTCTGGTGGCACCACGCTGGGTACCGCCGTGGTCGGCAGCGATGGCTTCTTCCGCGTGTTCTTCAGCAACGCCCAGCTCAACGCGCAAACCCTGCAGGTCACCGCCCGCGACGCGCTGAGCGGCAAGCCCTCGGTGCCCGCCACCGTGGTGGCAGCGGACACCACCGCACCAGACGCACCGACCCAGCTGACCATCGACCGCGTCGGCAGCACCCTCACCGGCCATGGCGAAGTAGGCGCCACCGTGCGTGTGGTGGATGCCCAGGGCACTGTGCTGGGGACCGCGACCGTGGGCAGTAACGGGCTGTTCAGCGTCAGCCTGGTGCCCCCGCAGGCCAATGGCCAGACCCTCACCGTGACCCAGGCCGACGCGGCCGGCAACGTCTCGCTCGCCGCAACCCAGCAGGCGTTCGACCTGCAAGCGCCAAACGCGGCCACAGGCCTTAGCCTGAACAACGCCGCCACCGTGGTCAGCGGCCAGGGTGAAGCCGGCGCTACGGTCACCATCCGCGATGCCAGCGGCGCGATCCTGGCCACCGGCACGGTCAACCAGAGCGGCCAGTTCCAGATCACCCTGCCCAATGCACAAACTACTGGCAGCGCGCTGCAAGTCACCCTGACCGATGCCGCCGGCAACACCTCCGGCCCGGCCAGCGTGGCGACTCCCGACCGCACGCCTCCGGCAGCGGTCAGCGACGTTGCCCTCAGCGCCGATGGCAAGCAGTTGTCCGGCAGCGGCGAAGTGGGCGCCACCGTGCAAGTGCGCGATGCCGCCGGCAATGTGGTCGGCAGCGCCAGTGTGGGCGCCGACGGGCGCTTCACGGTGAGCTTCGACCCACCACAGAACAGCGGCCAGGCAATTGGCGTGAGCCAGGTGGACGCCGCCGGCAACACCTCGCCTGCCTTCACCCTGAGCACCCCGGACCTGACGCCGCCAGCGGCGCTGACCAACGTGGCGCTCAACAACAACGGCCTGACCATGACCGGCCTGGGCGAAGCCGGTGCCACCGTGACCGTACGCGGCCCGGACGGCACCATCATCGGCACCGGCCTGGTGGCCGCCAACGGCAGCTTCACCCTCACCCTCACCAGTGCCCAGCTCAATGCCCAGCACCTGAGCGTGACCCAGACCGACGCGGGCAACAACACCTCGGCCGCCGTCGCCGTCACCGCGCCGGACCTCACCCCACCGGCCGCGCCAACCGCGCTGGCCCTGGCCGGCAGCGGCCTGCAACTGAGCGGCCAGGCCGAAGCGGGCAGCACGGTCAACGTGCGCGACGCCGCAGGCAACCTGCTGGGCAGCGCCGTGGCCAACGCCAACGGCACCTTCCAGGTCACCCTCAACAGTGCCCAGACCAACGGCCAGACCTTGCAGGTGACCGCCACCGATGCCGCCGGCAACGTATCGGCCAGCGCACCCTACACCGCTGCCGACACCACCCCGCCCGCCGCAGTCGCCAACCTGGCCGTGGCGGCCAATGGCACGACCCTGACCGGTACCGGTGAAGCCGGTGCCACGGTCACCGTGCGCGCGCCCGATGGCAGCTCCCTGGGCACCGCCACGGTCGGCAGCGATGGCCGCTTCAGCGTCAACCTCTCGCCGGCCGCGTCTGCCGGTGAAAACCTCAGCGTGACCCAGACCGATGCGGCCCAGAACGTGTCGCCGCCGCAATCGGTCACCGCGCCCGGCAACCTGGCGCCGGATGCCCCTGACAATCTGGTGCTGTCGGCCAACGGCCTGGTGGTCACCGGCAGCGCGGCGCCGGGCAGCACGGTGAGTGTCTATGGCCCTGGCGGCGTGTTGCTGGGCACGGCGCCGGTCGGTAACGGCGGCACCTTCAGCGTCACCCTCGGCAGCGCCCAGGCCAACGGCGAAGTGCTCTCCGTCAGTGCCACCGGCCCTGACGGCAGCGCCTCGCTGCCGGCCACCTTGCAGGCACCGGACATCACCCCACCGCAACCGCTCACCAACCTGGTGCTGGGCAGCGACGGCCTGACCCTCAGCGGGCGCGGCGAAGCGGGCGCCACCGTCACCGTGATCGGTGAAGGCGGGGCCGACCTGGGCACCGCCGTGGTCGATGCCAACGGCAACTTCAGCATCACCTTGAGCACCCCGCAGATCAACGGCGAGCGGCTCAGCGCCAGCCAGACGGACGCCGCGGGCAACGAGTCGAACAGCATCAGCCTCATCGCCCCTGACCACGTGCCACCCGCACCCGCCGCCAACCTTGCCTTCAGTGCCGGCGGCAGCCTGCTCAACGGCACCGGCGAAGCCGGCAGCACGGTGAAAGTGCTGGCCGCCGATGGCAGCGTGCTGGGCACGGCGGTGGTCCGTGGCGACGGCACCTTCCAGGTCAGCCTCGGCTCGCCCCAGGCCAACGGCCAGCAAGTGCAGGTGGTGTTGACCGACGCCGCCGGCAACCAGTCGCTGCCAAGCCCGATCACCGCGGCAGACACCACGCCACCCGCCGCCGTAACGGCGCTGGCGATTTCCAGCGACGGCGCTACCCTCACCGGCCGCGGCGAAGTGGGCGCGCTGGTGACCGTGCGCGATCCAGCCGGCAACCCGATCGGCACGGCGCTGGTCGATGCCAGCGGCCACTTCACCATCATCCTCAGCCCGGCACTGGGCAACGCCGAGATCCTGAGCTTTACCCAGACCGACGCGGCCGGCAACGTGTCGGCCGTAGCAACCTTGCAGACCCCAGACTTCACCCCGCCGGCCCTGCTCACCAATGTGGCGATCAACGCCGATGGCAGCGTGGTCACCGGGCGCGGTGAAGTGGGTGCGACCGTCACCGTGACCAATGCCGCAGGCGCGGTACTGGGCACTACTGTGGTGCTCGCCGATGGCAGCTTCAGCGTCCAGCTGACGCCGCCGCAGATCAACCAGCAGGTGCTGTCGGTGCAGCAGGCCGACCCACCCGGCAACATCAGCCTGCCGGTCACGGTCGATGCCCCGGACCTGACGCCGCCTGCCGCGGCAGTGGGGCTGCACCTGAACGCTGGCGGCGACCAGCTCAGCGGTACCGGCGAGGCCGGCAGCACCGTGCGTGTCTACCTCGGCGCCGTGGAAGTCGGCACCGCCACGGTTGGCGCCAATGGCACCTTCGTCGTCAACCTCAACACACCGAAGCTCAATGGCGAACTGCTGCAAGTGAGCCTGACCGACGCCAGTGGCAACGTCTCGACGATCAGCACCATCACGGCGGTCGATATCACCCCACCGGCGGCCGTGGTTGCCTCGCTCAATGCCAGCGGCACGCAGCTTGTCGGCACTGGCGAAGCCGGCACTCGCGTCACCGTGATGAACAATCAGGGCGACCTGGTCGGCCAAGGTGTGGTCGATGCCAACGGCACCTTGGTGATTCACCTCAGCACGCCGCAGATCAACGGCCAAGTGCTGACCGTGATTGCCCAGGATGCCACCGGCAACCCTTCCCTGCCGCTGCAACTGACCGCGCCCGACCTGACCCCGCCGGTAGCACCCGGCAACCTCACCCTGACCGGCAATGGCACGTTGCTCAGCGGCACGGCAGAAGCGGGCACCGTCATCACCGTGCGCAACCCTGCCGGCGCCGTAGTCGGTAGCGTCACGGTAGGAGCAGAAGGTGAGTTCAACGTCGTACTGAGCCCGGCGCAGAACAACGGCCAGCTGCTGACGGTGATTTCCACCGACACGGCAGGCAATATCTCGCTGCCAGCCGAATACCAGACCATCGACACCTCCCCGCCCGCCGCCGTCACCAACCTTGCCATCAGCAATACCTATGACACCCTCACCGGGCGTGGCGAAGTGGGCGCGACCGTGACGGTCAGCTTCGGCGGCGCAGTGATTGGCACCGGCCGCGTCGACGGCGGCGGCAATTTCTCGATCAGCCTGCAACCGTCACCGGGCTCGGCTGCGACCCTGGCCGTTACCCAGACCGATGCCGCCAGCAACACCTCGGCGGTGGCCAGCTATGTCACGCCACTGGTGCCGCCACCGGAGCCACCGATCAATGTGCTGCTGGCCGCCAACGGCCTGACCCTGACCGGTACTGCCGCCGCTGGCGCGTCGATCCGCGTCTACGATGCTGGCGGCAACCTGCTTGGCACTGGCCTGGCAAACCTCATCAACGGCGGCTTCTCGTTGACCCTCAACAGCGCCCAGCTCAACGGGCAACACTTGACCGTGACTGCCGTATCGCTGCTCGGTGGTGAGTCGCAGCCGGTGTTCGTCACCGCGACCGACACCACGCCGCCCCTCAACCCACTGGTTACTGCGCTGTCGGCCAACGGCCTGCTGCTCAGCGGTACCGGTGAGGCCGGCGCGACTGTCACCGTGCGCGATGCCTCCGGCAACGTGCTCGGCACTGGCCTGGTCAACGGCGCAGGGGCGTTCAGCATCAACCTCAACAGCGCCCAGCTCAACGGCCAGGTGCTAAGCGTGAGCCAGGCAGATGCCGCGCAGAACGTGTCCGGCAGCACCAGCTTCACCGCACCGGATGTGCAGGCACCGACCCCGCCGAGCAACCTCATCCTCACCGGCGGCGGCGCCATACTGACCGGTACTGGCGAGCCGGGCGCGACCGTCACCGTGACCGGCCCGGGTGGCTCGCTCGGCACTGCCGTGGTGCAAGCCAACGGCAGCTTCAGCATCACCCTCAGCAGCCCGCAGAACGATGGCCAATTGCTCACCGTGCTCCAGGCCGACGCCACTGGCAACAAGTCCGGCAGCGTCTCCATCACCGCGCCGGACACCACACCGCCCGCCGCCCCCGTGGCAGCGATCAACGCCAACGGTACCACCGTGACCGGCTCCGGCCAGATCGGCAGCACGGTCACCGTGCGCAACAGTGCCGGCACCGTGCTCGGTACCGCCATCGTGGGCAGCAACGGCCTGTTCGTGGTCAGCCTGGCCGCGGCGCAGATCGACAACCAGGCGCTGAGCGTCACCCTCACCGACGGTGCGGGGAACGTCTCGACCGGCACGGCCCTGACCGCACCCGACCTCACCCCGCCTGCAGTCGCCGGCAACCTGGTGATCAGCGCCGACGGCAGCACCCTCACCGGCACCGGCGAGCCGGGTGCCACCGTCACCGTGCGCAGCGCCAGCGGCACCGTGCTGCAGACCGCGACCGTGCAGGGCAACGGCACCTTCACCGTGACCCTGAGCCCAGCCCAGGACAACGGCCAGGTGCTGTCGATCACCCTCACCGACCCACGCAACAACGTCTCCGGCAACGTCAACATCACCGCGCCCGACGTCGATGCCAACCTGCCGGTGATCGCCAGCGACAACCTGGCCACCGCCACGGTCAACCTGGCGCCGGTGGTCGGCCATCAGACCTACAACGACAGCTTCACCACCTTGCTGTCCGGCTTCACCAAGACCTACACCTGGACGGTGGGTGCCGGCACCACAGTGGACCCGACCCTGACCCTGACCACCAACAGCGCCCTGGCGCTGCTCAATAACGCCACCTTCACCTTGCAGGTGAAAAATGCCGCCGGCGTCTGGGTGACCCTGGCCACCGGCAACAGCCAGGGCCTGCTGGACCTGATCCTGCTGCCGCTGGGCCAGGGCATCCGCGTCGATATCGGCGTGCTGCAGGCCGGCGACTACCGCCTCACCGTCGGCAGCGGCGGCATTGGCCTGGTGACCAACGTCACCACCACGCTGGACATCGATACCACCAGCCTGACGCAGTTCACCGGCACCGGCACGCCGCTGACCGGCAACGTCATCAGCGACCCTGGCGTGGATGGCAGCACCGACTCCCGTGGGCCGGACAACGGCGCCGTGCTGCAGGTATTGAAGAACGGCAGCTACGTCAACGCCGGCAGCGCCACCGAAGTGCAAGGCCTGTACGGCACCCTGGTGATCCGCGCCGACGGCACCTACACCTATACCCCCAACGGCACGCCATCGAGTGTCGGCAAGGTGGATGTGTTCAGCTACCAGCTGGTGCACAGCAACGGCCTGTCCGATAGCGCAACCCTCTATGTGCGCATCGACAGCCCGCAAGCCACGGAAATCTGGAACAGCAACAACCTCGGCGCGCCGGCCACGGTGGTGGATGCGGTCAACGATGTCGACAGCACCCACATCACCCTGGCCAACCGGGTCGACAGCAGCAGCAGCACACTGGGTACGCTCAGCCTGCCGCTGATCGGCGGGCGCCAGGCCAACTACGACACCACGGTCGCCGCCAACACCAGCGCCGACCTGCAAGTGGTGGTCAACTCCACCAACCTGCTGACCCTGCTCGGCAGTACCACCATCGCCCTGTACAAGCTCAACGCCAGCGGCCAGTACGTGCTGGTGCAGTCGGTACCGGGCAGCTCGCTGCTGACCCTGCTCGGCGGTGGCGCTGGCTACACCTTCACCGGCCAGGGCGCCGGCAGCTACCAGGTGCGCGTCAGCGCCAGCGGTATCGGGCTGCTCAGCTCGATCACCACCAGCCTCAACACCACCACCACGCACCTCACCGAGTTCGTGGTCAGCAACTACACCGCCGTCAGTGGCAACCTGATCACCGACCCCAACGGGGCCGACAACCTCGGCTCGTCGCTCACCGTGCTGAGCGTGCTGGTGGCCGGCAACACCTACGCCATCCCGGGCTACAACGGCATCACCGTGGCTGGCACCTATGGCTCGCTGCTGGTGCATGCCGACGGCAGCTACACCTACACCCTCAACAGTGGGCTCACCTCGGCGGTGGTCGGCCAGCACGACACCTTCACCTATGAGCTGACCCACCCCAACGGCACCAGCGACACCGCCACCCTGACCATCAACCTGGACAACGCGGCCGGCTTCACCGCCACCACCTCGATGCTCGCCGACAGCCTCGACGACGGCGTGGCCCTGGCTGCAGCGGCCGCAGCCAGCGACGTCATCGCCGGTACCGACGGCAACGACCACCTGGTGGGCAGCCAGGGTGGCCACATCACCCTGCAAGGCGGGGCCGGCGACGACACCCTGGTGGTGGTCGACCAGCAGTTCGCCAGCGTCGACGGCGGCACCGGCACCGATACCCTGCTGTGGGGCGGCGGCGATACCAGCATCGACCTGGGCAACCTGGTCGGGCGGGTGCACAACATCGAAGTCATCGACCTCAACGACACCAGCTCGGTCGCGCTGACCCTCAACCTGGCGGACGTGGTGGCCATCACCGAAACCGGCAAGGACACGCTGATCATCAAGGGCGATGACAAGGACTCGGTGCACCTCACGGACAACTGGGCGCTTACCGGCAACCAGGTGGCCGACGGCATCGACTATAACCAATACACGGCCCAGGAGGACCCAAGCCACCACCTGTGGGTACAAAACGGCATCCATGTCGTCTGAGGCCGCAGTAACCCGCCGGGCGCCACGCCCGGCGGCAAGGACGAACAGGCAGTAAGGGAATTTCGTGAAGCGACGCAGTCTGCTGTCTCCACTGATGACGGGAGCCTTCGGGCTCCTGGTACTGAACCTGCACCCGGTTGCCCTGGCAGCCGATGACATAGACCCCGCACTGCGCAGCATCGGCCCATCGCTGTTGCGCGATGCCCCCGACGCCATCCCTGCCCGCCCGCCGTCCGGCCTTGCTGCCAGCCCGGGCGACCGGCTGGGGCTGGCCGAGGCGGTGCTGGCCGCCGCGCAGTGGCACCCGAGCATCGCCGAGGCCATCGGCAACCTGTACAAGCAGGGCGAAGGCATCAACGTTGCCAAGGCCGGTTACTACCCGCAGATTTCCGGCGGCATCCGCACCGGTTACGACACCGGCTACGGCGGTGATCGCAACAGCCAGGCGCTGAACCTCTCGCTCAAACAGATGCTCTACGATTTCGGCAAGGTCGACAGCGCCGTCGACGCCGCCCACGCCGCCGCTGCCCGGGCCCAGGCCAACATCCTGCTGGTGGTCGACGACCTGGCGCGTGACACCGCCTACGCCTGGATCGAAACCCGCCGCTACGAGCAGCTGATGGTCATCGCCCGCGATCAGATCCGCGGCGTCGACGACATCGCCGGCATGGCCCGCCAGCGCAGCGACATGGGCGCCAGCACCCGCTCCGATGTGGTCCAGGCCGAATCGCGGGTGGAAGGCGCCCGGGCCACCCTGGAGGAATACCAGGCGCAGTACCAGCGCTGGCGCTCGATCCTCGCCGCGCTGCTGGGGCGCGTGTCGCCACCGGCCCTGGCCGAACAAACCCCGCCCGAGCTGAACCAGGCCTGCAAGCGTCCAGGCGCCGGCGACGACCGCCTGCCCGCGGTGCTCATGGCCCTGGCCCTGCGCGCGCAGTCCAAGGCGGAGCTGGCCCAGGCCAAGGCCGAGGCCTACCCGACCCTGTCGCTGCAACCGCAGGTCAACCATTACCTGGACAACGACTACGACCGCGACAACCGCAGCCTCGACCGCACCCAGGCGGGCATCTACCTGAACCTGGAAGTGCCGATCTACCAGGGCGGCGCCATCAGTGCCCGCAGCCGCGCCGCAGGCTATGCGCTGACCGCAGCCGACTCGGCCGAAGACGCCGCCCGCCTGCAGGCCCGCCGCGGCCTGGCCGAAGCCATGGCGCAGACCTCCGGGCTGGGCCGCCGGCTCAATTCGCTGGAAGCGCGCCAGGTCAGCATCCAGGAGGCGCGCATGCTCTACGGCCGGCAGTACCTGGACCTGGGCACGCGGCCGCTGCTCGACCTGCTCAACGCCGAGCAGGAAATCTACCAGTCACGCTTCGAACTCGCCGGCACGCGCTCCGACCTGCTGCGCCTGGATGTCGACTGCCTGTACAACACGGGCGCCCTGCGCAGCGCCCTGGGCCTGGAAGGGCGCAACCTGCAAGGGGTGGAAATCGAGCCATGAACGATACCGTCAATCTGAGCCAGGCCAGTCAGCAGCAGCCCCCCGAACAGGCGGTGGCCCACCGGCCCGACCTCGGGCCGTGGCTCGAAGTGATGCTGCAGGTCGCCCATCACTACCGCCTCGACGTCTCGCCCCAGCGCATTCGCCTGGCGGCCGTGGAAGATGCCCGCCCGCTGGACGAGATCCTGCGCCACATGGCGCGCCAGGCGGGCCTGGCGCTGCGCTTCGTGCGCTTCGACGCCAAGGCCCTGAAGCAATGGCGCACGCCGCTGGTGCTGGAGCTCGACGACGGGCAGCTGGCCGTGGTCGAAGCGGTGACCGAGGAAAACGAGCTGGCCGTGGTGTTCGCCGGCGACCAGCGGCTGACCTCGCGCCTGCCCCGCTCGGCACTCGAAGGGCGTATCAACCGGGTGGCCTTGATGCGCCCGGCGCGGCCGCTGCGCGATGTGCGCACCGACGACTACACCGCCCCCTACGACCGCCACTGGTTCGCCCGCATCGTGCTGCGCGACCTGCGCCCTTACGGCCAGGTGATGGTCGCCTCGCTGGTGGCCAACGTGCTGGCCCTGGCGGGCGTGCTGTTTTCCATGCAGGTGTACGACCGGGTGATCCCGGCCGAATCGCTGCCCACCTTGTATGTGCTGTTCGGCGGCGTGGTGCTGGCGCTGGTGTTCGATTTCAGCATGCGCCTGCTGCGCCTGAAGGTCACCGACCTGCTCGGCAAGCGCGCCGACCTGCGTGTGTCGGACCTGGTCTACGGCCATGCCCTGCGCCTGCGCAACTCGGCGCGGCCGAAATCCACCGGCTCGTTCATCTCACAGTTGCGCGAGCTGGAGTCGATCCGCGACCTGATCACCTCCAGCACCGCCACGGCCCTGGCCGACCTGCCGTTCTTCCTGCTGTTCCTGTTCGTGTTCTGGCTGATTGGCGGGGTGCTGGTGCTGATCCCGCTGGTGGCACTGCTGGCGATGGTGCTGCCGGGGCTGCTCGCGCAACGCCGGCTGGCGCGCCTGGCCAACGCCTCGATGCGCGAGTCGTCGCTGCGCAATGCCATGCTGGTGGAAAGCATCCAGGGCCTGGACGAGATCAAGGCGCTGCAGGCCGAAGCGCGTTTCGAGCGGCAGTGGAACCAGTACAACGCCGCCTGCGCCCACACCAACCTGCGCCTGCGCACCCTGACCAACGGCCTGGTGACCTGGACCCAGAACGTACAGGGCGCGGTGTTCGCCGTGGTGATCGTCATCGGTGCGCCCATGGTGATCGCCGGCGACCTCACCACCGGTAGCCTGGTGGCCGCCTCGATGCTGTCGTCGCGAATGATGGCGCCGCTGGCCCAGCTCACCCATGTGCTGACCCGCTGGCAGCAGGCCAAGGTGGCGCTGCAGGGCCTGGACAAGCTGATGCAGTCGCCGGTCGACCACCCCGAGGGCGAAGCCCGCGTGCACCTGCCGGCCATCCGCGGCGAGTACAGCCTGCGCCAGGCCAACTTCCGCTACGACGCCGAAGCGCCACCGGTGCTGAACATCGGCCAGCTCGACATCCAGCCGGGCGAACGCATCGCCGTGCTGGGGCGCAACGGCGCCGGCAAGTCGACCTTGCTGCAGGCCCTGGGCGGGGCCATGGACCTGGTCGAAGGCGAAGTCACCCTCGATGGCATTGCCCTGGCCCACCTCGACCCGGCCGACCTGCGCCGCGACGTCGGCCTGCTGCCCCAGTACGCACGGCTGTTCCACGGCACCCTGCGGGAAAACCTCACCCTCGGCGCCGGCCAGGCCAGCGACCAGGAGCTGGTAGCAGCGCTGGCCGCCACCGGCGCGCTGGACTTCGTCCGGCGCCTGCCCAAGGGCCTGGACCACCTGATCCTCGAAGGTGGCATAGGCCTGTCGGGCGGGCAGCGCCAGGCCCTGGTGCTGTCACGCCTGCTGGTGCGCCAGCCGCAGGTATTGCTGCTGGACGAGCCCACCGCCTCGCTTGACGACATGACCGAACGCAAGCTGCTCGACAACCTCGACCGCTTCTGCCAAGGCCGTACCCTGGTGATCGCCACCCACCGCTTGAGCGTGCTGCAGCGGGTCGATCGGATCATCGTGCTGGATGGCGGGCGCATCGTCATCGACGACAGCCGCGAAGCCGCCCTGGCAAAACTGCAAGGAGGCCAGGCATGAGCAACCACGAACTCCCCGCGTCCTACCTGGACGGCCAGGATGACCAGGCGGTGCTGCGCGCCGGGCGGGTCATCCTGCTCTGCGCGCTGATGCTCGCGGCGTTCCTCGGCTGGGCCGCCTGGTTCGAGGTGACCGAGGTGTCCACCGGCACCGGCAAGGTGATCCCCAGCTCGCGCGAGCAGGTGATCCAGTCGTTCGAGGGCGGCATCGTCGCCGAGATGAACGTGGCCGAGGGCGATTTGGTCGAGCGCGGCCAGGTGCTGGCCCAGCTCGACCCGACCAAGACCGCCTCCAGTGTCGGCGAGAGCGAGGCCAAGTACCGCGCGGCCAAGGCCAGCGTGGCGCGGCTGCGCGCCGAGGTCACCGGCAAGCCGCTGAGTTTCCCCGAGAGCCTGCGGGATTCCCCCGAGCTGATCGACGCCGAAACCGCCCTCTACGAAACCCGCAGGCGCGGCCTGGAGCAGACCCTGGCAGGCATCGAGGACTCGCTGCGGCTGGTGCGCAGCGAACTGAAGATCACCGAAAACCTGGCCAAGATGGGCGCTTCCAGCCGGGTCGAGGTGATCCGCCTGAACCGCCAGCGCTCGGAGCTGGAGCTCAAGGCCAACGAAGCCCGCTCCGACTACCTGGTGCGCGCCCGCGAAGAGCTGGCCAAGGCCAGCGCCGAGGCCGACAGCCTGTCGGAGGTGATCCGCGGGCGCAGCGATTCGCTGTCGCGCCTGACCTTGCGCTCGCCGGTGCGCGGCATCGTCAAGGACATCGAGGTCAACACCTTGGGCGGCGTGGTGCAGCCCGGTGGGCAGGTGATGAAGATCGTGCCGATGGACGAGCGGCTGCTGATCGAAACCCGCATCGCGCCACGGGACATCGCCTTCATCCACCCCGACCAGGCGGCCAAGGTGAAGATCAGTGCCTATGACTACTCGGTGTATGGCGGGCTGGACGGCAAGGTGGTGGGGATATCGCCCGACACCCTGCAAGATGAGGTGAAACCGGAAATCTACTATTATCGGGTGTTCATCCGCACCGAGCAGGACAGCCTGCAGAACAAGGCCGGCAAGCGCTTTGCCATCGTCCCGGGGATGATTGCCACGGTGGATATCCGCACCGGCGAGAAGACCATCCTCGATTACCTGATCAAACCGCTGAACCGCGCCCGCGAGGCCCTGCGCGAGCGCTGAGGGCCGCTGCGCGGCCATCGCCGGCAAGCCGGCTCCCACAGGGATTGGGGTGTGCTCGGTACCTGTGGGAGCCGGCTTGCCGGCGATAGGGCCCTCAACGGCTCGACCACGCTAAAGCCCCAGGCAAACAGGCCGATAACCCGTTATCCCCTGTTTCCCACCACGAAGGTCCCCATGGCCACGCAAAACGCTCGCGCGGACTCGCTGTCGCTGCTGCTGTTCACCCTGCGCAGCGGCAAGCTGATGGCAATCAACCTGCTCAAGGTCAGCGAGATCATCCCCTGCCCGCCATTGACCAAGCTGCCCGAATCGCACCCGCATGTGAAAGGCGTGGCCACCCTGCGCGGCAACTCGCTGTCGGTGATCGACCTGTCACGCGCCATCGGCGAACGCCCGCTGGCCGACCCCGACGGCGGCTGCCTGATCGTCACCGAGATCAGCCGCTCGCGCCAAGGCCTGCACGTGCAGGCGGTGAGCCGCATCGTCCACTGCCTGAGCACCGACATCAAACCGCCGCCCTTTGGCTCGGGCAACCGCTCGTACATCACCGGTGTGACCCGGGTGGACGACAACCTGGTGCAGGTGCTGGACATCGAGAAAGTCATCCACGCCATCGCCCCGCCCCAGCCCGTGGCGCACCCTGGCGAACTCGGCGAGGAAGACGCCAGCCTGCTGGCTGCCGCCAATATCCTGGTGGTGGACGACAGCCAGGTGGCCCTGCAGCAGTCGGTGCACACCCTGCGCAACCTCGGCATCGAGTGCCACACCGCGCGCAGTGCCAAGGATGCGATCAACGTGCTGCTGGAGCTGCAAGGCACCGCGCAGGAGATCAACATCATCGTCTCCGACATCGAAATGTCGGAAATGGATGGCTACGCCTTCACCCGCACCCTGCGCGAGACGCCGGACTTCCAGCACCTGTACATCCTCCTGCACACCTCGCTGGACAGCGTGATGAGCGGCGAGAAGGCCCGCCTGGCCGGGGCCAATGCCATCCTCACCAAGTTCTCCTCGCCCGAGCTCACCGACTGCCTGGTGGTCGCCGCGCGCACCGTGGTGTTTGCCGAGCGCTGAACAACCGTGTTGTTATATTCAGCGACAAACTCCTCGGCCCACGGCCGGGGATGACTCGGGCATAATTCGCGCCCCTCGGATCATTCGTCGGAACCGCGTCATGAAGTCCTACAGCTCCCTCCTGATCGCTTGCGCACTGTTCAGCGGCATTGCCCAGGCCTCCACCAGCCAGGCCTGGAACGAGCAGCGCCAGCAGATGCTCAAAGCCTGCCTGGCCGCCAGCCAGTTCAAGGATGCCCACGCTCGTGGCAAGCCGGCCGAATTCGATGACCAGGTCGGCTTCAGTGCCCTGCTGGTCGAAGGCGTCTACCCACAGAAGCACATGCAGCAGCGCACCGGCACCGAGCTGTGCCTGTACGACCGCCGCCAGCAACGCGCCTTCGTCAGCGAATGGAACCCTGACGCCAAGTGAACGAAAACCTGCGTTTTGCCTGTACCGGCTGCGGCAAGTGCTGCACCGGCCACCACGTGCCGCTGACCCTGGCCGAGTCGCGCCAGTGGGCAGCCGCCGGCGGCCAGGTGGTGGTGTTGATCGAAGCGTTCGTGGCCGATGGCCCGGGCATGCCGGCCGACCAGCGCGAGCATGTGCTGCGCCGTTCGCACCCGGTGCCTTGCGGTGCGGGCGAGGTGCGCGTGGCGGTGACCTTCGCCGCGTTCAACCCCGGGCGTTGCCGCAACCTCGATGACAACGACCTGTGCACCATCTATGAAACCCGGCCGCTGGTCTGCCGTATCTACCCGGTGGAAATCAACCCGCACATTCCACTGCGGCCCGAGAACAAGGACTGCCCGCCCGAAGCCTGGGAACAAGGCCCTGAGCTGATCCACGGCACGCAGCCGGTCGACGCGCAGCTGGCCGCCCTGGTGCAGGCCTCGCGCCAGGCCGACCGTGACGATATCGCGGCCAAAGTGGCGGTGTGCCAGGCGTTGGGGATGACCTGCAGTGCGCTCAAGGGCAATGGATTTACCGCTTATTTGCCAGAGATGGCGGCGTTCGCGGCGGCGTTGCAGCAGGTGGCGGTGGCCGACGGTGCAGCGTGGACCTTGCATGTGAGCGATGGAGGTTTGGCAGCGGAGTTGCATGCGCTGGGCCTGCAGACCACCAGCGAAACACCGGTGTACTACGCCTTCATTGGGTTCTAGGTAGTCAGTACCGGCCCTATCGCCGGCAAGCCGGCTCCCACAGGTAATGCCGCAGATGTCGAGAACTGCGCTGTACCTGTGGGAGCCGGCTTGCCGGCGATAGGGCCGGTGCTGACACCCCACCCTGCGAAACTGTCAGCGCTGTCAGCCAGCCGTCACGCTGCCGACCCGGTTCAGGGGCTATAAGCTTCAGTACAGACAACCATCCCCCCCCCCTCTTGGCCAAGGTGCCCGCGCCGATGCGACGTCCTTCCCGCTCTCTCCTCCTGGCCACCACGGCACTGCTCGCCCTGGCCGCATTGGGCATCTGGTACGGCCAACGGCACGAAGCGCCTGCCAGCCGCGCGCAAACCGCCATCCCGGTCCGCGTGGTCAGCGTCGCCCAGCAGGACGTGCCGCGCTATGCCAGTGCCATCGGCTCGGTGCTGTCGCTGCACAGCGTCGAGGTGCGCCCGCAGGTCGAGGGCATCCTGACCCAGGTGCTGGTCAAGGAAGGCCAATGGGTCAAGGAAGGCGACCTGCTCGCCACCCTCGACGATCGCAGCATCAGCGCCTCGCTCGACCAGGCCCGCGCCCAGCTCGGCCAGAGCCAGGCACAGATCCAGGTGGCCGGGGTCGACCTCAAGCGCTACAAGCTGCTGAGCACCGATGACGGCGTGTCCAAGCAGACCCTCGACCAGCAACAGGCGCTGGTCAACCAGCTGCAGGCCACGGTCAAGGGCAACCAGGCGGCCATTGCCAACGCCCAGGTGCAGCTTTCCTACACGCAGATCCACTCGCCAGTTACAGGCCGCGTCGGCATCCGCAACGTCGACCCCGGCAACCTGGTGCGCACCAGCGATGCCCAGGGCCTGTTCAGCGTGACCCAGATCGACCCGATCGCCGTGGAATTCTCCCTGCCGCAACAAATGCTGCCGACCTTGCAAACCCTGCTCAAGGCGCCAACACCTGCGCATGTCGAGGCCTACATGGACGCCGACGGCGAGCGCAGCCTGCTGGGCGAAGGCCGCCTGGCACTGATCGACAACCAGATTTCCGCCAACACCGGCACGGTGCGGGTGAAGGCCGAGTTCGACAACAAGGACGGCCGCCTGTGGCCGGGCCAGCTGGTCACCGTGCGCCTGCGCACGGCGCTCGACGAAAACGCCCTGGTGGTGCCGCCGCCGGTGGTGCAGCGCAGCATCGATGGCCACTTCGTCTACCGCGTGGAGGGCGACAAGGTCACCAGCGTGCCGGTCAAGGTGCTGTACCAGGACAGCACGCTGAACATCGTCGCCGGGGTCAAGGCCGGTGACCGCCTGGTGCTCGACGGCCAGTCGCGGCTCAAGCCCGGCGCCCGCGTCGAGATCACCCCAGACGCCCCGGCACCGGCCGAGATGGCCGACCGCAGGAGCCAGCCATGAACACCCGCAATGGCGTCTCGGCCTGGTGCATCGACCACCCCATCGCCACCCTGCTGCTGACCTTCGCCCTGGTGCTGCTGGGTGCCATCGCCTTCCCCCGCCTGCCGGTGGCGCCGCTGCCCGAGGCCGATTTCCCGACCATCCAGGTCACCGCCCAGTTGCCCGGTGCCAGCCCCGAGACCATGGCCTCGTCGGTGGCAACGCCGCTGGAAGTGCAGTTCAGCGCCATCCCCGGCATGACCCAGATGACCAGCAGCAGCGCCCTGGGCTCGACCACGCTGATCCTGCAGTTCACCCTGGACAAGAACATCGACACCGCCGCCCAGGAAGTGCAGGCGGCGATCAACACCGCCACCGCGCGCCTGCCCCAGGACCTGCCGAGCCCGCCGACCTGGCGCAAGGTCAACCCGGCCGACAGCCCGGTGCTGATCCTCACCGTCAGCTCCGCGCAGATGCCCGGCAACGAGCTCAGCGACTACGCCGAAACCCTGCTGGCCCGCCAGCTCAGCCAGATCGACGGGGTCGGCCTGATCAACATCACCGGGCAGCTGCGCCCGGCGATCCGGGTGCAGGCGCAGCCGGAGAAACTCGCGGCCATCGGCCTGACCCTGGCCGACGTGCGCCTGGCCATCCAGCAAACCAGCCTGAACCTGGCCAAGGGCGCGCTGTATGGCGAGCACAGCGTGTCGACCATCGCCGCCAACGACCAGCTGTTCCACCCCGAGGACTACGCCAAGCTGATCGTCAGCTACCGCAATGGCGCGCCAGTGCACCTGGCCGACGTGGCCAAGGTGATCAACGGCGCCGAGAACGCCTACGTCAAGGCCTGGTCCGGCGACCAGCCGGGGCTGAACCTGGTGATCTTCCGCCAGCCGGGGGCCAACATCGTCGACACCGTGGACCGGGTGCTCGACGCCCTGCCCCGGCTGCAGGAGATGCTGCCGGCCTCGGTCGAGGTGTCGGTGCTGCAGGACCGCACCCAGACCATCCGCGCATCGCTGCATGAAGTGGAACTGACGCTGATGATCGCCGTGGCGCTGGTGATCGGGGTGATGGCGCTGTTCCTGCGCCAGTGGTCGGCCACCTTCATCGTCTCCAGCGTGCTCGGGGTGTCGCTGATCGCCAGCTGCGCGCTGATGTACGTGCTGGGCTTCAGCCTCAACAACCTGACCCTGGTGGCCATCGTCATCGCCGTGGGCTTCGTGGTCGATGACGCCATCGTCGTGGTGGAGAACATCCACCGTCACCTGGAGGCCGGCGACGACAGCCGCACGGCGGCGCTCAAGGGCGCCGGCGAGATCGGCTTCACCGTGGTGTCGATCAGCTTCTCGCTGATCGCCGCGTTCATTCCGCTGCTGTTCATGGGCGGTGTGGTCGGGCGCCTGTTCAAGGAGTTCGCCCTGACCGCGACGGCCACCATCCTGATCTCGGTGGTGGTGTCGCTGACCCTGGCGCCGACCCTCGCCGCCCTGTTCATGCGCCGCCCGCCCAGCGAGCACGGCGGCAGTTTCGGTGCGCGCCTGCTGGGCTGGTACGAAAAGGGCCTGGACCGCGCCCTGGCCCACCGGCGCCTGACCCTCGGTGTGTTCGGCATCACCCTGGCGCTGGCGGTGGCCGGCTATATCGGCATCCCCAAGGGCTTCTTCCCGCTGCAGGACACCGGCTTCATCCTCGGCACCACCGAGGCGGCGGCAGACGTTTCCTACCCCTCGATGATCGAAAAACACCTGGCGGTGGCGAAGATCATCGGTGATGACCCGGCCGTGCGCGCCTATTCGCACTCGGTCGGGGTCACCGGCAGCAACCAGACCATCGCCAATGGCCGCTTCTGGATCTCGCTCAAGCCCCGCGGCGAGCGCGACGTGTCGGCCAGCGAGTGGATCGACCGCATTCGCCCGAAACTCGCCCAGGTACCCGGCATCGTCCTGTACCTGCGCGCCGGCCAGGACATCAACCTCAGCTCCGGGCCATCGCGCACCCAGTACCAGTACGTGCTCAAGAGCAACGACGGCGTGGCCCTGAACCTGTGGACCCAGCGCCTGACCGAGCGCCTGAAGGAAAACCCGGCGTTTCGCGACCTGTCCAACGACCTGCAACTGGGCGCCAGCGTCACGCGCATCGACATCGACCGCCAGGCCGCAGCGCGCTTCGGCCTGACCACCACCGACGTCGACCAGGCGCTGTACGACGCCTTCGGCCAGCGGCAGATCAGCGAATTCCAGACCGAGACCAACCAGTACAAGGTGATTCTCGAGCTCGATGCGCGCCAGCGCGGCAAGGCCGAAAGCCTCAACTTCTTCTACCTGCGCTCGCCGCTGACCAACGAGATGGTGCCGTTGTCGGCCCTGGCCCACGTGGCAGCGCCCAGCACCGGGCCGCTGTCGATCAGCCACGACGGCCTGTTCCCGGCCGCCAACCTGTCGTTCAACCTGGCGCCCGGCGTGGCCCTGGGCGATGCGGTGCAGATCCTCGAACGCACCCAGCGCGAACTGGGCATGCCCGACTCCATCGCCGGCAACTTCCAGGGCGCCGCCCAGGCCTTCCAGAGCTCGCTGTCGAGCCAGCCGTACCTGATCCTCGCCGCGCTGGTGGCGGTGTACATCATCCTCGGCGTGCTGTACGAAAGCTTCGTCCACCCGCTGACCATCATCTCGACGCTGCCCTCGGCGGGCCTGGGCGCGATCATCCTGCTCTGGGCCAGCGGGCAGGACTTCAGCATCATGGGCCTGATCGGCGTGGTGCTGCTGATCGGCATCGTCAAGAAGAACGGCATCCTGCTCATCGACTTCGCCCTCGAAGCCCAGCGCCACCAGGGCATGACACCCGAGCAGGCGATCCGCCAGGCGTGCCTGGTGCGCTTTCGCCCGATCATCATGACCACCCTGGCCGCGCTGCTCGGCGCGGTGCCGCTGATGTTCGGCTTCGGCACCGGCGCCGAACTGCGCCAGCCGCTGGGCATCGCCGTGGTCGGCGGCCTGTTGGTGAGCCAGGCGCTGACGCTGTTCACCACCCCGGTCATATACTTGGCCCTGGAGCGCCTGTTCCATCGCCGCCAGGCGGCCGCTGCGGCCGCGCCAAGTGCCAGCTGAGACAAGACCATGCGTGTGCTGATCATCGAAGACGAAGAAAAAACCGCCGACTACCTGCATCGCGGCCTGAGCGAGCAAGGCTTCACCGTCGACCTTGCACGCGACGGCATCGACGGGCTGCACATGGCCCTTGAAGGCGACTACGCAGTGATCGTGCTCGACGTGATGCTGCCGGGCCTGGATGGCTACGGCGTGCTGCGCGCCCTGCGCGCGCGCAAGCAGACGCCGGTGATCATGCTCACCGCCCGCGAGCGCGTCGAAGACCGCATCCATGGCCTGCGCGAAGGTGCCGACGACTACCTGGGCAAGCCGTTCTCGTTCCTCGAGCTGGTTGCCCGCCTGCAGGCCCTGACCCGCCGCAGCAGCAGCCACGAGCCGCTGCAGGTGCAGGTTGGCGACCTGTGGATCGACCTCATGGCGCGCAAGGCCAGCCGCGCCGGCACCCGCCTGGACCTGACCGCCAAGGAGTTCTCGCTGCTCAGCGTGCTGGCCCGGCGCCAGGGCGAGATCCTGTCCAAGACCGCCATCGCCGAGCTGGTCTGGGACATCAACTTCGACAGCGACGCGAATGTCGTCGAGGTCGCCATCAAACGCCTGCGCGCCAAGCTCGACGGGCCATTCGACAACAAGCTGCTGCACACCATCCGAGGCATGGGCTATGTCCTGGAAAACCGTGCCGGTTAACTCCATCGCCCTGCGCCTGTCGGCGTTGTTCATCCTGGTGGCGCTGGGCGTGTTCGTGCTGATCGGCTCGGCGCTGTATCGCCAGGTCGACCGCAGCCTCGACCTGCTGCCGGCGGCCGAGCTCGATGCGCGCTACAGCGTGCTCGAATCCACCCTCAACCGCTTCGGCACGCCCGAGCACTGGGCCAAGATCAGCAACAAGCTCAACCTGCTCAGCGAGGAAGACAAACGCATCCGCTTCTGGGTGGTGAGCAGCAACCCGGCCTTCGAATACGGCCACCCCAGCGAGCTGGTGCGCGCATTCGCCGAAGGCCCGCAAGGCATGCGCGACCTGCGCCTGCCCGAGCGCCCCTACCCGTACAAGGTGCTGGTCAGCGAACTGCCGGCCGTGGCCGAGCGCCCGCCGCTGCGCTTTCTGATCGGCATCGACACGGAAACCTTCTGGCAGGCGCAGCACAGCTTGCTGGTGGCCATCGTCGGGCTGGCGGTGCTGGGTGTGCTGCTGGCCTCGGTGCTGGGGTACTGGGTCGCCCGGATCGGCCTGCGCCCGCTGCTGGCGTTGTCCAACGAAGCCCAGGCGCTGGCCCCGCCGCGCCTGGACGGCCGCCTGCAAACCCACGACCTGGCGCCGGAGCTGGCGCAGTTCGCCGGCGCCTTCAACGCCGCCCTCGACCGGGTCAGCCAGGCCTATTCGCGGCTGGAGGCGTTCAACGCCGACGTCGCCCACGAATTGCGCTCGCCGCTGACCAACCTGATCGGCCAGACCCAGGTCGCGCTCACCCGCGGGCGCAGCGCCGAGCATTACTTCGAAGTGCTGCAATCGAACCTCGAAGAGCTCGAGCGGCTGCGCAGCATCATCAACGACATGCTGTTCCTCGCCAGCGCCGACCAGGGCAGCAAGGCCACCGCCCTGACCCAGGTGTCACTGGCCGAGGAAGTCGCCACCACCCTCGACTACCTGGACTACATCCTCGAAGACGCCCAGGTCAGCGTGTCGGTCAGCGGCGACGCCCAGGCGCCGATCGAAAAAGCCCAGCTGCGCCGGGCGCTGATCAACCTGCTGAACAATGCCGTGCAACACACCGCGCCCAACCAGGTGATCCGCGTGCATATCGATGCCGGGGCGCAACAGGCCAGCATCGCCGTGAGCAACCCGGGGCCGGCCATCGACGATGCCCACCTGCCGCTGCTGTTCGAGCGTTTCTACCGGGTGGATGCGGCGCGCAGCAACAGTGGCGGCGGCAACCATGGCTTGGGCCTGGCCATCGTCAAAGCCATTGCGCTGATGCATGGGGGCGATGTTTTCGTGCAGAGCGAAGCCGGCGCCAACACCTTTGGCATTCGCCTGCCAAGCGCTCAAACACGCGGGTTTGGGGCGAAAGTCTAATTGCTTTTCCAGACGATCGTTACCTTTTGCGCAACAGTGCTTATCACCACGGACGCTGTTTCCAGGGCCATTAAACGACTAACTTTAGCCCTGTCCTCATTAGCACTTGCACCGCAAGAAGGTAGTTTCAAAATGTCCAACAGTATGGGTATTGCCAGCGTTTTCGTTCTGTCTTCCCTGTTGTTGTCGCCCCTGGCCATGGCTGAAGAGTCGCCGGCCTTCGTCGCCCGTAATGCTGAGCTTGCCGCTGTTCACCAAGATGCCCGCGAAGCTGTCGCCCACCAGGCAGACGCCGTAAAAGCCTCGGAACAGACCGCTTCCAAAGTTCAAAGCGATGCCAACGCGGACAGCTGATTGCTGTTCGCCGCTGCTCCAGATTTCCCTCGGCTACGCCATGGGCACCACCGGTGCCGATATGTTAGCCTTTTAAAGCCGCTGCCAATCAGCGGCTTTTTTTATGTGCTTTAACGATCAGCCCGGTTGTTACGTCTCTAACAAGAAAGTTGCACATTCAAAAAATAAAAACTGCCCCACCGCCCGACCAAAGGAGCTAGTACCGGTGCCTTCCGCGTTTCGTTTTACCCCGTTGTTCATTGCATTGACTGCAACGATGCCGTTCGCCGCCCAGGCAGATGAAGACAAGGCTGATGGCTTTATCGAAGGCTCGACGTTCAACCTGCATTTGCGTAATGCCTACTTCAACCGCAACAACCTCAACAGTGGCGTGCGCGACAAGCGCGAGTGGGGCCAGGGCGCAGTCGCCCGTTTCGAGTCCGGCTACACCCCTGGGGTGGTGGGTTTCGGCCTCGACGCCCATGCCATGCTGGGCCTGAAGCTCGACGGCGGTGGCGGCCATGCCGGCACCAGCATCCTGCCGTCGCACTACAAGGACGACGGTGAACTGGGCGCCGCCCCGCACTCGTTCTCCACGGCCGGCGCTGCGGTCAAGCTCAAGGCGTTCGACACCGAGCTCAAGGCCGGTGACCTGTTCCTCACCAACCCGGTGATCGCCGGCGGTGAAACCCGCATGCTGCCGCAGACCTTCCGCGGCGTGAGCCTGACCAATACCAGCATCGACGGGCTGCTGCTCGAAGGCGGCCAGGTCAGCTTCACCCACCCGTACAACCAGAGCGGCCACCGCCGCATCGACACCTACTACGGTGCGCTGGACGAACACGACAAGAGCAAGCACCTGAACTGGGCCGGCGCGTCCTGGAGCGGCACCGAGAACATCACCGCCAACCTTTACGCCGCTGAGCTGAAGGACATCTGGAACCAGTACTACGCCGACTTCGACTACACCTACGTGGTCAACGACCTGGTCAGCCTGAACCCGGGCGTGCACTTCTACCACACCCAGGACACCGGCCAGGCGCTGCTGGGCAAGATCGACAACAACACCTACAGCCTGCACTTCACGGTCAACGCCGGTTACCACAGCGTCACCGCCGCCTACCAGCGGGTCAACGGCAACACGCCGTTCGACTACATCAACCTGGGCGACAGCGTGTACCTGGACAACTCGCGCATGTACTCGGACTTCAACGCCCCGAACGAGCGTTCGTGGAAGCTGCAGTACGGCTACAACTTCGCCGGCGTCGGCATCCCAGGCCTGAGCACCACCGTGTCGTACTCGCGCGGCGAGGCGGACCTGACCAAGGCCAGCCGCGATACCAGCCACTACGACTACTACCGCGCCGATGGCAAGAACGCCATGCACTGGGAGCGCGACCTGGACGTGAAATACGTGTTCCAGGAAGGCGACTTCAAGGACTTGTCGGTATTGGTGCGCTATGCCACCCACCGCGGCAGCCAGGGCTATGCGTCGATCGACAGCAACAGCGACAACGACGAACTGCGGGTGATCGTCGATTATCCGGTGAACATCTTCTGACCCTTGCGGGAGCGGGTTCGCCCGCTCCCACGCACGATTCCGTCGGACAAATCTTGTTCGACAATCCCTGCACCCCTAGAATGTCGCCGCCGCAAATGGCCCTGCCTCAGCAGTAGCGCGCATGCCCACTCGATTACCGCGTCTCGCACTCTACAGGTCGCACCCCGAGCTGATCCTCAACCTGGGCAGTTGCCTTGCCGTGCTCGCGATCGTGGCCATCGTCAGCTACCTGCTGGCCCGCGAGCGTGACAGCGTCGAGCAATCGGCCATCCGCGCCTCGAACAACATCGTGCAACTGATCGAAAGCGACATCCTGCGCAATGCCGAACTCTACGATCAGTCCCTGCAGGGCCTGATCTGGGCGGTCAACCGCAAGGAGCTGCCCGAGATCCCCAGTGCGCTGCGCCAACGCCTGCTGTTCAACGAAGCCTTCGTCGACAAGAAGCGCGGCGATGTGCTGTGGCTGGACAAGGCCGGCAATGTGGTGGGCGACTCCACCAGCATCGTGCCGCGCCAGGCCAACTTCGCCGACACCGGCGTGTTCAAGGCGCACCTGAACGACCCCAACCTCGGTTTGCTGGTGGGCCCGCCGTTCAAGGCGCGGCTGGGCGACCTGGACTGGTGCATCAGCTTCAGCCGGCGCATTTCCGGCCCCAACGGCGAGTTCGCAGGCTTGGCCGCAGGCGCCTTGCGCCTTTCCTATTTCAACGAACTGTTCCAGCGCCTGGATATCGGCGACGACAGCAGCATCAACCTGTTCAACGCCAATGGCCAGCTGCTCGCCCGGCAACCTACCCGGCCAGACGACCCGCTGATCGGCAGCAACTACCGTGAGCGGCCCAACTTCAAGCGCATGCTCGGCGAGCGCAGCGGCAGCTTCACGGCACGTTCGAGCACCACCGGGGACCAGCGCATGTTCACCTTCGCCCGGGTGGCCGACCTGCCGCTGATCGTGATGGTGGTGCACTCGGCCGACGAGGTGTTCGAGTCGTGGCGGCGCACCGCGATACTGGTCAGCGTGGCCACCGGCGTACTGTGCGTGGGCATCCTCTGGCTGACCTTGCTGCTGGGCCGCGAGCTACAGCGCCGTCACGAAGCCGAACAGAGCCTGGCGACCCTGGCCGCCACCGACAGCCTCACCGGCCTTGCCAACCGCCGCCGGCTGGACCAGGTGCTGCGCCTGGAATGGGCACGCGCCCAGCGCAACCGCAAGCCGCTGGCGGTGATGATGGTGGATGTGGATCATTTCAAGGCGTTCAACCAGCGCCATGGGCATGCCGGTGGCGACCATGCGCTGCGCGAGGTGGCCAAGGCCATCGAACAGTGCCTGCGCCGGCCTGCCGACCTGGCGGCGCGCTACGGGGGGGAGGAGTTTCAGGTGATCTTGCCGGAGACCGAGCTGCCGGGTGCGCTGTTGCTCGCAGAGCGCATTCGCGCCAGCGTGGAAGGCTTGGCGCCGTTTGCCGATGATGCCCGTGCGGTGACGGTCAGCATCGGCATCGGCGTGTTCATCCCCGGCACCCAGCACGACCTGACACGGGTGCTGGGTGATGCGGACGAAGCCCTCTACCGGGCCAAGGCCAAAGGCCGCAACCGAGTAGAGGGGCCAGCCGCTTAGGAGCGGGCGCGGGCAGCGTTGCGCAGCGCCTTGACCTGGTCGTGGTTGCGTTGCACGCCTTGCAGTTGCTTCTCGACCAGTGCGTAGCTCTGGTCGCTGGCAGCGCGGCCCAGCTTGACCAGCTTCTCGCGGGCTTCCTTGTAGGCCTTGAGGGCGTGGTCCTCGCCGCGCTCCACTTCGTTGAGCACCGCTTCTTCGTCCTTGCCGGTGACCATCGACTTGAGGTTGACCCAGCCGCGGTGCATGTCGCCGCTGATGCTGGTGGAGGTTTCCGGGTCACCGCCCAGGCGGCGCACTTCGCTTTGCAGCTCGGCGGCGGCACTGGAGCATTCGCCGGCGCGCTGCACGAAGAAGGCCTTGAGTTCCGGGTTCTTCACATCATCGGCCGAAGTCTTGAAACCCTTTTCGCCGTCCTTGCTGTACTCGATCAGGTCGTTGAGTACGTCGATCACGTCTTTGTTGGGGTTGCTCATGGTTTAACTCCTTGGCAGGTGATAGTCATGTAATCAGGAGCAGCCTTCGTGCCAAGCCTCGCGCAAAAATAAAATCTATAAAAATCAATTAGTTGTCATAAATGACAAGCGTGAGCGAAACGGCGTTATGCATGATTGCCGCTTGGGCGCTCGTGCAGATTGCAGTATGGTCGGCGCACTTTCCCTGCAGGCCTTACCCATGAAACCGGAAACCCTCGAACTGCTGGTCACGCGCACGATGCCTTTTGGCAAATACCAGGGGCGGATCATTGCCGACCTGCCGGGTGACTACCTGGCCTGGTTTGCGCGCAAGGGCTTTCCGGCGGGGGAACTGGGTGGGTTGCTGGCGTTGATGCACGAGGTCGACCATAACGGCCTGGGGGATTTGCTGGTGCCATTGCGGCAGAAGCATCGCAAATGAGGGGGCCAGTTCTGGCCCTATCGCCGGCAAGCCGGCTCCCACAGGGTAAACACAGGCCTTGAAGCCTGTGCTGTACCTGTGGGAGCCGGCTTGCCGGCGATGAGGCCCTCAACCCTTCACCGGCGCCACTGCCAGCTCCACCCGCTCGCTCTTCTTGATCACGGCATACACCACCGCCGTCAGCAAGCTCCCCGCCACGATCGCCAGCAGGTACAGCAACGCGTGGTTGATCGCATTGGGTATCAGCAACACGAACAACCCACCATGCGGCGCCATCAGCTTGCAGCCAAAGTACATCGACAGCGCCCCGGTCAACGCCCCGCCGGCAATGCTCGCCGGGATCACCCGCAATGGGTCCTTGGCCGCGAACGGAATCGCCCCCTCCGAGATGAAGCACAAGCCCAGCGCCAACGCCGCCTTGCCCGCCTCGCGCTCGCTCTGGGCGAACTTGCGCCGGGCCAGGAAGGTGGCGATGCCCAGGCCGATCGGCGGCACCATGCCGGCGGCCATGGTCGCCGCCATCGGCGCATAGCTCGACGACGCCAGCAGCCCCACCGAGAAGGCATAGGCCGCCTTGTTGATCGGCCCGCCCAGGTCGACGCACATCATGCCGCCCAGCAGCAGGCCGAGCAGAATGGCGTTGGTGGTGCCCATGCTGTCGAGAAAGTGCGTAAGCCCTTCGAGCATCGCCGCCACCGGCTGGCCGACCACGTAGATCATCACCAGGCCGGTGAACAGGCTGGCCAGCAGCGGAATGATCAGAATCGGCTTGAGCGCGTCGAGGCTGCTGGGCAGGCGCGCCCAGCGGGCGATCGCCTTGGCGCTGTAGCCGGCGAGAAAACCGGCGACGATGCCGCCGATGAAACCGGCGCCCAGGGTGCTCGCCAGCAAGCCGCCGATCATGCCCGGCGCCAGGCCCGGGCGGTCGGCGATGGACCAGGCGATATAGCCCGCCAGCAGCGGCACCATCAGCTTGAACGCCGCCTCGCCGCCAATCTGCATCAGCGCGGCGGGCAAGGTGCCTGGCTCCTTGTAGGCCTCGATACCGAACACGAATGACAAGGCGATCAGCAGGCCGCCGGCCACCACCATCGGCAGCATGAACGACACGCCGGTGAGCAGGTGCTTGTAGACCCCAGCCTTCTCGGCCTTGGCCGCAGCCGGCGCGGCATCGCCTGCGCTTTCCACCTGGGCTTCGGCCAGCGCCTTGTCCAGGGTTGCCCGCGCCTGCTTGAGCGCGATGCCGGTGCCGCAGCGGTAGATGCGCTTGCCGGCGAAGCGGGCAGTGGGCACTTCGATATCGGCGGCCAGCAGCACCACGTCGGCCTCGGCGATGGCCTGGGCCGAGAGTGGGTTGCGCGCACCGACCGAGCCTTGGGTTTCCACGGTCAGTGCATAGCCCAGCTGTTGCGCGGCCTGTTGCAGGGCCTCGGCGGCCATGAAGGTGTGCGCCACGCCGGTCGGGCAGGCGGTGACGGCGACCAGGCGCACGGCCGCCGCCGGTTGTGCGGTGGTGGGCGCGCCGGCGAGCACTTGCGCATTGACTGCCGCGCGATCGAGAAACCCTTCGCGGTCGGCCAGCGCTTCGGCCGGCGTGCTCTGGTACACGCGCTTGCCGCTGAAGCGGCCCAGGTCGATCTGGCCGGTGCTGACCACCAGCACCCAGTCGGCCTCGGCAATCTGCGCGGCGCTGAGCTGGCGCTCGGGATGCTCGGCATCCACCACTTCAACGCAGGTTTTCCAGCCGCGGCGCTGGGCGGCGGCGGCCAGCAGGCGTGCACTGAGCACGCTGGACACCTGGCCGTTGGGGCAGGCGGTGACAATGGCAATGTTCATCGGCAACCCTCTTGTTGTTCTGTCAGTTGCACGGCGCCTTGCAGCCGCGCCAGGTGGTGCGGGTCGGCAATGCCGAAGCCGACCTGGGTCACCGCCAGGGCAGCGATGGCGGTGGCACGGCGCAGGGTCTGAGCGGCGGGTTCGCCCAACAGCAGGCCGTGGACCATGCCCGCCACCAGCGAATCGCCGGCGCCCACGGTACTGGCCACGCGCACCTGCGGCGGCCGCGCGTGCAGCGCCTGGCCTGCGGCAAACCAGCTGACCCCCTGCTCGCCCGCCGACACCACCACATGCTCCACGCCACTGGCCAGCAGCCGCTCGGCCGCGGCGCGCTGTTCGGCGTCGCTGCTCACGGTCAGGCCCAGTACCTCGCCCAGCTCTTCGGTGTTCGGCTTGACCAGCCACGGCGCGCTCTGCAGGCCGGCGCGCAGCGCTTCGCCGCTGCTGTCCAGGGCAACTTTCAGGCCCAGCGCCTTCAGTTGCTCGAGCAACAGGCGGAACCACTCGGGGCTGATGCCGCGCGGCAGGCTGCCGGCCACCACCACCGCGTCATGCCCCGGCGCCATCGCTTGCAAGCGCCGCAGCAGCGCTGCGCAGGCAGCGTCATCGACCTGCGGGCCTTGCCCATTGATATCGGTGACGCGGCCATCGGCCTCCACCAGCTTGAGGTTGCTGCGGGTTTCGCCCGGCACGCGGACGAAGCAGTCGACGAACCCGCGCTGCTCGATCAACGCCTCGAATGGCTGCAGGTTGCCCTGGCCAAGGAAACCACCGACGGTCACGCTGTGCCCCAGGTCGGCCAGTACCTGGGCCACGTTCAGGCCCTTGCCGGCAGCATGGGTCTGCTGCTCGTGGGCGCGGTTGACCAGCCCGGGGCGCAGGGTGTCGAGGCTGACGGTGATGTCCAGGGCCGGGTTCAGGGTCAGGGTCAGGATCTTGGCCATTCAATAACGCTCCACCAGCGCGCGAACCGCCGCGGCGCTGTCTTGTTGCAGGGCCTCGCGCGCCAGGGCGCGGGCCGTCTGGTGATCGGCCTGGCGTACCAGTGCCTTGACTTCGGCAATGCTGCGCGCCGCCACGCTCAACTCGTCCACCTCCAGCCCCAGCAGCACCGCCACCGCCTGCGGGTCGGCGGCCAGCTCGCCGCACACGCCCACCCACTTGCCCTGGGCATGGGCGGCGCGCACGGTCATGTCGATCAGGCTCAGCACCGCCGGGTGCAGGCCGTCGGCCTGGGCCGAAAGGCTCGGGTGGCCACGGTCGATGGCCAGGGTGTACTGGGTCAGGTCGTTGGTGCCGATGCTGAAGAAGTCCACCTCGCGCGCAAGCTGTGGCGCCAGCAACGCCGCGGACGGCACCTCGACCATGATGCCCAGTTGCAGGTCGGCGACCGGGGTTTCCACGCGCAGGCGTTCGACCATCGCCCGCGCCTCGCGCCACTCATGCACCTGGCCGACCATGGGGAACATGATCCGCAGCGGGCGCTGGTCGGCGGCGCGCAGCAGGGCGCGCAACTGGTCTTCCATGATCTGCGGCCGCTGCAGGGTCAGGCGTACCCCACGCACGCCGAGGAACGGGTTGTCCTCGGCGGCGATCGGCCAATAGGGCAAGGGTTTGTCACCGCCCACATCGAGGGTGCGCACCACCAGCGGCCGCCCGCCCAGGCCATCGAGCACGCGGCGGTACTCGGCCTCCTGGGTGGCCACATCCGGCGCCTGGGGGTGGGCCATGAACAACAGTTCGGTGCGCAGCAGGCCAACACCTTCGGCGCCCTGCTCCACCACCTTGTCGATGCCGCTGCTCTGGCCGATGTTGGCGAACACTTCGACGGCGTGGCCGTCGCGGGTGACGGCCGGCGCGTGGCGCTCGGCCCAGGCGGCTTGCAGGCGTTGCTCACGCTGGTCGCGTTCGGCCAGCGCACGTTGCAATTCAGCGGCCGGCGGCGCCACGCTGAGCGTTCCGCGCTGGCCATCGAGCAGCAGCGGGGTGCCGGCTGCAAGCTGCAGCACCGCCGCGCCCGCGCCGACCACCGCCGGAATGCCCAGGGCCCGGGCGACGATCGCGCTGTGGGCCGTGGCGCCGCCATGGGCGGTGACGATGCCGGCGACCCGCGCCGGGTCCAGCCGGGCCACATCGGAAGGGCCTACCTCGGCCATCACCAGCACATAAGGTTGCTCGGGCTCGGCCTGGGCCTGCACGCCACACAGCTGCGCCAGCACGCGACGGCCGACATCACGCAGGTCGGCGGCACGCTCGGCCAGCAACGCATCATGCAACGCCTCCTGCTGGCGCGCGGCCGCCTCGATCACTGCCATCCATGCCGCCGGCGCGCTCTCGCCCTGGGCCAGGCGCAGCTCGACATCGTCGGTCAGGGCCGGGTCGGCGAGCATTTCCTGGTGGGTGACGAAGATCTCGCCAATGGCCTTGTCGCTGCGCAGCACCAGCGCTTGCAGGTCGCTACCGACCACGGCCATGGCCTGCTGCAGCTTGTGCCGCTCCTGCGTGGGCGATTCGCCGCGCAGGGGGTAGTCGATTTCACGTTCCACGCAGACATGCGCCGGCCCGCTGGCAATGCCCGGTGCCGCGCCTACCGCCTGGATGCGGCTGCCTGCGGCCGGGGCCTGCAGGGCTTCGGCCGGCAGCGGCGCTGCTGGGCTGGCGGTGGCCGGCAGTGGCTCGACCTCCTCGCCCAAACCTTGCTCGATGGCCGCCAGCAGCGCCGGCAAGGCATCGCTGGCGATGGACGGCTCGGCGCTCAGCTCCAGCACTTGCCCGCGCCTGGCCCCCAGGCTGAGCAGCTTGCTCAGGCTCTTGACCGACACCGCCGGCTGCGCGCTGTCCACCAGGCGCAGGCGAATCTCGCCCTCGAAGCCCTTGGCCAGTTGCGCCAGGATCTTCGCCGGGCGGGCATGCAGGCCGTGGGGGTTGGCCAGGGCGATGCGCGCACTGGGCCAGTCAGCCGGCGCCTCGCCGCCCAGCACTTCGAGCACGGCGCGGCTGCTGGTGGCCTGGTACAGCGTCTGCCCGCGGCCTTCGATCAGCACTTCGCACAGGCGCTCGAGCAGCGCCTGATGCGCAGCGCCGAGGCTGGCCAGGCAGAACAGCCCGTTCAGCGGCTGGTCGCGGTAGCGCAGCGGCTGCTGCGGGGTGACGAAGGCCAGGCCCGGCTGGCGTACCTGGCGCTCGCTGTGCAACCACCACAGGCCCTCGCCCAGGGGCAGCGGCTCGGCCTGCTGGAGCACGGCGGCAAAGCCGCTGTCGACGCAACCGGCGCGTTGCAGCAGGCGTGCGCCGCGCCAGGCCAGTTCGTCGAAGTCCTCGGCGGGCAGGTTCAGGCCGACCAGCTGCGCGTCCAGGGCCAGTTCCTGCGGTGCGCTTTGCAGCAGCTTGAGCAACGCCTCGGCGGAGCTTGCCCGGCGCAAGGCTTCGGCCAGGTCGGTTTCGCCCAGGGCGCGGGTGAGCAGTTGCAGCAGGCGCAGGTGCTCGTCGGAGCGGGCGGCGATGCCGATGGCCAGGTACACCCGCTGGCCGTCACCCCAGTCGACGCCCTCGGGGAACTGCAGCAGGCGTACCCCGGTGGCGAACACCAGGTCGCGGGTCTGCGGGGTGCCGTGGGGGATGGCGATGCCCTGGCCAAGGAAGGTGGACCCCTGCGCCTCGCGGGCTTGCAGGCCTTGCAGATAGCCGTCGGCGACCAGGCCGTCGGCCACCAGCCGCTGCGCCAGCAGGCGCAGGGCCTCGGCTTTGTCGACAGCCGTCTGGCCCATGGCTATCTGCTCTTTGGCGAGCTCGAGCATGACCTTCTCCTTTTGCAGCCCCTTGGCGATAAATGCCGGGTACTGAGGTATTGTTGTGAAATTCGCGATTTCAGCCAGTTCAACGGCTGCGCATGAACGGCAGCGGCGGCAGAAAATTTTTAGCTGAAACGTTTAACCTGACCAAGCGGACACGTTACTCGATAATCTTCCGGGGAAAAAGCCCCATCCTGTCGGACAATTGCGACAATGGTCGTCTGCGCGTGGCAGCCTGGCCGGGTCAAACTACTCGGTCCTGTCCCACGATCAGCCCCGGTAATAACAAGGAAAATTCGGTGAAACTCAGCGATATCGCCCGTCTGGCCGGTGTGTCCGTGACCACTGCCAGTTACGTCATCAATGGCAAGGCTGAACAGCAGCGCATCAGCAACAGCACTGTCGAGCGCGTGCGCGCGGTGGTCGAGGCCCACGGCTTCACGCCCAACCCGCAGGCCGCTGGCCTGCGCAGCCGGCACACCCGCACCCTGGGCTTCATTCTCCCGGATCTGGAGAACCCCAGCTACGCCCGCATCGCCAAGCAGCTGGAACAGGGCGCCCGCGCCCGTGGCTACCAGTTGCTGATTGCCAGCAGTGACGACCAGCCAGACAGCGAGCGCCAATTGCAGCAACTGTTCCGCGCCCGGCGCTGCGATGCGCTGTTCGTTGCCAGCTGCCTGCCGCCCGAAGACGACAGCTACCGCGAACTGCAGGACAAAGGCCTGCCAGTGATCGCCATCGACCGGCGCCTGGACCCAGCGCACTTCTGCTCGGTCATCAGCGACGACCGCGATGCCAGCCGCCAGCTGGCCGACAGCTTGCTCGCCACCGCCCCACGCAGCATCGCCCTGATCGGCGCACGCCCGGAGCTGTCGGTCAGCCAGGCCCGCGCCGGTGGTTTCGACGAGGCCCTGCAAGGGTTTGCCGGTGACGTGCGGCGCTACCAGGGCGAAGCGTTCAGCCGCGAATGCGGCCAGCGCCTGATGCAGCAACTGATCGACGAGCTAGGCGGGCTGCCGGATGCCCTGGTGACCACCTCCTACGTGCTGCTGCAAGGGGTGTTCGACACCCTGCAGGCGCGCCCTGCCGATTCGCGCCAGCTGCAACTGGGCACCTTCGGCGACAACCAGCTGCTCGACTTCCTGCCGCTGCCGGTCAACGCCATGGCCCAGCAGCATGGCCTGATCGCCGCCACCGCACTGGAGCTGGCCCTGGCCGCGATCGAGGAAAAACGCTACGAGCCCGGCGTGCACGCCATTGGCCGCACCTTCAAGCAACGCATCGCTGCAGGCTGAACATGCGCCTGATCGACACCCACACCCACCTGGACTTCCCCGACTTCGACGCCGACCGCCCGCGCCTCTTGGCCAACGCGGCGGCGCGCGGGGTGCAGCGAATGGTGGTGCTGGGGGTGCATGAGGCCAATTTCCAGCGCGTGTGGGACCTGGCCTGCGCCGAGCCGAGCGTACAGGCGGCGCTGGGCTTGCACCCGGTGTACCTGGAGCAGCATCGTCCCGAGCACCTGGTGCAACTGCGCCAATGGCTGGAGCGCCTGCACGGCGACCCGCGGCTGTGTGCCGTGGGCGAGTTCGGCCTGGACTACTACCTCGAAGACCTCGACAAGCAGCGCCAGCAGGCGCTGTTCGAGGCGCAGTTGCAGATGGCCTGCGACTTTGCTTTGCCGGCGCTGCTGCATGTACGCCGCAGCCATGCCCAGGTGATCGCCACGCTCAAGCGTTACAAGCCGGCGCGGGCGGGGGTCATCCATGCCTTTGCCGGCAGTTACGAAGAGGCCCGCGAGTACATCAAGCTGGGCTTTCGGCTAGGGCTGGGCGGCGCGGCGACCTGGCCGCAGGCGCTGCGGTTGCGCAAGACCCTGGCGCGCCTGCCGCTTGAGAGCGTGGTGCTGGAGACCGACTCGCCGGACATGGCCCCGGCGATGTTTGCCGGGCAGCGCAACAGCCCGGAGCATTTGCCGGAAATTGCCGGGGCGTTGGCCGAGTTGATGGGGGTCGAAGTAGAGGCCCTGGCTGAAGCCAGCAGCAAGAATGCCTGTGAGCTGTTTGGTTGGTAGAGGCTCCCACCTGACCCTGTAGGAGCCGGCTTGCCGGCGATAGGGCCGCAACTGCCCCCGCCTAGACCTTGAACGCCCCGATCATCCGCTTCAATTCCACCACCTGCTGCGACAGCGCCCGGCTGGCATCCTCGGTCTGGCAGGCGCCCTGGGTGGTGTCCTGGGCCGCCCGGTTGATCGCCACGATGTTGCGGTCGATATCATGGGCCACCGCCGTCTGCTGCTCGACCGCCGCCGCAATCTGCTGGTTCTGCTCGACGATCCCCCCCACCGCCCCCAGGATGTTGCCCAGCGCCTGCTGCACCTGGCGCGCTTCATCCACCGTTGCCGCCGCCATCTGATGGCTGCTGCCCATCGCCCGCACAGCGGCACTAACCCCCTCCTGCAGGCGCTGGATCATCTGCGCGATCTGCGCCGTCGAGTCCTGGGTCCGCCGGGCCAGGGTGCGTACCTCGTCGGCGACCACGGCAAAGCCACGGCCCTGTTCACCCGCCCTGGCTGCCTCGATCGCGGCATTGAGGGCCAACAGGTTGGTTTGCTCGGCAATGCTGCGGATCACCTCCAGCACCTGGCCGATCGCCTGGCTGTCGGCGGCCAGCTGGTTGATCGCCAGCACGGTCTGGTCGATTTCACCGGCCAGGCGGCCAATGCTGCCCTGCTGGCTTTCCACCAGGCTGCGGCCATTGGCGCTTTCATGGTTGACCTGCTGCGCGCCGTCGGCGGCCAGCGCCGCGCTGCGCGCCACTTCCTGGGCCGTGGCGCTCATCTGGTTCATCGCCGTGGCCACCTGCTCGATCTGCTCACGCTGGCCGCTGACCGCCTGGTTGCTGCGCGTCGACACCGCCAGCACCTGGCCGGCCTGCTCCTCGACCGCCACCACGGTGCGGCCGACCTGGTCGATCAGGCCGCGGATACGCTGCACCGCTTCACTGAAATCCCGGCCCAGCTCGCCCAGTTCATCACGGCTGTGGGCGTGGAAACTGACCGTCATGTCCCCCGCCGCCACCTTGCCCATGGCCCCGCCCAGCTTGCGCAGGGTGGCTCGGGTGGAGACGTAGAAGCCGCTGTAGAGGTAGACGATCAGGGCAAACACACCCGCCAGCAGCGTGACCAGGGCAATCATGCGCCAGCGCTGCTCGCCCAGGCGCTGTTGCAGTTGCCCCTGCAGATGGCCAACCACTGCCTCATTGAGGCGGTAGGTCTGGGCCATCAGCTCGCTCACCTGCTGGTAGAAGGCGGGCCAGGGCGCATCCAGGGTTTCAGCCACCACCACGCGGTCCTCGAACAAGGCCGCCGCTTGCTTGACGGTCGCCTCGCTGGCCTGCGCCGCGGTGCCCAGGGCAGCCTTGGCGGCCGGGTCGGCGGCCAGCGCGTCGTCCACGCGCATGGCGTAATCCACGGCCAGGCGCTCCAGGCGTTGCAGCAGATCTTCGAAACGGGCACTGCCGGAGGAGTCGATGAACCCCCGGCCCAACGCCGCAGCCCCCAGCGCACGCCCCTCGCCCAGGCTCTGGGTGACTTGCGCCGTTGCCACGCCAATCAACTCGCTCAACTGGCGCACCGAGGCCTGGCTGTCCTGGCTCAGCCCCGACTGGTTGGCGACCTGCCTGCTCAATACCTGGGCCTGGGCCAGCAGCTTGTCGAACAGCGCCGCCTTGCTCAGCAGGGAGGTTTCGCTGCGTGCGGCGACGAATGCGCCCGCCAGTTCTTCGAGCTTGGCCTGCGGCACGGCCTCGCCGCCCTTCAACGCGGCAAGCTGTGCCTGGACCTTGTCCTGCAGGGCCGCGATGCGCAATTCCAGGTCGACAGCCTGGCCGGACTGGCCGAGCACCACATTGATCTGCACCAGGTTGCCGAGGGTTTCCAGGTCGCCGCGCAGGGCCAGGCTGCTGCTCAGCGGGCCGATGCCCTGCAGTTCGGCGCGGGTGAACTGAAATTGCCGATAGGCATCGAGGACCAGGTAGGTGCTGGTGCCAAGCATGGGCAGGAAGAACAGGACGCTGACAAGGCTGAACTTCTGGCCGAAGCTCAGCCGGTTCATCAGTGCAATGGCCGGGTAGAGCGAACGCTTCACGAGCACCTCCAAGGATTCTTGTTGTTCTACAAGGGGTAGCACTAGGCCACCCTGTATAGCGCAGTTCGAACCGGAGGTTTGTAACTTAAGGTTAAGCGCCCCTCGCGGGAGGGCTCAGACCAGTACCGTCCACAAGGCAAAGCCGGCGTACCACAGCACGGCGCAGCGCAGCAGCAGGTCCCACAGGCTGTCCAGCCGGCCCAGGCCGCGCTGGCTGTCTTCCTGCTCGGGAATGTCGTCGGCAATTCGCCCGACCCTGACCACCAGGTGCGCGGCGCTGATGTGCCAGTTGAGCAGCTCGTGCAGCATGACCCGGGTGACCGCCAGGAAGTTGCCCACCAGGGCGAAGCTCAGGGCCAGCACCCGCACCGGCAGCCAGTCCAGCACATGGCGCAGCTGTTCGGCGCGGGCCTTGAGCGCCGGTTGGCCGCTGTGCTCGGCGGTCAGCGCCAGCAGGCGGTAGGCCAGTGCAGCGCCCGGGCCCAGCACGAAGTACCAGAAGATCACCGCGAAAAAGCCCTGGTAGGCCTGCCACAAGAGGTTGCCCTGTACCCGCACCAGCAAGCTGTGCGGCTCGTCGGCCGCCAGCCCCAGGTCGCGCTCGGCCACGTGCAGCGCGCCCTGCTCGTCACCGCGCCGCCAGGCATCGCGAAACGGCCCGAGCGAGGCCTTGAAGTCGCCACGGCCGAGGCTGTAGATCAGCACCAGCAGGTGCACCGGCAGGGCCAGCAAGCCATAGGCAACCGGGTCGAGCACGTGCAGCAGCAATGCCAGCAGCGCCACCGGGGCCAGCACCAGAATGGCCAGGGTCCACCAGGGGTGCACCTTGCCGCTGCGCTCCAGACGCACCAGCTCACCCAGGAAGAAGCCATCGCGTTGCACCTGATGGCGCAGGGCCGAGAACTTCTCGACCCACAGCGCCAGCATCAACACCAGAAAACTCATGCCTTGTCCTCGTTGTCCGTCACGGCGGCGCGGTAGCGCGGCCAATCGAATGCCGGGCCGGGGTCGGTCTTGCGCACCGGGGCGATGTCGCTGTGGCCCTGGATGCGGCGCTGGTCGATGGCCGGCCAGGCCGCCTGGATGTGCTGCGTCAGTTGCGCCAGCACGGCGTACTGGGCATCGGTGTAGGGCAGGTCATCGGTGCCTTCGAGCTCGATGCCGATGGAAAAGTCGTTGCAGCCCTCGCGCCCGTCGAAGCGTGAGACCCCGGCATGCCAGGCACGTTCGAGCAGCGACACGAACTGGGTGACGCCGCCGTCGCGCTCGACGAACAGGTGCGCCGAAACCGTCAGGTGGCTGATGCTGGCAAAGTAGGGATGTTCGTCGGGGTCGAGGCGGTTCTGGAAGAATTCCTGGACCTTGCCGCTGCCGAAGCAGGCGGGCGGCAGGCTGATGTTGTGGATCACCAGCAGAGAGATCGCTTCGCCTTCGGGGCGCGCATTGAAGTTCGGCGAGGGGCAGTGGGTGATTCCGTTTCCGTGAAACCAGCCAGTGGCACGGTCCAATAGCATGGGGCAGATCCTGAAAAGCGCCGGTACAGAACGGCAGTATGCCCTGCGCAGGCGACGCTTTGCATGTGAATCATTGTAATGCCGGTGGGCTACCAGCCTTCAGTGCACCTGCTGCTGGCGCAGGCCATCGAGCACGGCCTCCAGCGCCCGTTCGAACAGCAGCCCGTCATCCAGCAGGCGCACTTCACCCAGGCGCAGGGCCTGGGCCAGGCCGGCGCTATTCCATTCGCGCACCTTCATGCCGGTGCGGTTGGCGAATACCAGGCGGTCGCTGCTGTCGATGCGGGCCACCAGCTTGCAGCGCAGCGGCTCGTCATCATCCAGCACCTCGACCCAGGCGCCGATACGCAGGCGCCGCACCATGCGCGATTGCGCGGCCTGTTCGTCGAGCGGGCGCAGCGGCGCGCAGGCTGGCTCCTCGGCGATGGCCAGGACGATTTCCTCGGCCACCCGCACCTCTGCCAATGCAGGCTCGGCATCGCCCGCCGGCCAGGGCGAAGGCGCGCACGCACGCAGGTGCAGTTGCTCCAGTTGCAGGAAGAATTCGCGCGTGGCCGCCGAATCCAGCGCCACCCCGGCCAGGCCTTCGCGCAGCGCCTTGAGCAGGCCGGGCACCTGTTGCAGCAGGGCCTGGGGCTCGGGGTGCGGGGTGATGCTGGCGAGCAGCGTATCCATGGTCGCCAGGGCGTTGCGCCACTCCTGGGAGGCTTCGCCCTGCTTGAGCAGGGCCAGCAGCAACACCTGGCTCCAGGCCTGCACCAGCATCTGCACTACCGCCTGGGGCAGCACACGCCCGTGCAGGCGCTGGTTGAGCGCCTGCTGCACCTGCTGGCGGGCCTGCAAGGTGCGGGCGCGGCCTTCTTCGGCATCGCGGGTGCGTTGTTCGAGCAGTTCGTTGCGCCGGCGCTCGTCGTGGCTGAAGGCAAGGAAGTCTTCCAGCAGCTCGGCGAACAGTGCCGGGGCTTGCGAGCCGTCATCGAGCAGGCGCTGGACGATGCGCTCGACGCGCACGTGCAGGCTGTCGCGCAGGCCTTCGCCAGCGGTGTCCCAGCCGATCGCCACGGCGGCGATCTCGTTGAGCAGGCGCCGCGCCGGGTGGCTGGCGCGGCTGAACAGGCCGTGGTCGACCAGCGCCACCTTGAGCAGCGGAATGTGCAGGCGGCCGAGCAGCGTGCGCAGGCTCGGCGGCAGGTTGTCGTCGGCCTGGATGTACTCGAACAGCAGGCCGACCAGGTTGATCATGTCTTCATCGGCGCCAGCGATGCGCCGGCGCGTGCCGCTGCGCACGCTGACCCGCAGCAGCAACTGCTCGAGCTGCTGGCCCAGCTCGAAATCATCCTCTTCAAGCGTGGCAGGCACGTAGCGCTGCAGGTGCGAGAGCAGGCGCAGGAGGTCGGCGGTATTGATCGGCTGGGCGCTGGCATGGGCTTGCAGGCGCGGCGCGATGCGCCCGCGTGTCGGCGCCAGGAGCACCTGCATCGAGGCGATGAAGGCCTGCCCGGCGCTGTCTGCGCCGATGGCCTCGTCGGCCGGCAGATCGGCGGCAATGCGCCGCGTGCCCAGGCGCCGGTCGTCGGCACGCCGGCGCGGCGCCGGCTTGAGTTCGGGCAGCACGCCGGCGGCGGCCAGCAACTGGTTGGCCTCGCCATACAGCACGTCGATGTCGCGCAGCACATAACGCTCGAACAGCTTGAGCAGGATCAGCTTGACCCGCAGGCCAACGCCCAGGTTGCGCCCGGCATCGAGAAAGTAGCCGCACAGCGCGGCAGGCCCCAGCGGATTGCGGCGCTCGCCGAAGGGCCGCTCGAGCAGGCTCTGCAAGCGCAGGCCCAGTTGCTCGAGGGCCAGCCCGTCACGCGACAGCACGCGCGCGACCATGCCTTCGACGGCCGCTTCACGTTCGCGTTGCGCCTTGTTGCCCAGGCTGTCGGCTTCGCCCAGCGGGTCGGCCTGGCCGATACGTGCGAAGGTGTCGTAGAAGGTGTCGAGAAAGCCGCGCTCGATGCTCTTGCGCTTCAGGCGCAGGTCGCGCATGGCTTCGAAGTAGAGGTTCTGGTCGTAGCGGTCGAGCGCCTTGTCGGCCATCTCGAAGAGGGTGTCGTCGGCGTTGTCGAACAAGGCTTGCAGGCCCTGGCGCAATTGCAGGGCAGCCTTGTCGCGCACCTGCAGGAGCAGCACCGGAAGGCAAGGCAGAGGCGTGCGTGCCCCTCGATCGATGGCGGCCGCCAAGGGCACCACCTTGCCTTCTTTCTGCATCCCGAACTCCTTGCTGGGTAATGTGCGATGGGGCGAAGCATCGTCAAAGCTATGACGCCAAATAGTAGGCGCCATTATCGGTAAAAAAGCTGACAGCTGCCAGCACCACTTGGTAGGCGGGGTTAAAGACCTGCATTTGCCGCAAATGCTCAGACGGCCTGACCAAAGGTCAGTGGCAAGGCCGCTGTACACGCCGGCCCCCTGCCCTATAATCGCCGGCATCTTGCTTGTGGAGCCGACCATGCCGAACCTACGCCTTGCCGACCTGACCGCCGAGATCGAAGCCAACGTGCGCCGCGCGCTGCTGGAGGACATTGGCAGTGGCGACATCACCGCGCAGCTGATCCCCGCCGAGCGCCTGGCCAAGGCCACCATCATTACCCGCGAAGACTGCGTGATTGCCGGCACTGCCTGGGTCGATGCGGTGTTCCGCCAGCTCGACCCGCGGGTGGCGGTGCATTGGCAGGTGGCCGACGGCGACCGCGCCCGCGCCAACCAGGCGCTGTTCCACCTCGAAGGGCCGGCCCGCTCGCTGCTCAGCGGCGAGCGCAGTGCGCTGAACTTCCTGCAGATGTTGTCGGGCGTGGCCACCCGGGCGCGGTTTCTAGCCGACATGGTGGACGGCACCCAGGTGCGCCTGCTCGACACCCGCAAGACCCTGCCAGGCCTGCGCCTGGCGCAGAAGTACGCAGTCACCTGCGGCGGTTGCGACAACCACCGCATCGGCCTGTTCGATGCCTTCCTGATCAAGGAAAACCACATCGCCGCCAGCGGTGGCGTGGCCGAGGCCGTGACCGCAGCGCACCGCATCGCGCCGGGCAAGCCGGTGGAAATCGAGGTGGAAAGCCTGGACGAACTGCGCCAGGCGCTGGCTGCCGGGGCCGACATCATCATGCTCGATGAGCTGAGCCTGGATGAAATGCGCGAGGCAGTGCGCATCACGGCGGGCAAGGCCAAGCTCGAAGCCAGTGGCGGGGTGACCGAGAGCACCCTGCGGGTGATTGCCGAGACCGGTGTGGACTACATCTCCATTGGTGCCATGACCAAGGATGTGAAGGCAGTGGACCTGTCGATGCGCTTGAGCCTTTGAACGGGCACGGCAGAATCCACGCATGAAAAAACCGGCCAGAGGGCCGGTTTTTTCATGGGGCTTGGATCAGAACGAGGCGTTGGCCAGGCCGTCCAGGTAGCGCTCCACATCCAGCGCCGCCATGCAGCCGGCGCCTGCCGAGGTGATGGCCTGACGGTAAACGTGGTCAGCCACGTCACCTGCGGCGAACACGCCTTCGACGTTGGTGGCGGTGGCGTTGCCTTCACGGCCGCCGTTGACTACCAGGTAGCCGTCCTTCAGGGTCAGCTGGCCTTCGAACAGCGAGGTGTTCGGGGTGTGGCCAATGGCGATGAACACGCCGTCGACCTTGATTTCGTCGCTGCTGCCGTCGTTGTTCTTCAGGCGCGCACCGGTCACGCCCATGTTGTCACCCAGCACTTCGTCCAGGGTGGCATTGAGCTTGAGCTCGATCTTGCCTTCGGCCACACGGGCGTGCAGCTTGTCGACCAGGATCTTCTCGGCGCGGAAGCTATCGCGGCGGTGCACCAGGGTCACTTTGCTGGCGATGTTGGCCAGGTACAGCGCCTCTTCCACGGCAGTGTTGCCGCCGCCGACCACGGCCACCGGCTTGTTGCGGTAGAAGAAACCGTCGCAGGTGGCGCAGGCGGAAACGCCCTTGCCCATGAACGCTTCTTCCGATGGCAGGCCCAGGTAGCGGGCGCTGGCGCCGGTGGCGATGATCAGCGCGTCGCAGGTGTAGCTGCCGCTGTCACCCTGCAGGGTGTAGGGCTTGTTGGCCAGGTCGACGGCGTTGATGTGGTCGAAGACGATCTCGGTCTCGAAACGCTCGGCGTGTTCCTGCATGCGCTGCATCAGTGCCGGGCCGGTCAGGCCATGGGGGTCGCCCGGCCAGTTGTCGACTTCGGTGGTGGTGGTCAGCTGGCCGCCTGCCTGCATGCCGGTGATCAGCAGCGGCTTGAGGTTGGCGCGGGCAGCATAGACCGCGGCGCTGTAACCGGCAGGGCCGGAACCGAGGATGATGACGCGCGAATGACGTACTTCAGACATGTCGAACTCCTGTCGAGCGGGCCGCAGAGGCCGGCATCGGGATACCGGGTGCGCCAGCAGGAAATTTAAAAAGGGCCCACGCAGCACTTGGGGAAGGCTACAACGCGCAGGCCCAGAAAGCGGAAAGTTGAGCGCACTGTAGCGAGGTGGCAGAGATTAAGGAAATATCCTTCGACAATCCACCTCATAGGCATCCTCTATACACGGATTTCATCAGGGTAAAACTGCTCTATGGCATTTGTTACAGGTGGTTTCTTCATGATCACCTGCCTTTCGTCGGCGCGGCAAACTCGGTAAGGTCAGCGCGTTTTCCCTTCTGTTCGGAGCGTGTCGATGCAAGCCCCTGTCCTCTCTGGCCCCCAGTACCTGCGCGAAGGCCTGAAACTGGTGCTCAGCCCCGGTCTGCGGTTGTTCGTGCTGCTGCCGCTGGCGATCAACCTGCTGCTGTTCGGCGGCCTGGTGTACTTCGCCGGGCACCAGTTCAGCCTGTGGCTCGACGCCCTGATGCCGACCCTGCCCAGCTGGCTGAGCTTTCTCAGCTATATCCTCTGGCCGCTGTTCGTCGCCTTGCTGGTGCTGATGGTGTTCTTCACCTTCACCCTGGTGGCCAACGTCATCGCCGCGCCGTTCAACGGCTTCTTGGCGGAAAAAGTCGAGGTGGTGGTGCGTGGCCAGGACAACTTCCCGGCCTTCAGCTGGGCCGAGCTGGCAGCCATGGTGCCGCGCACCCTCAGCCGCGAGATGCGCAAGCTCGGCTACTTCCTGCCGCGGGCCATCGGCCTGTTCATCCTGTCGTTCATCCCCGTGGTCAATGTGATCGCCGCGCCGCTGTGGCTGATGTTCGGGGTGTGGATGATGGCCATCCAGTACATCGACTACCCGGCAGACAACAACAAGATGAGCTGGCAGGACATGCTCGCCTGGCTGCGCAGCAAGCGCTGGCAGTCCCTGGGCTTTGGCGGTATCACCTACCTGGCGCTGATGATTCCGGGGGTGAACGTGCTGATGATGCCGGCAGCGGTCGCCGGGGCTACGTTGTTCTGGGTGCGGGAACGCACGTGATAACTCCGTTTCATTGGGTAGATAGTTACATCACCCAACGCCATGGCGCCGGTTTCAATCGCCTCTGAACGCAATAGAGCGTTCGCCATCAGGAGGTTGCACAGATGATTGAAGACGACGACAAGGTACTTCCAGAAGCAGAAGTTGAAGAGGCAGTTGCAGAGTTGCCAGAAGAACCCGAGGCGGTCAGCGAGCCTGATGAGCCCAAGGGCCCCATTGACCCGCAAGGCCCATTGGCCGCGCTGACGCTCGATGCCCAGGACATGACCAGCGAACAACATGAGGCCTTCGACAAGGTTCAGATCAAAGCCTTCCATGCCCTCGACCAAGCGCTCTCGGAGCGAGGCCTCGGCGGTGCCCAGGCCAATCTGATTCTCGCTGACGATGAACAGTTTCCGGTGGCGATCTACCTGACCTGGGCGCTGATCACGGGGGAGTTGAACAAACCTGAGCCATTCGCCTATCAGGACCCAGACAGCCAGGACGCCAATGAAGACAGCGATGGCGCCTTCTGGAATGCCGTCGAAGCGGCCTTCGAGGCAATGCTGCAAATGCCGCCGATCGCCTGATACGCCCGGGCAAGGTCAGCCTTGATGACCTTGCCCCTCTTCGATGGCCGGTCAGTGATTCAACTGATTGGAAAACTGCCCCACCGCATCCACCACCTTCTTCGCCCCTTCCTGGATCTCGACGATCACCCCACCAGTATCCGCCGCCAGCGCCAGCCCTTGTTCGGCCTGGCGCTTGCTGGTGTCGATGATGTCCACCGCGGCCTGGGCCAGCTGCTCGTTCTGCTGCACCACCTTGGCGATTTCTTCGGTGGCGCTGCTGGTGCGAGACGCCAGCTGGCGCACTTCGTCGGCGACCACGGCAAAGCCACGGCCCTGCTCGCCGGCGCGGGCGGCCTCGATGGCGGCGTTGAGCGCCAGCAGGTTGGTCTGGCCGGCGATGTCGCTGATGGTCTTGATGATCGCGCCAATCACTTTCGACTGCTTGTCCAGCGCCTGGATGCCTTCGGCGGCGTCCTGCATCGAACCTTCCAGGCCGCGCATCACTTCGACGGTCTGGGTCACCACATCGGTGGCCTTGCGCGCGCTGTCGTCGGTTTCCAGCGAGGTGGTGTAGGCGATGTCGGCCGCCTGGGCCACGGCCTGTTCCTGGTTGACCTGGTCGGTGATGACGGTGGCGAACTTGACCACCTTGTACAGCACATCATGGGCATCGAAGATCGGGTTGTAGGACGCTTCCAGCCACACCGTGCGGCCATGGGCATCGACGCGCTTGAAACGGTCGGCCACGTACTCGCCGCGGCGCAGCTTGTCCCAGAACGCCTGGTAGGCCATCGAATTGGCTTCTTCCGGTTCGCAGAATAGGCGGTGGTGCTTGCCGCGCACCTGCTCCAGGCTGTAGCCCACCGACTGCAGGAAGCGCTCGTTGGCAGTCAGCACCTGGCCTTCGAGGTTGAACTCGATCACCGCGGTGGAGCGCATCAGCGCCTTGATCAGGCTCTCGTGCTCGCGCGAGGTTTCGATGGTGCGAGTCAGGTCGCTGGAGTGCATGGAAAAGTGCTTGATGCGCCCGTCACTGGTTTTCACCGGTTGCAGGATCGAGCGCAGCCAGGCCTCTTCGCCATTGCCGCGCAGCAGGCGAAACGCGCCATTGAGGTGCTCGCCACGGGTGATGGCGCTTTTCATGCGCTGGTAGAAGTCGAGCTTCTTCACGTGCGCGGGCACGATGTCTTCGATGTTGCGCCCGATCAGCTGCTCGGCACGGTACAGCATCTCTTTCTCGAAATTGCCGTTGACCTCCTCGATACGCCCCTGCGGATCGAGCTGCAGCACCAGCATTTCGCTGTCCAGGCTGCTCTTGACCTGTTCCACGGACCACAGGTCTTCACGCAGTTGCTGGATTTCTTTCTTGAGCTTGCTGTTGAACATTACCGCTCTCCCGGAGCGCATCACCTGATCGAATGCATCTTCATCGGCTGCCTGGCGGCACTTCTTGAGCGGCTTGAAAGGAAATATTCACACCGCTGAAACTGCCGGAAAGCAGGCGTCATCTGCCCGTCACATGGCTGTCACTTGGGCGCAATGCAGCCGGCGGAAACTTTTTGTCATGAATACACCTGCCCTACGCATCACCCTGGTCAGCGAGACCTTCCCACCCGAGATCAATGGGGTGGCCAATACCCTTGGCCGCCTCAGCGAGGGGCTGCGCCAGCGTGGCCATCACGTGGAAATCGTGCGGCCGCGCCAGGCGGGCGAGGCGCCTGTGGATAACGACCAGCAGCTGTTGCTTTGCCGTGGCTGGGCGCTGCCCGGCTACCCCGGCCTGCAGTGGGGCGAGGTGTCGATGCACAGTTTGCTGCGACGCTGGCGCAAGCAGCGCCCGGATGTGCTGTACATCGCCACCGAAGGCCCGCTGGGGCTCAGCGCGCTGCGCGCAGCAAGGCGCCTGGGGGTGGCGGTGGTCAGCGGTTTCCACACCAACTTCCCACAGTATTCCGGCCAATATGGCCTGGGGCTGCTGGCGCGGCTGCTCACCCACTACTTGCGCTGGTTCCACCGGCGCACCGCCGCCACGCTGGTGCCCAGTGCCAGCCAACGCCTGGAGCTGGAACGGCGCGGCTTCGAGCGCCTGGCCCTGATGGCCCGCGGCGTCGATGCCTGCCTGTTCAGCCCGGCGCGGCGCAGCCAGGCGCTGCGCGAAGCCTGGGGGCTGGGCGCGGATGACATTGCCGTGGTGCATGTCGGGCGGCTGGCTGCGGAGAAGAACCTGGCGCTGCTGCGCCCGTGCCTGGCGGCACTGCAGAAAAGTTATCCACAGCAGCGCATGCGCTTGATCGTGGTGGGTGACGGGCCGCAACGCGCGGCCCTCGAGCAGCAACTGCCAGAGGCGATTTTCTGTGGTGTGCAGCGGGGTGAGGCACTGGCTGAGCATTACGCCAGTGGCGACCTGTTCCTGTTCCCGAGCCTGACCGAAACCTTCGGCAACGTGGTGCTCGAAGCCATGGCCTCAGGCCTGGCGGTGGTCGCCTACGACGAAGCCGCCGCCGCCCAGCATATCCGCCATGGCCACAGCGGTGCCCTGGCCATGCCGGGCGACCAGGCCGCCTTCATCGATGCGGCCTGCTGGTTGCTCGAAGAAGGCGAAACCTTGCGCCGGGTGCGCCTGAACGCGCGCCAGCACGCCAGCCGCCAGGGCTGGCCGGCGATCGTCGAGCAGTTCGAAATGCACCTGAGCAATGCCTGCCACGCGCTGCCTACCGGCAACCAGGTGGCAGACCCTGCGCTGGCCATCAAGCCAGGGTCGCCAGCGCCTCGCGGCTGAACGGCAGCACGTCGGCCTCGCGGCCCTGGCGCACCTTCTGCGCCCATTCGGCGTCCACCAGCAAGGCCCGGCCAACGGCCACCAGGTCGAACTCCTCATCGCCCAGGCGGCGCAACAGGCCTTCCAGGCTGGCCGGCTTGGCCACCTTGTCGGTGTCGACCATGAACTGCAGGAATTCGCCATCCAGGCCCACGCTGCCCACGGTGATGGTTGGCTTGCCGGTCAACTGGCGGGTCCAGCCGGCCAGGTTCAATGGCGAACCCTCGAACTCCGGCTCCCAGAAGCGCCGGGTGGAGCAGTGGAAGATATCCACACCCGCGTCGGCCAGCGGCTTGAGGAACGCAGCCAGCTGTTCAGGGGTTTCCACCAGGCGGGCGCTGTAGTCCTGCTGCTTCCATTGCGAGAAGCGCAAGATGATCGGGAAGTCCGGCCCTACCGCCGCCCGCACCGCCTGGATCAGCTCGATGGCGAAGCGCGAGCGGCCGGCCAGGTCGCCGCCGTATTCATCGTCGCGGCGGTTGCTGGCCGCCCAGAAGAACTGGTCGATCAGGTAGCCATGGGCGCCGTGGATTTCCACGCCGTCCATGCCGATGGCCTGGGCATCGCGGGCGGCCTGGGCGAACGCGGCGATCACTTCGCGGATATCGTCGTGGCTCATGCCGTGCACCATGACCTGGCCGTCCTTGACCTTTTCGCTCGGCCCGTAGCCCGGCACGCTGGCGTCCGGCTCGGTGCCCAGGCGGCGCACCGCGCCCACATGCCACAGCTGCGGCACGATGCGCCCGCCTTCGGCATGCACCGCGTCGACCACCTGCTTCCAGCCGGCCAGGGCATCTTCGCCGTGGAAGCGCGGGACATTGGGGTAACCGTTGGCGGCCTTGTGCGCGACCGTGGTGCCTTCGGTGATGATCAGGCCCACGCCGGCAGCGGCGCGGCGGCGGTAGTAATCGACCACGCCTGCGTGGGGCACGCCACCGGGGCAGAAGGTACGGGTCATCGGCGCCATGACGACGCGGGTCGGCAGCTGGAGTGCGCCGAGGGTGAAGGGCTGGAACAGCGGATTGGTGGACATGGGCGCTTCCGTCTGGGGAGGAAATGCGCCTGAGGTTAGGGGCAGCGGGTGGCTGAGCCCAGCATCATTGATTTGAGTGATTCTGCTGTATCGCCGGCAAGCCGGCTCCGTGTGGGAGCCGGCTTGCCGGCGACTGGGGCGCGAAGCGGCCCCGGATGCTCAGCCCAGGGCCTTCTCGATGGCCTGCACCACCGTCGGGTCATCCGGCGCAGTGCGCGGGGCAAAGCGCGCCAGCACCCGCCCATCCTTGCCTACCAGAAACTTCTCGAAGTTCCAGCTGATGTCCCCCGGGAATTCCGCCCCCTCGCCTGCCAGCAAGCGGTACAGCGCATGGCGCTGCGGCCCGTTGACCTCGAGCTTGGCGCCCAGCGGGAAGCTCACCCCGTAATTGAGGCTGCAGAATTCCTGGATGTCCTTTTCGCTGCCAGGCTCCTGGCCAGCGAACTGGTTGCAGGGCAGGCCCAGCACATTGAAGCCCTTGCCCTTGAACTGCTGCTGGAGTTTCTCCAGCGAGGCGTATTGCGGCGTCAGGCCACACTTGGAGGCGACATTGACCACCAGCACCACCTGGCCCTTGAACGGTGCCAGGGGCAGGTCCTGGCCATTCAGCGCCTTCAATGTCAGGTCGTGGAATGCACTCATGTTGAAATCCCCTCTCAGGTTCCCGGTTGCCGCAAGGGCGAATCGCGCCCACTAAAAAGGCGCTCACCCAAGCCGTGCACCTCCCTGGGGGAGGCAAGCCGGCTTGTCCGAGCGCCTGGCGACTTTCTGAGCTTAGCGCAGAAAATCAGTGGTGATGGCCACCTTCGCCATGGATGTGGCGGTGAGCGATTTCTTCTTCGCTGGCATCACGCACGTCGATGACCTTGACCTTGAAGTTCAGGCGCTGGCCAGCCAGTGGGTGGTTGCCGTCAACGGTGACGTCGTCGCCGTCGATGTCGCGGATGGTGACGATCTGCATCTGGCCGTCCGGCGCCGAGGCGTGGAACTGCATGCCGACTTCCAGCTCGTCGACACCTTCGAACAGGCTGCGGTTCAGGGTGCTGACCAGCTCGGCCAGGTATTCGCCGTAAGCCTCTTCCGGCTCGATGGCAACTTCCAGTTCGTCACCGGCTTGCTTGCCTTCCAGCGCCTTTTCCAGGCCCGGGATGATGTTGGCGGCACCGTGCAGGTATACCAGCGGCGCACCGCCGGAGGAGCTGTCAATCACCTCCCCGGCGTCGTTGGTCAGGGTATAGTCGATGGAGACAGCCTTGTTGGCGGCGATCAGCATGGGGTAAGACCTTTTGCATAAGAATGTAGAACGCACAAGTGTAACCAAGGCATCGCCTGATTGCGAACGCACCTCGGACGAGGGGCGACCCACCAGTCGGATCACCGGCTTCCACCAGGACCAAGAGGGCCACTGGGTGGTCGAGCTGTCCTGCGGCCACACCCAGCACCTGCGCCACCAGCCGCCGTGGCAGGCACGCCCGTGGGTGCTCGACCCGGCGCAACGCGCGCAGCGCATCGGCCAGGCTTTCGCCTGTGGCTGGTGTGCACAGGGGGCCGATAGCGCTACCCTTGGCCGTTGATTCCTTGCAACGCTTATTTCGAGAAGCACATGCAGACATTTTTCATCGCGCCGACCGACTTTGGTGTCGGCCTGACCTCCATCAGCCTGGGCCTGGTGCGCACCCTGGAGCGCGCCGGGCTGAAGGTCGGCTTCTTCAAGCCGATTGCCCAGCCGCACCCTGGCGACACCGGCCCGGAGCGCTCCACCGAGCTGGTCGCCCGCACCCACGGCATCAAGCCGCCCATGCCCCTGAGCCTGGCCCAGGTCGAGCGCATGCTCGGCGATGGCCAGCTCGACGAACTGCTCGAAGCGATCATCCGCCTCTACCAGCAAGCCTGCGTCGGCAACGACGTGGTGGTGGTCGAAGGCATGGTGCCCACGCGCCATGCCAGCTACGCGGCGCGGGTCAACCTGCACCTGGCCAAGAGCCTGGATGCCGAGGTGATCCTGGTGTCGGCACCGGAAAACGAAGTGCTCAGCGAGCTGTCCGGGCGCGTCGAGCTGCAGGCCCAGCTGTTCGGTGGCCCGCGTGACCCGAAAGTGCTCGGCGTGATCCTCAACAAGGTGCGCACCGACGAAAGCATGGCCGACTTCGCCACGCGCCTGCGCGAGCATTCGCCGCTGCTGCGCGGCAACGACTTCCGCCTGCTCGGCTGCATCCCCTACCAGCCCGAGCTGAACGCCCCGCGCACCCGCGATGTGGCCGAACTGCTCGGTGCCCAGGTGCTCAATGCCGGCGACTACGAGCAGCGCCGCATGAACAAGATCATCATCTGCGCACGCACCGTGGCCAATACCGTGCCGCTGCTCACCCCAGGCACCCTGGTGGTCACCCCGGGCGACCGCGACGACATCATCCTCGCCGTGAGCCTGGCGGCGATCAACGGCGTGCCGCTGGCCGGCCTGCTGCTGACCAGCGACAGCAAGCCCGATGCGCGCATTCTGGGTTTGTGCCGTGGCGCCCTGCAGGCGGGGCTGCCGATCCTGTCGGTCAGCACCGGCTCTTACGACACCGCCAACCAGCTCAATTCGCTGAACCGGGAAATTCCGGTGGATGACCGCGAGCGCGCCGAGTTCATCACCGATTTCGTCGCCAGCCACCTCGATGCCGCCTGGCTGCACCAGCGTTGCGGCACCCCGCGCGAGCTGCGCCTGTCGCCGGCGGTGTTCCGCTATCAGTTGATCCAGCGCGCCCAGCAGGCCAACAAGCGCATCGTCCTGCCCGAAGGGGCCGAGCCTTTGCTGGTGCAGGCTGCGGCGATCTGCCAGGCGCGCGGCATCGCCCGCTGCGTGCTGCTGGCCAAGCCCGAGGAAGTCGAGGCGGTGGCCCGGGCCCAGGGCATCACCCTGCCGGCCGACCTTGAGGTGCTCGACCCGGAGCTGATTCGCGGGCGCTACGTGGAACCGATGGTCGAGTTGCGCAAGAGCAAGAACCTCAACGCGCCCATGGCCGAACAGCAGCTCGAGGACCCGGTGGTGATCGGCACCATGATGCTGGCACTGGATGAGGTCGACGGGCTGGTCTCGGGCCTGGTGCACTCCACCGCCAATACCATTCGCCCTGCCCTGCAGCTGATCAAGACCGCACCGGGCGCCAGCCTGGTGTCGTCGGTGTACTTCATGCTGTTCCCCGAGCAGGTGCTGGTGTACGGCGACTGCGTGATGAACCCGCACCCCAGTGCCGACGAGCTGGCGGAAATCGCCCGGCAGAGCGCCGAATCGGCACTCGCCTTCGGCATTGCGCCGCGGGTGGCGATGATCAGTTACTCAAGCGACTCGGCAAGCGACGAGGAAGTGGAGAAGGTGCGCGAAGCCACGCGCCTGGCGCAAACCACGGACCAGGGCCTGCTGATCGACGGGCCGCTGCAGTACGACGCTGCCGCCAACCCGGACATTGCCCGCCAGCTGGCGCCGCAAAGCCCGGTAGCCGGGCGTGCGACGGTGTTCGTGTTCCCCGACCTGAATACCGGCAACACCACCCACAAGGCAGTGCAGCGCAGCACCGACGGGGTCAGCCTGGGGCCGATGCTGCAGGGCTTGCGCAAGCCGGTGAACGACTTGCCCAGAGGGGCGCAGGTGGACGATATCGTGCATACCATCGCCCTGACCGCGATTCAGGCCAGCACCCGGCAGTAAAAGCAATGGGGCCGCGATGCGGCCCCATTGGGTTCGGTCAGGGGTACTGCTGTACCTGCCCTTGCTGGTCGTACTGAGCGCCAGGGATCGGCTTCAGGTTGACCTCGACGCGGCGGTTCTGCGCCCGGCCATTGGCGTCGGCGTTGCTGGCGATCGGCTGGTCCGGGCCCATGCCACGTACCGAGACGCGCGAAGCATCGACACCCTGCGAGGTCAGGTAGCTGCTGACCGCCTGGGCACGGCGCTGGGACAGGTCCATGTTGTGCTGGCGGCTGCCGGTGCTGTCGGTGAAGCCAACCACTTCGATGGTGTTCTGGTTGAACTGCTTGAACGAGTTCGCCAGGTTGTTCAGCGGCGAGTAGAAGCTTGGGGCGATGTTCGCCGAGTCGGTGGCGAAGGTGATGTTGCCCGGCATGATCAGCTTGATCTGGTCGCCCTGGCGCTGCACTTCGACGCCGGTGTTGGCCATCTGCGCGCGCAGCTCGGCTTCCTGCTTGTCGGCGTAGTAGCCATAGCCTGCGGCCGCGGCGCCCACTGCGGCGGCGCCGATCAGTGCACCCTTGCCGCGGTTGTTGTGGTCGATGGCAGCACCGGCGATGGCGCCGGCCAGTGCGCCCAGGCCGCCGTACTTGGCGGTCTTGCTCATCCCTGTGGAGCCGCCTTGTGCCTGACCTTGGCTGTCATAAGGGTTCTGGCTCGCGCAGCCGGTCATCAAGGCTGCAGCGGTTGCGACGATAATCAGACGACGCATGGTGAACATGGACAAGCTCCTACAAAAATTCAGTTGTGCGGCAGATCGCAGATGGATCGATGCCAGCCTTGGATCACATGAAGGCGAATTAATTCCATAAAAACATGTTCATACGGATTCATGCCCGCACGAACGGGTTCTCGCGCATCTCGTCACCCAAGCGGGTATCGGGGCCGTGGCCGGTGACCACGATCGCGTCTTCATCCAGGCGATACAGCCGCTCCTTGATCGACCGAACGATAGCCCGTTGGTCGCCACCCCACAAATCGGTGCGGCCAATGCCCCGGCGGAACAAGGTGTCACCGGCGATCAGCAGCTTGGCGTCGGCGAACCAGAAGCTCATTGAGCCCGGGGTGTGCCCCGGCGTGTGCAAGGCGACGCCGCAGCCACAGGCCAGCTCCTCGTCGTCACCCAGCCAGCGGTCTGGCGGCGGCACTGGCGTGTAGGGCACGCCGAACATCTGGCATTGCATTTCCAGGTTGTCCCACAGCGCCTGGTCAGCCTTGTGCAGGTGCAAGGTGGCGCCGGTGAGTTCCTTGAGCTTGCCGGACGCGAGGAAGTGATCGAAGTGCGCGTGGGTGTGGATGATGCTCACCAGGGTCAGGCCGTGGGCCTGCAGGCGGGCGAGGATCTTCTCCGGATCGCCGCCCGGGTCGACGACGATGGCCTTGCGCGTGAGCGGGTCGCCGATCAGCGTGCAGTTGCACTGCAGGGGGCCGACGGGGAAGGTTTCGCGGATGAGGGCTAGCGGTGTGTTTTCCATGAGCGTCAATCAATCGAATAGCGTTTGAATGCGAGCCAGCGCGTCGAGGATCACCCCCTCAGGAACCGACTCGATGCGTTTGGCGCCTCGGGCTTCAAGGTCGACCGTGCGAAGATGGTTGCAGAGCATCACCCCTTGAGTCTGCGTGCCCGCGCCGCTGAGGGTAACGGCAAATCCGGCATGCCTGGCGAAGTCCGCGCCTTGGGATATGGGTACGATCACGGCAAGGCCCGAGGCATTGAAGGCCGCCGGCGATATCACCAACGCCGGGCGCCCACTGCCCTGCTGCTCCCGGCCGAGCGTAGGGTCGAGATTGACGCGCACGATATCGCCTCTGCCGAACCCGACCCGCCTCACACTTCACGCCCCACTGGAGGCATGGCGTTCCAGCCGGCCATGTCCTCGGGCTCCGGCGCGTTCAGGTCACATTGCGCCATCAGCTCTTCGAGGGTGTATTTGGGCTTGGGCCTGACGGGTTTGAGCACCAGCGTTTCGCCTGCAGTGTCCAGGCTCAGGGTAGAGCCGACACCGAGGCGCATCTGTTTGAGCACTGTCGACGGCAGGCGAATGGCGGCGCTGTTGCCCCATTGCTGAATTTTGATCTGCATGAGTATCTCCCAAGGTAGATACATAGTAGAAACCCTCCAAGTGATTGCAAGTGAAATGTAGAAACGGCGTATCTACAGTTTCGCTCGCCCAGCAGCAAAAAAAGCCTGGATCTCACCAGCGAGAGCTTCCACACGAAGTCTTGGGAAACGGCCTACAAATGCTCAGTCGGCGTTCAAGGCAAATACAACTTGAACAACCCACCCCCAAGCGTCCCGCCATTGGAAATCTCGATCCGCCCACGCACCCCGTCACGCTCATGCAACGCCGCGATGCGCGCCGCAAAGTACAGCCCAAGCCCGGTGCTGCCGCCCTGCGCCTCGATGCCCTGCACGTAATCCTGCTGTCGCTCGAGCATGCGCGCCGGGTAACCGGGGCCGTCGTCGTTGACGCTGATGACCAGGTGATCGTTTTCTTCGCCAATGCTGATCAACAACGCATGCCCGGCATAGCGCGTGGCATTGGTGACCACGTTGGCGATCACCGAGGCCACCAGCTCGCGGTCGAAGAAGCCCAGCGGGTTGTCGCTGTCGATGCGCCAGGTAGCCAGGATGTCGTTGTGCTCCAGCACTTGCTGGTGGGCCGCCAGCTGAGCTTCGATGAAGTCATCCAGCTCGTGGTAGTCCGGGCAGATCGGCAGCTGGTTGACGCCCAGCTTGTACAACCCTAGCAGCTGTACCAGCATGCCGTTGAGGTGGCGGAACTCGTGCTCGATCACGCCTTGCTCGGTACCGCCGCGCAGCTCTTCGGGCAGGCGCGCCAGCCACTGATCGTGGGACTGGATCAGCGCTGACAGCGAGTTTTTCAGGTCGTGCACGGTGGAGGCGATCACCGTGGAAAAATCCAGCCCCTGATTGTCCTGGCTCATGCGCCGAACACCTTGATGTGCAATTTGCGATAGCGGTCGTAGCGGCTGTCGCTGGCGGGAATACCGGCCACGCTGGTCAGGCAGGCGCGGCACTCCTGGAGGATGGCCGGCGGCGTGGCTTCACCGCCGATGCGCAGCAGTGCCTGGGCGGTGTTGAGCGCGATGCTGATGTTCTTCGGCTGCAGCGACAGGGCCTTGCGGAACATCTGCAACGCTTCGTTGAGCTGCCCGGCCTGGTAGCTGCGCACCCCCTGGCGGTTGAGGTCGACCGCCTCGGTGACCGCGCCGAGCACGCTCGGGTCGTCGGTCAGCTTGGCCACGCTCTGCATCACCTTGGGGTCGTCGCCGTAGGTTTCCACGCAGCCTTTGAGGATGGTGCTGCCGGCGCTTTCCTGGCCCAGTGACTGCAACTGCCTGGCCACGGTCAAGGCCGCCTCGACCGAGAAGAACTGGTCCATCTTGTCCAGCCGGGCAATGGCCTGCTCGGTGAGCTTGGCGGCCGTTTCGGCATCGCCGGCCTGCTGCAGGCTGGCAGCTTTCATCAAGCGCGCACGCACCTGCAGGCCCTGGTCGTCGGCGTTGTCCTTGGCCACTTCGCTGAGCACGGTGTTGATCTCGACGCGGGTACGCGCGTCCAGGCCGAAACCGGCGTTCTTGTTCATCAGCGCCTGGACCAGCCCAAGGTTGCTTTCAGCGTCCTTGTAGCGCGAGCTCTGGCCCTGGTTGACCGCATGGCGAAACGCCTTGGAAGCGCTCTCGAAATCTTCGTTGTCCAGCGCCAGCTTGCCCAGCGTGGCCTGGCGGCGCACTGCCAGCGGCGACAGGCGCACCGCTTCTTCGAGCATGTTCTGCGCACGCTTGGTGTCGCCCTGGGCGACCAGCACATCGGCCATGCCGTCGTACAGGCCGGGCATGATCGGGAAGGCCTTGAGCGCCTGCTCGTACACCCCCTGGGCCTGGGCGTGCTGGCCGCGCTTGTGCATCAGGCTGCCCAGCGCGGCATACACCCAAGGCTGCGGGCGGCTGGCGAGGATGGTCTTGAGAAACTTCTCCAGCTCCTCGAAGCGGTTCAGCGCACGCAAGGCATCGGCCCGGTAGCGCAAGCACAGCGGCGCGAAGCGCGGGTCTTTCTTGCACAGCTCGGCACAGGCCGCCAGCACCTCGGCCGGGCGGCCGCGGTCCAGGGCCTGGAGAATCGGCTTGAGCAAGGTCTTGCGCTGGGTCAGCTTGTCCAGGCGCTGGGCCAGGCCGACGCGGTTGAACGGCTTGGTCAGGTAGGCGTCCGGCTCATGCTCGAGGGCGCTGAGCACGATCGCCTGGCTGCTTTCGGCGGTGACCATGATGAACACGCACTCATGGCTGATCAGCTTGTCGAGGATCATGTCCTCGAGCACCTGCTGGCCGTTCTTCTTGCCGTCACCCAGGTGGAAGTCCTGGAGAATGAAGTCGTAACGCTTCTGCCCGCACATGCGCAGGGCTTGCTCACCGCTGTCGGCAGTGTCCACGTCACGCACGCCCAGCTCGCGCAGCATGGAACGTGTCGAGGTGCGGAAGTCGGTGAAGTCGTCGACGATCAGAAAGCTCTTTTGCCCGTACTGCAGCATCAACTCGACCTGTGTTGGAGGATGGGAGTGCGGCGATGCCTATACCGCCGAATCCTGTATCGGCCGCTGGTCGGGAAATATGAGGGTACTGCACGCAACGCTGAACGATAGCCTCAGGCCAGCAGGCCCAGCGACTTGGCCCGGGCCACCGCCTGGGTTCGACGCTCCACGCCCAGCTTGCTGTTGATGTGGCTGGCGTGGGTCTTGACGGTGTGCAGGGAAATGAACAACCGCTCGCTGATCTGCTGGTTGGAACAGCCCTGGGCAATCAGCTCCAGCACTGCCAGCTCACGGCCGCTCAGCGCTTCGCCAGCACCCGCGGCGGGCATGGCAAGCTCGGGCAGGTGCGCCAGCAGCTTGGCCTGAACCTGGCAAGCCGGCTGCGCAAGCAGCTGCTCTCGCAGCCATGCCGGATGCAGTTCGATCAACCGCTGGAACGGCAGCAACACCCCACCACGGGCTGCTGCCAAGGCCATTGGCAGTTGCCCGGCAGCCTCGCCCTCGCGCCCGTCGGCCAGCAACAGGAGCATCCACTGGCACGCCGCGCTCAAGGCCAGCAACATGCCGCCCGTGGCCTGGCCACGCTCGACCAGGGCACACAAGCGTACCTCGGCCTCGTCGCTGCGCCCCTGTACCCGCTCGAGCAGTGCCTGCTGCAACTCGATGTGCAAGGGCAGCAAGGGGTGGAACTCCGGCGCCGCCGCCGGATGCTCGCCGCCATAGGTCTGCCCCAGGCGCAGCAACCACGACTCGGCAAGGTCGGTACGCCCCTGGGCCAGCCACAGCTCGCATTTGACCAGGGTAATCATGGCCAGGTAGAAAATCGGCGGCACGTCCCAGATGTGCATCAGCCGCTCGGCCTCGGCCAGCTCGGCGAACGCCTCGGCATAGTGGCCCTCGCGGCCATCGAGCGCGGCGATCACACAGTGGCCGATGAGCACGCTGATGTCGCGACAGGCACGCGCCTCGCCCAGCCCGGCCCGCAGGCGCGCACGCCCCTGGGCCGGCTGCAGGCGCGATACCAGCAGGTAGCCTTCGTACAAGGTCAAGCGCGCACGCACGGCATACAGGCGCTGCGCCGGCAACCCCTGCAGACGCTGCAACCCCTGGCTCACCTCATCCAGTGCCCGCAGCACCTCGCCCCGGGCATGCAGCACGCGGGCGCGGTCGTAGTGCGCCAGGGCCTCGAACAATGGGTTGCCGACCCGCTGCGCCAGCTCGAGCGCTTCGCGGTTCCAGCCCCGCGCACGCCAGTAGTCGGCATCGGCGATGGCCAGGTTCGACAGCGTCGACAGGCACACTAGCCGTTGCCCATAGCGCTTGCACGGCAGGCTCTGCAGCGCTTCGCTGCAATAGGCCAGGGTGCGCTGACGATCACCACGGCCACGGGCGATGACCCCGCTCAATGCCAGCCACTGCGCCAGCATCGACTTCTGCGCCGTGGCCGAAGGCGCGGGCAGGAAGCGGCTGAGGTTGCTCGCCAGTTCTTCTGCGGCATCCAGCTGGCAAGCCAGACCCAGGGCCCAGCTGTACAGCACGATCAGCCGCGGGGTGCTGATCAGCAGGCTGTCGGGCAGGTCCATCTTCCAGCGCAGCAGCATGCCGACGTTCTGCTCGGCCAGCAGTTGCTCCTCCGAAAGGCTCTGCACCAGGTTGGCGGCAACGTCCAGATGGCCGGCGCGCAAGGCCTGCTCCACGGCTTCGTCGAGCAGGCCCTGGGCCTGGAACCAGCGGCAGGCACGCAGGTGCAGGCGGGCCAGCGGCTCGCTGGACTGGCGGCTGCGCAGCAGGTCGGAGAACAGGTGGTGATAACGGTACCACTGGCCATGCTCGTCGAGCGGCACCAGAAATACCTGGTGCGCCTGCAAGAAACGCAGGATCACGGCGCTGTCATGGCGCTCGCGCAGGGCATCGCAGAGTTCCGCGCAGAAACGCTCCTGGCACGCGGTGTCGAACAGAAAGGCCTGCACGTCCTGCGGCAGGATGTCGATGACTTCTTCGAGCAGGTAGTCGCGAATCAGCCCCTCGCCCCCGTGCAGCGCCTGGGGCAAGGCATGCTCGTCGCCGCTTTCGCTGGCGGCCAGTTGCCAGAAGCGCAGCCCGGCCACCCAGCCGTCGCTGCGCTGGATCAGGTTGTCCAGGGCCTGGCCGCGCAACCCGGTCGGCTGGCAGCCGATGACGGCCAGCGCCTCATCGGCGGTCAGGCGCAGGTCCTGTTCGTTGAGTTCGGTCAGTTGCCGCGACAGGCGCAGCCGCGCCAGGTGCCAGTCCGGGCGCTGGCGGCTGGTAATGAGCAACACCAGGCCGCTTGGCAGGTGGTTGAGGAAAAACTGCAGGCAGCGGTCGAGCACCGCCCCCTGGGCCAGGTGATAGTCGTCCAGTACCAGCAGCAAGGGCGTATCGGCCTGCAGGTAGAGCCCCAGCTCGTCGAGCAGGCCGTCGATCCACTCCTCGAAGGCGAAGGGCTGATGGCGCTGGCGCATCTTCAGCAGGCCCATGGCCTGCCCGCCCAGGGCCGGGCAGTACTGTTGCAGGCCTTCGAGCAGGCGCTCGAGGAAGCGGCCAGGGTCGGCATCGCGCTGGCTCAGGCCGAGCCACAGGCTGCGCCAGTGGGCGGGCAAGGCCTCGCAGAACTCGATGGCCAGGGAGCTTTTGCCGAACCCCGCCGGGGCGTTGACCAGCAGCAGGCGCCCGGCAAGGCCCGCGTGCAGGCGCTGGCACAAGCGCGCACGCGCGACGTGGCCTTCCGGTAATGGCGGCCGGAAGAAACGCCCGTCCAGCAGGCCCATGGCCTGGCTGGCGAATCCATGCGTACGGGACAGATCTGTCATGGCCGGCTCGTTATGATTGGAAGACAACGGCGGTACGGATTGTTGCGAGACTAGCCGGTAACGCAGCGCATTTGAAGACAATGGGCGCCATTACCCAGGAAAAGACTGCGACAAAACGCAACATGGCTGATGGACAGCGGCTGCCACAAGGGTTTGACGGGGTATTCAGCGCAGTGATTGCCCAGGCTGAACAGAAACGCCCCGGCAAGCCGGGGCGTTCTGGGAGATCACACGGAGGGGGTTAGTGCTTCAACGAATACCGGTCTGGCGCAGCGCGGCAGGCTGGAAGTCGGCCTTGCTGGCACTGAAGCCGAAGTCGTAGGAGCGCTTCTCTTCGTTCTTCATGCCCAGGGCCAGGTAACGGCCCGATTGCAGGTCGTAGATGGCCTCCAGGGTGTACCACGGCACCTGCACGTTGTAGTAGTCCTGGGAATGCGCCTCGGAAACGCGCCACAGCTGGTTGCGCCCGTCATACTGGTCGATCACCGCGGCTTGCCAGGTGTCCTCGTCGATATAGAAGTCACGCTTGGCGTAGATATGCCGCTGGCTCGGCTTGAGCGTCGCGACCACATGCCATACCCGGCGCAGCTCGTAACGGGTCAGGTCCTGGTTGATGTGGCCGGCCTTGATGATGTCGGTGTACTTGAGCTTCGGGTCGTCGAGCTTGTAGGCGTTGGAGGCGATGTACAGCTCCTTCTTGCCTTCGAGCTTCCAGTCGTAGCGGTCTGGCGCACCGTTGAACATGTCCAGGTTGTCCGAGGTACGCAGGCCATCGGCAGCGGTACCCGGGCCGTCGTAAGACACCTGCGGCGCCTTGCGCACCCGGCGCTGGCCGGCGTTGTAGATCCACGCCTGGCGTGGCTCCTTGACCTGGTCGAGGGTCTCGTACACCAGCAGCACGGTACCGGCCAGGCGCGCCGGCGCGGTCACTTCCTGCTTGAAGTAGAAGAGGATGTTGCCCGGGTTGTTCGGGTCGTAATCCTTCATCTTGTCGCGGAACACGAACTGGTCGGAGAAGTACACCGGGTTGAAGGTGCCGTTCACTTGTGGCGTTGCCTGGGTCACCAGACGGCTGACGCTGCCGCCACGGTAGCGGGTGATGTGGTTCCAGATCACCTCCAGGCCACTTTTGGGGATCGGGAACGGCACGGCGGTCTGGAAGTTGTTCAGGCCGTTGCCGCCCTCGACCAGGGTGGTGCTGGTGGCGTTCTTCTTGATGGCGGCGAACACATCGTCAGGCACGGTGGCGCCACGGTGAGTCTTGTACACCGGGATCCTGTAGGTGTCCGGGTAGCGTTTGAACATCGCCACCTGGCCCGGCGACAGCTTGTCCTTGTACTGCTCGACGTTCTGCGCGGTGATGGTGAACAGCGGTTTTTCGCTGCCATAAGGGTCGGCAAGGAAGCCCTTGGCGTCGACGCTGCCCGCGGTCTTGGACAGTGGCTGCCACGGGCCGATGGAGCCATCGGCGTTACCGGCCTTTTCCGCGCCCATCGGAGTCAGGGTAGTGCCCAGCTTGGCCGCTTCGTCAGCGGAAACCGCAGCCATGACGCCGGTCGCCAGCAGGGACAGGCCCAGCACACCGGCTTGCAGCAGACTTCTGGTCTTGTTCATGTCGTGTCGTCCTGGATCTGTGTGCTTAGAAGTTCACGCCGAAGCTGAGGGCGACGAAGTCGCGATCATCCACGGTGCTGTACTTGCCGTCGAAGAAGTTGGTGTACGACAGGCTGGCGGTGTAGGTGTTCAGGTACTCCGCGTCCAGGCCAAGGCTGACCGCCTTGCGGCCTTCCTCGAAGTTGCCGCCTGGACCTGGCGAGTAACCGGACACGTCATGCGACCAGGCCACGTTCGGCTTGAGGTTGATGCCGGCGAACACGTCGTTGTAGTCCCAGATGACCCGCGCGCGGTAACCCCAGGAGGTGCTGGTGGTGTAGCCGTCGTTTTCGCACTTGCGGTTCAGGTTGGTGGTCGAGGCCCCTGGGCCAGCACCAGCGATGGTGCTGGCATTGAGCGCCTGGCAGGTATCGGCACCGCCGGTGGCGGGCAGCGGGCCGGGGCCGAACACCGGGTCACGGCCATAGCGGGTTTCGTGGGCGTTCTCCAGGCCACCGACATGGGTGACGCCCAGTTCACCGACCACGGTCATGCGGCTGGCGCCCATCACCTGGTCGAAGAAGTGCGTCAGGGTGGTCTGGAACTGGGTGATTTCCTTGCGGTTATAGCCGTGCAGGTCCTGACCTGGCGTGCCGTTGAGCAGCGATGCGTTGGCCAGTGCACCGCCAATCGGCCGCACGCCGGCGAACAGGATGTCGGTGGTGTTCAACTGCACCGGCGCGTTCGGCCGGTAGCTGAGTTCACCGCTCCACGCGGTGCCGGTGGGCAAGGTGGTGGAGAAGCTCAGGCCATACAGGCGGATATCCTCGGGGTACTCGACGAAGTACTTCGAGTTGCCGGCCACGATCAGCGGCGCCAGTGCCCGCAGCTGCGGCGGCAGCTGGCTGAGGCCGGCGAACACCGATGGCGAGGCGCCGGTGGCGCTGAAGATCGGCGCGCGGCTGTGGTAGTTCATGAAGTAGGCACCGAACTCGGTGTCCAGCGGTTCGAACATGTAGCGCATGGCCACGCCGAACTGGCCGCTGTCGCGGGCATCGCGGTCGGCGCCACGGGCCACCATCACGCCTTCTTCGTTGATGTTCACGCCGCGGCTGGCGAGGAACTGCTGGGCCGCTGCCGGCACGGTACGGCTGCTGTTGAGCACGCGCAGGTTGTCGGTGCAGCCATCGGCGATGATGTCGGGCTGGGAGAAGAAGGTGCCGCAGTTGTCGACGACGGTCTGGTCCCACTCGATCTGGTAGAAGGCTTCGGCCGACAGGTTGTCGGTGAGGCTCTGCGAGATGTAGAACATGTTGACCGGGATCAGGCCTTCCTTGATCTCGGCGCCGGGGCGGCGGAAGGCGGCCACGTCGATCGGGTTGATCGAGTTGATGCCGCCGCCGATGAAGGTACTTTCACCCCAGTTCACCACCTGCTTGCCCAGGCGCACCGAGCCTGGCTGATCGCCGATGGAATAGTTGTGGTAGACGAAGGCGTCGAGCAGCTGGGCGCCGGAGGACTTGGCGCCTTCCTTGCGGCCGGAGTCGCTGATGTCCTTGAACGGGCGGCTTTCATCCTTGAGCTCGAAGTCGTACCAGTACTTGCCACGCACGAACACGCCGGTGTCGCCGTACTTGAGCTCAAGGTCATGGATGCCCTTGAAGATCTTCGAGAAGGTTTCGCCCTTCTTGAAGTTGAGGTGGCCATCGTCAGAGGTTTGCGACAGGCCCTTGCCGCCATTGTTGACGCCGATCAGGTTCTTGTTCGGGTTGGCGGTCGACCAGCTGGCCCCGACGGAAAGCGACGAGTCGAACTGGCCCTCGATTTCACCGATGTTGAAACTGACCGCAAAAGCAGGACTTGCGAGCGTGGAAGCAAGGCTGACGGCCAAAGGCAGCTTGGCCCGGCGCCAGAACGTGTTTGCAGATGTCATCGACGCTACTCCATGTACTTTTTTGTTATGGCAGTGAGTCCTTTCAAGAACGGCCCGAGCGACCGGTATGCGGGCTTGCACCCGCAGCGACACGTGTTGCGCGTGTCGCCCTCCCCCATTCCTGAAAATCCCCTGGCCCCGACTATAGCCAGCAGGCACAGGTGCTTGATCCCTCTAAAGTGTGATTTGCGCGCTGCGGCGCCATTTCATCCTGAAGTTATCCAGGCTGGGCATTGGCAACGCTCAAGCATGGCGTAAATTTCTCGTTTGGCAAGGCACCAGCCGCTCTAGCGTGCGGGTCGCGTTATGACGCACGCGACCCGCCGCAGGCTCATACGGTCGACAGGAAGGCGCTGTTGCTGGCCTGCCACTGGACGATGTCCTGGCGGATGCGCTTCTTGTCGAGCTTGCCGACACTGGTCTTGGGAATTTCAGTAACAACGGCGATCTGGCTGGGAATTGCCCACTTGTTGATGTGCCCTTCCTCGACGAACGGCTTGAGGTGATCCTTGAGCGTCCTGGCATCGATGACCTGGCCGTCACGCGCCACCAGCAGGGCGAACGGCCGCTCGCCCCACTGCGGGTCGGCCACCCCGACCACGGCCACTTCGCGCACGGCGGGGTGGCGGCTGATCAGGTCTTCGAGGTCGAGGGAGGAAATCCACTCGCCACCGGTCTTGATCACATCCTTGATGCGGTCGCGGATATCGATGTAGCCCATGCCGTCCAGCGTGGCGACGTCACCGGTGTGCAGCCAGCCGCCCTGCCACAGCTCCTCGCTCTTTTCCGGCTCCTTGAAGTAGCCCATGGTCAGCCAGGGCGCGCGCAGCACCAGCTCGCCCTGGGTCTCGCCATCGGCGGGCAGGAAGTTGCCTTCGCCATCGACGATCGCGGCCTCCACCAGCGGCACCGGCACACCGGCCTTGATCCGGTAGCTGACGCGCTCGTCCTCGCTGCCTGCCTGCAGCTCATCGTTGAGGTGCGCGGCCGAGATCAACGGGCAGGTTTCGGACATGCCGTAGGCCGCCGTCAGCTGGATGCCACGGGCCAGCGCGGCCTGGTACAGCGAACGGTTGAGCGCGCTGCCGCCGATGATGATCTTCCAGCCGCCGAAGTCCTGGCCTTGCGAGCTCGGGCAGTTGAGCAGCATCTGCAGGATGGTCGGCACGCAGTGGGAGAAGGTGACCTTCTCTTCGCGCCACAGCTTGATCAGCATGTCTGGCTCGTATCGCCCGGGGTAGACCTGCTTCATGCCCAGCATGGTGGCGGCATAGGGGATGCCCCAGGCATGCACGTGGAACATCGGCGTGATCGGCATGTAGACGTCGTTGCTGCCCAGCAGGCGCACGCTGTCGATGCTGCCGGTGACCGAGGCCTCGGCGAGGGTGTGCAGCACCAGCTGGCGATGGGTGAAGTACACGCCCTTGGGGTTGCCGGTGGTGCCGGTGGTGTAGAAGGTGGTGGCCACCGAGTTCTCGTCGAAATCCGGGAAGTCGTACTGCGGGCTGGCGGCGGCGAGCAGCTGCTCGTACTCGCCCACCAGGTTGGGCAGCTCGGCGGTCTTGCTCGGGCCGTCGGTCAGCAGCAGGGTCTTGTCGACCGTGGTCAGCTGCCCGGCGATGGCCTGGTACAGCCCGACGAAATCGCTGTTGACCAGCACCACGCGGTCTTCGGCGTGGTTCATGGTGTAGAGGATCTGCTCGGGAGACAGGCGCACGTTGATGGTGTGCACCACGGCGCCGATCATCGGGATGGCGAACATGCATTCCAGGTAGCGGTGGCTGTCCCAGTCCATCACCGCCACGGTGTCACCGGCCTTGACCCCGGCCTCGGTCAGCACGTTGGCAAGCCGCGCGATGCGCTCGCCCAGTTGTGGATAGGTCAGCCGCAGCTGGTCGCGGTAGACGATTTCGCGGGTTTTTTCGTAGCGGCTGCCGGACATCAGCAGGCGCTTGATCAACAGGGGGAACGAATAGGCGCCCTCGGCGGGCTTGATGATGCGGGTCTGCAGCATGGGTATCCCTTCTTGAAAAGCGAGCCGGACAAGTCAGGGAACAACTGTAGTTCGCCATTGTGACGACCAAATCAGTCGAAGGAATGATTTGGCGGCAGAAGGTATGAGTGGCATTGTGCGGGTTGCCCCCTCTTTGCCATTGCCACCGGAGCCTTACCGATGCCCAGCCCGCGTCGCGCCGTGTTTCTCGACCACCAGTCCCTGGACCTCGGGGACCTCGACCTGTCCCCGCTGCACGCTCAGTTCGACGAGCTGCAGCTGTTCGCCGCAACCCGCCCCGACCAGGTCGCCGAACGGCTGCAGGGCGCGGTCGCGGTGGTGAGCAACAAAGTCATGCTCGACGCCCAGGCGCTGGCCGCCAACCCTCAGCTCAAGCTGATCCTGGTCGCCGCCACCGGCACCAACAACGTCGACATGGCCGCGGCACGCGCCCAGGGCATCACCGTGTGCAACTGCCAAGGCTACGGCACGCCCTCGGTGGCCCAGCACACCCTGGCCCTGCTGCTGGCACTGGCCACGCGCCTGTGCGACTACAACCAGGCCGTGGCAGACGGGCAATGGGCCAAGGCCAGCCAGTTCTGCCTGCTGGACTTCCCGATCATCGAGCTGGAGGGCAAGACCCTCGGCCTGCTCGGCCATGGTGAGCTGGGCGGCGCCGTGGCGCGCCTGGCCGAGGCCTTCGGCATGCGCGTGCTGAGCGGGCAGATCCCCGGCCGCCCGGCGCGTGACGACCGCCTGGCGCTGGATGAACTGCTGCCTCAGGTGGATGCCCTGACCTTGCACTGCCCCCTCAACGAGCACACCCGGCACATGCTCGGCGCCCGCGAGCTGGCCTTGCTCAAGCCCGGTGCGCTGGTGGTCAACACCGCGCGAGGCGGGCTGATCGACGAACAGGCGCTGGCAGACGCCCTGCGCAACGGCCACCTGGGCGGCGCCGCCACCGACGTGCTCAGCGTCGAGCCGCCGACCCAGGGCAACCCGCTGCTGGCGGCAGGCATCCCGCGCCTGATCATCACCCCGCACAGCGCCTGGGGCGCGGTGGAGTCGCGCCAGCGTATCGTCGGCCAGCTCAGCGAGAACGCCCAGGCCTTCTTCGCCGGCCAGCCGCGCCGCGTGGTCAGCTGAGCGCAGCGACCGGCTCTGCTACACTGCGCCACTTTTTTCAGGAGGCGTCGTCCATGGACCCGCGCAGTGAAGTGTTGCTCCGCCAGGCGGACCTGTTCCAGGGCCCGCTGCTGCTCGCCGGCGCCCCCGCCGACGACCTGCTCGGCCAGTTGCCCAAGGCCCATGGCTGGACCTGGCACGCGGGCGATCAGGCCATGCTCGACAGCCGCTTCGCCGGGCGCAGCCACTATGGCGTGGAGGCTCCGCCGGTGGCTTTCGAGGCGGCCGTGCTGTTCCTGCCCAAGTCGCGCGAGCTGGCGGCCTACCTGCTCAACGCCCTGGCCTCGCGCCTGGCGGGCCGTGAACTCTACCTGGTGGGCGAAAAGCGCGGCGGCATCGAAGGGGCGGCCAAGCAGCTGCAGGCATTCGGCAAGCCGCGCAAGCTCGACAGCGCCCGCCACTGCCAGCTGTGGCAGGTGACCGTGGAACAGGCGCCTGAAGCCAAGCCGCTGGAAAGCCTGGCCGAGCACTTCACCCTCGAGCTGGAAGACGGCCCGCTGCAAATCGTCAGCCTGCCGGGTGTGTTCAGCCACGGCCGCCTCGACCGCGGCACCGCGCTGCTGCTCAAGCACCTGGACAACCTGCCGGCCGGCCATGTGCTGGACTTTGGCTGCGGCGCCGGGGTGCTTGGGGCAACGGTCAAGCGGCGCTATCCACAAAGCCAGGTCACCCTGCTGGATGTGGACGCCTTCGCGGTGGCCGCCAGCCGCCTGACCTTGGCGGCCAACCAGCTGCAAGGCGAGGTCATCAGCGGCGATGGCATCGACGCTGCACCGCGTGACCTGAGCCTGATCCTGAGCAACCCGCCGTTCCATACCGGCGTGCACACCAATTATCAGGCTTCGGAAAACCTGCTGAAAAAATCCGGCGAACATCTGCGAAAAGGCGGCGAAATGCGCCTGGTAGCGAACAGCTTCCTGCGCTACCAGCCGCTGATCGAAGGGGCCCTGGGCAACTGCCAGACCTGCGCCGAAGCCGATGGCTTTCGCATCTACCGGGCCACACGTGGATAGAAACAGGGCTTGCCGAAAGCGTTTCGCCTAGGCAGAATCCGCACCGTCCTAGGGGAGTAGTCTCCCGCGAGCGCCTTGCTCGCCCGGCACGCGTCAACACACTTGGCCCACAGGCCATGGCGCGTGCGACCCACGATCTGCGCAGACAGGTCCAGGGTTTGACAAGACCTATGACACGCACACCTTACCCGGGGCGGGGAGGCTGTACGTGTCATAGCCGTGTCGACCCGCCCCCGTAGGAATCCTGATGCTGGAATCTCTGTTGGTCCCCACCGCCATCGTTGCCCTCGCCGAAATCGGCGACAAGACGCAATTGCTCGCGCTCATCCTCGCTGCCCGTTTTCGCAAGCCCTGGCCGATCATCGCCGGCATCATCGCCGCGACCCTGGCCAACCATGCCGCCGCTGGCGCGGTAGGTGCCTGGGTCAGCGGGTTCTTCACCGAGACGACCTTGCACTGGATCCTTGCCGCGAGCTTCACCGCCACCGCGCTGTGGACCTTGGTGCCGGACAAGATGGACGACGACGAGAACCCGGCGCGCCGCTTCGGCCCGTTTTTGACCACGCTGATCGCGTTCTTCCTGGCGGAAATCGGCGACAAGACCCAGGTCGCCACGGTGATGCTGGCGGCGCAGTATCCGCACCTGATCATGGTCATCATCGGTACCACCCTGGGCATGCTGATTGCCAACGTGCCGGTGGTGCTGGCGGGTAACTTCGCGGCGGAGAAACTGCCGCTGACACTGATTCGCCGCCTGGCGGCAGCTGCCTTCATCGTGCTGGCCGTGGTGGCCGTGTACTCGGCGATGAAGACCAGTGGCTGGGTGGGGTAACTGCAATTTGGCGCCGTGCTGCGGCCCATCGCCGGCAAGCCGGCCCCCACAGGGTATTGGGTGTGGGAGCCGGCTTGCCGGCGATGGGCTGCAAGGCAGCCCCAAGGCGAACTTACTTCTTGGCCGCTTCGTACAACGGCATCACCTTGGGAATCGCTGCCTGCAGCGAGGCGATCCGGCTTGCCGACGCAGGGTGAGTGCTCATGAACTCGGGCGGTGCACCTTCGGACGCCTTGCTCATCTTGTTCCACAGGGTGATCGCGGCGTTCGGGTCATAGCCGGCACGCGCCGACAGCTCGAGGCCGATGAGGTCGGCTTCGTTCTCGTTGGCGCGGCTGTTGGGCAGGGTCATGGCGTAGTTCACCACCTGGTCTGCCAGGGCGATGCTGTCCTGGCCGAGGCCAAACAGCGCACCGGCGCCCTGGCGCGCCATTTCCACGCCATAGGCCTTGGACATCGCTTCACGGCTGTGCTCGCGCAAGGCGTGGGCAATTTCGTGGCCGACCACGGCGGCGATCTCGGCATCGGTCAGCTTGAGCTGATCGATCAGGCCGGTGTAGACGATGATCTTGCCGCCGGGGCCGCAGTTGGCGTTGAGCTCGTCGCTCTTGATCACGTTGACTTCCCATTGCCACTGCGCAGCATCCGGGCGGAACTTCGGCGCCTGGGCGATCAGCCGGTCGGCGATGGCCTGGACGCGCTTGGCATCGTTGCTGGACTTGTCCAGCACGCCTTTGCTCGACGCCTCGCCGAGGGTCTGCTGGTACGACTGGGCGTACATCTGGTTGACCTCAGCGGTCGACAGCATGCTGAACATGTACTGCTTGCGCTCGACGCCGACAGCGCCGCCGCTGGTGGTATTCACTGCCTGGCAGCCGGCCAGCAGGATGCCAGCACTCAACAGGCTGACGACAAAAGACTTACGCATGAAAACACTCCCTTTTTACATGCGCCGTATCCTAGGCCGAGTCGCCTGGGCCTGCCATAGCCGCAGGGAAGATTTCTTCAGCTGCATCGGCCAGCCCATCAGGCCGGGGTCAGGCACTCCGGGGCATCCAGCTTGGGATCATTGACGAAATTCGCCAGCGCTCGCTCGCGCAGCGTAGCCGGGGGGCTGGCCAGCAACTCGTGCAAACGTGGCAGCGGCGTTTCAGGGTCCAGCCACGCGGCCTGGCCGGCTTCATCGAGAATCAGCGGCCGGCGCTGGTTCATCGCCGCCTGGGTCACCACCGCGCAACTCAACCACACCTGATCCTGCACCGGATACGCCTCCCACACCGCAGCAAAATAAAGCGATGAGCCCTCCCCCGGCGTCAACCAGTAAGGCCGCTTGCGCACCGTGCCACGCCACTCGTAGAAACCATTGGCCGGCATCAGGCAGCGCCGCTGGCGAAACGCTTCACGGAACATCGGCTGTTCCGCCAGGGTCTCGGCACGGGCGTGGGCAGGTGTACGGGAAAGGTCGGTAAGCCAGGCCGGCGTCAGGCCCCAGCGCGCCATGGCCACTTGCATCTGGCCGTCGAGCTGGCGCTGGATCAGCACCGAGCCACCGGGCGAGATGTTCCACTGCGCCGGCTGGCCGGCAGGGAAACCTGGCAACCCGGCGAGCGCCTGGGGCCAGCGAAACAGGGCGTAGCGTCCACACATGGGCGAATTCGAAACCTAGCAGATCAAGGTACCGGGATAACTCTCCGGTTCGTCGCCGGCAAGCGGCTGGGCGCCATTGTACGCATCGATCAGCTGCCGTGCGTAACCGGCCTGCTCATTGGGCACCGCCAGGCCCAGCAAACCCTGCATCGGCAGCTCGCCGACGCCGCCCATCAGGTCACGACCGACCAGGTGCACCTCGACCCCCTCGCTGGCCAGCATGCCGACCAGCATCTCGGCCTCCAGCAGGTTTTCCGGTTCGTAGATCCGTTGCATCAAGCATCGTCCTCGCGTCTGACTTCGAGCATCCATTCGTCACCATGCACCTGCAGGATGAACACCACGGGCTGGCAACAAACCTGACAATCTTCGGTGTAGACCTGATCGCCAGCGCAAAGGTCGACGGTGGTCTCTACCCGTTCGCCACAATAGGGGCAATCATAGAAGTCGGTTTCCAGCATCGCGGCCTCCGCGGTGACTTGTGCGTATAATTGCCGGTCTGTTTACAGGGCCTGCGTGTGTCCGAGCCGTTTTTCGGGCCCCACCCCTACCTTATTACCCTAGCCGTTTCCAACAAGAGAGCATGATGGGCGAATTCGATGCCATCCGACCGTACGACGACGCTGAGGTCCCTGCCGTTCTGGCACGCCTGCTCAGCGACCCGGCATTTCTCGATATCCTCACCCACTTCCGCTTCCCGCGCGCCGCTGGCGCCCTCGGCTGGTTGCTCAAGCCGCTGATCGCCCGGCGCCTGCGCAAGGAATTCGCCGGCGTCAGCTGCGTGTCCACGCTGCAGGACAAGGTCGAGTACTACGTCGACCAGACCATCGAGCGCGCCACCGACGGCGTCACCTACTCCGGCGTCGAGCAGCTCAAGTCGGGCACGGCCTACCTGTTTCTGGCCAACCACCGCGACATCGTCATGGACCCGGCCTTCGTCAACTACGCGGTGTACCACGCAGGCCTGCCCACGCCGCGCATCGCCATCGGCGACAACCTGCTGCAAAAGCCGTTCGTCAGCGACATGATGCGCCTGAACAAGAGCTTCATCGTCCACCGCTCGATCACCGGGCGGCGGGAAAAGCTTGCCGCCTACCAGCTGCTGTCGGCCTACATCAACCATTCGATCCGCAACGACGGCACCTCGATCTGGATCGCCCAGGCCGAAGGGCGGGCCAAGGACGGCGACGACCGCACCGATTCGGCGATCCTCAAGATGTTCCACATGAGCCGCAAGGACGAGCCGTTCGGCAGCGTGATCCAGGGCCTGAACCTGATACCGGTGTCGATCAGCTACGAATACGACCCTTGCGACCAGGCCAAGGCACGCGAGCTGTACATCCGCGCCACCACCGGCACCTACAAGAAGGCCCCGGGCGAGGACGACAACAGCATCGCCAAGGGCATTACCGGCTACAAGGGCCGCGTGCACATCAACTTTGCCGCGCCAGTCACCGACTACTACGAAGACACCAAGCAGCTGGCCCAGGAAATCGATCGGCAGATCCTCGGCGGCTACCGGCTGTTCCCGGTGCACTACCTGGCTTATGCGATGTGGAGCGAGAAGGACGAGGCACTGCAGGTGCCGAGCGCCGAGCAGGTGTTCCCGGCCGAGGAGCTGGCCAAGGCCAAGGAAGAATGGCAACGCCGCCTGGATGCCTGCCCCGAGGAGCAGCGGCCGTACCTGGTGCTGCAGTATGCGACCCCGGTGCGCAACCAGTATCAGGTCAGGCAGCAGGCGCCGGTGGCCTGAGGCTTTGGGGCTGCTTTGCAGCCCTTTCGCGACACAAGGCCGCTCCTACAGGTAACGCGTAACCCTTGTAGGAGCGGCCTTGTGTCGCGAAAGGGCCGCAAAGCGGCCCCAAAATATCAGACCCAGGTACTGAACCAAGACAGCATCAAGGCCAAGGCCAAGCAAGAGAACCCAAGGATGTAGAAGTAGCGCGGCACGCGCTGGTCGAACGCATCCACCACTCCCTCCTCCACCGCCAGGCTCTCGCGGGCATCGGCCTCGCGCCGCCGCGCACTCTGCAGCAGCAAGCCGCCCGGGCAGGTCATCAACAGCGCCAGCAGATTGATCAGTTTGGTCGGGTGGGCGGACAAAAAGCCCCAGAGCACTTGCAACGACATCACGCAACCTCGGACAGAACGACAGCGAAGGCCGGCATTCTACCGAAGTCCACCCTGCGCGCCCGGCCGTGGCGACCAACTGTCACTTAATTTCATCTGTCACATGCTCGTCATCAGAACAGGCCACCCTGTCGGCCTCTTCTGATACCGGAGCTTGTTCATGCTGCATGCCGAAAACCAGGACCGCCTCTATCTCGTGGCCCAGAGCGATGAGCAGCAGGCGCTGATCGACGGTTTTGCGATCAATGTCCAGGACCGCCAGTGGCTGGTCTACTGCGCCCTGGGCGGGCATGTGCACCATGACCTGCCGGAAGTGGACATGCTCACCGGCGTCAGCGTGCTGGATTTTCATATCGAAGCCGCTTGATGCAGGCGTAGAAAACAAAAAGCCCGCTGCCTGGACCCAGGCAGCGGGCTTTTCGATGTGCAGCGCCGGGCTTACTCGCCCAGCACCTGCCCGATGGTCGGGTCCTTGAACAGGCGGGTCAGCGCATCGCTGAGCACATCACCCACCAGCTTGGTGTTGGTTTCCTGGTTCGGCGCCATGCCGAAGCGCTGGTCCAGCGAAGCGCCGTAGCGGCCGCTGTAACGGCGGTTGGCATTGGCCACGTCGGCACGGAAGGTGGCACCGATGGTGGCCTCGGTCACGTACAGGTTGTCCTTGGGCGACTGGTACTTGAGCTCGGCCAGGGTCACGGTCAGCTGTGGCGCGTTGTAGGCGTTGGGCGTCGGGGTGAAGCCCAGCAGGCGCACGGCAGCTTCGGCCTGGGCCTGAAGCTTGGGCACCACATCGTTGCCGTTGACGCTGATGGTGCTGGTTTCAGGGTACATGCCACCCCGGGTGCCCAGCGACTGCGAAGCCCGGCCATCGACCACCTTGACCACCACCGGCTGGCCGTGGCCGACCGGTGCGAGCTGGGCATTGAGCTTGGGTTGCGGGCTGAGTTGTTGCGGGCTGTGGGCACAACCGACCAGGCTGAGGCTGGCCACGGCGATCAAACCGAACAACAGACGTTGCAACATGCGCGTTTCTCCAGAAAATGCGGCAAAGGCCCACAGTATACCTAGCCGAGGGCTGACCAGTCATCGGCCCGGCACCCCTGTCACAATCGTTTCATGGCGGCAACGTTATCCTTGCGCCAAGCCCTAATGCACAGGACTCGCTGCCATGGCCTCGTTTTGGACCTTGCTCTTCCAACGCCCGCGCGACAACTGCTATGCCCGCCTCGACGACCAGGGCAAGTGCCTTGCATTCAAGCAATGCCGCCAGCCGCCAGGGGGCAGTGGCTGGGTGCAGATCGGCGAAATCCACCTGGCCTGGCTGGGCCGCGAGCTGCCCGCCGAAGCGCGGGTTTGCAGCCATGCAAACCGCCGCTGGCAGCAGCGCAGCCTGCCAGCCTGACAAACGCTGCAATAAAAACCACGAATAACGACCTTTCTGCCCGCGACATCGCTATAATCTCCCCCCGATTATAAGGACGTCTCCTGATCGGGCCCCGCACCTGCCGCTTGACCCCGGCACCTTCACCGCCCCAGCCCACAGAGAGCCTTCCACTCAGGTCTTGCAACGGCTGTCGTGCCTGCTTTTCCGGCCCTTCGCACTGCATGAACCTGTGGGTTGCCATCGCGCAGTCCCCTTTTGAGGTTCACGTCTCCAAAAGAGCGTGAAAAAACGGTTTTTCACAACTTCACGAGAGTGTGGCGAGCAATGAACAGTCTGGCATGTGCAAAAGCGGCAGATGTGTCCCGAACAGCCCTGAACAGGCGGCTAAAACGCTCATTCCCAATGGGTGATTGAGGCCGTTCCATAGCGCACGCACGACACCTTGACCATAAGTCGAATTGCCGCACCCGTGGCAAACGGCGTTCAATACCTGAACCCAAAGACTGATTGGCGGTGTCCGCGGAAGTTGCAAGAACTGCGAAGAGTCGGACATGGCGATCCTGGCGACCCTGGGGTCCTATGCTGTCAATTAGGTAGCTGTAGATTGTGGAGACGCGTTAAATGGCGCAGAACGAATCGGTTGATGTAGTACTGGTAGGCGCGGGCATCATGAGTGCCACCCTGGCCGTACTGCTCAAGGAGCTTGACCCGACCCTGAAGCTTGAGGTCGTCGAGGCGATGGACTCCGGGGCCGCGGAAAGCTCCAACCCCTGGAACAACGCAGGTACCGGCCACGCCGGCCTGTGCGAGCTGAACTACACGCCGCAGGCTGCCGATGGCAGCATCGACATCAAGAAGGCGGTGCACATCAACACCCAGTTCGAGGTCTCGCGCCAGTTCTGGGCCTACCTGAGCAAGAAAGGCAACTTCGGCTCGGCGCGTGCCTTCATCAACCCTGTCCCGCACCTGAGCTACGTCGAAGGTGACAAGGGTGTGGCCTTCCTCAAGAAGCGTTTCGAGATGCTCAAGCAGCATCACGCCTTCGCCGAGATGGAATACACCGAAGACAAGGCCGTGATGAACGACTGGATGCCGCTGATGATGCCCGGCCGCCCGGCCGACCAGCACATCGCCGCCACCCGCGTGACCAAAGGCACCGACGTCAACTTCGGCGCCCTGACCAACAAGCTGCTCAAGCTGCTGGGCGACTCTGCCGATGCGCAGGTCAAGTACAGCAAGAAGGTCGTCGGCCTGCGCCGTAACGGCAGCGGCTGGACCGTCAGCATCAAGGACGTCAACAGCGGCGGCAGCCGCGAAGTCGACGCCCGCTTCGTGTTCCTCGGCGCCGGTGGCGCGGCCCTGCCGCTGCTGCAACTGTCGGGCATCCCGGAGAGCAAAGGCTTCGGCGGCTTCCCGGTCAGCGGCCAGTGGCTGCGTTGCGACAACCCGGAAATCGTCAAGCAGCACCAGGCCAAGGTCTACAGCCAGGCCGCGGTCGGCGCACCGCCGATGTCGGTGCCGCACCTGGACACCCGCGTGGTGGACGGCAAGACTTCGCTGCTGTTCGGCCCGTACGCAGGCTTCACCACCAAGTTCCTCAAGCACGGTTCGCTGATGGACCTGCCGCTGTCGGTACGCATGGGCAACATCGGCCCGATGCTGGCCGTGGCCCGCGACAACATGGACCTGACCAAGTACCTGGTCAGCGAAGTGATGCAGTCGATGGAGCAGCGCCTGGAATCCCTGCGTCGCTTCTACCCAGAGGCCAAGGCAGAAGACTGGCGCCTGGAAGTGGCCGGCCAGCGCGTGCAGATCATCAAGAAAGACCCGAAGAAAGGCGGCATCCTGCAGTTCGGCACCGAGCTGGTCTCGGCCCAGGACGGCAGCCTGGCGGCACTGCTCGGCGCTTCGCCGGGCGCGTCGGTGACCGTGTCGATCATGCTCGAGCTGATCGAGCGCTGCTTCCCCGAGCAGGCCAAGGGTGCCTGGGCTGCCAAGCTCAAGGAAATCTTCCCGGCCCGCGAGAAGGTCCTGGCGACCGATGCAGCCCTGTACCACAAGATCAGCGCCGAGAACGATGCGGCACTGGAGCTGGTGGAAGACAGCCCGGCCAAGCATTACGCCTGAACCGGCTGAAACGAAAAAACGCCCCTCGGGGCGTTTTTTTGTGCCTGCTGCCTCGGCGCCGGGTCAGCCACGGGCCTTGGCGATGATCTCGACATACTCAGGCGCATTGCGCTGGTCGGCGATCTGCTCGACGAAGGTCTTGCCGTGCTCGTCCTTGCCATCGAGGTCATAGCCGGCCTCGACGAAGAAGCCGACGAACCGCTCGAAGTCATCCACGCGCAGGCCACGGTAGGCCTTGACCAGCTTGTGCAGCGACGGCGAGGTCACGCCATCGGCCGGCTCGAACTGGAGGAACGTCTTGACGTAGTCATCGCTGATCTCGTCACCAATCACCTGCTTCTTGTCTTTGCGCATTGCCGGCTCCAACTGGACCATCACGGGATTTCGAAGGCCGGCAGTTTACCCCCCACAGGCCGCGCGCCTCAACGCGTACGTACGGTGCCGGTGTGCAGGTCGGCCCAGACATGGCCGTTGGCATAGGTGAGGAACTGCACGTACACGGTCTCGTTGCGCAGCAGGTCCATGATCACCCGGTAATCGCTGGCCGGGTAATTGAGGTTCAAGGTACGGGATTTTTCGTCATAGACCGGCTTCTTCAAGCTCTTGCCCGCTTCGCCATCGAAGGTCAGCAGCACCTGGCCGATGGTGGCGCCCTTGCTCAGCGGCTTGCCCTTGAGGCGCATCTGCAGCGAGGCGGTGATCGGGATAGGCTGCTGGTCGGACTGGCGCTGGGCACCGACCACTACCGAATAATCGGTCACTTGCAACAGTTGCTGGGCGGTGGGCGCTTGCTGGCGCAGGGCCTGGTCATCGGGCGGGAGGAATTGGCTGTGCAGGGGGGCGGCGGCGAGCGGCAGGCTCACCGCCAGCAGCAGGGGAAGAATCGCGCGCATGTGAGGCTCCTTGGCATGAAGGCGCACTCTAGCACGCGCCCCAAGGGCGCAATCAATCGAACTGGGCGATCATCCAGGCGTGATAGTCGGCCACACCGGGCTCACCTTCACGGGGCGCCCAATGGGCATGCTCGCCCTCTCCCAACTGGCGATACGGGCCGGCCTTGCATTCGAACAGCACGCTGTCTGCCTCCAGCACCACCAGCCCATGGTAGATCCCGGGCGGCAGGTCGACCCCCAGGCACTCGCCACCCGCCTCGAGCAGGCGCTTGCCGGTGACGTTGCCCAGCTCGTCGAACACCAGCAGGCCCAGGCGGCCCTTGAGCGCCAGCAGGGTCTCTGCCTTGTCGTCGCTCAGGTGCCGGTGCGGCGGGATGTAGGTGGACGGCTGCAAGCCAACCGCCAGGCGGTGGCAAGGGTCATCCATCTCGTGGAAATTGTGGTGATGCCGCCCACGCGGGGCATCGGCGGCTTTCAGCGCCAGCCCGGCAAACAGCGATTGGTCGATGAAGGCGGGCTGATTCATGATTACATTCCCTTGACGGCGAAGATGCCGTTTGCGTTGCGCCAGTAAGCTTTATAGTCCATGCCATAACCAAAGATATAGCGGTCCACGCAGGACAGGCCTACATAGGTGGCTTTCAGGTCAGGGCTGGCCTTGCGGTCGTGGTCCTTGTCGATCAGCACGGCAGTGTGCACCGAGCGGGCACCGGCGTGCTTGCAGAACTCGATGATGGCGCTGAGGGTGTGGCCTTCGTCGAGGATGTCGTCGACGATCAGCACGTCGCGGTCGATGAACGACACTTCAGGCTTGGCCTTCCAGAACAGCTCGCCGCCGCTGGTCTGGTTGCGGTAGCGGGTGGCGTGCAGGTACGAGGCTTCCAGCGGGAACTGCAGGTGGGTCAGCAGTTTGCCGGCGAAGATCAGGCCGCCGTTCATCACGCAGAACACCACCGGGTTCTTGTCGTGCAGGTCCTTGCAGATCTGCTCGCCGACTTTGGCGATGGCCGCTTCCACTTCGGCTTCGTTGTACAGGCAGTCTGCCTCGCGCATGACTTGACGGATGTGCTCGAGATCAGCGGACATGGCGCTCTCCGGGGGGTGCATTTTGGAAAAGCGGGCAAAGGTACGCATCCGCTCGTCACAGATCAAGCATTTATGGACTAACGTGCAAAAGGACTGCACGACAGCAAAGGCTGAATAGATTAACCTAGCGCGGTTTTTTTGCCCGCCTTTCGGAGCCCTCTATGCCCACTCGTGAGATCCGCCATCCGCTGATCCGCCACAAGCTCGGCCTCATGCGCCGTGCCGACATCAGCACCAAGAATTTTCGCGAACTCGCCCAGGAAGTCGGCGCTCTTCTGACCTACGAAGCCACCCAGGACCTGCCCCTCGAAAGCTACGAGATCGATGGCTGGTGTGGCAAGGTTCAGGTGGAAAAAATCGCCGGCAAGAAGATTACCGTGGTGCCGATCCTGCGCGCCGGTATCGGCATGCTCGACGGCGTGCTCAGCCTGATCCCGGGCGCCAAGGTCAGTGCCGTCGGCGTTGCGCGTAACGAAGAAACCCTCGAAGCGCACACCTACCTGGAAAAGCTCGCGCCGGACATCAACCAGCGCCTGGCGCTGATCATCGACCCGATGCTGGCCACCGGCAACTCGATGGTCGCCACCATCGACCTGCTGAAGAAGGCCGGCTGCAAGGAAATCCGCGCCATGGTCCTGGTCGCGGCACCCGAAGGCATCGCCATGGTGGAAAAAGCCCACCCGGACGTGCGCATCTACACCGCCTCGATCGATCAGCGCCTGAACGAGCACGGCTACATCGTGCCGGGCCTGGGCGATGCCGGTGACAAGATCTTCGGCACCAAGCAGAAGGACGCCTGACCATGCAGGACGGCTTCAACGACCCGCTCTGGCGCCAGGTCGTTTCGGGCGCGCAGATGCTCTTCGTGGCATTTGGCGCGCTGGTGCTGATGCCGCTGATCACCGGCCTCGATCCGAACGTGGCGCTGTTCACCGCCGGTATCGGCACCCTGCTGTTCCAGCTGGTCACCGGCCGTCAGGTGCCGGTGTTCCTGGCATCGAGCTTCGCCTTCATCACTCCGATCATCCTCGCCAAGGGCCAGTTCGGCCTGGCCGAGACCATGGGCGGCGTGATGGCTGCAGGTTTCGTGTACACCTTCATGGGCCTGATGGTGAAGATCAAGGGCACCGGGTTCATCGACCGCATGCTGCCTCCGGTTGTCATCGGCCCGGTGATCATCTCCATCGGCCTGGCCATGGCGCCGATCGCCGCCAACATGGCGATGGGCAAGGGCGGGGATGGTGCGGTGCTGATGCCGTACAAGACCGCCATGCTGATCTCCATGCCGGCGCTGCTCACCACCCTGGTCGTCGCGGTCTTCGGCAAAGGCATCTTCCGCCTGGTGCCGATCATTTCCGGCGTGCTGGTCGGCTTTGCCCTGTCGTTCGCCTTCGGCGTGGTCGACACCGCCAAGATCGCTGCCGCGCCTTGGCTGGAGCTGCCCAACTTCACCGCGCCAGCGTTCAACTGGCAGGCCATCTTGTTCATCGTCCCGGTTGCCCTGGCACCGGCGATCGAGCACATCGGCGGGGTCATCGCGGTGGGCAGCGTCACCGGTCGTGACTACCTGAAAAAGCCGGGGCTGCATCGCACCCTGCTGGGTGACGGCCTGGCGACCACGGCAGCCGGCCTGTTCGGCGGCCCGCCCAACACCACCTATGCCGAAGTGACCGGCGCGGTGATGCTGACCAAGAACTACAACCCGAAAATCATGACCTGGGCGGCGATCTTCGCCATCACCCTGGCCTTCATCGGCAAGTTCGGTGCGCTGTTGCAGAGCATTCCGGTCCCGGTGATGGGCGGCATCCTCTGCCTGCTGTTCGGTTCGATCGCGGCGGTGGGCATGAACACCATGATCCGCCACAAGGTCGACCTGGCCGAGGCGCGCAACCTGGTGATCGTTTCGGTGACGCTGGTGTTCGGTATCGGCGGCGTGCTGATCGGCAGCGGCGACGGCCCGGACGACTGGGGCCTGAAAGGTATCGCCCTGTGCGCCATCGTGGCCATTGCGCTGAACCTGATCCTGCCGGGCAACGACAGCTGGAAGCACAAGAAGCTGGATGATCAGTTGCCTTGAGGAATTGACCTCGCGCGCGCGGGGGTTGTGATGGCCCTATCGCCGGCAAGCCGGCTCCCACAGGTTCTGTACCTTTCCCCCTGTGGGAGCCGGCTTGCCGGCGATAGGGCCAGGCCAACCAGCGGTAAAATCAGGCCTTCTCGCACATCCCCGCCAGCACCTTCACCCACTCCGGGTGATCATTCAGGCAAGGCACCAGCACCAACTCCTCGCCCCCCGCCTCGATGAACTGCTCCTTGCCCCGATCGCCGATCTCTTCGAGCGTCTCGATGCAGTCGGCCACGAACGCCGGGCACATCACCAGCAGCTTCTTCACCCCAGCCTTGGCCAATTCATCCAGGCGCGTCTCGGTATACGGCTCGATCCACTTGGCCCGCCCCAACCGCGACTGGAACGACACCGACCACTTGCCATCGGCAATGCCCATCTTCGCCGCAAAGGCCTTGGCCGTGGCCAGGCACTGGCCGCGGTAGCACACCGCACGCATCTCGGCGCTGGCGCCCGCGCAGCAGTCTGCCGCCTGGAAATCGTGCTTGCCGGTGGGGTCGAGCTTTTTCAGGTGCCGCTCCGGCAGGCCATGGAAGCTCAGCAGCAGGTGATCGTAGTCCTGTTGCAGGTGCGGCCTGGCACTGGCGGCCAGCGCCTCGATGTATGCCGGGTGATCGTAGAACGGCTGCAGCACACGCATCTCAAGCGGCAGCTGGCCGGCGGCAATCGCCTGCCTGGCCTGCTCCACCACCGTGGTCACGGTGCTGTCGGCGAACTGTGGATAAAGCGGCGCCAGGGTGACCTTGCGCACCCCCTGAGCAGCCAGGCGCGCGAGCACGTCCGGCAGCGCCGGCTGGCCATAGCGCATGGCAACTTCCACCGGGCCATGGGGCCAGTGCTCGACCATCGCCGCCTGCAACCGGCGGGTCAGCACCACCAGCGGCGAGCCTTCGTCCCACCAGATCGAGGCGTAGGCATGGGCGGACTGTTCCGGGCGCTTGATCAGGATCAGCGACACCAGCAGCCGCCGCACCGGCCAGGGCAGGTCGATCACGTAGGGGTCCATCAGGAACTGGTTGAGGTAACGGCGCACATCGGCCACCGAAGTGGAGGCCGGGGAACCCAGGTTGACCAGCAGCAGGGCGTGATCGGTCATGCAGCGTCCTATGTCAGAGGCGGCCGGACAGATTGTCCAGGGCCGATTGCAGATCGTTGAAGCGGAAGGTGAAGCCCGCTGCCAGCAGGCGCACCGGGCGCGCCCGCTGGCCGCCGAGCAGCAAGGTCGACAGCTCGCCAAGCCCGGCCTTGAGCAGCAACCCAGGCATGGGCATGAACGCCGGCCGATGCAAGGCTCGGCCCAGGCGCCTGGCGAACTCGCGGTTACGCACCGGCTCTGGCGCGCAGGCATTATAAGGACCGCTGGTGTCCTTGTGCTGCAAGAGAAAATCAATCAGGGCGACCTGGTCGTCTATATGGACCCACGGCATCCACTGCCGCCCATTGCCCAGAGGCCCGCCCAGCCCCAGCTTGAACGGCAGGCGCAGGCGCGACAAAAAGCCGCCGTCGCTGGCCAGTACCAGCCCGGTACGCACCAGCACCACGCGAACCCCGAAGCGCTGCGCACGCTGGGCGGTTTCTTCCCAGGCGATGCACAGCTGGCTGGCGAAATCTTCGCGCACCGGTTGCGAAGCCTCGGTCAGCTCCCGTTCACCGCCATCGCCGTACCAACCCACGGCAGAGCCGGATATCAACACCTCAGGGCGCTGCTCGCGGCTTTGCAACCAGGCCAGCAACTGCTCGGTAAGGGTGATGCGGCTGGCCCACAGCAACTGGCGCCGGCCCGCCGTCCACGGCCGGTCGGCAATCGGCGCACCGGCCAGATTGACGATGGCGTCCACCGGGTCGTCCGCCGCCAGCTCCTGCAACTGGGCAATACCGCGCACGCCCCTGCCGCACAGGCGTGGTACCTGATCAGGGCGGCGGCTCCAGACACTGATCCGATGGCCCTGGCCGAGCCAGAACTGGCACAGGTGCTGGCCGATCAAGCCGGTACCACCTGTCAGCAATATATGCATGGCTGTGTCCTCGCAGAGTGCGGCGATGGTCTATTTTTAACAACAAGGCACTTTTTTAACCAAACGCTCTCGGATAAACATAGGCCACCCTGCCCTATAAGCGGAATAACCTTATACAAACATTGTGCATTGTACAGGTTTGCCTGACAGCGTAGTCTGCGTACAGCAAGGTTCGAAGAGGCCATCATGACAGTACCTATTGCCATCATCGGTGCCGGTATCGCCGGCCTTTCCGCAGCCCAGGCCCTGCAAAAGGCCGGGCAGTCCGTACACTTGTTCGACAAAGGCCACGGCAGTGGCGGGCGCATGGCCAGCAAGCGCAGCGAAGCCGGTGCCCTCGACCTTGGCGCACAGTACTTCACCGCCCGCGACCGGCGTTTCGTCGAACAGGTGCAGCACTGGGTGGAAGCGGGCTGGGCCGAGCAATGGAAGCCTCAGCTGTACAACTACCGCGACGGCGAACTCACCCCCTCCCCCGACGAACAGACCCGCTGGGTCGGCGTGCCGCGCATGAGTGCGATCACCCGCGGCCTGCTCAAGGACGTGACGGTGAACTTCGGCTGCCGCATCGCCGAAGTGTTTCGCGGCAAACAGTACTGGCACCTGCAAGACACCGAAGGCTGCAGCCATGGCCCTTACAGCCGCGTGGTGATTGCCGTGCCCGCGCCTCAGGCCACGCCATTGCTGGCCGCCACACCCAAGCTCGCGGCAGTGGCCGCAGGCGTTGTGATGGAGCCGACCTGGGCCGTCGCCCTGGCCTTCCAGACCCCGTTGGACACGCCGATGCAAGGCTGCTTCGTGCAGGACAACCCGCTCGACTGGCTCGCCCGCAACCGCAGCAAGCCCGGCCGCGACGCACAGCTGGACACCTGGGTGCTGCATGCCACCTCGGACTGGAGCAAACAGCACATCGACCTGGCCAAGGAAGAAGTGATCGAACAGCTCTGGGGCGAATTCGCCGAGCTGGTCGGCTGCGTGGTTCCCGCACCGAGCTTCGCCCTGGCCCATCGCTGGCTCTATGCACGGCCCGCCGGCAACCATGAATGGGGCGCGCTGGCCGATGCCGACCAGGGGCTGTACGCCTGCGGCGACTGGTGCTTGTCCGGCCGCGTCGAGGGCGCCTGGCTCAGCGGCCAGGAAGCCGCACGGCGGCTGCTGGAGCACCTCGAATAGCCTGTACTGGAAAGCTATACAATAAATACTACTTGCATAAGTTTGTGGCTATGCTGGAATAAACTTGTACACGCCGAACCACATGTACAAGTTTATTCCGGAGATTGCCATGCCCGACATCGCCGCCACCCCCAAGCCTCGCATCGCCATCAGCGCCTGCCTGACAGGGCACAGCGTGCGCTACAACGGCGGGCACAAAAGCTCCGACCTGTGCCGCGAGCAACTGCAGGCGCACTTCGACTGGGTGCCGGTCTGCCCGGAAGTCGCGATTGGCCTGGGCATACCGCGCGACCCGATACGCCTGGTCGGCGACCCCGAGCACCCCGCCGTGGTCGGCACGCGCAACCCCGAGATGAACGTGACCGCGCCGCTGCGCCAGTACGGCGAGCAGATGGCCAGCGAGCTGGATGACATCTGCGGCTACATCTTCATGCAGAAATCCCCCTCCTGCGGCCTGGAACGGGTCAAGGTCTACCAGGACAACGGCCACCCCGCCCCCCAGGGCGGAACAGGCGCCTACGCGGCGGCGTTCTGCGCCCTGCGCCCGGACCTGCCAGTGGAAGAAGAAGGCCGCCTGCACGACCCGGTGCTGCGGGAGAACTTCATCAGCCGCGTGTATGCCTATGCCGACTGGCAGCATCTGCTGGCCCAGGGCCTGAGCCGCGGCGCCCTGGTGCGCTTCCACTCACGCTACAAGTACCTGCTGATGGCCAACAACCCGCACGCCTATCGCCAGCTTGGCCGCCTGCTCGGCAGCATGAGCCGCGATGACGACCCGCAGGTAATCGGGCCACGTTACTTCAGCCAGCTGATGCAGGCCCTGCGCCGATGCGCCAGCCGAGGCACCCATGGCAACGTACTGCAGCACTTGAGTGGCTACTTCAAGCACGCACTGACGCAGCAGGACAAAGCCGAACTGCAGCACATCATCGACCAGTACCAGCAAGGGGTCGTACCCCTGGTGGTGCCGCTGACCTTGCTCAAGCACCACCTGCGCAAACACCCCGACCCTTACCTGCAAGAGCAGGCCTACCTGCAACCACACCCCGACACCCTGGGGCTGCGCAATGCGGTCTGACGAACTTCTGCCGATCGGTGAACTGGCCCGCCTCACCGGCGTGAACCCGGTAACCCTGCGTGCCTGGGAGCGGCGCTATGGCCTGCTCAAACCGCAGCGCACCGCCAAGGGCCATCGCTTGTACCCAAGCGAGCAGGTCGAGCGGGTGAAAGCGATCCTCGCCTGGCTGCAGCGCGGTGCATCGGTGGGCCAGGTCCGCGACCTGCTCGACAAGCCCGCCGCCGTTGCCCCCCAGGGCGACTGGCAGGCGCGCCAGGCACAGCTGATCGAGGCCATTGCCAACCTTTCCCAGCGCGCCCTCGACCAGCAATTGAACCAGGCCATGGCGCTCTACCCTGCCATCACCTTGTGCGAACAGCTGCTGCTGCCGTTGCTGGACAGCCTGGCACTGCGCTGGCGCAGCTATTTCAATGCCCAGCTCGAGCAGGTGTTCTTCCACACCTGGCTACGCAGCAAGCTGGGCGCCCGCGTTTACCACGACAACCTGCTGCTGCAGGGGCCTGCGGTACTGCTCGCCGAAGACGCCGGGCAGCCCTTCGACCCTGGCCTGTGGCTGTGCGCCTGGCTGCTGACCAGCAATGGCATCCCGGTCGAAGTGCTGGAGCAGCCAGTCAGCGGTGCACTGCTGCAGCGCGCGGTCAGCGTATTGCAACCGCGAGCGCTGCTGCTGCACCTGGGGCCGCGAATCGATGCCAAAGCCCTGCAACGCACGCTGCAGGGCATTACCTGCGTGAAATTGCTTGGGGGCGCCACGGTGTCCCTTCATCGCGCACAACTGCAATCTTTCGAACTTTCCCATCTGTACCTGTTCGACAGTCCACAGGCAGCATTGCGTTTGCTGCAACACCCTGAACACCCGCCTGCCGAGATGACTTGACCATGCAATTGATCTGGTTGCGCACTGACCTGCGCATCGACGACAACACCGCCCTGAGCGCCGCCGCCGAGCGAGGCTCGGTAGTGGCCCTGTGGCTGGCCAGCCCGGGCCAGTGGCAGGCCCATGATGATGCGCCGTGCAAGGTCGACTTCTGGCTGCGCAACCTGCGCGACCTGCGCCACTCGCTGGACGCGCTCAACATCCCGCTGCTGATCCGCAAGATCGACACCTGGGATGAAGCCGCCGCCAGCGTGCTCGAGGTTTGCCGCCAGCACGCCATCGAGGCGGTGCACTGGAACGATGAATACGGCATCAACGAGCAGCGGCGCGACCAGGCTACCCGCAAGCACCTGCAGGCAGCCGGCATCCAGGCCCACAGCTACCTGGACCAGCTGCTGTTTCGCCCCGGCACCCTGCTGACCCGTGCGGGCGACTACTTCCAGGTGTTCGGCCAGTTCAAGAAAGCCTGCCTCGAGCACCTGCACCGCAGCCTCCCGGCACTGGCCCCGCGGGTGAAAGCACAAGCGCCGCTGGACATCGCCAGCGACCCGATCCCGCAACATATCGACGGTTTCGAAAAGCCACCCCGCACCCTCAGCGACCACTGGCCTGCCGGCGAAGCACAAGCGCAAGCGCGGCTGACGCGGTTTCTCGACGAAACCGTGGAGGACTACCAGCACCTGCGCGACCTGCCCGCCGAACCCGGCACCAGCCAGCTCTCGGCTTACCTGGCCGCCGGCGTGATATCGCCCCGGCAATGCCTGCATGCGGCCCTGGCCAGCAACCGGGGCGAATTCGACAGCGGCAGCAGCGGCATCCAGACCTGGATCAACGAGCTGCTTTGGCGTGAGTTCTACAAGCACATCCTCAGCGGTTATCCACAGGTGTCACGGCATCGCGCCTTCCGCGCCCACACCGAGGCCCTGCCCTGGCGCGATGCCCCCGACGACCTGCAAGCCTGGAAAGAGGGGCGCACCGGTTTCCCGCTGATCGACGCCGCCATGCGCCAACTGCTGCATACCGGCTGGATGCACAACCGCCTGCGCATGGTGGTGGCCATGTTCCTCAGCAAGAACCTGCTGATCGACTGGCGCCTGGGCGAGCGCCACTTCATGCGCCACCTGATCGACGGTGACCTGGCTGCCAACAATGGCGGCTGGCAGTGGAGCGCCTCCACCGGCACCGACGCCGTGCCCTATTTCCGGCTGTTCAACCCCATTTCCCAGTCACAGCGCTTCGACCCACAAGGGCGCTTTATCCGCCAATGGTTACCAGAATTGAGCCTTTGCGATAACAAAACTATTCATCAGCCGGTGAAATCGGCGGATCTGTTGTCTATCAATAGCTATTACAGTCCAATCGTCGATCTCGGAAGTAGTCGTCAGCGTGCACTGGAGGCGTTCAAAAGCCTTCCACGCCGGCAGGAGCAGAGGGCAGCATATTGAATAACTCGCGAACGTTCTGGGTCACGGGAGCAACCAACGGGCTGGGTTTGGCCTTGGTCGAGCGATTGCTCGAACTGGGCCACCGGGTTGCCGCCAGCGGCAAGGACGGCGAAGCACTGGATGCCTTGGCCTCGCGCCACGGCAGCAAGCTGCTGCGCCTGCCCTGGCAGTTGCACGATGAGGAGCAGGCGGCCAGCGCCTGCCAGCAGCTGTGCCATGCCTGGGGCACGCTGGACAGCCTGATCATCAATGCCGGCACCAGTGATTACCTGGCCGACGATGTAGCCGACAGCGAGCTGTTCGAGACCATCGTCAGCAGCAACCAACTGGCCGGTGAACATTGCCTGAGCAAGGTCCTGCCGTTGCTGGCCAAGGGCGATTCACCGCAAGTGATGGCCATCTTCAACCGCTATTCGGCGTTGCAGCTGCATTCACCCACCCAGGTAAGCGCAGGCTGGAACAACATGCCCCAGTGGCTGCGCGAGGAACGTGATGAGCTTGAGGAATTGGGGATCGACCTGACGGTGGTGGCGCCACAGTCACTCAAGACCCCGGTGACCTCCGCCCAGGCCGCCCCCGATGCCTGGACGCCACAGAGTGCCGCAGAGGAATTGCTGCGGCGCTTGCCGCTGCGTGAACCTGAACTGGTGCTGGAGGTACTCGACTTGAGTGCCTTGTGGCCACTGTCACGCTGATGCTATTGCTCGAAGCGCTGCACCGGGCTCGCTTCATGCCACAGCACAGGCAGGACGCTGCTCAGCGACCGAGGCTCGGCACTGCTCCAGAACGCCGCCGGCTGCGCGGGCCCTTCGGCCAGCAGGTCGCGGGCGGCCAGCAGGCGTTGCAGCTGGCGCGCCACGGCCGCACCGGTGTCGATGATCGCCACATCGGCGGGCACCATGGTCGCCAGCAGCGGGCGCAGGAAGGGGTAGTGCGTGCAGCCGAGGATCAGCGTGTCGCAACCGGCGGCCAGCAACGGCTGCACATAGCCTTGCAGCAGCTGGCGCAACGGCGCGCTGTCCAGGTCGCCCGTCTCGATCAACTCGACCAGCCCTGGGCAGGGCTGGGTGACCACCTGCACATCACTGGCGAAACGGTCGAGCAACGCTGCAAACTTGGCGCTTTGCAGGGTGCCGGTGGTGGCCAGTACCCCGACTACGCCAGTACGGGTGGCAGCGGCAGCCGGCTTGACGGCAGGCTCCATGCACACCAGCGGCCAGTCGGGGTAGCGCTCACGCAGGTCGGCCGCCGCCGCCACTGTCGCCGTGTTGCAGGCCAACACCAGGGCCTTGGCCCCCTGGGCGCGGAAGAATTCGGCAATGCGCCGGCAACGCTCGCGGATGTACTCCGGGGATTTCTCGCCATAGGGCACATGGCCGCAATCGGCCACGTAGCGTAGCGATTCGTTGGGCAGCAGGCGCTGGATCTCGGCCAGTACCGACAAGCCGCCGACCCCCGAGTCCATCACGCCGACCGGCGCCGAGCGCTCAAGCATCGCGCTGCCCGCACACGGCGCAGGCCGGGTCGCGCTTGACCCGCAGCTCGCGCAGGCGGGTGCCGAGGGCATCGATCAGCAGCAGCCGGCCCACCAGCGGCTCGCCAAAACCGGCCAGCAACTTCATCGCCTCCAGCGCCTGCAGGCTGCCGACCAGGCCGACCAGCGGGCCGATCACCCCTGCCTCGCTGCAGGTCAGCTCGGCTTCGCTGCCATGGCCATACAGGCAGTGGTAGCAAGGGCTGTAGTCACGCCGTGGGTCGAACACCGACAACTGCCCTTCCAGGCGAATCGCCGCGCCGCTGACCAGCGGCTTGCCCTTGGCGAAACAGGCGGCGTTGACCGCCTCGCGGGTGGCGAAGTTGTCGGAGCAGTCGAGCACCAGGTCCACCGCCGCCACGGCGGCGGCCAGGGAATCTTCATCCAGCGCCTGGCGGTGGGCCACCAGGCTGATCTCGGGGTTGATCGCCTGCAGGCGCTGCAGCGCCGAGTCCACCTTGCTCATGCCCACGCTGTCGCTGTCATGCATGACCTGGCGCTGCAGGTTGGTCAGGTCGACGGTGTCGAAGTCGGCCAGGTGCAGTTCACCCACACCCGCCGCGGCCAGGTACAGCGCCACCGGCGAGCCGAGCCCGCCCAGCCCGACGATCAGCGCCTTGCTGCGCTTGAGCCGCAGTTGGCCGTCGATATCGACCTGTGCCAGCAGAATCTGCCGGCTGTAACGCAACAGTTCCTGATCGCTCAACATGGCAGACGCCCCAAGGAAATACGTTCATGGCCGCCAAGGTCGGTGCGGCTGGCAACCTCGATGAAACCTTGCCCGGCCAGCAGTTCGCGCACCGCCGAGGCCTGGTCGTAACCATGTTCGAGCAGCAGCCAGCCCCCTGGCAACAGGTAACCTGGCGCCTGGCTGACGATCAGCCGCAGGTCGTCCAGGCCGTCGGCCCCGGCGACCAGCGCGCTGCTGGGCTCGAAGCGCACATCGCCAGCGACCAGGTGCGGGTCTTCGGCGGCGATGTAGGGCGGGTTGCTCAGGATCATGTCGAAGCGCTGGCCGGCCAGGTTGCCGAACCAGTGGCTGGCCAGCACCTGCACATTGCCAAGGCCCAGGCGCTGACGATTGCGCTCGGCCAGGGCCACCGCCTCGTCCACCCGGTCCACGGCCGTGACCTGCCAGGCCGGGCATTCGCTGGCCAGGGCCAGGGCGATGGCTCCGGTGCCAGTGCCAAGGTCGAGCACCCGCGCGGGGGCCGCCGGCTGCAGCTCGAGCGCCGTTTCCACCAGCAATTCGGTGTCGGGGCGCGGAATCAGCGTGTGCGGCGCCACCTCCAGGTCGAGCTTCCAGAAGCCCTGCTGCCCGAGGATGTAGGCCACAGGCTCGCCGCCGCGGCGGCGCGCCAGGTAGCCGGCGTAGGTGTCGGCATCTTCACTGCTGACGATGCGCTCGGGCCAGGTGTGCAGGTAGCTGCGCGACTTGCCAATGGCAGCGGCCAGCAGCAGTTCGGCATCCAGGCGCTCGGTCGGCGAGTCTGGCAACTGCGCGTTGCGCAGCAAGCTGGCAATGATGGTCATCAGTCCCCCAGGGCGGCCAGTTGGTCGGCCTGGTATTCGGCCAGCAAAGGTTCGATCACGGCGTCCACGCCCCCGGCGAGGATGTCGTCGAGGGAGTACAGGGTCAGGTTGATGCGGTGGTCGGTGACCCGGCCCTGTGGGTAGTTGTAGGTGCGGATGCGCTCGGAGCGGTCACCCGACCCCACCAGCAGCTTGCGCTCGCTGGCGATGGCGTTCTGCGCGGCGCTGGTCTGCATGTCGTTGAGCTTGGCCGACAGCCAGGACATGGCGCGCGCACGGTTCTTGTGCTGCGAACGCTCTTCCTGGCACTCGACCACGATGCCGGTAGGCAAGTGGGTGATGCGGATCGCCGAGTCGGTCTTGTTGACGTGCTGGCCGCCGGCACCGGAGGCGCGGTAGGTGTCCACGCGCAGGTCGGCCGGGTTGATCTCGATGGCCACTTGTTCGTCAGGCTCGGGCAGCACCGCCACGGTGCAGGCCGAGGTGTGGATGCGGCCCTGGGATTCGGTTTCCGGCACCCGTTGCACACGGTGCGCGCCAGACTCGAACTTGAGCTTGCCGTACACGCTGTCGCCTTCGACGCGGGCAATGATCTCTTTGTAGCCGCCGTGCTCGCCTTCGTTCTCCGAAAGAATCTCCAGGCGCCAGCCACGCCGCTCGGCGTAGCGCGAATACATGCGGAACAGGTCGCCCGAGAAGATCGCCGCCTCGTCGCCACCGGTGCCGGCGCGGATTTCCAGGAACACGTTGCGCCCGTCGTTAGGGTCCTTGGGCAGCAGCATGCGCTGCAGCTGCGACTCCAGGCCAAGCAGCTGTTCCTTGGCTTCGCGCACCTCGTCCACGGCCATTTCGCGCAGGTCGGGGTCGGCGTCCTTGAGCAGCGCCTGGGCGCCCTCGAGGTCGTCCTGCACCTTGCGCCAGGCTTGGTAGGCGCCGATCACCGGCTCTACTTCGGCGTATTCGCGCGAATAGGCGCGAAAGCGCGTCTGGTCGGATATGACTTCGGCGTCACCAAGCAGCGCGGTGAGTTCCTCGAAGCGGTCCTGGAGCGTGTCCAGTTTGTTCAGCAGCGACGCTTTCATTGCGGGGATTTGTCCGTCGAGCCCTCGTTGAGGGCAAAGAGTTCCTGGGCCATGGCCAGCGCATCGAGGCGGCCCTCGGCCGAGAGCTTTTTCAGTTGCACGCTGGGCGCATGCAGGAGTTTGTTGGTCAGCCCCCGGGCCAGTTGGGCCAGTACGTCTTCGGGGTTGCCGCCGTTGGCCAGCAGGCGCTGGGCCTTTTGCAGTTCTTCGTCGCGCAGGCGCTCGCTTTGCTGGCGGTAGGCGCGCAGCACGTCCACCGCGGCCAGCTCGCGCAGGCGCGCCATGAAGTCCTCGGCGCCTACCGACACCAGCTCTTCGGCAGCCTGGGCCGCGCCCTGGCGGCTCTTGAGGTTTTCCGCGACCACTTCGTGCAGGTCATCGACGGTGTACAGGTAGACGTCGTCGAGCTCGCCGACTTCCGGCTCGATGTCGCGCGGCACGGCGATATCGACCATGAAGATCGGCTTGTGCCGGCGCTGCTTCAGCGCGCTTTCCACGGCGCCCTTGCCGAGGATCGGCAACTGGCTGGCGGTGGAGCTGATGACGATGTCGCTGTGGGCCAGTTCCTGGGGAATATCGGCCAGCAGCACGGCATGGGCACCGAACTGCTCGGCGAGGGTGCTGGCCCGCTCCAGGGTGCGGTTGGCCACGACGATGCGGCGCACGCCCTGCTCATGCAGGTGGCGGGCAACCAGGGTGATGGTTTCGCCGGCCCCGATCAGCAGCGCCTGGCTGCGGCCCAGGTCGCTGAAGATCTGCTTGGCCAGGCTCACCGCAGCGAAGGCCACCGACACCGGGTTTTCGCCGATCGCGGTGTCGGTGCGCACCTGCTTGGCGGCGCTGAAGGTGGCCTGGAACAGGCGCCCGAGCAGCGGGCCGATGGTGCCGGCCTCACGCGCGACGGCATAGGCCGATTTCATCTGGCCGAGGATCTGCGGCTCGCCGAGCACCAGCGAGTCGAGGCCCGAAGCCACCCGCATCATGTGCCTGACGGCGTCGTGCTCCTCGTGGACGTAGGCACTGGCGCGCAGCTCGTCCAGGCTCAGCCGGTGGTATTCGGCCAGCCACTTGAGCACAGCGTCGGAAGACAGGTGGTCCTGCTCTATATAGAGCTCGCTGCGGTTGCAGGTGGACAGGATCGCCGCCTCACGGCTGGCGGTCAGTCGGCAGAGCTGCTGCAGGGCGTCGACCAGCTGCTCTGGGGTAAACGCCACGCGCTCGCGTACGTCTACCGAGGCAGTCTTATGGTTGATACCAAGTGCAAGAAAGGCCATGCAAGGTCGCTGGTTGTGACGGGAAGCCGATAATTGTCCTCTTTCGCAGGTTTTAGAACAACCACCGTTCGCTATTGGGCTGATAGCACCTGCCTGGGCGGTGCCAGCATCACCCCTTCGGCCCCCTTCATCCTGTGGGAGCCGGCTTGCCGGCGATGCGAGCACCACGGTCCCTGGCACCGGCTTCGCCAGTGATCGCTGGCAAGCCAGCTCCCACATGATCCGCGTCGAGCGAGGGAATATTTCCTACAAAATCAGCCGTGCAATGAAAACTTTCGACACATGCATCGCGATTTTATCCATTAGCTTGTAGTCCATTTCTGAAACAAAGCCCCAGCTATTGCCCCATTCCCATTCGATGCCTAGCCTTGCCGCTCACTGACCGGGTTCAACCTCCCGCCAGCCCATAAACCTTCATATTCAATGATTGCCAAGGAGCGGTAAGCATGGCTTTTGACGCCTATTTGAAAATCGACGGCATCCCAGGCGAAGCACTGGATGACAAATACACCAAATGGATCGAAGTTGACGGCTATCAGTTCGGTGTCAGCCAAAGCACTTCTGCTACGGCAAGTTCCGCCGGTGGTGCCACCTCAGGCCGCACCGCCGTCAGCCATTTCACCTTCACCAAGTTTCTCGACAGCGCCAGTTGCAAACTGATGGAAGCCAGTTGTGCGGGGCAACATCTCAAGGAAGTCAAACTCGCACTTTGCCGGGCTGGCGGCGACAAACTCAAGTATTACGAAATCATCCTCGAAGAAGTGATCATTGCGGACTACACCCAAAGCGCTGCCGATGGCGTGCCGATAGAAGTGGTGCAACTTGATTACGGCAGGATCAAGACCACCTATACCCAGCAGAAACGCATCGACGGCTCCGGCGGCGGCAACATCGCCGGCGGCTGGGACCGCATCGGCAACAAGACATACGCGTGAGGAAAACGCCATGACCCAAGCCCGCGCGTACATCAACCCCAGGATGCAGAACTACCACACGCTCAAGGCCGGCCTTGCCCTGACCGGGCATGCTGCCAGCAAGTTCGATGTGTTGAATTCGCATATCTACAACACCGTGGTCAAAAGCGGCGAACTGGTCATCATGGGGGATTGGTCAACGCCCTCGTGTACCAGCCATGAGGCCTTTCTGATGTCCAAGGCCTCCGTCACGCACATGGGTTTGATGCGCAGCGGCCAGGGCGCGGACCAATTCTTTCTAGAGAATTTCGAACTGCTCAAGAGCCTGCTCGCCCACGCCTCAATGGGCGCGGGCGTCGTCAGTGATGGCTGGAGCAGGTACCTGAACGCCATTCAGGGCACGTTGCTGGAGATTGAAAAGCTGCATAAGGAGTATCTCGGCTCCGGCACACTCAAGGCGCGCGACTCGTTTTATGCAAAGCGCGCGGCGCTGTTCATGAAGCTGGATGAACAATTGAGCAAGATGGCAGCCTTCGGGGCAGGGCTGCGAAATAGAGGGTCGATCAAAAGGGCGCTGGCGATCTCCACGAAGCGTTACCTGAATTCGCAGGAGATTGCAGGGTATGCGGACAAGGTTGCTGGCGTGAGCAAGGCTGCCAAACTGATAAAAAAAGGTACCTACATTGGCATTGCACTGGAGGTAGCGAGTACAGGTCTATCAATCAATAAGGCCTGTACAGAAGGGAGAGAGGAAGAATGCCGAAAAGCTAAAATTGTGGAGATCAGTTCATTGGCAGGCAGCGTGGGTGGAGGCGTGATTGGCGCATATGCTGGCAACCTCTTGGGCGTAGCCGCTTGCGGCGTGGTTCTGGGAATCGCATCAGGTGGACTTGGGATGATCGCTTGTGGTGTAGCGGGCGGCACCTTTGGGGGGATGCTAGGCGGGGAGCTCGGAAGCAGTGGAGGAGAATTCATGGGTGATTTATTTTATGAGCGGGTGATCAATTGACCCCAGCGCATGACATATTGGGAGCGGCATTCTTCATACTCCTCACCGCAATATTCATATCTATGTCCATGACACTTTATCTAGCCCATCGCCTGACAGAAAAACTTGAGTCACAGTTAACCAACTGCAAACTCATCAGCGATAATAAAAAAATATACGCCGAGCTTGGCTTTATCGGGAAAGTTTTTCGATTCGGCACAATTTCTCTAATACTGGCCTTCCCTAAAGCCTACGCACGCAAAGGCCTCGTGGACATTAGGGAAGTAAACCAAGTACCCAGCCATACGAAGAAGTCTCTTAGCAGACTCGTCGTTGTGTGTTTAGCACTCTTTTTCGCCCTTTTATTATTTAGAGCATGCCTCTATTTTGCCGACCATCATCAAGGCCTTTGAAAACCAACTCTCAACCCCAGGCATAAGCCCCGAGATTGAAACCGAACCTATCGCCCACTCCTGCTGTCCGCCCCTTGCACCTGATTGCTGTAAACCACGACCTTCGCAGGTGGGTCTGCCCCCGCGCTTGTGTAATCATGCAAGGCGCGCGGCGCTGTTCATGAAGCTGGATGAACAATTGAGCAAGATTGCGGCCTTCGGGGCAGGGCTGCGAAATAGAGGGTCGATCAAAAGGGCGGTGGCCATTTCCACTAAGCGCTACCTGCATACAGGGGAAATTGCTGGGTATGCCGATAAGGTAGCAGGAGTCGCCAAGGCCGCCACACTTGTCAAAAGAGGCACCTACATCGGCATTGCGCTTGATATTTCAGCTACAGGAATGGAAATTCAACACGCATGCTCCTCTGGACGAGAGGATGAATGCAGAAGAGCAAAGTAGGTTGAAAGTAGTTCACTGGTAGGTAGCCTGGCAGGCGGCAGCGCCGGCGGTTATGTCGCAGGGGCAGCTGCAATGTTTGGTTGCAGCGTTGTTTTGGGTATACCTAGCGGCGGGGTTGGCGTGCTCGCGTGTGGCGTGGTGGGTGGCGCGATAGGGGGCATGGCAGGAGGCGAAGCGGGCGGTATGGGATTTGAGGTAATGGCTGACTACCTTTATGAGAAATTCATAGAATGACTCGAGAACTAACCGCGGTGATCGGCTTCTTAATAATTGCACCATTAGGAGGAACCATGTGTGCAATCACCTATATCGCGCTTCGCCATCTTGATGAAATTGAGTCATCACTCTCCAATTGCAAAATGGTTCGCGATAACAAATTAGCCTACTCAGCTACAGGCATACTCGGAAAGCTGATGCGCATTGGTATGATTTCTTTCTCGCTAATTGCACCCAACCTGTGCGCTCGGCGAGGATTAATTGATCTGAATGACTTCCAAAACATGCCACCCCGCCTAAAGAAACCCCTTATCGCAACTTGGTACATCCTGTGTACATTGCTGCTTGCGTTAGCCTGCTTTCGAGCCACTTTGTATTTCACTCTGAATTAATCGAATATGTTACGAGCTTCTTGTACCCCAGCGCATTATCACCACCCCGGCAAAAAGGCGCTGTATAAGGCTTACGACGTCGAGCAATCCCTCAGAACCTGAGACCGCCAAGGGAAAGGCGACAAGGCTTGGAGAATTCTTGTACGAGGCTGTTGAAAAATGACAAGTGCACTGTGGATGATCATTTCATTCCTGACATTGGCCTCGCTATTGATTAGCCTTGCTGCGCTTTCCTGCATCGCATGCCGACACATTGAAACCATTGAGTCCCAGCTAACCAACTGCAAGTTCGTACAAGGAAACCGCTCGCTATATTCCCCGGCAGGTATGCTTGGCAAGTGCATGAGACTCTGCATGATCGCCGGCATGCTATCAACGCCAAACTTTTACATACGCCGTAACTTGGCGGACCCCACTGACATCCAAAGCATTCCCCCGAGAACCAAACGCCTGCTCCTGTTTTTCTGGTACACCCTGATGCTATCTATTCTATCGTTGATAATTCTCGAAGGTCTCACAAGGTATTTCGAACGAGGCTAATGCATTAGTGAAAAGAGGCGAGCGGGCCAAGCATGGGCAATTGCACGCTCGCCTTAACAAAGCCTGCCAACCTCACTCTCTGGCCTCCCCTCTTCGGCCAAATCCTCAGAACCTCCACCCCCCAGCATGGTCCGAGCCTTACAGCCCCGCGCTGTAAACCACGACCTTCGCAGGTGGGTTTGCCCCCGCGCTTGTGTCATCATGCTCCGACCGCCGGTAAGTCTTCTAAGCCTCCTTATATGAACAGACCTTACGCATTGCTGCTTGCCTTCGCCCTGCTCCAGGGCTGCCAGAGCCTGGCCCCGAAAAGTGCCGAGCCTCCCGTCGCCGAGGCCGGCAAAGGCGAGGCGCAAAAGCCCGTGGTGTATGGGTCGTTCACGCAAGACACGCTGTACAGCCTGCTGGTCGCCGAGCTTGCCGGGCAGCGCAACCGTTTCGACATCGCCCTGGCCAACTACACCGACCAGGCCGCCAAGACCCAGGACCCCGGCGTGTCCGAGCGCGCCTACCGCATCGCCGAGTACCTCGGCGCCGATGAGCCGGCGCTGGACAATGCCCTGGTCTGGGCCCGCAACGACCCGCAGAACCTCGACGCCCAGCGCGCCGCCGCCATCCAGCTGGCGCGCGCCGGCCGCTACGACGACTCCATGACCTATATGGAGAAGGTGCTGCAGGGCCAAGGCGACACCCACTTCGACTTCCTCGCCCTGTCGGCCGCCGAAACCGACCAGAGCACCCGCGACGGCCTGATGCAAAGCTTCGACCGCCTGCTGGTCAAATACCCGGACAACAGCCAACTGGTGTTCGGCAAAGCCTTGCTGTTGAACCAAGACGGCAAGGCCGAAGAGGCCCTGGAGCTGCTCGAAGCACACCCATCGAATGATGGCGAAATCGCCCCGATCCTGCTCCGCGCCCGCCTGCTCCAGGCCCTGGACCGCGGCTCCGAGGCACTGCCGCTGCTGCGCGGGGCGATCCGCGACAACCCCGACGACAAGCGCCTGCGCCTGACCTACGCGCGCACCTTGGTCGAACAGGACCGCATGGCCGACGCCAAGGCCGAGTTCATCAGCCTGGTGCAGGAATACCCCGATGACGACGAGCTGCGTTACTCCCTGGCCCTGGTGTGCCTGGAGAACAAGGACTGGGACGAGGCCGAGAGCCACCTGCGCGAGCTGATCGAACGCGACAGCAACGTCGATGCCGCGCACCTGAACCTGGGCCGTATCGCCGAGGAACGCCACGACCCGGCGGGCGCCCTGCGCGAATATGCCCTGGTCGGCCCCGGCCCCGATTACCTGCCGGCGCAATTGCGCCAGGCCGACATCCTCATCGCCAACGGCCGCGGCACCGAAGCCTCGCGTCAGCTCGCCGCTGCCCGCGAAGCGCAGCCGGAGATCGCCGTCCAGCTCTACCTGATCGAGTCGGAGAGCTACAGCAACAACAACAAGGACGCCCAGGCCAACCAGGTGCTGCAGCAAGCCCTGCAGCACTACCCGGACGACCTCAACCTGCTCTACACCCGCGCCATGCTGGCCGAAAAGCGTGACGACCTGCCGCAGATGGAGAAAGACCTGCGCGCCATCATCGCCCGCGAGCCGGAAAACGCCATGGCCCTGAACGCCCTGGGCTACACCCTGGCAGACCGCACCACCCGCTATGCCGAAGCCAAGGCGCTGATCGACAAGGCCCACCAGCTCACCCCGGACGACCCCGCCGTGCTCGACAGCCTCGGCTGGGTCGCCTATCGCCTGGGCAACCTCGACGAAGCCGAACGCTACCTGCGCCAGGCGCTGGAGCGCTTCCCCGACCATGAAGTGGCCGCCCACCTGGGCGAAGTCCTCTGGGCCAACGGCAAGCGCCGCGAAGCCCGCCAGGTCTGGGCCAAGGCCTTCGAGGCCCAGCCAGACAGCCCTATCCTGCGCAAGACGGTATTGCGCCTGACCGGATCCGAGACCCTTTAACGCCATGTTCTTGCGCCATTGCATCACCTTCACCCTGATTGCCCTGCTGGCCGGCTGTGCCGGCTTCGGTAGCCGCGAAGCCCTGCAGGGCCACGGCGACCCACAGCAGTGGCGTGCCCATAAAGAGCAGTTGAGCAGCCTCGACGGCTGGCAGATCAACGGCAAGGTCGGCATCCGCGCCCCGCGCGACTCCGGCAGCGGCACCTTGTTCTGGCTGCAACGCCAGGACTACTACGACATTCGCCTGGCCGGCCCGCTCGGCCGTGGCGCCGCACGCCTGACCGGCCGCCCCGGCGGCGTGGTGCTGGAAGTGGCCAACCAGGGCCGCTTCGAAGCCACCAGCCCCGAGGCGCTGCTGGAAGAACAGCTCGGCTGGCAACTGCCGGTGTCGCACCTGGTCTGGTGGGTCCGCGGCCTGCCCGCCCCCGACAGCAAGAGCAAGCTGACCCTGGACGGCGACAGCCGCCTGGCCAGCCTCGAGCAGGATGGCTGGCAGGTGCAGTACCTGAGCTACACCGAGCAGAACGGCTACTGGCTGCCCGAGCGCCTGAAGCTGCACGGCAAGGACCTGGACGTGACCCTGGTGGTCAAGGACTGGCAACCTCGCCAGCTGGGGCACTGAGCCATGCACGAACTTACCCTGCCCGCCCCGGCCAAGCTGAATCTGTGGCTGCACATCATCGGCCGCCGCCCCGACGGCTACCACGAGCTGGAAACCGTGTTCCAGTTCCTCGACCACGGCGACGAGCTGACCTTCGCCGTGCGTGACGATGGCGTCATTCACCTGCACACCGAAATCGCGGCGGTGCCCCACGACAGCAACCTGATCGTGCGCGCCGCGCGCAAGTTGCAGGAACAGTCCGGCACGCGCTTGGGCGCCGACATCTGGCTGAACAAGGTATTGCCCATGGGCGGCGGCATCGGCGGCGGCAGCTCGGATGCCGCCACTACCCTGCTGGCACTGGCGCACCTGTGGCAACTGGATTGGGACGAAGATCGCCTGGCAGCGCTGGGCCTGACGCTGGGTGCCGACGTGCCGGTATTCGTGCGCGGCCACGCCGCCTTCGCCCAGGGCGTGGGCGAGCAACTCACCCCGGTCGACCCGCACGAGCCCTGGTATGTCGTGCTGGTGCCGCAAGTGTCTGTCAGCACAGTAGAAATTTTTTCACATCCGCAGTTGACACGTGATTCCCTCCCCCTTAAGATGCGCCCCGTTCCCGAGGGAAACAGTCGAAATGACTGCCAACCGGTGGTAGAGCAGAGTTACCCAGAAGTTCGCAATGCGTTGAATTCATTGGGTAAATTCACAGATGCTCGGCTTACCGGAACTGGAAGTTGTGTGTTTGGGGCCTTCCCAAGCAAAGCCGAAGCTGATAAAGTTCTGGCCCTTCTTTCAGTGACCCAAACAGGGTTTGTGGCGAAAGGAAGCAATGTTTCGATGTTGCATCGCAAGCTGCAAAGTCTGGTCAAGAAGTCGAGTGCCTAGCGCTCGCAGCAACAGATACAGGGGCGTCGCCAAGCGGTAAGGCAGCAGGTTTTGATCCTGCCATGCGTTGGTTCGAATCCAGCCGCCCCTGCCATTTTCCTTATACTCATCCAGGTATACCCTCAGCCTTCAGGTACTGCGCGTGTCCAAGATGATGGTCTTTACGGGGAACGCTAACCCCGATCTGGCTCGGCGTGTCGTACGTCAGCTGCATATCCCTCTCGGTGACGTCTCTGTCGGTAAATTCTCCGACGGCGAGATCAGCACTGAGATCAATGAAAATGTCCGCGGTAAAGACGTCTTCATTATTCAGCCGACCTGTGCCCCGACCAACGATAACCTGATGGAACTGGTAGTGATGGCCGATGCCTTCCGCCGCTCCTCAGCATCCCGAATCACCGCCGTGATTCCTTACTTCGGATATGCCCGCCAGGACCGCCGTCCGCGTTCGGCACGTGTAGCCATCAGCGCCAAAGTCGTCGCTGACATGCTCACTGTCGTCGGTATCGACCGTGTACTCACCGTCGATCTGCACGCTGACCAGATCCAAGGCTTCTTCGATATCCCCGTCGACAACATCTACGGCTCGCCCGTACTGGTTGACGATATCGAAGACCAGCGTTTCGAGAACCTGATGATCGTTTCCCCGGACATCGGTGGTGTCGTGCGCGCACGTGCCGTCGCCAAGTCCCTGGGTGTCGATCTGGGTATCATCGACAAACGCCGTGAAAAGGCTAACCACTCCGAGGTCATGCACATCATCGGCGACGTCGAAGGGCGCACTTGCATCCTGGTAGACGACATGGTCGACACCGCCGGCACCCTGTGCCACGCGGCCAAGGCCCTGAAAGAACACGGCGCTGCCAAGGTTTACGCCTATTGCACGCACCCTGTCCTGTCGGGCCGCGCGATCGAGAACATCGAGAAGTCGGTACTGGACGAGCTGGTGGTGACCAACACCGTTCCGCTGTCCGCCGCTGCTCAAGCCTGTGACCGTATCCGCCAGCTGGATATCGCACCGGTTGTCGCTGAAGCGGTACGCCGCATCAGCAACGAAGAATCGATCAGCGCGATGTTCCGCTAAGCGGAACCCGTGTTGATGTGAAGCGCCCCGCCCCAGCATTCGTTGGGGCGGGGCTTTTTTGCCATCCCCGTTGGCGCTGGTCGCAAACGCCCTCGGGGGGCTATTTTGGAGAAACAAAATGACTGATTTCACTCTGAACGCCCAAGCGCGTACTGACCTGGGGAAAGGTGCGAGCCGCCGCCTGCGTCACTCGCTGAACATCCCGGCCGTTGTATACGGTGGCGATAAAGAAGCCCAATCCCTGACCATCGTGGCCAAGGAAATCGCCAAGCTGTTCGAAAACGAAGCTGCCTTCAGCCACGTGATCGAACTGAACGTCGACGGCACCAAGCAGAACGTCGTGGTCAAGGCCATGCAGCGCCACCCGGCCAAAGGCTTCATCATGCACGCCGACTTCGTTCGCGTCGTTGCTGGCCAGAAGCTGACCGCCAAGGTTCCGGTTCACTTCGTCGGCGAAGAAGCGCCGGTCAAGAAAGGCGGCGAGATCTCCCACGTCGTTTCCGAGATCGAAGTTTCCTGCGAAGCCAAAGACCTGCCAGAGTTCATCGAAGTTGACCTGGCCAAGGCTGAAATCGGCACCATCATCCACCTGTCGGACCTGAAAGCTCCGAAAGGCGTAGAGTTCGTCGCTCTGGCCCACGGTGATGACAAAGCTGTTGCCAACGTTCACGCTCCACGCGTTGCACCAGAAGCTGAAGCAGGCGCCGCTGAGTAATCCACTCGCGCGCCGGTGTTGATCGGGTTACAGTGCCGCGCGCCCTGTAACCCACCAACTCCAAGGAAGAGCCCCTGACGTGACCGCCATCCAGTTGATCGTTGGCCTGGGTAACCCCGGCCCCGAATACGAACAGACCCGGCATAACGCAGGGGCTCTTTTCGTTGAACGCATTGCCAGCGCCCAGCGCGTCTGCTTGACCGCTGACCGCAAGTATTTCGGCCTGACGGCTAAATTCAGCCATCAGGGCAACGACGTTCGTCTGCTCATCCCCACCACCTACATGAACCGTAGCGGCCAGTCCGTGGCGGCCTTGGCCAATTTCTTCCGCATCAAGCCGGAAGCGATCCTGGTGGCGCATGACGAACTCGACCTGCCTCCAGGCGTCGCCAAGCTCAAGCGCGGCGGTGGCCATGGTGGGCACAACGGCCTGCGCGACATCATCGCGCAGCTCGGCAACCAGAACGACTTCCACCGCCTGCGGCTTGGCATTGGCCACCCGGGCGACGCCAAACTGGTCTCCAACTTCGTCCTGGGCCGCGCGCCGCGCGCCGAGCAGGAGAAGCTCGACGCCAGCATCGATTTTGCCCTCGGCGTGCTGCCGGATGTGCTCGCCGGCGATTTCGCCAAGGCGATGCGCGAGCTGCACAGCCAGAAGGCCTGATTTCCTAGAGAGGGGAATACCCATGGGTTTCAATTGCGGCATCGTCGGCCTGCCCAACGTCGGCAAGTCCACCCTGTTCAACGCCCTGACCAAGTCTGGCATCGCGGCGGAGAACTTCCCTTTCTGCACCATCGAGCCGAACAGCGGCATCGTGCCGATGCCCGACGCGCGCCTGGCGGCGCTGGCGGAAATCGTCAAGCCCAACCGCATCCTGCCGACCACCATGGAGTTCGTCGACATCGCAGGCCTGGTGGCCGGTGCTTCGAAGGGTGAAGGCCTGGGCAACAAGTTCCTCGCCAACATCCGCGAGACCGACGCCATCGCCCACGTGGTGCGCTGCTTCGAAGACGAGAACGTGATTCACGTTTCCAACAGCGTCGACCCCAAGCGCGACATCGAGATCATCGACCTGGAGCTGATCTTCGCCGACCTCGACAGCTGCGAGAAGCAACTGCAGAAGGTTGCCCGCAACGCCAAGGGCGGCGACAAGGACGCCCTGGCGCAGAAGGCCATCCTGGAAAAACTGATCCCGCACTTCACCGAAGGCAAGCCGGCGCGCAGCCTGATGAAGAACATGGCTGACGACGAGAAGGCCGTCATCCGTGGCTTCCACCTGCTGACCAGCAAGCCTGTGATGTACATCGCCAACGTTGCCGAAGACGGCTTCGACAACAACCCGCACCTGGACGTGGTCAAGGCCATCGCCGAGGAAGAAGGCGCGGTGGTGGTGCCGGTGTGCAACAAGATCGAAGCCGAAATCGCCGAGCTCGACGACGGCGAGGAAAAGGACATGTTCCTCGAGGCCCTGGGCCTGGAAGAGCCTGGCCTGAACCGCGTGATCCGCGCCGGTTACGAGCTGCTGAACCTGCAGACCTACTTCACTGCCGGCGTGCAGGAAGTGCGTGCCTGGACCGTGCGCGTCGGCGCTACCGCGCCGCAGGCCGCTGGTGTGATCCACACCGACTTCGAAAAAGGCTTCATCCGCGCCGAAGTGGTGGCCTATGACGACTTCATCCAGTTCAAGGGTGAAGGCGGTGCCAAGGAAGCCGGCAAATGGCGCCTGGAAGGCAAGGACTACATCGTCAAGGACGGCGATGTGATGCACTTCCGCTTCAACGTATAACGCAACACCCGCGGCGCCCCCTTCGCCGGCAAGCCGGCTTCCACAGCAATGGCACTGTCCTCGAGAACAGTGACCAACCTGTGGGAGCCGGCTTGCCGGCGAAGGGGGCGCCGCCGTTTCCGCCCTCCGTACACTAAGCTGACTCTCGGAAGAGCCCAGCGCGGTTGATGCGCCTCTTCCCGGAGCCTCGACCATGCCTCAAACCCCACCCCGCCCCCGCTTCGACTGGCAACGCTGGTTACCCGGCCTGGCCACCCTCATGCATTACCAGCTGGCCTGGCTGCCCAAGGACATCGCCGCAGGCCTTGTGCTGACCACCATGCTGGTGCCCGTGGGCATCGCCTACGCCGAAGCGTCCGGGGTTCCCGGCATCTATGGCCTCTACGCCACCATCATCCCGCTGCTGGCCTACGCCCTGTTCGGCCCCAGCCGCATCCTCGTGCTCGGCCCGGACTCGGCATTGGCTGCGCCGATCCTGGCCGTGGTGGTGCAATACGCGGCCAGCGACCCGCAGCGAGCGATCGCCATCGCCAGCATGATGGCCCTGGTGGCCGGCGCCTTCTGCGTGATCGCCGGGTTGCTGCGCCTGGGCTTCATCACCGAATTGCTGTCCAAACCGATCCGCTATGGCTACATGAATGGCATCGCCCTGACCGTGCTGATCAGCCAGCTGCCCAAGCTGTTCGGCCTTTCCGTCGACAGCCAAGGGCCGCTTCGCGACCTCTGGCACCTGGCCCAGGCGTTGTTGGCTGGGAAAGGGCACTGGCCGAGTTTTGCCATTGGCGCCGGGTGCCTCGCGCTGATCCTGTTGCTCAAGCCGTTCAAGCGCCTGCCAGGCATCCTGATCGCCGTGGTGCTGGCGACGTTGGCGGTGAGCCTGTTCAAGCTCGACCAGCTCGGCGTGAAAGTGCTCGGCCAACTGCCGCAGGGGCTGCCGAGCCTGGTCTTGCCCTGGGTGACCGACATCGACCTGGTGGAGGTGCTGCTGGGCGGCATCGCCGTGGCCCTGGTGTCGTTCGCCGACACCAGCGTGCTGTCACGCACCTACGCGGCGCGGCTGAAGACCCCGGTCGATCCGAACCAGGAGATGTTCGGCCTGGGCGTGGCGAACCTGGCTGCCGGCCTGTTCCAGGGCATCCCCATCAGCAGCAGTTCGTCGCGTACACCGGTGGCGGAAGCGGCGGGCTCGAAAACCCAGCTCACCGGCATCATCGGTGCGCTGGCGGTCACCCTGCTGCTGCTGGTGGCACCCAACCTGATGCAGCACCTGCCCACCAGCGCACTGGCCGCCGTGGTGATTGCCGCGGCGCTGGGGCTGTTCGAGTTTGCCGACCTCAAGCGCATCTTCCGCATGCAGCAATGGGAATTCTGGCTGTCGTTCACCTGCTTCGTCGGGGTTGCGGTGTTCGGTGCCATCCCCGGCATCTGCATTGCCGTGGCGATCTCGGTGATCGAGTTTCTCTGGGACGGCTGGCGCCCGCATTACGCCGTGCTCGGGCGGGTCGACGGCACCCGCGGTTACCATGACGTGCAACGTTATCCACAGGCGCGGCGCATCCCGGGGTTCGTGCTGCTGCGCTGGGATGCGCCGCTGTTCTTTGCCAATGCCGAGCAGTTTCAGAACACGGTGCTGGGCGCCGTGGATGAGTCCCCTACCCCGGTGCAACGGTTGGTGATCGCGGCGGAGCCTGTAACCAGCATCGACGTCACCTCCGCCGACATGCTCGCCGAGCTGGACCGGGCGCTGGAGGCACGCGGGGTGGAGCTGCAGTTTGCCGAGATGAAAGACCCGGTGAAGGACAAGATGAAGCGGTTCGGGTTGTTTCAGCACATGGGCGAGACCGCGTTCCACCCCACTGTCGGGGCTGCTGTGGATGCTTATCTGGAAGAGGCCGGGGTGGACTGGAAGCCCTAGGTTGGCAGTCCCGGCCCTATCGCCGGCAAGCCGGCTCCCACAGGTGAGCAAGGCGCTATACCTGTGGGAGCCGGCTTGCCGGCGATAGGGCCGGAACGGGCAACTAAACAGCCCGCACCCTGCGCCGATCGATCCAGCTCACCATGGCACTGGCATACACCGACACCGCAAGAAACAACGCCATGCGCACGGCAAAGGCCCGGTACACATCCTGCCCCCCCGCACTGTCCTGCACCGATTGCCCCAGCAATATCAGCATCGTCGTCAGGCAACTCACCCAGTAACCCGGGCTATGCCGGGTCGCCACCACCCGGTACAGCCGCCGCGCCTGCCACAAGGTGAACAGCAGCACCCAGAGGAAAAACATCCACAGGTGCACGAACACACTCAACGCCCCCCACATCAGTATCGCCAGCACCCCGGCCAGCAAGGTCGAGCCAATCAGCTCGCGGCTGGCGTGGCGGGCGCGGGTTTCCTCGGCCTGCTGGCCCAGGCTCACCGACTTCATGATCAGCGGCATGAACGGGTCAGGCGCAATCAGCGCCAGCAGAAACGCCGGCATGACGATCAGCGTGGCGCGCAGGGCGACCCAGCTCACATCCGCGCTGGCAAGCGACGGCGGCGACGGCTGTGCAGGCGCATCGCGGGGCTCGGGAAACAGCACGTGGGCAACTGCGCTCCCGAGTACCGCCAGCAACATGCCCTTGGCCAACGCCTCGACCACCGACAAAGCCAGGGTGAAATCGCCGGTGCCGGCTGCAGCGATCATGGTCAGGCCGATCACCAGCAGGTTGGCCAGCAGGCCATTGCCCCCCTTGAGCGCATAGCGCAGCACCAGGAACACGCCGACGCCGACCAGCAGCACCCCACTCACCGGCGCGTGGCGCAGCAGCGGAATCAGCAACAGGCCGCTGCCGCAAGCGAGCAGCACCAGTACGGCCAGCAGCGGTGCAGCGCGCAAGGGCAGCGGCTGGCTGCGCATGGCCAGCAGCAACAGCGCGAACACCGGCGCCAGGATCGGCATCGGCAACCCCAGGCCGAAGCTCGCCGCCAGGCACAGCGCCACGCCCCAGGCCAGGCGCAGCGCTCGCAGGCGGCGCAGCTCAATAGGCATAGGCCAGCCAGCTCATCAGCCACATGAACAGCCGGCCCAGCAGGTTCAGCGGGTTGCCCTCGCCGGGCAATGCCATGATTTCTGCCTGGCCGCCCACGCGCAGGCCGGAGCGGTCCTGCAACTGCTCGCGGTCGAGTTCGACGATCACCGGGAAGCGCTGCGCCGAGCGCAACCACTCGCGGCTGTTCTGCACCGTCGGCAAGCTGCCCGGTGGCGTGCTCTGGCCGACGCTCACGCCATAGCCGATGCTGCGCACCCGCCCTTTCAGCACTTGGCCCGGCATCGAATCGAGCACCACCAGCACCGGCACCCCCGGGCGCAGCCGGCCCAGGTTGTTCTCGGTCATGTCGGCACTGATCCACACGTCATGGATGGCGATCAGGGTCATCATCGGCGTGCCGGCGCCCACGTAGTGGCCGACGTCGGTACGCAGGTCGGTGATCAGCCCGTTGGCTTCAGCACGCACCACGGTGCGGGCAAGGTCCAGCCGGGCCTTTTCGACAGTGGCCGCCGCGCTGCGCAGCTGTGCGTTGTCGGCCTCGCCACCGCCTTGCTGTTCACGCGCCCGGGCCACTTCGGCGCGGGCCGATGCCACCTTGCTGATGGCCTGGTCGCGGGTGGCCTGGGCGCCTTCCAGGCGGCGCACCGACACCGTGCCCGGGTCTTCCTCGATCAGCCGCTTGAGCCGCTCGGCATCCTGGCGCGCCTTGCGCTCGTTGGCCTGGGCCGCCAGCAGCGCCGCCTGGGCCGAATCGATGCCGGCGGTGTTGGCACCGATCTGCCGGCGCACGGTATCGAGGTCGGCCTCGGCGCGCGCCAGGGCGATACGGTACTGCTCCTGGTCCAGTTCGAACAACACGTCGCCGCGCTGCACCTCCTGGTTGTTGCCCACCGCCACGCGCGTGACCGCCCCGGCGACCTCGGCCGCCACCGGCACCACGTAGGCCTGCAGGCGGGCCTGCTGGGTATAGGGTGTGAAGCGGTCGGCGAGCAGGTACCAGACCAGGCTCACGACGATGACCAACAGCACCCAGCGCATGCCGCGGTCCGGGGCTGGGGCGTGTGCGGGGGGCGTTTGCTTGTTGTCGCTCATTGGCTTCCACCCTGTTCAGGGGCGTCGAGCAGATCGCCCCAGTCGGTACGTTGTTGCATCTGCTGACGCGTTGCGGGGTCGATGGGCGCGTGGCGGGTATCCCAGCCGCCGCCCAGCGCCTTGTACAAATTCACCAGGCTGCTCACCGCATTGCCGCGGCTGACCAGGTAGCCATCCTGCTGCTGCAGCAACAGTTGCTGGGCATCGAGCACGCGCTGGAAGTCGGCGAAGCCTTCGCGGTATTGCGAGCTGGCCAGGTTCAACGAGCGCTGCGCCGCCTGCGAAGCATCCTGGCGGATGGTTGCACTCTGCAGCGAGCGCACCAGGCCGCTGGCGGCATCGTCGGCCTCGCGCGCCGCTTCGCGCACGCCCTGGTGGTACAGCTCGAGCAGTTGCTGCAGGCGCGCATCCTCCACGCGCACGGCGTTCTTGCGCCGGCCGTAGTCGAACGGGTTCCAGATCAGGCTCGGCCCGGCCGCCACGTCGAAGCTGTTGGGCAGGTGGCTGGCCGAGGCGAAGCTCCAGCCGATGCTGCCGAGCAGGCTGATCTGTGGATAAAGGTCCGCTTCGGCGACCCCGACCAGGGCCGACTGCGCCGCCACTGCCTGCTCGGCGGCGCGCACATCCGGGCGGCGCAGCAGCAGGTTGGCGGGTACGTCCTGCAGCACGGCGCGGTCGGGCAGCGGCAACTGGCCGTGCCGCGCCTGCAGCTCCGGCAGCGGCCCAGGCGGGCGGCCGAGCAGCGAGCAGAGCACGTTATGCAGGGCATTGAGCTGGTTCTCGAACTCGGGGATGGTGGCCTGGGTGGCCAGGTACTGGGTGCGCGCCTGCTGCCAGTCCAGCTCGTCGTTCTCGCCGTGGCGGAACAGCCGTTCGGTGATTTCCAGGCTACGCGCCTGGCGCCTGGCGTTCTCCACGGCAATCGCCAGGCGCGCTTCGGTGGTGCGCACGGCGAAGTAGGTATCGGCCACCTGGGCACGCAGCAGCACCATGGCATCGGCGTAGTTGGCCTGGGAGGCGAAGTAGGCCGCGTCGGCGCTCTCGATGGCGCGGCTGAAGCGCCCCCAGAAGTCGATTTCCCAGCCGATGTCGAAGCCCGCGCTGGACTGCCAGAACACCGAGTCGCGGGCGCTGGCGGTACCCGACTGGTTCTGCTTGAGGTACAGGCTTTGCGCACGCAGCTGCTGCAGCTGTGGATAACGCCCGGTCTGCACGATGGCCAGCTGCGCGCGGGCCTCGGCGATGCGCAGGCCGGCAACCCGCAGGTTGCTGTTGTGGGCGTCGGCTTCGGCGATCAGTGCATCCAGGGTAGGGTCGGCGAACACCGCCCACCACTGCTGCAGGTCTGGCGCCGCGGCGGGCCGCCCGGCCTGGTCCAGCAGTGGCGTGTTCCAGCTCGCCAGCCAAGGGTCCTGCGGCGGCTGGAAATCCGGGCCGACCTGGGTGCAGCCGGCCAGCAGGGCGAACAGGCTGACGGCATGGCACGCAGCAGGCCAGGTGCCGCGATGCCTCACGCGCCCGGCTCGGCTGGGGTTTCCGGTACCTGCAGCGCCACCCACTGCCAGAACAGCACGTAGGTCACGCCGAGAATCACCGGGCCGATGAACAGGCCGATGATGCCCTTGACCACCATGCCGCCCAACGCCCCGATCAGCACCACCGGCATCGGCACATCCACCCCGCGCCCCAGCAGCATCGGCTTGAGCACGTTGTCGGCAAGGCCGGCGACGAAGGTGTAGATGGCGAAGAAGATGGTCGCGGCGGTGAAGCCTTCGGCATGAAACACATACAGGATCACCGGCAGCGTGACCAAGGTCGCCGGCGCCTGGGCAATCCCCAGCATGAGCACGGCGATGGCCAGCATCCCGGCCCCGGGCACGCCCTTGACCACGAAGCCGACGCCGATCAGCAGCATCTGGATGAAGGCGATGCCGATTACCCCCTGGGCCACCGCGCGAATGGTCGCGGTGCACAACTTGGCCAGCGGCTTGCCGCGCTCCTCACCGGAAACGCGCATGGCAATGCGTTGCGAGGCGATCTCGCCACGGGCGCCGAAGGCCATGATCACCCCGGAGATGATGATCGCCCCGATGAACAGCAAAAAGGCTGCGCCCGCGCTGGCTGCAGCGCCGAGCACCGTCAGCCCCGCGCCCTTCAGATAGGGCATCAGGTTGTTCATGATCGGCGCCAGGCTCTGCGAGGCCGACAGCCAGAAGGCATGCAGCTTCGGCCCGATCAACGGCCAGCTGGCCACCGAGTCGGGCGGCGTCGGCACGCTCCAGGCGCCGCTCTTGAGCAGGGTCACCAGGCTGTCCACCGATTCGCCGATGGACACCACCACCAGGTAGATCGGCACCAGCAGCACCACCAGCACCAGCAGCACTACCAGGGTCGCCGCGTAACCGTCCTTGAGCCCGGTGCCGTTCTTGATGCGCTGCTGCAAGGGGTACAGCGTGACCGCCAGGATCACCGCCCACAGCATCAGCTCGAGAAATGGCTGGAACACCTGGAAGGAGAAGATCACCAACGTGGCAACCAACCCAGCCTTGATCAGCACATCGAGCAGGCCCCGCGACAGCGCGCTGTCCAGCTTGAATCCTTGTTGCATGGTTGAATCTCCAGACATACAGGGCGCCATGTGGCGCCATTCATTCGCCCGTTCCGGGTGCACCCTGGGGGTCAGGGCCGTCCCGCAATTGACGCGCCAGGGCCAGCATCACCACCGGCACCACGGCCATCGACAGGGTGATGGCGAGCACCAGCAGGTCGTGCACCTGCCGCGTCAGCACCTGATGATCGAGCGCCAGCTTGAACACCACGAAGGCGAATTCACCGCCCGATGCCAGCACCACGCCCAGGCACAGCGCCTGCGGCCGGTTCAGCCCGCCGGCAGAGCGCCCCAGGGCGAACAACAGCGGCATCTTCACGCTGACCAGCAGCAGGGTCAGCCCGAGCACCGCCAGGGGCATGGAGAACAGCAGGCGCAGGTCGGCGCTCATGCCCACGCCGACGAAGAACAGCCCCAGCAGCAAGCCCTTGAGCGGTTCGATCTGGGTTTCCAGCTCATGGCGAAAAGGCGATTCGGCCATCAGCACGCCGGCCAGGAAGGCGCCCAGGGCCATGGACACCCCGACATGCTCCATCACCCAGGCGGTGCCCAGCACCACCAGCAATGCAGTGGCAGTGGACAGCTCGGGCAGCCCGGAGCCGACGGTCCATTTGAACACTGGCGTCAGCAGGTAGCGGCCCGTGATGATCACCACGCCAATGCCAGCGGCAACCGCCAGCATCGGCCAGTTGCGTTCGTCGGCCACGCTGGCGCCACCGCCGAGCAGCGGCACCACGGCAATCAGCGGGATCGCGGCGATGTCCTGGAACAGCAGGATGGCCACGGCCAGTCGGCCGTGCGGCTTGCCCAAGTCCTTGCGCTCGGCCAGCACTTGCAGGCCGAAGGCGGTGGACGACAGCGCCAGGCCCACGCCCAGCACGATCGCCGCCGCCTTCGACTGGCCGAACAGCCAGTACGCCAGCGCGCCCAGCACCACGGCCGTCAGCCCCACCTGCAGCGAGCCGATGCCGAACAACGCCCGGCGCATGGTCCACAAGCGGCGGGGCGAGAGCTCCAGGCCGATCACGAACAACAGCATGACCACGCCCATTTCCGAGAGGCGGGCGACGTTGTCCGGGTTGCCCAGCAAGCCAAGGACCGAAGGCCCAATCAGAATGCCGGCCAGCAGGTAGCCGGGCACTGCGCCCATTTTCAAGCGTTGCGCCAGCGGTACCAGAAGCACCACGGCCAACAGGAAAACGACTGTCGCCTGTAGCAGGCTGCCATCGTGCGGCATCGATCAGCCCCCCTGGAGCATCAGGTGGGAATCAGAAGCGCTCTTCGATCACTTTGAAGGGATAGGGCACCGACTTGTACTTGCCGATCTTGCCGCGCTTGGGCAGCTTGACCACCTGCTCGCGGGTGATGTCCTTGTAGGGCACGCGTGTCAGCAGGTGGCTGATGATGTTCAGCCGGGCGCGCCGCTTGTCATCGGAATGGGCCATGAACCAGGGCGCCCAGGAGGAATCGGAGGCGGCGAACATCGCGTCACGGGCGCGGGTGTAATCGTCCCAGCGGCTGTACGACTTGAGGTCCATGGGCGACAGCTTCCACAGCTTGCGCCCGTCATTGATACGGTCCTGCAGGCGGCGGGTCTGCTCCTCGGGGCTGACTTCCAGCCAGTACTTGATGAGGATGATCCCCGACTCGACCATCAGTTTTTCCAGCAGCGGCACCACGGCCAGAAACTTGTCGGCCTGCTCTTCGGTGCAAAAGCCCATGACCCGCTCGACCCCGGCGCGGTTGTACCAGCTGCGGTCGAAGATCACCACCTCGCCGGCGGCCGGCAGGTGGTTGAGGTAGCGCTGGGCGTACATCTGGGTCTTTTCCCGCTCGGTCGGCGCCGGCAGCGCCACCACGCGGAACACCCGCGGGCTGACGCGCTCGGTGATGGCCTTGATGGTGCCGCCCTTGCCCGCACCGTCGCGCCCCTCGAACAGGATGCACACCTTAAGGCCCTTGGCGACCACCCATTCCTGCAGTTTCACCAGTTCGACATGCAGGTTCTTCAGGTCTTTTTCATAAGCCTTGCCCGTGAGCTTTTCCGCGGGGGCAGTGTGGCCTTTGTTCCTGGACGTCTTGGACATGTCGGGCTCCTGGCAGCGAATGAAGAGTGAGTATGGTCGATCCACGGGAATTAGCCGTTTCGCTGGCAATTGCAGCGAGCGATGACGCCACTCGGTCGGCGCGGGATAGAAGCCCGGAAAAACGTTTGATACCAATCAAAAATAATTTTTGAGGCTTTGAGGGCGGTGGCGGCCCCTTCGCGGGGCAAGCCCGCTCCCACAGGCCTTGCACTGCGCCCCAGCTCGGCAGGGTAACTATGGGAGCGGGCTTGCCCCGTGAAAGGGCCCCCACTGGAAGCACACGCTCTTCAAGCTGGCTCCAGGGTCACCCACCAGCGTGTCAGGTAGCGGGCACTGACCGGCAAAATGGGCCACTGCTCACCTCGATGCCTTAGCCAAGCACCCGCCGATACCGTTGGGTCGGGCTACGAGGAGACGCGGGCTCAGTCATCTCGATCAGCCCAGCAGCCAGAGCAGGTTTCAGATAGGTTTTGCTGAAGGTGGGGCGATGGGAAAGCCCCAAGCGCTGCATCAGCTCACTGGATCTCAAGGCCATCCCAGGGGGCAGAATAGTCAGGAGCTTCGATACTTGGTCGGTTACTTGATCGGTTACTTGATCGGTCGTTACGGCTTCGACCAATGCCTGCAAGAGTGCACCCAACATGAACTCTACAAATGGCGTTGCCTCAGCGGCTTGATCAGCTGCGGCTAGAGCCGCGTAATAGGCATCCTGCTGCTCGCGAATAACGCTTTCCACAGGCAGGAACGCCATGACAGGCCGCCAGTGGCTAAGCAGCAGTGTCTGCCACAGACGGCCCATCCTGCCGTTGCCATCTGCGAATGGGTGAATGAATTCGAATTCGTAATGGAAAACGCAGCTAACGATCAATGGGTGCCATGCGCTCCGGCCTAACCATCCCAGAAGTTCTTGCACCAGTGTTGATACCCGGCTGGCAGGGGGCGCCATGTGCAGCAGACGCGCCCCACGATAGATACCCACGCCACTTCGACGGAAGTGGCCGGCATCATCGATCAAACCCTGCATCAACAGATTGTGAGCGGTCAGCAAATCGGTTTGACGGTTCGGATGCCAAGTAGGCATTGCATCGTAGGCAGAGAATGCATTGCGTACTTCCTGTATCTCGCGCGGCAAGCCCAATACCCGCTTACCCTCCAATAGCGCAGTCACCTGCTCTACGCTAAGCGTGTTGTTCTCAATTGCAAGCGATGCCTGAATGGTCCGTATGCGGTTGCCACGACGTAGTTGAGGTGTAAGCGAATCTTCACGATAGGCCGTCAACTGCCCGACATGCTCACTAATTTCGGCGACCAGCGCCAACATAGAAGGCGTTACCGTCAATGGCGGCTCGTAACTGCTCATAGCCTGCATTCCCTGAAAAATTAAGAAGCCTGGTTGCGATCGGTCCTGCATGTTAAGACCGCGTTCGCCTGCGCTGCACCTTATGCCACCGCAGTTAAAGGGGTAAAGAATCATGGGAAATTGGTTCAGAAAATCCTGAACTAATTATTTCCCCCCAGCGATTTTTCCCCCTGGCACTCCCCACCAGAATCGCTTCACCACAATCACAATAACCGTGAGGCCACTCCCGTGGACCAGACACTCCAGGTACGGCAGGCTGCCGCCGACCTCGTCGCCGCCTTCGCCAGCAACGACACCGCCCGCTACTTCGCCTGTTTCAGCGAAGACGCCACCTTCCTCTTCCACACCCTGGCGCAACCGCTGCTGTCGCGCCGTGCCTATGAAGACCTCTGGGCCCAATGGCAAGCCGAGGGCTTTGCCGTGCTCGGCTGCAGGTCGAGCAACGTGCAGGTGAGCCTGCAGGGCGAGGTGGCGATCTTCATGCACGATGTGGCCACGCACATCCGTATCGCCGGCGAGGAACACCAACTCGACGAACGCGAGACCATCGTCTTCCGCCGCCAGGGCGAACGCTGGCTGGCGTGCCACGAGCACCTGTCGGTGGTCAGCGCCGCCTGATCCCTCTTCTACGCGGCCTTGCCGCCCTGCCAACGCACCCACAATAGGGCCCGTGCACCGCACCGGCCTACAACTAACGCGCTGGAGCATCACCATGAGCCACTCGACCGGTATCGAGACCAATGGCGTCGAACAGATCCCCGACGATCAACGCGACGCCTCCCCGCTTGACCTGTTCCGCCTGATCTTCGGCGGCGCCAACACCTTCGCCACCGCCGTGCTGGGGAGCTTCCCGGTCTTGTTCGGGCTGTCGTTCCAGGCCGGGGTCTGGGCGATCCTGCTCGGGGTCGGCGTGGGCGCGCTGATCCTTGCGCCCATGGGCCTGTTCGGGGCGCTCAACGGCACCAACAACGCCGTGTCGTCCGGCGCCCACTTCGGCGTGCACGGGCGCATCGTCGGCTCGTTCCTGTCGCTGCTGACTGCCGTGGCGTTCTTTTCGCTGTCGGTGTGGAGCTCTGGCGATGCCCTGGTCGGGGGCGCCAAGCGCCTGGCCGGGCTGCCGGAAAGCGACCTGACCCTGGGCCTGGCCTACGGCCTGTTCGCCGTGCTGGTGCTGGTGGTGTGCATCTTTGGCTTCCGCTTCATGCTGTGGGTCAACAAGATCGCCGTGTGGGCATCGAGCCTGCTGTTCCTATTGGGTATCGTCGCCTTCGCCGGGCCGTTCGACGCCGGCTACGCCGGTACCGTCAACCTCGGCCAGGCCGGTTTCTGGGCCGCTTTCGTCGGCGCAGCGATCCTGGCCATGAGCAACCCGGTGTCGTTCGGCGCCTTCCTTGGCGACTGGTCGCGCTACATCCCGCGCCAGACCCCCAAGGCGCGCATCATGCTGGCGGTGATCGCCGCCCAGGGCGCCACGCTGATCCCGTTCCTGTTCGGCCTGTGCACCGCCACCCTGGTGGCCAGCCAGGCTCCGGACTACATCGCCGCCAACAACTACGTCGGCGGCCTGCTGGCCGTGGCGCCGAGCTGGTTCTTCCTGCCGGTGTGCCTGATTGCGGTGATCGGCGGCATGTCCACCGGCACCACCGCGCTGTACGGCACCGGCCTGGACATGTCCAGCGTGTTCCCGCGCCTGCTCAGCCGCGCCGGCGCCACCTTGCTGATCGGTGTGCTGGCCATCGGTTTCATCTTCGTCGGCCGCTTCACCTTCAACCTGGTGCAGAGCGTGTCGACCTTCGCCGTGCTGATCATCACCTGCACCAGCCCGTGGATGGTGATCATGATCCTCGGCCTGATCACCCGCCGCGGCTTCTACCACGCCGACGACCTGCAGGTATTCACCCGCGGCCAGCGCGGCGGCCACTACTGGTTCCTGCATGGCTGGAACTGGCGCGGCATGGGGGCGTGGATCCCCAGCGCGGCGGTCGGCCTGTGCTTCGTCAACCTGCCGGGGCAGTTCGTCGGCCCATTGGGCGACCTGGCCGGCGGCATCGACCTGAGCCTGCCGGTCACCCTGGGCATCGCCTGCGTGCTGTACCTGCTGCTGCTCAACCTGTTCCCTGAACCTGCTGGCGTGTACGGCCCCAATGGCCCGCGCTGGGTGCGCAGCAAAAGCACCCGGCACATGCCCGTGACCACTGCCGAAATGGCCTGACTGGAATCTGACCATGACCACTTCCCACTACATCGCTGGCCGCTGGGTCGAAGGCCAGGGCAGCGACTGCATCACCGTGCATGACCCGGCCCTGGGCGTGCCGTTTGCCGAAATGATGGCCGCCAGCGTCGCCCAGGTGGACCAGGCCGTTGCCGCAGCCCGCGATGCCCTGCCCTCCTGGAAAGCCCTCAGCGCCGGCACCCGCGCGGCGTTTCTGCGTGGCTTTGCCGAGCAGCTCGGCCAACGCCGCGAAGCGCTGATCGCCTTGCAGATGCGCAACAACGGCAAGCCGCGCCACGAGGCTGAAATCGACCTGGACGACGCCATTGCCACCTTCGCCTACTACGCGCAACTGGCCGAGCAGTTGCCGGAAAAGAATCGCGAGGTGCCCCTGGCCGCCCCCGGCTTCACCGCCCGCACGCGCCTGGAGCCGGTGGGCGTGGTCGGCCTGATCGTGCCGTGGAACTTCCCCCTGGTGACCAGCGCCTGGAAGCTCGCCCCGGCCCTGGCCGCAGGCTGCACCGTGGTGCTCAAGCCCTCGGAAGTCACCCCGCTGATCGAGCAGGCCTACGGCCAGATCGCCGATACCCTGGGCCTGCCGGCCGGCGTGCTGAACATCGTCAACGGCAAGGCCGAAACCGGCGCCGCCCTGAGCAGCCACAACGGCCTGGACAAGCTGTCGTTCACCGGCAGCAACAGTGTCGGCAGCCAGGTGATGCGCAGCGCTTCGGCGCAGTGCCGGCCGGTGACCCTTGAGCTGGGCGGCAAGTCGGCGATCGTGGTGTTCGATGACTGCGACGTCGACCAGGCGGTGGAATGGATCGTCGCCGGCATCACCTGGAACGCCGGGCAGATGTGCTCGGCCACCTCGCGCCTGCTGGTGCAGGACGGCATCGCCGATGCCCTGCTGCCGCGCCTGCAACAGGCAATGGAAAAACTGCGCGTGGGCAACCCGCTGAGCGAAGAAGTGGACATGGGGCCGCTGACCAGCCAGGCGCAATGGCTGAAGGTGGCCAGCTACTTCGCCACCGCCCGCGAAGAAGGCCTGCAGTGCCTGGCCGGCGGCAAGGCGCTGGACTGTGATGGCTGGTTCGTCAGCCCCACGCTATATGCCGACGTACCCAAGCAAAGTCGCCTGTGGAGCGAGGAAATCTTCGGCCCGGTGCTGTGCGCACGGCGCTTCGCCAGCGAAGAGCAGGCGATTGCCGAGGCCAACGACAGCCGCTTCGGCCTGGTGGCCACCGTCTGCTCGGCAGACCTGGCACGCGCCGAGCGCGTGGCCGATGCGCTGGAAGTGGGCCATGTGTGGATCAACTCGGTGCAGGCGGTGTTCGTCGAAACGTCCTGGGGCGGCACCAAGGGCAGCGGGATCGGGCGTGAACTTGGGCCTTGGGGGTTGTCGGGGTATCTGTCGGTGAAGCATGTGACGCGCTGCCTGGGCTGACGACCGCAGCGAGCCTATCGCCGGCAAGCCGGCTCCCACAGGGGTACCACATGCCTTGGGCGCTGTGGCATACCTGTGGGAGCCGGCTTGCCGGCGATGAACATCACGCCGTCTCGTCAGCCGGCCGCGCCCCTTCCTGCACCAGCACCATGCTCTGCGGCGAAGACAAGGCAATGCCCTCGTCGCGCAACTGCCCGAGGATGGTGAACAGCAAGTCGCTGCGCGCCCCCGACACCTGCCGCGGCGACGCCACGTAACCACTCACCCCTATCACCATGCCATTGCTGGTCAGGTCCTTGAAGGTGACCGACGGCGATGGCGCATCGAGCACCGCCTCGTGCTCGTGGTACGCCTTGAGCAACACCTCGCGCACGCGGTTGGCATCGGTCTCCAGGGGCAGGGTCAGGGTAATGCCGACCACGCCCAGGGCATTGCCCATGGTCACGTTGCGCACGTTCTGCGAGATGAACTGCGAGTTGGGCACGATCACCGTGGAGCGGTCGGACATCTGGATCTCGGTGGCGCGCACGTTGATCCGGCGGATGTCGCCCTCGACGCCGGCCAGGCTCACCCAGTCGCCCACCTTCACCGGGCGCTCGGTGAGCAGGATCAGGCCGGAAATGAAGTTCTGCACGATCTGCTGCAAGCCGAAACCGATACCCACCGACAACGCACTGACCACCCAGGTCAGGCTGGTGAGGTTGATGTGCAGGGTCGACATCACCAGCATGGCCAGGAACAGGAAGCCCAGGTAACCCACCAGGGTCACCAGCGAGGCGCGCATGCCGGCGTCCATGTCGGTATCGGGCAGCAGGCGTTCGCTCAGCCAGCGCTTGATCACGCGAATGGCGAACAGGCCGCCGAAGAAGATCGCCATGGCCAGCAGGATGTCCTGAGGCACGATGTTCAGGTTGCCGAGCAGCTTGCCACCGGTGCCGTCCCAATCGCCCAGGCTCAGCAACAGCTCGCTGGGGCTGGTGCCCGAAGGCATCAGCGCCAGCAGCAGGGCCAGCAGCAACAGCACGGTGCGGGCGATGCCACTGAGGATGGTGCTGGCCTGCGCCTGATGGCGCGGTGCCAGGCCCAAGGTCGAGGCCAGCGCCAGGCCGCCAGGCTGGCGGGGCGACAGCAACGTCTCGCACAGGTCGCCGAGGAAGGTGGTCAACAGGTAGGCGCAGGTGGCCACCACGCTGATCCACAACAGCTTGGCCGCGAGGAAATACGCCAGGGTCAGGTAGCCGGCCAGCAAGGCCAGGGTGATCAGCGCGACCCACACCACCAGCACGAACGGCAGCAACCCGGCCAGGCCGGTGGCGCGCTCCAGTTGGTGGATGCGCCGGGTGCGGCGGTAGCGCACCAGCGCCGCCGAAAAGATCACCACCACCACCAGCGCGGTCAGGCCGTTGGTGGCCACGGTCAGCGCAAGGCTGGTGCCGATCACGCTGTTGATGCGCTCCATGGTCAACATCACCATCAGCGCCAGGGCCAGTATCTTGGGGAACCAGCCAAGGGCGCTGGCCACTTCGTCGGCGATCGGCGGCAGGCGCCACGACGGGCGCTGCAGCATCAACATGGCGCGGCCCAGGCCCGAGATGAAGGCGCTGAACACCACCAGGGCAAGGATGTGGTTGGTCAGGCTGGCGACATCGGAGCCCAGCTCGGAGCTGCTTTCCAGGCCCCAGCGCAACAACGACACGGAGCCGGCGATGGTGCCCAGGGTGGCCAGGCTCACGCTCAGCGCCAGCGCGCTGCGGCGCAGGCGGCCTTCAGGCAGCCAGCGCACCATGGCGTCGGCGAGCAGGCGTTCGAGCACGCGGCGCACCAGGGTCCAGACCAAAATCGCCGCCACCAGGCTGGTGATGAAGAACCAGCGGTGCTCGGGGCTCAAGGCGCTGGCCACGGCGGCGGCGGCCTCGCCGCGCAGGTCGCGCAGGCGCATGACGTCATCGTCGGTGGGGCGGATCAACGACTTCCAGAAGGCCGGGGTCAGCGGGCTGGTGGCGCGGCTGGTGACCTGGGAGTTGAACTGGCTGCGGCGCAGGTTGACGATCTGCGTGGACAGGTCGCGGGCCGACTGGGTCAGCTTGGCGGCCTGCTCCTGCTCGGCGAGCAGCGCTTTCTTCTCGGCTTCGAGCTCCTTGCGCTGCAAGGTCAGGCTCTGCGCCTCGTCCGGTTGCGGCGGGCCGATGACCTTGAGCTTGTCGTCGAGCTTCTGCACATCGGCGGCACGCAAAGTGCTCAAGGCATCTGCCTGGCGCTGGACCTGCATGGCGCCCAGGCGCAACTGCGACAACAGGTCGTCGTTGGCATTGCTGGTCACGCCCTGGCGAATCTGGTCGAGCCGGTCGTTGAGCTGCGCGTAGCTGGCATCCTCCTCCAGCATCGGCAGTTCGGCTGCGGCCAGGGTGGACACCGGGGTGGCGGGTGCCGACCAGGCCGGGCTGGCCAATGCCAGCATCAGGGTCATGACACCCAGGTAAAAACGGGCAAGGCAGAAACGCCTCATCGAATGTTCCTCTTTACATTTCGATCAGGCGGTGGATTCTACGCGGCTTGTGGCCAACAGAAGAGTGCCGTTGCTCGCAACAATCCTGCGCCATTGCCCCGAAGCTGAAGAAAGTGGCTACCGCTTCAGTCCGTCACGGCGCGCAGCCTGCCCGCCCGGCGGTACGACTGCCGGGCAAAGCACACGAACAGCCCGGCCATGATCGCCAGCGCCATCGGCAGCCCGTGTGGCGCCACATCCATCGCCGCGCCGCTGAGCAGCGGCCCGATCAGGCTGCCGACACCCCACAGCAGGCCGACGCTGGCATTGGCCGTGACCAGGTCCTGGCCCTTGAAGCGCTGCCCGATCAACACCAGCGCCAGGGTATAGATGCCCCCCGCCACCGCGCCCAGCACCACCAGCAACGGCCACAGCAGCCAGGTCATGTCCAGCAGCCAGGGCAAGGCGATGCCGATCGCCATCGCCACCAGCCCGCACACCAGGTGCAGCCCGGTGCGCTCGACCCGGTCGGCCAGCCAGCCCAGGGGCAGCTGGAAGACCATGTCACCGGCGAACACCACGGTCACCATCAGCGCCGCCACACCCACGGCAAAGCCATGGCTGGTGGCATACACCGGCAGCAGCGACAGCACCACCGCATCGAAGAACGAGAAAAACAGCACCGCCACGCACAGCGCCGGCGCCACCCGGAAGAACCCGGCCAGGCCGAAGCTCTTCTCGCCTTCATCGCCATGCTCGACGTGATCGTTTGGCACCGTGAACAGGATGCACAGCAAGGCCAGGCCGTAGCACACCGTCACCACCCCGGTGATCCACGGGCTGTCGGCGCCGAGCAGCGCCAGCAGCGCCGGGCCCAGCACCTGGAAGCCGGTGAAGCTGGTGGCGTACAGCGCCATGATCTTGCCGCGGTTGTGGTCGGGGCACAGTTCGTTGACCCAGGACTCGCCGAGGATGATGGCGATGCCCATGCCGATGCCCAGCCCCAGGCGCAGCACGGCCAGCAGCCACAGCGAATCGAATGCCGATTCCAGCAGGGCGATGCTGACCGTGCACAGGCTGAAGCACAGCAGGTAGATGGTGCGCCGGGTGAGCAGGCGGCAGCAGCTGTCGACCATGAATGCCGAGAGCATCATGCCGGCAGCGGGAATGGCTGAGATGATGCCGATTTCCAGGGTGCCGGCACCGGCTTCGTGCAGGCGCAACGACACCAGCGGCAGGCTGGCCCCCAGGCTGAAGCCAACCACCGAAACGGCGAACAGAAGGCCCGCCAGCAAACGCATGTTCATGTACCACTCCAAGCAAAAACCGAAAAGACGCGCAAATACAGGCGCCCACGCGCACGCCGGGACGGCGGATGGCGCAGGGGCGCGGTCAGTTCAGGGCAAGGTGTGGCGAGAAGGTGAAGGCAAACAGCACGCTGCGCCGACGCTTGAGCACCGTGTCGCTCGGCCACGCGCGACGCATGGCCTGGAGGGCAGGCTGGCGGGCATGGGGGAGGCTTTGGGTACGGCGCATTGCTTGGATACTACGCAGGTGGGGGGAAAAGAGGCGGCACTCTAGGCCAAGGCTGGTTGGATCGTCAATTGTTGGGGCCGCTTTGCGGCCCTTTCGCGACACAAGGCCGCTCCTACAGGGCCGCGCGCTTATCTGTAGGAGCGGCCTTGTGTCGCGAAAGGGCTGCAACGCAGCCCCAACCTCTTCAGCGCTTGCCAGTATTGGGCAAAAACACCGCCAACAGCCCGAACAACGGCAAGAACGAGCACAGCCCATACACGTACTCGATACCACGCAAATCCGCCAGGTACCCCAGCAGCGCCGCGCCAATCCCGCCAAAGCCGAACATCAGCCCGAAGAAGATCCCGGCAATCATCCCCACACTCCCCGGCACCAGCTCCTGGGCATACACCACGATCGCCGAAAACGCCGAGGCCAGGATGAAGCCGATCACCACGCTGAGCACGGTGGTCCAGAACAGGTCGGCATAGGGCAGCGCCAGGGTGAACGGCGCCACCCCCAGGATCGAGAACCAGATCACCGCCTTGCGCCCGATGCGGTCACCGATCGGCCCGCCGAAGAAGGTGCCGGCCGCCACCGCGCCGAGGAACAGGAACAGGTGCAGCTGCGAGCTGGCCACCGACAGGCCGAACTTCTCGATCAGGTAGAAGGTGAAGTAGCTGGTGAAGCTGGCCATATAGAAGTACTTGGAGAACACCAGCAGGCCCAGCACGATCAGGGCCGCGATCACCCGCTGGCGGGAAATGCCATGGGTGGCCTGCACCGCCTTGCGGGCCTTGGCCTGGTTGAGGTGCTCCTTGTACCAGCGGCGCAGCATCAGGGTCACGGCGAAGAACAGCAATCCGGCCACGCCGAACCAGGCCACGTGGGTCTGGCCGAAGGGGATGACGATGGCCGCCGCCAGCAGCGGGCCGAACGCGGAGCCGGCATTGCCGCCCACCTGGAAGGTCGACTGGGCCAGGCCAAAGCGCCCGCCCGAGGCCAGCCGCGCGATCCGCGAGGTTTCCGGGTGGAAGGTCGAAGAACCGATACCCACCAGCGCCGACGCCAGGAGAATCATCGGGAAGCTGCCGACGAACGCCAGCATGACGATGCCCACCAGGGTGCACAAAGTGCCCAGCGGCAGCAGGTTCGGCGCCGGCCGGCGGTCGGTGAAGAAGCCGACCCAGGGCTGCAGCAGCGAGGCGGTGACCTGGAACGTCAGGGTAATCAGGCCGATCTGGGCGAAGCTCAGGTTGTAGTTGGCCTTGAGCATCGGGTAGATCGCCGGCAGCACCGACTGGATAAGGTCGTTGATCAGGTGCGCCAGGGCGCAGAAGGCGATGATGCGCATCACCAGCGGGTTGGCTTGGCTCGCCGAACCGGTGCTGGCGGAGGGGGTGCTGCTGATGGCCATGGGCTTGGATTCCGTCCGCTGGGTTGGGATCCGATTATCGGGAAACAAATAGATACATAGCTACCTTTTTTATCCCTCTGTCGTCGCGTACTTGTAAATGGTTCTCAATATAATTAGCATCTTCGCTCGACATCCCCCGTAATCGTTGGGCGAAACCGCCCTTATGCGAGCACACCGACCCATGAGCCCGATGCCCGCCACGCAGATTCAGGCCGATCCCCAGCAGGAAGCTCTGGAATGGTTTTCACGCCTGCGCCAACCCGGCTGCGATGAACGCGAACGCCAGGCCTTCGCCCAGTGGTGCCAGGCGCCGCTCAATGCCCACGCCTATGCCGAGCTCGAAGCCTGCTGGCAGCAGCTGCAGGCGCCCCCTGCCCGGCCGCGGCCGCAGCTGGTCGTGCTGAAGCGCAGCCGCCTGGGCCTGCTGCTGGGCGTGCTGTTTCTGCTGCTGCTCGGAGCGCTGGCGTACCTGTACTGGCCGCTGATGCAGCGCCTGGGCAGCGAGCTGCACACCGACGCCGGCGAGCGCCGCAGCCAGCGCCTGGCCGATGGCTCGACCCTGCACCTGGACAGCGCCAGCGCGATGAATGTGGATTTGCGCGGGCGCACGCGGCACCTGCAGCTGGTGCAGGGCCAGGTGTACCTGGAGGTGAAGCTCGACGGCCGCGCCCTGGAGGTGCAGGTGGACGATGCGCGCATCCAGGTGTTCGGCACCCGGTTGATGGTGGCGCGCCATGCCGGGCATGACGAGCTGGTGGTGTTCAACGGCAAGGCGATGATCGTTCAGGGCGCCGACCAGCGCATGCTCGGCGCAGGCGAGCGGGTGACATTCAACGAGGCGCGGATCGGCTCGGTGCAGAAGGCCGATATAAAGGCTGCAGACGCCTGGCGCTCAGGCCAACTGCACGCCGCCGAGATGCCGCTTGGCCAGGTCATCGAACGCCTGGCCAGTTACCAGGGCCGGCGCGTGTGGCTGCTGGATGAACAAGTGGCCTACCGGCACGTGAGTGGCGATTTCAACCTCGACCGCCCCGGCGAAACCCTCGCGGCCCTGGCTGGCGCGCAGCAGCTGCAGCTGTATGACGTGCTCGGCCAGTGGCTGATCGTGCGCTAGCACCGGCCTTGGCGGCTAAGTTTTTGAAAGCGTGTAAATTTTTTTTGAAATGAGTGTTGACACAGGGTCATCACAAGGGAATAATGCGCGCCATCGGCTACATAGCTCAGTTGGTTAGAGCATAGCATTCATAATGCTGGGGTCCGGGGTTCAAGTCCCTGTGTAGCCACCAAACTTGAAAAGGGCTTACCGCAAGGTAGGCCCTTTTCTTTTGCCTGAAGAAAAGTTCAGCGCCCTCCCCTCAGCGCACGCCGGCCACCACCACGGCCAGGCCCAGCCCGATCAATGCCACGCCGATCACCCGGTCGACCACCCGTTGGCGCTCGATCATCGCCTTGCGCAGCCCCGCACTCGAAAAGAACACCGCCACCAGGCTGAACCACGCCCAGTGAGCGAACGACATGAACGCGCCATAGGCGAAATCCAGCGCCAGGGGCGCGCCCGGCTGCACCACCTGGGTGTAGGCGCTGATCACGAACAGCATGGTCTTGGGGTTCAGTGCGTTGGTCAGGAAACCGGTGCGCAGCACGGCCAGCAGGCTCGCCCCCGATGCCTGCCCCTCCAGGCTCAGGCGCGCGGTGTTGGTGAGCGACTGGTAGCCCAGGTAGATCAGGTAGCCCGCGCCGAGCACCTTCATGGCCAGGAACAGCGCCGGGCTCTGGCTGATGATCACGGCGATGCCCAGCACCGTGTACAGCACGTGCACCTGCACGCCCAGGGCTATGCCCACTGCCGCCGCGAGGCCAGCCTTGCGGCCCTGGGCATAACTGCTGCGGGTGACCATGGCGAAATCGGCGCCGGGGCTGATCACGGCCAGGATGGTGAATAGGGCTACGGCGAGTAGTTCGGTCACGGGAAAGCGTCCTCGATAGGCGATGAAAATGCACAGAGGCGCTGATTATCGAGGGCGGATAATTTCTGGAAAATCGATATATAGTGGCGCTGATCTGCTAGTTTTTTTCACAGATATTTATTGCCCCGCGAAGAGGCCCGCACTGACAACACAGGCCCCCTATGAAACTGCCCCCACTCAGCGCCTTGCGCTACTTCGACATCGCCGCCGAAACCGAAAGCTTCGTGCGCGCCGCCGAGCGCCTGCACGTCACCCACGGCGCAGTCAGCCGCCAGGTGCGCCTGCTCGAGGAAAGCCTGGGCATCGAGCTGTTCGAGCGGCGCAACCGCGCCCTGTTCCTCACCCCCGCCGGCCGCACCCTGCATGGCACCACCCAGGCGATCTTCGAACAACTCGAAGGCGCCGTGCAGCGCCTGCAGCAGCAGGAACGCGACAATGTGCTGGTGCTGTCCTGCGAACCGACCATTGCCATGCGCTGGCTGATCCCGCGCCTGCCCCGCTTCCACGCCGCACACCCAGACTTGCACCTGCACCTGGTGGCCGCCGGCGGCCCGGTGGACTTCGCGCGCAACGGTATCGACCTGGCGCTGCGCCGCGATGACTTCCACTGGCCAGGCAGCATGCACAGCCGCAAGGTCTGCGACGAATGGATCGGCCCGGTTTGCCGCGATGGCGGCACCCCGCTCGAAGGCCAGCGCCTGCTGCACAGCAGCACCCGCCCAAGCGCCTGGCCCGACTGGCTGCGCCTGAGCGGGCAGCAGCTGCGCCGCAGCCAACGCAGCGATTACCAGCACTTCTACCTGTCGCTGCAGGCCGCCAGCGCAGGCCTGGGCCTGGCCATCGCCTCGGCACTGATGGTGCGCGACGAACTCGACAGCGGGCAGCTGCACGCCCCCTTCGGCTTCCTGCGCGATGGCTCCAGCTACCACCTGCTCAGCCCGCAGCCGCTAGGCGATGGCGGCAAGCGCCAGCGCTTCGCCGACTGGGTGGTCGGCGAAAGCCAGGCCTGCCTCGCTCAGCTGGGTTTGACGCAGAACGACGAACCGGCGTTGCCATCGCCGCCCCAGGTGCGGTAACCGGCCGTGTCGATGTGGATGCGCCCCGTGGGGTAACGCCCCAGGCCCATGTTCCAGGCCTGCCCGTATTGCTGCCAGAAGCGGCACAGCGGGTTGGGGTCGGCCCCGCCCGGCAGCAGCATATCGACCGCGAAGGCACGGCTATGGGCGCTGCCCACGGCGCCGCCGGCGCAGCGGTTGAGGCTGGGTTCGCGGTAGGCGGACACCACCTCGAACTGGCGCAGGATGCCTTGCTCGCCAAGGGCCTTGAGCAGCGCCAGCGTCGAGCGCACCGCCGGCCAGTTGGCAGACGGCGGCACGGCAAACGGTGAAGCCCGGCACAGCTTCCAGTCCGAGGCCGAGCGCAGCAGCTGGTGAATCGGTACCACGCCATACAGGCGGGCCTGCACCAGCATTTCACGAAAGGGCCGGGTCTGATGGTCCCCGGCCCACTGGGCGAACATCCACAGGTCACGCTCATCGGCCTGGGCCGTGCCCATCAGCAACGCCAGCGCCATCAAACCGCCTTTTGCACGTTTCATTCCTGCTCCCCCTGCTCCACCATGAGCACGGCCGCCAACCCTGGCGGCTGCTGACAAGGAGTTAAGCATGCACAAGATGGCCTTACCGAGCCTGGCCGCCCTCGCCTTCAGCGGCGTGGCCCTGGCAGATGCGCGCATCGACCTGGGCGACAGCCAGCGCGTCACCCGCCTGTTCGCCTACCCCAACAACTGCCACGTGATCTGCTTTCGCGACTGGACGCTGGAGCAGACCGTCGAGCACTACCTGACCCAGAGCGTGCGCCGCGATGGCCACGCCAACGCACAGGTGCAGGTGAGCCGCCAGGGTGACCGGCTGCACGCGACCATCAGCCAGGTGCCCGCCAGCTATGCCGAGCCGCTGCGCCAGCTGCTCGCCAGCGGCGAGCTGGCCTACCAGGGCGCCAGCCAGCTGAACAAGGACGGCAAATGGGCCTACGACTGGTACCTGTTCCTGCCGCTGGGCATGGCCCTGCAGAACCGGCGCAGCATCGAACTGCTGCACTTCCCGCCCGACTATTCGCTGACCCAGGCCCAGGACTACCTGCGCTCCAACACCACCGACCGCTGGGCCGAGCTGCTGACCTTCAACGGTGTGCCAGCCAACCAGACAGCGGCCTACCAGACCATCATCGACATCGCCCCGATCGCCGCACCGGCCAGCGCAGGCGACGCCCTGAAAGGCACCTACAGCTACTTCAAGGACTATCAGCTGCGCATGGTCAGGGAAATGGCCCTGCAAGACGCCAGCAAGCCCCTGCCGATGGTGGCCTTCGGCGCTCCGGTGCGCAGCTGGATCCAGCAGCAGTACGGGCCACAGGTGGCTGTGCTGGGCCTGGTCGGCATCAGCCCGCAAGCAGGCGCCACGGTTCCGGTGCTGGGCGCGAACCACCCCAGCGCGATCTGGTATGCGGCAGACAAGGACAGCCACGGCGGCAACCAGGACGAGGCCGATGCGGCGGGGCTGAAGATGATGGGCCAGGACCTGACGGCGGCGTGCTGGCAGGCGGGAATGGGGCGTAATCAGCAGGCCGATGCCCGCTCGACCCTGCAGGCGTGCTCGGACAAGTGGCAGGTGGTGCAGAAGAAGCAGACCTGCGAGCTGTTCTTCCGCACCGTGCGCCAGTACACGCCGGAGCAGGCGGCGGCCAAGTGCAATAGCGGGGGCGTGAAAAGAAGCCTGATGGATCTGCGCAAGCCGGTCGAGGGGTTGCAGGGGCTTTGATCGGTATTGCCTGTACCGGCCCTATCGCGGATAAATCCGCTCCTACAGATAGGTTGTAGGAGCGGATTTATCCGCGATAGGCCCGCATTGGCCATTGAAGATCAGTCTTCGAGCAAGGTGCAGGCCATAACCAGCGCATCCTCGCGCCCGCCCGCCACCGGGTAGTAATCCCGCCGCCGGCCAATTTCATTGAAGCCATAGCGCTCGTACAACCGATACGCCGACTGGTTGCTGGCCCGCACTTCCAGGAAGCACTCCCGGCCATTGAGCTGGTAGGCCCGCGCCATCAGGTGCTCGAGCAGGCGCAAGCCCAGGCCGCAGCCCTGGTTCTCGGGCTTGACGGTGATATTGAGCAGGTGCGCCTCGTCGATGATCACGTTGATCACCCCATGCCCCACCTGCTGCTGGCCATCGAACATCAACCACACTTCGTAGGACTTGAGCGCATCCTGGAAGATGCCGCGGGTCCAGGGGTGGCTGAACGCGGCATATTCGATCTTAAGCACGGCATCCAGATCCGCCTCGGTCATCGGGCGGAAACTGATCGAGTCACTCATTCAACGCTCTTCCAGCGCGCCATCAGCTGGCGCATCGCTTGCCAGACGTCCGCCTTGCGCTGCGGCTCGTCCATCAACAGTTCAAGGCCCGGCAACGCCCAGGCATCGCCCAGGCCGTCGAGCTTCAGGGCTTGGTAATAGGCCGTGTCGTCGACGCCGGCGGCGAAGCGCAGCGCCGGCAGGCCGACCAGCCACAGGCAGGTGCAGGGGGCCTCTTCCAGGCGCGCCTGGACGAAGCCCTGGACGAAGTCACGCGCCGCATCCGGCCCCTGGTCCATGTTGCCGCGCACCAGCAGCGGCCAGCGCACCGGCTCGCCGATGATCTGCGGCGCATCCGGCAGGCCCGCGGCGCGCAGCATGTCCTTGAGCAGCAGGTAGGACGGGTCGCGGCTCTGGAACGGCTGGCCGGTGGCCAGTTCCACCAGCAGCAGGCAGCTGCCGGCGCGCAGCAGTTGCAGCGAGAAACGCGGCGGCGGCACCGGCGCCGGGCGTGGCGCGGGGGCCTGCGGCTCGGCCTCGACGGGCTTGGCAACCGGCTTGGGCGTGCTGCCCGAGCGTGGGATCTCGATTTTCGGGCGTTCGACGGAACGCGCCTGAGGGGCGGCCGGCACCTCGCTTGCTGGCGCGGCGGCTGGCCTGCTCTGGAACTCGGCTTCTTCCACCGGAACCTGCGGCATCAGCAGCTCGGGGCGCGACGGTGCGGCGAACGGCAGTTCGGCGCGCGGCAGCCAATGCACCACTTGCATGGCGGAAAGGAAGGCGCGGCGGCGGGGCTCGGTCAGCAAGGCACGGGTATCCGGGGGGAACAAACAGTCGGGCATTCTAACGCTGTTGGCCAGCGAGCGCCGCAACTGGTCGGCAGAAAGTTGTTGCCTGCACCGGCCCCATCGCCGGCAAGCCGGCTCCCACAGGGCTCGGTGGTGTACCTGTAGGAGCCGGCTTGCCGGCGATGGGGCCGGTGAATCCCCCAGATAAATCAGGGTTATCCCTCATTACAGACCAAGGGGTGAAATCCTCCCCCCCGGATGCAGTACAATCGCCCCCTTTTTACTTGGCAACGAGTAGACGCCAATGATCGAACCCAAGCGCGTCCTGCGCGCCCTAGCCGAACACTGGGCCCTGATCGAGCCGCTGTGCGAGCGCTTCGACCAAGGCACCCTGAGCCTGGTCGAACTGCGCCAGCAACTGGGCCGCCAGCAAGTGGAAAGCACGCCGCAGGACATCACCCAGCTGCTCGACGTGTGGATCCGCCTGGATATCCTGGTGCCGGTGGCCAAGAGCCCGAACCGTTTCGAGCTCAACGCCCAGATCCACGACTTCCTCGCCTACCTGCGCCGCGAGCACCGCCTGGGCCTGTGCCTGGAGATCGAGGCCTACCTGCGCCACCTGGAGCGCCTGGCCGGGCACATCCAGGATGCCTTCGACAACCGCGACAGCGACGACCTGGCCCGCCAGCTGCGCCTGCTCGACATGCGCGTGCGCGACGTGCTCAAGAAGCTCGACAACGACGAGCAGGCGCTGGTGGCCGTGGCCGAACGGGCCAAGACCAGCAACCGCCAGATCCCGCTGCGCCAGCGCTATGCCGAGGTCCTGGCGACCTGGGACGAGTACGTCGAGCCGATGATCCAGCTGGTCAACGCCGACGGCGCCTTCGAACAGGGCGTGCGCAAGGTCGAGACCGTGCTGCTCAAGCTGCTGGGCGAGCAGGCACGCCTGGGCCACCTGGTCGACGACGACATGCTGCTGCGCACCCACGCGCGCATCCTGGAGATGCAGACCAGCGCCCAGCTGACCCTGCGCCACGCCCGCGAACTGCTGCTGCCGCTGCGTGAAGAAGCGCGCCGGCACAACGCCGTGACCCGCGGCGCCGCACTGGCGCTGTCGGTGATCCGGCGCAAGGGCATCGATGCCGTGCCCCAGGCCGCCATGCCGCTGTTCACCCGCCCGCAGAGCACCTTCCTCGGCAGCGCCAGCCAGGTCGAGGCGTATGTCTACGCCCTGGCCCGCTTCGAGCCGAAACCGGCCAAGTTCCCCAAGGCCCACAAGACCCACAGCGGCCCGTTGCCGCGCGCGCCGCGCACGGTCAAGGAAATGCTCGAGCGCTGCGAAGACGCCCTGCCGCTGCCCGACCTGATGGTCTGGCTGCTGGAGCAGGAGCCCGAAGGCGCCACCGACGAACTGCTGTACTGGTTCTCGCGCCTGTCGCGGGAGAAGCGCTTCAAGCGCGAGCGCCTGGACCGTCGCGACTACACCACCCACGAACACCTGGTCAGCCTGCGCTCGTTCGCCCTGTCGTCCAGCCGCCAAGCGCAACCTGAAACCAACGCGAGCCCAGCCCATGCATCTTGATCTCTCCGAACTGTCCCAGCTCGCGCCGATCTTCCGCGAGCTGTTCAAAGGTTTCCACGTCAGCCGCCGCGACCCGGAAATGTACGCCCAGCTGTCGAACTTCCAGGACCAGTACCGCACCCTGTTCAAGGCCCTGGGCTTCGAGCTGGTGTGCGATACCCGCGGCTTCTACTACTTCGTCCCCGAGCAGGCCGCCGCCCAGGTCAACAAGACTGCCCAGCGCCTGTCGCTGTTCACCTTCATCCTGGTCGAGCACCTGGCCGACCAGGGCCGCGACCCGATGGCCGTGCTCGACGGCGGCAGCATCGGCCGCGACGAGTTGCCATCGCTGCTGGACAAGTACCGCGACCTGTTCCTGCAGGCCGAGGTGCAAACCGTCGAAGAGCTGGAAGAAAAGATCATGCGCCGCATGACCCAGCTGGGCTTCGCCCATGAGGAAGGCGGCATCTACCGCTTCCTGCCGCCGATGCACCGCTTCCTCGACGTGTGCCTGTCGGTGCAGCAGGACCGCGACCTGGCCGCCAGCCTGCACAGCGACCTGCCGCTGCCGACCCCGGTGCTGGTCGAGGAAGAAAGCCCCGAGGAACTGGCGCGCACCGACGACCCGCTCGACCTGACCCCGTTCGAGGCCGAGGAAAGCGAAGAAGAGGCCCTGGCCCGGGCCATCCGCGAAGAGCAACAGGAGATTGATGCATGAGCCAGGAACGCTACGGCATCCGCCGCTTCGCACTGCTCAACACCGCCGGCTACAGCCTTGGCCTGTTCCCCCTGGAACAACCGCTGTCGGTCTACGGCGCCAACAACCTGGGTAAATCGGCGTCGATCAACGCCCTGCAGTTCCCGATCCTGGCGCGCATGTCGGACATGAGCTTCGGCAAGTACAGCCTGGAGCAGTCGCGCCGCTTCTACTTCGCCAGCGACACCTCGTACATCCTCTGCGAACTGAACCTGCCCCACGGCCCGCACGTGATCGGCGTGGTCGGCCGCGGCCCGGGCGGCGGTTTCGGCCACCAGTTCTTCGCCTACAAAGGTGAACTGGACCTGGCTCACTACCAGAAGAACGACACCTGCCTGCGCCAGAAAGAGCTGTTCACCAACCTCGAGCGCCTGGGCCTGAAAGCCTACGAGCTCAAGCCGGACGAGCTGCGCCGGCTGCTGGTCGGCGGCCACACCTCGGTGCCGCTGGACCTGACCATGATCCCGCTGCGCTCGACCAGCGAGCAGAGCCTGAAAACCTTCCGCGCACTGTTCATCAACCTGCTGCACATGCGCGAAATCACCGCCGCCAAGCTCAAGCAGCTGTTCCTCGATGCCTTCGAGCACAGCCTGCGCTCGGGCAGCGTCGACTACATCGCCGCTTGCGAAGAAGCCTTCCGCGACGTGCGCCGCATGGAACAGGACTACAACGCCCTGGTCGCCGCCGGCCCGTTGGTCGAGGCCCTGGCCGGCGGCGTGGCCCAGCGCGACATCCTGCGCGGCAAGCTGCACCGCCTTTCGCCATTGCTCGACAACCTGCTGGGCACCTGGCAGGAATACGCGATGGCGCGCAAGGAAGAGCTGGTGATCCAGGCCGAGCACTACCGCGGCGAGCAGGACCGCCTGCAAAACGACCAGCGCGGCGGCACCCAGGAGCTGATGCGCCTGGAGCGTGAAATCACCGGCATCCAGCGCTGGCTGGGCGAGCTGTCGGTGCTCAAGCACCGCTTCGCCCTGGTCGATGACGTCAAGGTCCTGGAGCAGCAACTGCTGGCGGCCAAGGACGCCCACGACGAGCTGGCCGGCGCCCTGGCCCAATCGCGCCAGTTCTCCGCCGAAGACCTCGACGAGCGCGTGCGCGACCTGGAAAAACGCCTCAAGCAGGTCAAGCAGCAGCTCGACCACGCCGACAACAACAGCTACGCACGCCTGCGCGAAGAGTTCTCGCAGCAGGACGTCGACCGCCTGATGCGCCTGTTCAACGGCGCGCTGTTCAGCCTGCCGCTGGGTGAGCGCGGCATCGAGCTGGACGACAGCGACCTGTGGGTCAAATCCCTGGAAGCGGTGCTCGACGGCTTCAAGGGCGAGCGCTTCGAAGCCCCCGGCATCTCCATCGACATCTCGCACATCGACCCACCGGCCCTGCAGGCCCTGGCCGACCGCGCGGCCCTGCGCGACCAGAAGGACCGCCTGGAGCGCGAGCTCAAGCAGCTCAAGACGCAGCAGTCGGTTGCCGCCGACCGCAACGCCTCCAAGGCCCAGACCGAGGCGCTGTACCAGCAGGTGCTGGACGCCCAGAAGGCCCTGGAAGACTACCGCCGCAGCGAAACCCTGGCCGCCGAGGAGCCGGAGAAGCTCGAGCAACTGGCGCAGCTCGAAGCCGCCCAGGACGAGCTCAAGCGCTCCAGCGATGCCTTCACCGAGCGCGTCCAGCAGCTGTCGGCCAAGCTGCAGCTGGTCGGCCGCCAGATCGGCGACCTGGAGTCCAAGCAGCGCACCCTGGAAGACGCCCTGCGCCGCCGCCAGCTGCTGCCAGCCGACCTGCCGTTCGGCACGCCGTTCATGGAAGCGGTCGACGACTCCATGGACAACCTGCTGCCGCTGCTCAACGACTACCAGGACAGCTGGCAGGGCCTGCAGCGCGTCGACAACCAGATCGAGGCGCTGTACGCCCAGGTGCGCCTCAAGGGCGTGGCCAAGTTCGACAGCGAAGACGACATGGAGCGCCGCCTGCAGCTGCTGGTGAACGCCTACGCGCACCGCACCGACGAAGCCCTGACCCTGGCCAAGGCGCGCCGCGCCGCAGTCACCGACATCGCCCGGACCTTGCGCAACATCCGCAGCGACTACGACAGCCTCGAGCACCAGCTGGCCCTGTTCAACCGCGAGATCAACAAGCGCCAGGTATCGAACCTGGAGAGCTTCCGCGTGGTGCTGGCGCCGAACAAGGACGCGCTCAAGCACATCGACCAGATCATCCACAGCGCCGGCCAGTACGAGGAAGGCGAGACCCTGTCGGTGTTCGACCTGACGCAAAGCGCAGAGCAGGACCACAAGAACGAAGAGGCCAAGGAATACCTGGCACGGCTGGTGGCGGCCAACCACAACCAGCTGGGCCTGAAGGACCTGTTCGAGCTGGCGTTCGAGATCACCAAGATCAACAGCCAGCCGGTGATCCACGCCGACATCGACGGTGCAGCCTCCAACGGCACCACCATGACCATCAAGGCGCTGACCAACATGTACCTGTTGCTGCACCTGATGGACCGCGACCTGGCCGGGCGCATTCGCCTGCCGTACTACCTCGACGAGGCGGCGGACATCGACGAACGCAACCAGGCGGCGTTGCTGGAGACCAGCCTGCAGCTGGGCTTCGTGCCGATTCTGGCGAGCGTGAAGCCGCAGGTGTCGGCGCGGGTGGCGATCGATCTGGAAGGTGGCAGCGGGCCGAATGGCATCTACATCGACGAGGCCGACTGGAAGTACATCAGCCGGCTGGATGAGGTGAAGGCGATCGTGCGTGAGGATGAGGCCGAGGAATTGGCCTGATCGGTGTAACGGGGCCGCTTTGCGGCCCTTTCGCGACACAAGGCCGCTCCTACAGGGGCATGCGTAATCCTGTAGGAGCGGCCTTGTGTCGCGAAAGGAGGCCAAAGGCCTCCCCTAGGGCATCAATGCGCCCAAGGCAGGATCGGAATCGCCGTCACCGCATTCTGCGGGCTGCCTTCGATCATGCGGTCGCTATACACCAGGTACACCAGCGTATTGCGCTTCTTGTCCAGAAAACGCACCACCTGCATGGTCTTGAACACCAGCGAGGTGCGCTCCTTGAACACCTCCTCACCGTCCTTCAAGTCCCCCTTGAAGCTGATCGGCCCCACCTGACGGCAGGCGATCGACGCCTCCGCCCGGTCCTCGGCCAGCCCCAGGCCACCCTTCACACCGCCAGTCTTGGCCCGCGACAGGTAGCAGGTCACACCCTCGACCTTGGGGTCGTCGAACGCCTCGACGACGATGCGATCGTTTGGCCCGACGAACTTGAACACGGTGGACACCTGGCCGATTTCCTCGGCCCCGGCCACCAGCGGCAAGGCCAGCGCCAGCACCGCCAACGCGCGCGTGAACAGGCTCATACCAGCACCAGGTTGTCGCGGTGCACCAGCTCCGGCTCTGCGCTGTAGCCGAGCAGGGCCTCGATGGCATCGGAAGGCTGGCCAATGATCTTCTGTGCTTCCAGCGCACTGTAGTTGGCCAGGCCACGGGCCACTTCAAGGCCATCGGGGCCGACGCAGACCACCATCTCGCCACGTCGGAAACTGCCCTGCACGGTCTTCACGCCGACCGGCAGCAGGCTCTTGTTGGCCGCACGCAGCGCCTGTACTGCACCGGCGTCGAGCACCAGGGTGCCACGGGTTTGCAGGTGGCCGGCCAGCCACTGCTTGCGCGCCGCCAGCATGCCGCGCTCGGGCGACAGCAGCGTGCCCAGGCGTTCGCCGGCCTTGAGGCGGTCGAGCACGCGCTCGATGCGCCCGCCGATGATGATGGTGTGGGCACCGGAACGGGCTGCCAGGCGCGCGGCGCGCAGCTTGGTCTGCATGCCGCCACGGCCCAGGGCGCCGCCGGTACCGCCGGCCACGGCGTCGAGCGACGGGTCGTCGGCGCGGGCTTCGTAGATCAGCTGGGCTTCGGGGTTGTTGCGCGGGTCGGCGTCGAACATGCCGTCGCGGTCGGTGAGGATCACCAGCAGGTCGGCTTCGACCAGGTTGGCCACCAGCGCGGCCAGGGTGTCGTTGTCGCCGAAACGGATCTCGTCGGTGACTACGGTGTCGTTCTCGTTGATCACCGGCACCACGCCGAGGTCGACCAGGGTACGCAAGGTGCTGCGGGCGTTGAGGTAACGCTTGCGGTCGGACAGGTCGTCGTGGGTCAGGAGGATCTGCGCGGTGTGCTTGCCGTGCTCGCCGAAGCTCGACTCCCAGGCTTGCACCAGGCGCATCTGGCCGATCGAGGCAGCCGCCTGCAGCTCGTTCATCGCGCTCGGTCGCGAGCTCCAGCCCAGCTGGCTCATGCCCGCTGCCACGGCCCCGGAGGAGACCAGCACCAACTCCACGCCCGCCTCACGCAGCGCGACCATCTGCTCGACCCACACGGCCATGGCGCCGCGGTCGAGGCCCTTGCCATCCGCCGTGAGCAGCGCACTACCGATCTTCACGACCCAGCGCTTGGCGCCAGTCACCTTGCTTCGCATCTTGTCTTCCAACCTATGTCGAATCTGTAGATACCGTAGATACAAAAACGCCGCTCCAAAGAGCGGCGTTTAGTGTACTGCAACCGATCAGTCGCGCACGTAAATGATTTCCGGGCCGTCTTCGTCGTCCTCGAAATCATCGTCCCAGGCATCGTCGTCGCCGATGTCGTGCACGCTCTTGACGCCGGTACGGCGCAGGGTGCGCGCGTCGTCCAGGGCCTGCAGCTGGGCACGGGCTTCGTCTTCGATGCGCTGGTCGAGCTCGGCCAGCTCCTCGGCGTAGGCCGGGTCGTTGGCCAGGCGGTCGGCGCGGTCTTCGATGTAGCGCATCAGGTCGTGGCTGAGCTGCTCGGTGCCCTGCTTGGCGATGGCCGAGATCACGTAGACCGGGCCTTCCCACTGCAGGCGCTCGACCACTTCCTTGACCCGCTCGTCACGCTCGTCGTCCATCAGCATGTCGGCCTTGTTCAGCACCAGCCAGCGCTCGCGGTCGGTCAGCGACGGGCTGAAGCGGGTCAGCTCGTTGATGATCACCTCGGCGGCATCGGCCGGGCTGCTGCCATCGAGCGGCGCCAGGTCGACCAGGTGCAGCAGCACGCGGGTACGCGCCAGGTGCTTGAGGAAGCGGATACCCAGGCCGGCACCGTCGGAGGCGCCTTCGATCAGGCCGGGGATGTCGGCGATGACGAAGCTCTTCCAGCGGTCGACGCTGACCACGCCCAGGTTCGGCACCAGGGTGGTGAACGGGTAGTCGGCGACTTTCGGCTTGGCGGCCGACACCGAACGGATGAAGGTGCTCTTGCCGGCATTCGGCAAACCGAGCAGGCCGACGTCGGCCAGTACCTTCAGCTCCATCTTCAGGTCGCGCTGGTCACCTGGCTTGCCGGGGGTGGTCTGGCGCGGCGCACGGTTGGTGCTGGACTTGAAACGGGTGTTGCCCAGGCCGTGCCAGCCGCCTTGGGCGACCATCAGCTTCTGGCCTGGGGTGACCAGGTCACCGATCACTTCCTGGGTCGAGGCGTCGATCACGGTGGTGCCGACCGGCACGCGCAGGAACAGGTCTTCACCCTTCTTGCCGGTGCAGTCGGTGCTGCCACCGTTGGAGCCGCGCTGGGCTTCGTGGTGACGGGTGTAGCGGTAGTCGACCAGGGTGTTGAGGTTTTCGTCGGCCACCATGTACACCGAACCACCATCACCACCGTCGCCGCCGTTGGGGCCACCGTTCTCGATGAACTTCTCGCGACGGAAGCTCATGCAACCGTTGCCGCCGTCACCGGCCTTGACCCGAATGGATACTTCGTCAACAAACTTCATTCAAAAACCGCCTCTCGTCGACCGACGAGCTGAATACCTAAAAAACCTGAGGCTCTTGCAAAAATGAGCGCGGCGGCCCCGTACGACCGTAGAAACCCACGCCGGCAGCCCATACAAACAGCTTTGCAAGAGGCTCACCACAAACGAAAAAGCCCCGTCGCATGACGGGGCTTCTGGAGCGACGTCGCGATTAAGCGGCGACGATGCTCACGTAACGGCGGTTGAACTCGCCTTTCTTCTCGAACTTGATCACGCCTTCGATCTTGGCGAACAGGGTGTGATCCTTGCCCATGCCAACGCCGTAACCGGCGTGGAACTGGGTGCCGCGCTGACGGACGATGATGTTGCCGGCCTTGACGACCTGGCTGCCATACATCTTCACGCCAAGGCGTTTCGATTCTGAGTCGCGACCGTTACGGGTACTACCACCAGCCTTCTTGTGAGCCATGGTTCAATTCTCCAAATAAATTCAGGGGATCTAGGGGATTAAGCCTGGATGCCGGTGATTTTGATCTCGGTGAACCACTGGCGGTGGCCCATACGCTTCATGTGGTGCTTACGGCGACGGAACTTGATGATGCGTACTTTATCGTGACGGCCTTGCGAAACGACTTCGGCAACAACTTTAGCGCCAGCGACGACTGGAGCGCCGATGGTGACTTCTTCACCGTTGGCAACCAGCAGAACGCGATCGAAAGTCACGGATTCGCCAGTGGCGACTTCCAGCTTTTCGATCTTGAGGAATTCACCTTCAGCGACTTTGTACTGCTTGCCGCCGGTAACGATTACTGCGTAAGACATGGGTATTTCTCCGATAATCCTGCTCACCCAGCGCTTTATATGATGAGTATTGGCTGGCATGGCTGCATGGGGCTGGAACGGCCCGGTGCAATTGCGTAAGGCAGGTGCTGCCCAGGAAGTTAGGGTGCGCGATTGTACGCAACCGCGCCTGGCCTTGCAAGTACCGGCCCCGGCCCACGGGCAGCGCGCCTTGACACACCGGAACCCGCGACCTAGCATGCCGCGCAACCTCAATGGAGCAGCCGATGCAACCCCAAACCTTCTACCGCGCGGTAGCTGACGATTTCAGCGCCGTCGACGAGATCATCAAGAAGCAGCTGACCTCGCGCGTGCCGCTGGTATCGAAGATCGGCGACTATATCACCTCGGCCGGCGGCAAGCGCCTGCGTCCCCTGCTGGTGCTGCTCTGCGGCAAGGCCCTGGGCCGCGAGGGCGACGACCTGCGCCTGCTGGCGGCGACCATCGAATTCCTGCACACCGCCACCCTGCTGCATGACGACGTGGTCGACATGTCCGGCATGCGCCGTGGCCGCTCCACCGCCAACGCGCTGTGGGGCAACGCGCCGAGCGTGCTGGTGGGCGACTTCCTTTATTCGCGCTCGTTCGAAATGATGGTCGAGCTGGGCTCGATGCCGGTCATGCAGATCTTGTCCAAGGCCACCCGGGTGATCGCCGAGGGCGAAGTGCTGCAGCTGTCGCGCGTGCGCGATGCCAGCACCACCGAGGAAGTCTACATGGACGTCATCCGCGGCAAGACCGCGATGCTGTTCGAAGCCTCGACCCACAGCGCCGCCGCGCTGGCCCAGGCGAGCGAAGCACAGCGCGAGGCCCTGCGCACCTTCGGCGACCACCTGGGCGTGGCCTTCCAGCTGGTCGACGACCTGCTCGACTACAAGGGCGATTCGCAGACCCTGGGCAAGAACGTCGGCGACGACCTGGCCGAAGGCAAGCCGACCCTGCCGCTGATCTACACCATGCGCGAAGGCACGCCTGAACAGGCAGCGCTGGTGCGCAAGGCGATCCAGAAGGGTGGCCTGGAAGACCTGGAGCAGATCCGCGAGGCGGTGGAAGCCTCCGGTGCGCTGGACTACACCGCGCAGCTGGCTCGCGACTACGTGGCCAAGGCCATCGAGTGCCTGGAAGTGCTGCCGGCCAGCGAGTATCGGGATGCGCTGGTCGAGCTGAGTGAATTTGCCGTAGCGCGCACGCACTGATAGCGCGTCGCCCTCTTCGCGGGACAAGCCCGCTCCCACAGGCCGCCACAACGAGGCACCTGGGGGGCGGGCTTGTCCCGCGATGCTTTTGGGCAGACGAAAACACATCTTGCAAAAAACCTTATACAATATGCGCCTTTACCGCCTGTCTGTTTAAGGAACTGAAGTGAGCACTCTGCCAGCCTGTCCGAAATGCAATTCCGAATACACCTATGAGGATGGCACTCAGCTGATCTGCCCCGAATGCGCCCACGAGTGGTCGGCCAACGGCGAAGCCGAAGCGGCCAGCGACGATGTGGTGAAGAAGGACTCGGTCGGTAACGTGCTGCAGGACGGCGACACCGTCACCGTGATCAAGGACCTCAAGGTCAAGGGCTCGTCCCTGGTGGTCAAGGTCGGCACCAAGGTCAAGAACATCCGCCTGTGCGACGGCGACCACGACATCGACTGCAAGATCGACGGCATCGGCGCCATGAAGCTGAAGTCGGAATTCGTGCGCAAGGTCTGATTGCACAAATCCGCCAATTGGCACTTGCTATTCTGATAATAAGAATTATTCTCATTGGAACCGCTATCCAAGGAGAATAGCCATGACTTATCTGATAGACGCCTGGCTGGACCGCCCCCACCCCTACCTGCGCATTCTTCACCGGGAAACCGGTGAGGTGTGCGCCGTGCTCGAAGAAGAAGCGCTGGATGAATTGCGCGACCAGGGTGACCTGGACCTCGACGGGCTGAACTCGAGCGAGCCGGTGGTGCTCAAGGAGCTGGTGCGAAACCTGTTTCTGTTCTGCTATGCACGAGCGTTGCGCCCTGGGGGGACGGACTGGAATTGAGGCCGGCAGGGCCGGCCTCATCGCCGGCAAGCCGGCTCCCACAGGCACATCAACTACCTGTGGGAGCGGGCTTGCCCCGCGAAGGGGCCGCAACGCGGCCCCAGGGGCATTACAGAACGTCGAGCAGCTCGACGTCGAACACCAGCACGCTGTGCGGCGGGATGCTGCCAACGCCTTGGGCGCCATAGGCCAGCTCGCTCGGCACGTACAGGCGCCATTTGCTGCCAGCGTTCATCAGCTGCAGGGCTTCGGTCCAGCCAGCGATCACGCCGCCAACCGGGAATTCGGCAGGCTGGCCACGATCGTAGGAGCTGTCGAACACGGTGCCGTCGATCAGGGTGCCGTGGTAGTGGGTGCGAACGTTGCTCTCGCGGGTCGGCTTGGCGCCTTCACCGGCGGTCAGCACTTCGAACTGCAGGCCCGAAGCCAGGGTGGTGATGCCATCGCGCTTGGCGTTCTCGACCAAAAATTCCTTGCCGGCAGCAGCGGCGGCTTCGGCCTTGGCGGCAGCTTCGGCTTGCATCAGTTCACGGATGACTTTGAAGCTGGCCGACAGGTCGGCTTCGCTGACGCGGCTGTCGGCGCCGTTGAAGGCGTCGGTCAGGCCAGCCAGGATGGCGTCCAGGCTGACGCCCGGTGGCGGGTTGTCGCGCAGTTGGCCGCCCAACTGACGGCCGATGCCGTAGCTGACGCGCGTTTCGTCGGTGGACAGGTTGAGTTCGGACATGGTCGTGCTCCACTGCAGGGCGCAGTGCAGCCGCGCCCTTGATGAAAAGGGCGAGCAGCCTAGCACACTGGGCCGCTGCGAGCAGCTACCAGGCAGAACGCTGGGAAATCGGCACCTTGAGGTCTTCTTCCGGGTGGCTGCCCATGCCGCACATTTCATCCTGCACGGACCAGTGCACCAGGTTCATGGAGACCATGGGGATGGTCTGCAGCACCTTGCGCGCATCCTCCACCGAACGCACCCGCAGGCGCTTGCCGCGGGTATCGGCCAGGGGGTGGGCATGGCCCTTGACCCGGGCCTCGATCAGGTAGTCGCCGCCTTCGATGGCAATCAGGTTGACTTCGTCGACATGGCCGGCCCTGGCCTCGGTATTGAGCTGATGCAGGTTCATGGGAGCACCTCGCTGGTGGGAACCACGCATGAGTGCTCATTTTTTGTACGGGGGCGGGGAATACACAAGGCATAACTGACGCCGCTCGTCAGTTGGACCGCGCTGGCCCCATCGCCGGCAAGCCGGCTCCCACACAGGTTTGGGGGGTATCTCTGTGGGAGCCATGGGGCTCAGTGCTTGGTGAGCTTGTCCAGGTAGCCCATGCAGAAGGCCGAGACCACGAAGGTCATGTGGATGATCACGTACCACATCAGGTAATCGGTGGAGATGTTCTGCGCATCCATGAACACCCGCAGCAGGTGAATGGACGAAATCGCCACGATCGAGGCGGCCACCTTCATCTTCAGCGACGAGGAGTCCATCTTGCCCAGCCAGTTGAGCTTCTCCTTGCTTTCGTCGATGTCCAGCTGCGACACGAAGTTCTCGTAGCCGGAGATCATCACCATCACCAGCAGGCCGCCCACCAGCGACATGTCGATCAGCGACAGGATCACCAGGATCAGGTCGGCTTCGCTCAGGGCAAAGACGTTGGGCAGGACGTGGATCACTTCCTGGAAGAATTTCAGCGCCAGGGCCAGCAGGCCGAGGGACAAACCGAAGTAGATGGGGGCGAGCAGCCAGCGCGAGGCATACATCGCGTTTTCGAGAATACGTTCCATGGAGGGTTTGGGACTCGTCAGGTGACTGGAAAAGCGAGCGCGAGTATAGCCAGCCACCTGTGACAGCAAAAGCCCACACCCCAGCCACTCAGGATTCAGGATGGAACTGGTAATCCCCAAGGTTGCGACAGCGCTCGCCATTGATGCGCCGTAGCTGGGCCTGCAGGTGCAAGGTCCAGATCTGCGGCCCCTCGGTCACCTGGTACCCATGCAGGGTCAGGCTGTCGACGATGGCATTGAGCACCGACTCGGCCACCAGCGGCCCATGGAAAGGCCCCTGCGCCTTGATTGCCGAGGGTTGCTCGCCAGACATGCCGGCGGCGAACAGCAAGGTCCACATGCCGTTGTCCCCGGCCAGCGGGCGGATGCTGCATTCGATGCGAGTCACCAGGCCCAGGCACTGGCGAGTAAGGCTGAGGTTGCGCATGGCCGCGTCCCCTCCAATGAGCCCTGTTCAGCCTGAAACCCCCAGGCTGTTTCCATCCTGAACGCTGATGCCGTCCTTAAGTTCCAGCATAGAAGAACGGCACAGAAAGATGGAAAACCGGCGCTGAACGGTAGCACATGGCCGCCAGCGCCGATTTATTGACTCAGGCAGGTTTCGCCTGGGCAATCACCTCTTCCAGGCGTTCCTTTTCCGCCTTCTCGATCTCTTCCTCGCTGATCATCTCGGCGATCTCGCGCAAGCGCTCGACCACCCGGGCGTTGACGCTGCCTTCGGTGAACTGGCCCTTGTCGTCCAGCTCGCCGGCGTCCTCGCCCACCAGCAGGCTCAGTGCCTCGTCGGCCTGGCTGACCGCGTAGACATGGAACTGGCCATTCTCCACCGCCTGCAACACGCGCTCATCGAGCATCAGGGTGGCGACGTTGGCGCGCGGGATGATCACCCCCTGCTCGCCCGTCAGGCCACGGGCCTCGCAGAGGCGGAAGAAGCCCTCGATCTTCTCGTTGACCCCACCCACCGCCTGCACTTCACCGAACTGGTTGATCGAGCCGGTGATGGCGAAGCACTGCTTGAGCGGCGTGCGCGACAGCGCCGAGATCAGCGTGCAGGCCTCACCCAGGGATGCGCTGTCGCCGTCCACGTAGCCGTAGGACTGCTCCAGGGCGATGCTGGCGGAAATCGCCAGGGGGAATTCCTGGGCATAGCGGCTGCCCAGGTAACCGGTGAGGATCATCACCCCCTTGGAGTGGATCGGCTGGCCCAGGTTGACCTCGCGCTCGATGTCGACGATGCCGCTGCCGCCCGGGTAGACGGTGGCGGAAATCCGCGCCGGCATGCCGAACGCCGAGTCGCCTACTTCCAGCACGGTAAGGCCATTGCACTTGCCGATCGCCGCGCCTTCGCTGTCGATCAGGATGATGCCGGCGAGCATGTCGTCGAGCACCCGCTGCGAAACGCGGCCGGTGCGCGTGGCCTTGGCCTTGAGCGCGCGCTCGATGTGGCCGGCGTCGGTCATCTCGTCGCTGGCCAGGTGGCGAATGAAATCGGCCTCGCTGACCAGCTGGAACAGGTCGCCGATGCGCGCCGACAGGCGCGACTGGTTTTCTGCCAGGCGCGCACTGTAGGTGGCCAGGCGCGCCACCGCATCGCTGGTCAGCGGCGCCATGCCCTCCTCGTTGGTGCGGGTACGCAGCAACTGGGCGAACTGCTCCAGGTTCTCGTCGACCATGGGCATGTCTTCGTCGAAGTCCACCAGCACCCGGAACATCTCCTGGAAGTCCGAGTCGTGGTCCTGCAGCGCGTAGTACAGCTGGCGCGAGCCGATGATCACCAGCTTGACGTTGAGCGGGATCATCTGCGGCGTCAGGCTGACCGTGGCGACCCGGCCCAGCTCGCCCAGCGGCGACTCCATCTTCAGCTTGCGCGACTGCAGGGCGCGCTTGAGCGCATCCCAGACGAACGGCTCGCCGAGCATCTTCTCCGCTTCAAGGATCAGGAAGCCGCCATTGGCGCGGTGCAGCGCACCCGGGCGCAGCTGGCGGTAGGAGGTGTACAGCGCGCCCTGGTCGGTGCTGTATTCGATGCGGCCGAACAGGTTGTCGTAGGTGGGGTGCGGCTCGAATACCACCGGCGCACCGCCGTCGGCATAGTGGCCCACCACCAGGCTCGGGGCGTACTGCTCTTCGAGCAGCTTGCGCGCCACGGCGTCGGTCTTGCTGTCGTCGACCAGTTGCTCGACCACGGTGCGCAGCAGGTTCAACTGTACCGACTGCAGGTAGGCACACACGGCCGCGTTCTCGGCGTACTTTTCCGACAACGGCGCCAGCAGCGGCTGCAGGGCCAGGGTGATGGTTTCTTCGTTGAGCTGGCGCAGCTGGTTGTTCGACTCGCGCTTCCACTGCGGCAGGCTGGCCAGTTCTTCGTTCAGGCGCTCCTCGAGCAGGGCGATGTCTTCATGGAACTGCTCGCGCACCGCTTCCGGCAGCTGGGCGAATTCGGCTTCGTCCAGCGCCTTGCCGTCGGCCATCGGGGTGAAGGCGACGTTGCTGGCGTCGCGGTACAGGGCCACGTCCTTTTCCAGCGACGCGCGCTCGATCACATCCAGGGCGCGGTCGTAACGCTGGTTGAAGGCGCGGTCGATGGCGCCCTTCTTCTGCTGGTACGACGGGTGCTCGAACACCGCCGGGAAGGTGGCCAGCAGGTTGTCGATCAGCCCGCCCATGTCGCTGATGAACTCCGCGGCGCTGCCCGAAGGCAACTCCAGGGCCCGCGGCTCGCGGGTGTCGTCGAAGTGGTTGACGTAGACCCAGTCGGCCGGGGTCTGCTGGCGCTTGCCCTCGGCCTTGAGGTAGCGCTTGACGAACGAGAAGCGGCCGGTGCCGGGCTCGCCCATCACGTACACGTTGTAGCCAGGGCGTGGCATGGCCACGCCGAACTGCAGGGCCTCGACAGCACGCTCCTGGCCCAGGACACCACGAAACGGCTCCAGATCGTCGGTATGGGTAAAGGCAAACTGCTCGGGGGAGAAACGCCGGGTCAGGGCTTCAGGCGCAAGACGCAGGCGCGCAGCGACAGGATCGGGCATTGGGTTTCCTTACTTCGGCGGGGCAGATACGCAGCATTCTGGCGCCGCCCGCGCGCGCCTTGCAAGGCTCGGCCGGACTTTATGTCGCAGGCGCGCTGGCGTAGTTCAGAAGCAAATTTTTCGCAATGAATGACGCAACCTTTAGATCGTGCCTAAACTCCAAGCTGCGCGGGTGGGTGAAACGCTTTCCCGACTTGGCAACCGAGTTGCCAGAAACCCTGACCCTTGGTTAAGACAAATAGAGAACAAATGCTATGAAACGGATTCTTCTGGGTACTCTGTTCACCGTGGTCTCCCTCAACGCCATGGCCGAAGCGCCAGGTGGCCCGAATTGCGGCTGGGGCAACATGCTGTTCGAAGGCCAGCGCGGCACTCCGGCTCACTTCCTCGCTTCCACCACCAACGGCACCTCCGGCAACGCCACCTTCGGCATGACCTCCGGCACCAACGGCTGCTCCACCAAGGCCTCGCTGACCTATGGCGGCAAGTCCTGGTTCGCCATGAACGGCATGATGAACGAGCTGTCCGAAGACATGGCCATGGGCCAGGGCGAAGCCCTGACCACCTATGCCGTGGTCCTCGGCGTGGCACCGGAAGACCGCGGCTACTTCGCTTCGGTCGCCCATCAGCACTTCAACCAGATCTTCAGCAGCGCCGACGTGACTGCCGAGACTGTGCACAGCAACACCCTGGCCGTTCTGAAGAGCGACCCACGCCTGGCCAAGTACGCTACCGAGGCCTAAGCGCAGCTACTCCCGCCCCACCCCGGGGCGGGTTTCGCCTTTTCGGCATCGTTTAGAAGTAGTTGCCCGATATGCTCAAACGCTTCGCTTACCTGGCGCTGTGTGTCTGCGCCCACGTCCAGGCTGCACCGGTGCTGGACGACGCCCGCGTGCAACAACTGGCCAACACCCCCTACTGGATCGCCCTGGGCCACTACGAAACCGCCAAGCTCGGCGGCTGGCGCAGCTATGTGGACGATCACGCCTACTTCCTCGCCGAAGATGGCGCGCACCACCCGGACCAGGAACTGCGCGCCACGGTACAGGCGCTGTACGCCCCGGCCGAGCTGGGCGACAAGCACGCCCAGTGCGTGTTCCCCGCGCGCACCCGCTGGCTGCGCGAGCAGCTTGGCCTGCAAGACCTGCCGCAACCGGACTGCCAGGAATTCAAGACCTGGTACAAGTCGATCGACCCGCACAGCGCCGCGTTGATCTTCCCGGCCGCCTACCTGAACAGCCCCTCCTCGATGTTCGGCCACACCCTGCTGCGCATCGACCAGTCCAACACCCGCAGCGACGACACCACGCTGCTGAGCTATGCCATCAACTTCGGCGCCTACATCGAAGGCAGCGACAACAGCATCCTGTATGCCTGGAAGGGCCTGATGGGCGGCTATCCCGGCCTGTTCGCGCTGATGCCCTACCAGGAAAAACTCTCCGAATACCGCAGCCTGGAAAACCGCGACCTGTGGGAATACCAGCTGGACCTGACGCCGGAAGAAACCGGGCGCATGGTCGAACACGTGTGGGAACTCAAGCAGATCCAGTTCGACTATTTCTTCTTCGACGAGAACTGCTCCTACCGGCTGCTGGAACTGCTGCAGGTGGCCCGGCCGAGCCTGGACCTGACCTCGCAGTTTCCGCTCACCGCCATCCCCACCGACACGGTGAAAGCCGTCAAGCAGTCGGGGCTGGTGGCCAGCGAAACCTACCGCCCTTCGCGCGAACGCGAACTGCTGGCCCGCGCCGAGCCGCTGGACGCTGACGAAAAACGCCAGGTGCTGGCCGTAAGCGCCGACACCGCGCAACTGCAAAGCCCTGCCTTCACCGCCCTGCCCCGCGAGCGCCAGGCGCTGGTGCAGGATGCCGCGTACCGCCTGGAGCGTTACCGGGCCAACGGCCAGGAGCGCGACCCTGGCCAGGCCACCCGCAGCTTCGAGCTGCTGCGGGCGATCAACCGCAACCCGCCGCCGCCGCTGCAGATCGAACGCCCTGGCCTGCCGGAAGACGGCCACGACTCGCGCACCTGGCAACTGGGCGTCGGCACCCGCGAAGACCGCGCCTACGCCGAGTACGGCCTGCGCATGGCCTACCACGACCTCAACGACAACGCCTACGGCTTCCCGCTGGGCGCGCAGATCGAGATCCTCCAGCTCAAGCTGCGCCAGTACGAAGGCAACGACTGGCAGGTGCAGCGCCTGGACCTGGCCACCATCCGCTCGCTGACGCCACGCAACGAGCTGCTCAAGCCCTGGTCGTGGCAAGTGGCCGGCGGCCTGGAGCGGGTGCCGGGCAAGCATGACGACGAGGTGCTGGTGAGCCATGTGAACGGTGGCGCCGGCGGCACCTGGCAGTTGGCCGATGGCTTGCTGGGCTTTGCCCTGGGCACCGTGCGGGTCGAGCACCACAACGACTTCGCCCAGTTCATCGCCCCGGCGGCGGGGTTCAATGGCGGGCTGCTGTGGCGCAACGGGCTGGGCAACCTGACGCTGGAGGCCAAGGGCGACTACTTCACCAATGGCGAGGTGCGGCGTAGCGTGAGCTTGAACCAGCAGTGGGAGATCAGCCAGAACCTGGGGTTGAGGCTCAGTGCTGCGCGGGAGTTCAGCCATCTGGCCACAGCGCAGAACGAGGTGATGCTGGAGCTCAAGTGGTATCACTATTGAGGGTGACTGTACTGGCCCTATCGCCGGCAAGCCGGCTCCCACAATGAATCTCACAGCCCTGAGACCTGTGTGGGAGCCGGCTTGCCGGCGATAGGGCCAGCACAAGCAACAATGTGAACCAACCGACGCTTTTGACACCGTTTTGACAGCTCCACGACAAATGCCCACCTAGACTTTCGCGTATCACTCAGAGGGTCTGGAAGGTCATGTCGCGGTACTGGTTCGGCGTATGCATCGCCTTGTTACTGTCAGGTTGCGAAACCACCCACGAGCAGATGCTCAGCCAAGGTTACCCCCCCTCCTACGCCGACGGCTTCCAGGATGGCTGCAGCAGTGGCCGCGAGGCCGCCGGGGTCATGGCCGGCGACTTTCGCAAGGATGTCCCGCGCTACCTGCACAACCGCCAGTACGAAACCGGCTGGGACGATGGCTTTCGCCAGTGCAACGCCATGAAGAACAGCGAGGACGAACGCCAGTACCGAGACCGCTACTGGGACGAACGCGACCGCGAGTGGCAGCAGGAAAAGGACCGCGACGCCGCACGTGCCTACCGCCACCAGTAGGTCGCAAACGGACATCCGTTGAAACCCGCAGCCTGTCACCATGGTCTCCAGCACAAGGAGGCCCACCCATGAGCCGAGCATTCGTCAACGAAGACCAGGCCGCCGCCCAGGCCGACCAACCGGTGGAGCGGCGTGTCAGCGACCAGCCCAACTACCTCACCGCCAGTGGCCTGCGCCAGCTGCAACAGCGCGTGGCCGAGCTCAATGCCCTGCGCAACCAATTGCAGGGCCAGGGTGAAGGTGCAGACAAGCAGCGCCTGGCCGACACCGAGCGCGACCTGCGCTATTTCAGCGCCCGGGTGCAAAGCGCGCAGGTGGTGCCCGCCGCTACCTCGCTGAGCAAGGTGCAGATCGGCAGCCGGGTGAGCTTTGTCGATGAACAGGGCCAGGCGCATGAGGTGCGGCTGGTGGGAGAAGATGAGGCCGATGCCGGCCGCGGGCTGATCAACTGGGGCTCACCGCTGGGGCGGGCGCTGCTGGGCGCCGGCCCCGGCGATGAAGTGGTGTGGCGACGACCTGCGGGTGATCAATCGATCGAGGTCGTCGCCATCGCGCCTGATGCTTAAACCACGCCCTGGGCCAGCATGGCGTCGGCGACCTTGACGAAGCCGGCGATGTTGGCGCCCTTCACGTAGTTGATCTTGCCATCGGCCTCTTCGCCGTAATGCACGCAGGCATGGTGAATCGACTGCATGATGTTGTGCAGCTTGCTGTCCACTTCACCTGCGGTCCACAGCAGGCGCATGGCGTTCTGCGACATCTCCAGGCCCGACACGGCCACGCCGCCGGCGTTGGAGGCCTTGCCCGGGGCATACAGGATGCCGGCGTCGATGAAGATATCCACAGCCTCCAGGGTGGTCGGCATGTTGGCGCCTTCGGCCACGCAGATGCAGCCGTTGCGCAGCAGGGTGCGGGCGTCTTCGCTGTCCAGCTCGTTCTGCGTGGCGCATGGCAGGGCGATGTCGCACGGCAGGCTCCACGGGGTCTGGCCCTTGCGGAACTCAAGGCCGAAGCGCTCGGCCAGCTCGCTGATACGGCCGCGCTTGACGTTCTTGAGCTCCATCAGCGCATCCCACTGCTCGTCGGTCAGGCCCGCTTCGGCGTACAGGGTGCCTTCGGAATCCGACAGCGAGATGACCTTGCCGCCCAGGTCCATGACCTTGCGCGCAGCGTACTGGGCCACGTTGCCCGAACCCGAGACCGCCACGCGGCGGCCATCGATGCGCAGGTTCTGGCGCTTGAGCATTTCTTCGGCGAAGTACACGCAGCCGTAGCCGGTGGCCTCGGGGCGGATCAGGCTGCCGCCGTAGGTCATGCCCTTGCCCGTGAGCACCGAGGTGAACTGGTTGGCCAGGCGCTTGTACTGGCCGAACATGAAGCCGATTTCGCGCGCGCCCACCCCGATGTCACCGGCCGGCACGTCGAGGTCGGCGCCGATGTGGCGGTACAGCTCGCTCATGAACGCCTGGCAGAAGCGCATGACTTCGGCGTCGCTCTTGCCCTTGGGGTCGAAGTCCGAGCCGCCCTTGCCGCCGCCCATGGGCAGCGAGGTGAGGGAGTTCTTGAAGACCTGCTCGAAGGCCAGGAACTTCAGCACGCCCAGGTTCACCGACGGGTGGAAGCGCAGGCCGCCCTTGTACGGGCCGATGGCGCTGCTCATCTGGATGCGGTAGCCGCGGTTGACCTGCACCTTGCCCTGGTCATCGACCCACGATACGCGGAACAGCACGGCGCGCTCAGGCTCGACCATGCGTTCGAGAATGCCGGCTTGCAGGTAGTGAGGGTTGGCTTCGAGGAAGGGCCAGAGGCTGCGCAGCACCTCTTCGACGGCCTGGTGGAATTCGGGCTGGGCCGGGTCGCGTTGTTTCAGGCGCGCGAGGAAGTGGTCGACGGATTCGATCATGGTAGACATCTCACCAAGAGGATTGGACTTATTGGTTTTTTTCGCAATGTACCAAGAAGCAATCGCACTGGAATAGGGCGCGATGTCGTTTTTTTGAAAATATTTGGTGCGTTTTATATAAATGTATACAAAACACCAGGCCTTATGTTTGCAGGTCTGGCCTCTTCGCGGGGCAAGCCGCTACCACAGGGAGGGGGGCACAAGCCAAGAATCTTGCGGTTTTTCTGGGGGAGCGGGCTTGCCCCGCGAAGGGGCCACTGCCCTTTTATGCCAGGCACAAAAATGGGGCCCCGAAGGGCCCCATCCTTGTGCAGCAGAAACCGGCTTACTGGGCCAGCTTCTTGTGCCGTACCCGGTGCGGCTGGGCAGCAGCATCGCCCAGGCGCTTCTTGCGGTCGGCTTCGTACTCGGTGTAGTTGCCCTCGAAGAACACCACGTTCGAGTCGTCCTCGTAGGCCAGGATGTGGGTGGCCACACGGTCCAGGAACCAACGGTCGTGGGAAATCACGATCGCGGCGCCCGGGAAGTCCAGCAGGGCTTCTTCCAGCGAACGCAGGGTTTCGACGTCGAGGTCGTTGGACGGTTCGTCGAGCAGCAGGACGTTGCCGCCCTCTTTCAAGGTCAGGGCCAGGTGCAGGCGGCCACGCTCACCACCGGAGAGGTCCTTGACGAACTTCTGCTGGTCGCCGCCCTTGAAGTTGAAGCGGCCGACGTAGGTGCGCGACGGGATCTCGTAGTTGCCGATGCGGATCATATCGGAGCCGTCGGAAATCTGCTGGAACACGGTCTTGGCGCCATCCAGGTCCTCGCGGCTCTGGTCCACGCAGGCCAGCTGCACGGTTTCGCCGATCTCGATGCTGCCCGAGTCCGGTTGCTCCTTGCCCATCAGCATGCGGAACAGGGTCGACTTACCGGCGCCGTTACCACCGATCACGCCGACGATGGCGCCCTTAGGCATGGCGAACGACAGGTTGTCGATCAGCACGCGGTCGCCGTAGCCCTTGCTGACGTTCTTGAACTCGATGACCTTGTCGCCCAGGCGCGGGCCGGCCGGGATGTAGATCTCGTTGGTTTCGCTGCGCTTCTGGAATTCCTGCGACTGCATTTCTTCGAAGCGCTGCAGACGGGCCTTGGATTTGGACTGGCGAGCCTTGGCGCCTTTGCGCACCCACTCCAGTTCCTCTTTCATGGCCTTCTCGTGGGCGCTCTGCTGCTTGGATTCCTGCGCCAGGCGGTCCGACTTGGCTTCCAGCCAGCCCGAGTAGTTGCCTTCATACGGGATACCGGCGCCGCGGTCCAGCTCGAGGATCCAGCCGGCGACGTTGTCGAGGAAGTAACGGTCGTGGGTAATGGCTACCACGGTGCCCGGGAAGTCGTGCAGGAAGCGCTCGAGCCAGGCCACCGAGTCGGCGTCCAGGTGGTTGGTCGGTTCGTCGAGCAGCAGCATGTCGGGGGCCGACAGCAGCAGGCGGCACAGCGCCACACGGCGCTTCTCGCCACCGGACAGGTGCTCGATGCGCGCATCCCAGGCCGGCAGGCGCAGGGCGTCGGCGGCAACGTCCAGCTGGCGCTCCAGGTTGTGGCCGTCGGCGGCCTGCAGGATGGCTTCGAGCTTGGCCTGCTCGGCGGCCAGCTTGTCGAAGTCGGCATCCGGTTCGGCGTAGGCGGCGTAGACCTCGTCAAGGCGCGCCTGGGCGTCCTTGATCACGCTGACCGCTTCCTCGACCACTTCGCGCACGGACTTGTTCGGGTCCAGTTGCGGCTCCTGCGGCAGGTAGCCAACGTTGATGTCGGGCATCGGACGGGCTTCGCCGTCGAATTCCTTGTCGACGCCCGCCATGATCCGCAGCAGGGTCGACTTACCCGCGCCGTTCAGGCCGAGTACGCCGATCTTGGCGCCCGGGAAGAACGACAGGGAAATGTTCTTGAGAATTTCCCGCTTCGGCGGCACGACCTTGCTCAGCCGATGCATGGTGTAGACGTATTGAGCCAAAACCAAGCCCTCTAAATAGATAGATAAAGACATCGACGATCGCCCCGGCAAGTGGCCCGGGCGATGTGTTTACGGGGTGTGATTGAACAAAGGCGACCATTCTACGCCAACCTGCGGCGTTTCACAGGGTGGTCGGATGGTGGGGCGGGTTGGGGCCGCTTCGCGGCCCATTCGCCGGCAAGCCGGCTCCCACAGAAGGCCTGTGGCGAACCTGTGGCTGCCGGCTGCCACAGAAGGCCCTTGGCGAACCCGTGGGAGCCGGCTTGCCGGCGATGAGGCCAGCACAGCCTCACATGAATCAGACGTGACGCTGCTTGGCCTTGCCCCGCGGCAACCGGCAACGGTCACCCTGCTCGGCCAGGCGCGCGGCATAGGCGGCCTTGACGCTGAAGCCGCCGCTGCGGGCAGGCTGTTCAACGGCCTTGGCCGGCTTGGCGGCGGGCACGCTGGCGACCTTGGCCGCAGGTTTGGCCGCGGCCACGACCTCGGCCGGTGCTGCAGCCGCCTTGGCGGTCTTGCGCAGTTCGGCCAGCGACGGCGTCTTGTTTTTCGCGGCAGCTGCCGCTTCAGGCTTGACCAGCGAGCGCTGGCACGACTTGCACGATACGTCCTCGGTCACGGCAGTGCTGACAAGGGTCTGACTGCTGCGCCCACAGGCGGAATCGAGGCCATTGGTGGAAAAGTGAGTAACCAAAAGCGAACATCTCCGAAGCGTTGTCATTGAAGCGGCCGGCATTCTCGCACAGGAAGCAGGGTCTTGCCGAACCCACCGCCGGCACCACGACCGTCGGCAATCGATGACTGGGCTGGCACTTTGCCATAATGCCAGGCATGCTAGCCCGTTTCGGGTGTCCGGCCTTATAGTGCGCCACCACGGTCCCGGCCCCTGTAGGCACCGGCATGCACCGTGCATAACAAAACCTGCCATCGCCAGCCCAATCGCAGGACCAACGCTTGACCAATCTCAATCATCCGTCGTCGCTGTGCCCTGCAACCTCGGCTCCGGTCGCGTCCCTGCGCGGTTCGGTAAAGGGTGCGTTGGCCCTGCTCGCGCTGGTGTTGCTGGGGTTGCTGCTGTGGCAATTGTTCGCCCAGTTCAGCCATACCCAGGACGACCAGCGCCAGCAGAACCTGGAAGCCAGCGCCGAGCTTGCCGACCACCTGACCCTGAACATGGCGCTCAAGGCCCAGCAGGCGCTGAATGTGGTACAGCCCTACGTCAAGGCGCCGACACCGGCGGCCCTGCCGAGCCTGGTCGCGACCCTGCGCGAACGCCTGCCGAGCCTGCGCGAGCTGGCCTGGATCGACCACAGCGGGCAGCTGCGCGGCGACAGCCTGGCCGGCAGCCCCGACCGCCAACTGATTGACGAGCTGCTGACGCTGAACCAGGGCCAGGGCTTCTTCTTCTCCAACTCGCCCGACAACCGCACGATCTACCTGCTGCTGCGCCAAACCAGCGAACAGGACCGCGGCTACTGGCTGCTGCGCCTGTCCAGCGACTACTACCAGGCCCTCACCGTGCACCTGGACGGCCCCAGCCACCCACTGTGGCTGCTGGAAAACAGCCGCAGCGGCGAGGTGCTGCAGCGCCATGGCCCGGTGGCCACCAGCAACGAGCCGCTACAAAGCGTGATGCTGGCCTTCATCGACAACAGCACCTGGCAGCTGCGCGGCCTGTTCGACGCGGGCCTGGCGCGCCAGAAGCTGCTGCCGGCGCTGCTCGGCAAATGCCTGCTGGCGCTGTTCTGCGCGCTGCTGCCGGTACTGGCGCTGATCAACATGCGCCGCCGCCAACGCGCCTTGCAGGAAGACCGCCGGCGCTACCAGGAAATCTTCGAAGGCACAGGCGTGGCCCTGTGCGTGCTCGACCTGTCCAGCCTGCCCGGCCAGCTCGACCGCTACCACCTGCGCAACCTCGCCGCGCTCAAGCAGAGCCTGGCCCTGGACGGCAACCTGCGCCGCACGCTGCTGCAGGAGCTGAAGATCACCGAAATCAACCAGGTGGCGCGCCAGCTGCTCAACGTCGACTGCCACGAAGGCGCCTGGCAGCGGCTGATCGACGGCAGCGGCGATGGCCGCGACAGCGTGGGCATGCAGCTGATCGACGCGCTGATCGAACAGCGCCCCTCGCTGGAGCTGGAAGTGCGCCTGCCAGCCCCGCTGGGCGGCGAACTGCACCTGTGGCTGATGGCGCGCCTGCCGCAGCAGCGCCGCGACTACCAGGCGGTGATCCTGAGCATCAGCGACATCACCAGCCGCAAGCAGGTGGAGCTGTCGCTGCTGGAGCGCGAAAGCTTCTGGTCGGACGTGGTGCGGACCGTGCCCGACCAGCTGTACGTCCAGGACGTGCTCAACCAGCGGATGATCTTCAGCAACCGCCACCTCGGCGAAACCCTGGGCTACAACCGCATCGAGCTGGCGCAGATGGGCGAGCGCTTCTGGGAGCTGCTGCTGCACCCCGAAGACGCCGCCAGCTACCAGGCCATGCGCCAGCAGCAGCGCGACACAGGCCACAGCCAGGCGCTGCACACCCAGCTGCGCTTCCGCCACCGCGACGGCGGCTGGCGCTGCTACGACATCCGCGAACAAGTGCTGACCCGCGACAGCGACGGCCTGGTCACGCGCATCATCGGCGTGGGCAAGGACGTCACCGTGCAGATCGAGGCCAGCCAGTCGCTGCGTGACAGCGAACAGCGCTACCGCATGCTCGCCGAAAGCATCAGCGACGTGATCTTCTCCACCGACAGCAAGCTGCAGCTCAACTACGTCAGCCCCTCGGTGCAGGCCGTGCTGGGCTACCCGGCCGACTGGATCTTCGACAACGGCTGGCAGTCGATCATCGCCAACCCCGCCCAGCTCACCGGCATCTACAGCCTGATGGAACGGGTCAGCCGGGCCATGGGCGACAGCGAAGAGCTGGCGCAGCTGCGCCAGCGCCTGCCGACCCAGCTGTTCCTGTTCGACTGCCTGCGCGCCGATGGCCGCAAGATCCCCATCGAACTGCGCCTGGTGCTGATCTGGGACGACCACGAGCGCTTCGAAGGCGTGCTCGGCGTGGGCCGCGACATCAGCCAGCAGCGCCGCGCGGAAAAAGACCTGCGCATGGCCGCCACGGTTTTCGAGCACTCCACCTCGGCCATCCTCATCACCGACCCGGCCGGCTACATCGTGCAGGCCAACGAAGCGTTCAGCCGGGTCAGCGGCTATGCGGTGAGCGAGGTGCTCGACCAACTGCCCGGCATGCTCACCGTCGACGAACAGCAGGAAGGGCACCTGCGCTACGTGGTCAAGCAACTGCACCAGCGCGGCAGCTGGGAAGGCGAAGTGTGGCTCAAGCGCCGCGACGGCGAGCGCTACCCGGCGTGGGTCGGCATTACCGCGGTGCTGGATGACGAAGGCGACCTGGCCAGCTACGTGTGCTTCTTCACCGACATCAGCGAGCGCAAGGCCAGCGAACAGCGCATCCACCGCCTGGCCTACTACGACGCCCTCACCCACCTGCCCAACCGCACACTGTTCCAGGACCGCCTGCACACCGCCCTGCAACAGGCCGAGCGGCAGAAGGCGTGGGTGGTGCTGATGTTCCTCGACCTCGACCGCTTCAAGCCGATCAACGACTCCCTCGGCCACGCTGCGGGCGACCGCATGCTCAAGGACATGGCCCTGCGCCTGCTGGCCTGCGTCGACGACGACGACACCGTGGCGCGCATGGGCGGCGACGAATTCACCCTGCTGCTGCAGCCGCGCGCCACCCGCGAGATGGCGCTGAACCGCGCCATCCACGTGGCCGAGAACATCCTCGGCAGCCTGGTGCGGCCGTTCGTGCTGGAGAACCGCGAGTTCTTCGTCACCGCCAGCATCGGCATCGCCCTCAGCCCGCAGGACGGCAGCGAGCTGAGCCAGCTGATGAAGAACGCCGACACCGCCATGTACCACGCCAAGGAGCGCGGCAAGAACAACTTCCAGTTCTACCAGGCCGAGATGAACGCCAGCGCCCTGGAGCGCCTGGAGCTGGAAAGCGACCTGCGCCATGCCCTGGAGCAGAACGAGTTCATCCTCTACTACCAGCCGCAGTTCAGCGGCGACGGCAAGCGCCTGACCGGTGCCGAGGCGCTGCTGCGCTGGCGCCACCCGACACGCGGCCTGGTGCCGCCGGGCGACTTCATCCCGGTGATCGAAGAGCTGGGCCTGGTGGTAGACGTCGGCGACTGGGTGCTGCGCGAGGCCAGCCGCCAGCTCAAGGCCTGGCACAAGGCCAAGGTGCGCGTGCCGAAGGTGTCGGTGAACATCTCGGCGCGGCAGTTCTCCGATGGCCAGCTGGGCAACCGCATCGCCACCATCCTCGAGGAAACCGGGCTGCCGCCGGCGTGCCTGGAGCTGGAGCTGACCGAAAGCATCTTGATGCGCGATGTGAACGAGGCGATGCAGATACTCGACAGCCTGAAGGTGCTGGGCCTGAGCATCGCGGTCGATGACTTCGGCACCGGCTATTCATCGCTCAACTACCTCAAGCAGTTCCCCATCGACGTGCTGAAGATCGACCGCACCTTCGTCGACGGCCTGCCCGAAGGCGAGCAGGACGCGCAGATTGCCCGGGCGATCATCGCCATGGCCCACAGCCTGAACCTGGCGGTGATCGCCGAGGGCGTGGAAACCCACGAGCAGCTGGAGTTCCTGCGCGAGCATGGCTGCGACGAGGTGCAGGGCTACCTGTTCGGCCGGCCGATGCCGGCCAACCAGTTCGAGGCGCAGTTCTCCAACGAGACGCTGTTCATGTTCCATTGAGGGAGCCTGCTCCAGCGGAGCAAGAGGGGGCTTTGAGGCGGGCGCGGTCCTTGTGGGAGCCGGCTTGCCGGCGATGGGGGCAAAGCCCCCCAAAACCGGACCTCAGAGTCAACTCCCGCCCCCACGCCAGCCCAGGCGCGGCGCGGGATGCAACATGAAGCCCATTGGTCCGCGACTTGACGCCAGTTCATATGCCAGGCGCGAATCAATCGGTTAGAATGCCCCCCCAATCCCGCCCGATCCTTGAGGACCGTTATGTTCAGCCGTGATTTGACCATTGCCAAGTACGACGCCGAGCTCTTCGAAGCCATGCAGCAAGAAGCTCTGCGCCAGGAAGAGCATATCGAGCTGATCGCTTCGGAAAACTACACCAGCCCCGCCGTCATGGAAGCCCAGGGTTCGGTGCTGACCAACAAGTACGCCGAAGGCTACCCAGGCAAGCGCTACTACGGTGGTTGCGAGTACGTCGACGTGGTCGAGCAACTGGCCATCGACCGCGCCAAGGAGCTGTTCGGCGCCGACTACGCCAACGTCCAGCCGCACGCTGGCTCCCAGGCCAACGCTGCCGTCTACCTGGCCCTGCTGTCGGCCGGTGACACCATCCTGGGCATGAGCCTGGCCCACGGTGGCCACCTGACCCACGGCGCTTCCGTCAGCTCCTCGGGCAAGCTGTACAACGCCATCCAGTACGGCATCGACGCCAACGGCCTGATCGACTACGACGAAGTCGAGCGTCTGGCTGTGGAACACAAGCCGAAGATGATCGTTGCCGGCTTCTCGGCCTACTCGCAGGTGCTGGACTTCCCGCGCTTCCGCGCCATCGCCGACAAGGTAGGCGCCTACCTGTTCGTCGACATGGCCCACGTCGCCGGCCTGGTTGCCGCTGGCGTGTACCCGAACCCGGTGCCGTTCGCCGACGTGGTCACCACCACCACCCACAAGACCCTGCGCGGCCCGCGTGGCGGCCTGATCCTGGCCCGTGCCAACGCCGACATCGAGAAGAAGCTGAACTCCGCTGTCTTCCCAGGCGCCCAGGGCGGCCCGCTGGAGCACGTGATCGCCGCCAAGGCCATCTGCTTCAAGGAAGCCCTGCAGCCTGAGTTCAAGGCTTACCAGCAGCAAGTGGTGAAGAACGCCCAGGCCATGGCCAGCGTGTTCATCGAGCGCGGTTTCGACGTGGTTTCCGGCGGTACCGAGAACCACCTGTTCCTGCTGTCGCTGATCAAGCAGGAAATCTCCGGTAAAGACGCCGACGCCGCCCTGGGCAAGGCCTTCATCACCGTCAACAAGAACTCGGTACCGAACGACCCACGTTCGCCGTTCGTCACCTCGGGCCTGCGTTTCGGCACCCCAGCCGTCACCACCCGTGGTTTCAAGGAAGCCGAGTGCAAGGAACTGGCCGGCTGGATCTGCGACATCCTCGCCGACCTGAACAACGACGCCGTCATCGACGCCGTGCGTGAAAAGGTCAAGGCCATCTGCAAGAAGCTGCCGGTTTACGGCAACTGATCGGCAATCGCCTGATGTGAAAAAGCCCGGCCTAGTGCCGGGCTTTTTCGTACCTGGGCGCGGAAGCCGTTCCGCATGGGCTGCCCCGCCTGGGCCGCCTAGCCTTGGCGCTCCTTCAACCTGGAGCACGCCCATGAGCACCGATATCGACCGCTCGTTCATCGCTACCCTGCAACACGACGGATCGCCGATCAACGTCTTCGACGCCATGGCCACCGGCCCTGTGATACTCGCAAGCCCGTACCAGGCCCCGGCCTTCACCCTCGACGGCACACGCACACTGGGCTTGCTCAATGGCAACGAGGATGACTGGCAACATGGCCGGGAGATGGGCCTGGTCACCTTCGACAAAGGCCCGACACCTGACCCCTTGATGCTCTACTTCCGCTACAGCCAGGCGGGCTACCGGCTCTACGTGCGCAGTGGCAGGCACCTGGGCGAAGGCGTGTTCTGCGATGCCTATGGCGTGGTGAACAGCCAACCGATCGAAGCGCTCGATCCCGCTTTGTGGCACGTGACCCTTGAACAAAACGGCGAGCCTTTCGACCTGACTGAAACCGAGGGCGACAGCCACGATATTCAACTGACCAATCTCCACGGCCACCCACTGCAGGTTCACGGCCTGTATCCCGTAGGTGGTTACCTGACTTGCTACCCTGCGGCGCGCAAGAGCACGCTGCGGCTGATCATCCTGGCCCGCAACATCGATTGGCTGAACGCCGATTGACCGCCCCCAAGCCCAGCCCTGCAGGCGCGTGGTGCGCCTGCAGGGCCTCCACATTTGACGCGCCCCTGCCGCCTTTTCGTATTAACCTGTGCCGTTTCAGCCCCCTATGCACAGGCCCCGCTTTGACCAGAGAGCAACTCGAAACCCAGCAGATCCCGATCTACTTCGCCGCCGTGCTCGCCGCCGTCGCCTTCGGCCTGCTGGCCCCCGGCAGTGCACAGCACCTCGAAGCCCTGGTCACCCCCGCCATTGCCGTGCTGATGTATGCGATGTTCCTGCAGATCCCCTTCCTCGACCGGCGCCAGGGCCTGGGCAACCGCCGCTTCATGGCCGCCCTGCTGCTCGCCAACTTCATCCTCGTGCCACTGCTGGTCTGGGCCATTACCCGCGGCCTGGTGGCCCACCCGGCGATCCTCATCGGCGCCCTGCTGGTGTTGCTGACCCCGTGCATCGACTACGTGGTGGTGTTCACCCACATCGGCAAAGGCGACTCCCGCCTGACCCTCGCCGCCACGCCCGTGCTGCTGTTGGTGCAGCTGGTGCTGCTGCCGGTGTACCTGGCGTTGATGCTCGGCGACGGCAGCGAGGTGACGATTGCCATCGCACCGTTCGTGGAAGCCTTCGTGTTGCTGATCGTGTTGCCGATGGTCCTCGCCGTGCTCACCAGCGCTGGCGCTCGGCGTTCGCGGGCGGTGTCGGCGTGGAATGATGGCTGGGCGTGGATGCCGGTGCCGGCGATGGCACTGGTGCTGGTGGCCGTGATCGGGTCGCAGATTGCCGTGGTGTGGCGTGATTTCGACCGGTTGTTGCCGGTGATTCCGGTGTATGTCGGCTTCATGCTGCTGGCGCCGGTGCTTGGCTTTGTCGCCGCGCGGCTGTTGCGCTTGCCGGTGGCCGAAGCGCGTTCGGTCACCTTCAGCGCCTCCACCCGCAACTCACTGGTGGTATTGCCACTGGCCCTGGCCCTGCCGGAAGACCTGCGCGGCCTAGCCGCAGCGGCAGTGATTACCCAGACGCTGGTGGAGTTGGTGAGCGAGCTGGTTTACGTAAGAGCCATCCCAGCCCTGCTACGCGACTAATGCTACACCCCAAATTTTTGAAAGCTGTGGTGTACCTGTGGGAGCCGGCTTGCCGGCGATAGGGCCCGAACAGACCCTACAAGGCAAACAGCGTTGCGCCCTGCCAAGCCAGCACTTGCCTGCCATGGCCTGATCGCCGGCAAGCCGGCTCCCACAGGTTCCTCTACAGCCTCCACAGACGTGAATGCCTGTTAGAACGGCCCCCACTTTATTTCCACACCCACGATCAAAACGGTCACGCAAATCACCACCCACACGGCAATCAACGGCGCGACAAACTTCACCCACTTGCCGAACGGTATGCCTGCCACGGCCAACACCCCCATCAACACCCCGGAGGTCGGATTGATACAGTTGACGATCCCTTCACCAAACAACACCGCATGCACAACCACTTGCCGCGTCAACCCGATCATGTCGCCGATCGGCACATAGATAGGAATAAGCAACGCCGACTCCCCCGACCCGGAAGAAATCGCAAAGTGCATCAGCGCCGCACTGACATACATGCCAAGCGCAGCCATCGCAGGGTGCAGCGGGGCTAAAACATCAGCCAGGAAGCCAACGATGGGGTCAAGGATGTGCCCGTTTTCAAGAACGATCGAAATGGCACGCGCCATGCCGACAATAAGGGCGCCCGATACGATCCGAGAGCAACCGCCAAGAAAGCTGTTGGCAATCTCAGACGACGACAGCCTGCCAATCATCCCCGCCACCATTGCCATGAAGACGAACATGGCCGTCATTTCGACTTCGCCCCATTTCAGGGTCATGGCACCGTAGATGAAAGCCCCCAAGCAAAGCGAGGCGAAGGCCAGGATCACCCAGTGACGGGTAGTAGCCTTTTCCCCCTGCCCGGAGGCCACCGTCACTTCAGGCCGTCGTTCTCCGTTTTTGCGGCAAGCCCGCACATACAGCGTCAGGAATACGATGCACGCGAGAATGAACAGCGCCGAGGTGATCCCGCGCAGCCCAAAGCCAGAAAACAGCGGAAGGTGTGCAAGCCGCTGGGTAAGCCCCGTGGTTACCGGGTTGGTAAGCGCCACGTTGAACCCCGAGGCACACGTCAGGTAAACCAGCGATACCCCGAAGATAGGGTTCAGGCCCAGGGACTTGGCCACCAGCAGGCCAATCGGAACGAATGCGACAACCGCATTGACCACAACGCCCGTTGTGCCCAGCGCCCCGAAAATCAGACCGAACATGGCAACGATCAAGAAATCATTGAGCCGGGTGCTGTTGGCGATACCGTTCAATGCTTGATGAATCGCCCCGGTGCGTTCCAATACTGCCAACGCACCGCCCGTGAACAGGATCAGGAAAATGATCGGTGCCGACTTCTGCAAACCGGTGGCTATCGCTGTAAAGACTTCCAGGGGCAGCGCGCCGCTCTGGGCGACCGGATGAAGACTTCCCGAGATCACGAATGAAATGCCATCGCGCATTTCACGGTCGAAAGACCCGGCCGGAATTATCCAGGTCGCAATGGCAGCGAAGACCAGAACGACGAACAGAAAAACATAGGGGCTCTTGGTTTCTTGCTTTGCACTTTTCGAGGCGTCGCTCGCCGCCTCAAGGGCCGATTTTGTATTTATCATAGCCTTCACTCTAAATGTTCTCGGTAGCGTCAAAGTCTCTGAATGAGCTCGGCCAGAAGTGCAGCGCGTACTGGCAAGTCCGAGATAATGATGTGTTCATGAATGGCATGCGGCCCGACACCGGTGGCGCCAAGTCCATCCAACGTGGGCACGCCGACTGCGGAGGTAAAGTTTCCATCACTTCCCCCACCCACCGAGGCACCTTCGATCTGAATACCCAGCGCGGTTGCTGCTTCCTGGGCAACAGCGAAAAGCGCTTGGTTTGCAGGCGTAAATTCAAGTGGCGGGCGCACCAGCCCTCCCGTTACAGAAACCTGCGCCCCCGCCAGGCAGGGCTTCATTGCATTGACCAACCCTTCGATGCGCCTTGCCTCCGACACGCTACTCACGCGCAAATCGACACTCAATTCGGCACTGTCGGCAACCACGTTGGTCCGCTGACCACCTTTGGCGATGCCCACGTTAAGGGTGGTCCCCAGCGCTGGAGCGTTCAGGCCATGCAGAAACAGAATCTGCTCGGCCATCTCGTGCACTGCACTGACCCCGTCCTCCGGGTTGTTGCCGGCGTGGGCCGCGCGGCCCTTGATCTTGATGTCGAAACGCCCGGTTCCTTTGCGCTCGGTCTTGAGCGCGTTGGTATGCGAAGTAGCCGGTTCGACGACAAGCACCTGCTGGCACTGCACCGCCTCGCTTTCGATCCACTCGCGAGAACTCGGGCTGCCAAGTTCTTCATCGCTGGAGCACAAGAAACGGATCTCCCGGTCATTGAGCAATTCAAGGTCAATGAGAGCCTTGGTCGCCCAAATGGCCTGAATAAGCCCGGCCTTCATGTCCAGTACACCCGGGCCGTAGAACTTGCCGTCCTCGATTTTCAGGGGCAGGCGCCCGATATCCCAGACGGTGTCGAAGTGCCCGAGGATAGCCGTGCGCTTCGAGCCTTTACCGACCGTGAAAACCAGATGGTCGCCGTACACTTCACGAGGAACGACTTCGACACTAGCGCCAATACGCTGCGCCATGATTTCCCGAAGCACCTCGCCACAGGCATCGACTGCACGTTTATCGGTAGAGGGTGATTCTGCACTGACCAGCAGCCTCAAATCGGCGAAAAGGCTGTCGGAATGCTCCTGAAGGTACGCTTGCACGCTACTCATGTCTTGGCCTGTGATGCGTTTGATGAAGCCCCAGTATGGGAGGGCACCCTGGCTTGAAAAATACGAGGCACGCCACTAGATTGTTGCCCTCAGGTCAACAGTCAGCCGCCGCCGTAGGTCACGAAAATGGACAATGAACTGCAGGAAAAGCGCCTGGGCTACCTCCATGAAGTCGGGCTTCACGGAGGTATCCGCAAGGCAGCCGATGTCCTGAACGTCAATCCTTCCGTGATCAGCCGCCAGGTGGCGCTGCTCGAACGCAGCCTGCACCTACCGCTGCTTGAGCGCCGTGGACGAAACGTGGTGTTGACCGAGGCCGGCAAGCTGCTTTCGGATCACTATGCGCAAACCCAGGAACGCCGCGAACTGCTGAGCAGGCACTTGAATGACCTTCGTTACATGAAGGGTGGGACGGTGAACCTGCGGATTGGGCCAGGCATGGTTGCAAACTTCGTGGCCAACGAGTTACGTGAGTTTTCCAAGGTTTATCCGGATGTCTTCGTCGACATCAGTTCAGGCGACATGAGCGCCACGCTGATGATGCTGGTGCGCGGGGAAGTCGATATGGCGTTGTCTTTCGGCCCTATTGAAAACGTTTCGCTGCAACGCCGCAGTTTTACCCGAGGCCCCATCTGCGCCATCGTTCCCAGCGACCATCCCTTGAACGACTTCACCAGCATTCCCATCAAAGCGCTGGCACAGCACAGGCTCATCGCGCTGACCAACAGCTACGGCATACAGCGCTACATCAACAAGATGTTCGAGGCGGAGAACGTGGTGTTTACCCCTGCCTATCGCTGCAACCAGCAGTCGGTCGCGATCGCTTTATGCCAAGCAGGGTTGGGCGTGGGATTCATGACCGCTCAAGCGCTTGGGCAACAGGGCGGGAATTCGCTTTCGGCGATACCGCTGGATCACCCGATTGCGAGGGAGTCGCAGTGCCACATCTTGCGAAGCTCGGATCGCCGCCTGCATCCCGCCGCTGAACATCTGTGGTGGTTGCTGGTGAATAACCTGGAACGGGCGCAAAACGAAGGGGCTGTGTAACGCCCGCATGCGCGTTGCGCCGGTCGCCGTTTACTCAATCAGCCCTACTCTCCCTCCCCCTCTTCGTCCCGCAACAAGCTCACTTTTCCACACTGCTCGCTGGCCAACCGGCTGATGATCCGGATCGCCTGGTGGATACCGGCGGTGTTGCGGAAGCTCAGGTGCGGGTTGTGTTCGCACTCGAGGACTTCGTCGTGCTGGACCAGGGCTTCACCCAGCAGTTCGAGTGTCCAGGCGTAGCTTTGGATGGTGGATAAGCGTTCGTGGCCAGTCATGAGGCACCTGCCTTGGGCTTGGGTGCGATGTGTTGCAGATGGGGTAGAAACCGTGGGGTTGGGGAGGCGCCGCAGGGGTGCGGCGGCGGAGAACGAATGCGAGGATCCTGGATAGCTTCAAGGTGGGCATGCATGAGGTCCTTTTCGGTTAAAGAACCACGCTGACCGTCGCCAAACGGTTAGGGTGGCAGCTGTACGCAGGTTGGCGAACCGAGGAAAAGGAACCCGGCAGACCCGAAGGTCTCCCACGCACAGCCGCCATTACACGAAACTGCGAACGCAAAAAAAGCGCCTGCAATCGTGATCGGGGCGCCGTTGCGCCTTTTCGTACGGGTCGCCAAACCCGGTCGCGGAGTTTACCGCGGCCTCGGCAATCTATCCCTGTGTGGCTGTTTACGCAAGTTCCTCGGGACACCAAAACGCTACACGCATCGTGGGAAATTACGGCGTTTAGTATTGGCTCTCACGCACCTTGCAGGTATAAAGCACTTTGCCATTAGCCAAACCAGCTTTAGGAGAGGGGTCTTCATGAGAACAGCCCTCACCTTCCGCGATGCATCTCCACGCAACATGGCGTGAAGACTCTGAGAAGAAGATCATGAGCGATAATGGAAAATCAATTTTGGATCTCAGCAACCTCACCCAACCAGCCTCAATATTGATTGAGAAAATATCAAACGCGATAGGCGTATTATACGAACCAAAAAAAATAATTAAACTTGCGCAAGCACAAGCCCATGCCGACCTAATAAAATTCAACAGCAAAGCGCAACTTTCGGAACTAGAACAAAGAGCAATACACAACTTAATACAGCGCGAAACAATAAAACAGGACAACATCGAAAAAATCACTGCAAATGCGATCTTGTCGTTGCCCCCAGACGCCAATCCAGAGGACATCAGCAAGGACTGGCTGAGCTATTTCTTTAATCACTGCGACTCTGTGAGCGAACCAGAAATGCAGCGCGTATGGGGAGAGATTCTTGCAAGAAAATCCTCTGACCCTTCAAGCTACTCAAAAAAAACGATTAGCACTCTCGGCATATTAGAAAGCGATGACGCAGAAATTTTCACCAGATTTTGCTCCTTTGCTTTAACTCAAGAGGGCTCACCGGAGCTTTATATCCTAGACACTGACGACAGCTACTTCCGCGACCAAAATATAAATTACGGCTCAGCGTTGCATTTGGAGTTCTTAGGACTCATTCACTACTCATCTGAGGGGTTTGCGCTGTCCCTTGCCCCTGAAAACAATGAAAACACACCAGAAGACTGTCATACAGTCTCCATGAAATATTTTGAAAGGGAACTTGAAATAATAGTCCCTCGAACGAATATGGATAACTTATCTGAAGACAGGATTCAAATCTCCACAGGCCAAGTAAATTTCACTACCGTTGGCCAAGAGCTATTCACTCTCTGCCGTGCCGTCCCTTCTGCCACTTTTATTGATTACCTGAGAAAAAAACTTAAAGCGCAAAAGACTCAGATAGTTGAAATAATCTAACCCCATTCTCAGGCGCTTAAACCGCGCAGCCTGACGGGGAAAGCGAGCTCTCGTAGAAACTCTGCTGCGTCAGGGCTTTGCGAAGCGGATGGCATATTCCGTGACGTCGCTTCGCGGCTAAACCCGTTCCTATGGGCCATGAAACGCGTTGTTCATATCTGTTTTCCATCCATCACGGCTTATCAAGGGGCTCAGGAATAAAGCCCTGTTCTCTCAACGCTTTGATCACCCCACGTATCAAGTAATTGTTGGAGAAACCGATCGTGTACTGCCTTGAACCTGGGCTAACCGGTACAAGCATACCTTGGTCCACCAGCTTCCTGATCTGGTAGGTCCGTTGACTGGACGTGAGCTTGGGCAAAACCTCGGCAATGTCGGCAGATTTAACGACCTTCATTTTTATCGCACTCGTCAGAATCTGCTCCTCTACTTCAGTGATCCACTCCCGACTGCGCGCAAAGCTCACCGCTGGAAACAAGATACTTTTCGTGAGATAGCCATAGTTGGTGAGCTTATCCACCTTTTCCAGCTCGTCGCGAATGCCCTGCAGAACGTAGATACACCACGACTCCAAGCCCGCCGTGGTACCGGTGTCGGCCATCCCCAGCATGGTGTAGTAGTTCTCCCGATCATTGCAGAACACCGCCGTTGGGTTCAGCACCCTTCCGCCCACATTCACATTGAAGCCGTACTTCATCAGCAGCGCGTAAGTGAGCAGCCTCACCACGCGCCCGTTGCCATTCCCGAAGGGGTGAATCCAGCCGAACCGGTGGTGCGCCAACGCGACCTTCATCAACGCGTATTTCGGTGAGTCGTCACGATTGATGAAACTGACCAGTTCCTGCATGTATTGAGGCACCAGCACGGCATCCGGCGGGGTGTGTTCCGACTGGGAGATCCTGACCGGGCCTTCACGGTAGGCCCCGGGGGTCTTGTCTCCCTCGCGGCGCAAACCGAGCACGGTCATGGCATGCAGCTCTCGGATGGTGTGCTCCGTCAGGGCTACATCAGGCTTCATCACCTCTTCGATGTAGTCCATGGCTTTCTCGATATTGGCGATCTCCAGCAACTGGTCGGTGCTTTCGGCCTTGCCTTCGACCTTGCTGTCGATGTAGTCCGCCAGTGTGGTGTGGTTACCCTCGATTCGAGCGGATCCCAAGCTCTCCAACGTGTGGAACAAGTCCTTGAGCTGGAAGAAAACCTGCGGTGGCGTATCCCCCTCCAGCCGCAGCCTGCGCAGGAATTCAAGCTCGCTCAGCACGTCAACCAGAGGCGAGTCGAAGGACGGGTTCAGCAGCTGGAGATCGTGATGAGAAAACGTGGCCATCTAGAAATTATCTCTAAATAGGAAAACGACTATCTTTAAAATTTTCGCAAAACACCCAGAGAATATTGAGCGAAAGCTGATCCCCAGCTAAGCATTATCTTGAAAGCCGTGCAACCGGAAGTGAAAAGCGGCCTACCGCTAACTCGAAACTGGTCGTGAGCTGGAGCGGCCAGAAGGGGAATGATAGAGACAAAAAAACCCGCACAAGGCGGGCTTTTTGGAGGGGCCTGAAACAAGGAAAGCTGCATCGGGCCAACTGAATGTGGTGCGGAGACAGGAGTCGAATCAAGCACCTAAAGGCCAATAAAAGCGGCACTGATAACGAGCCCTGGCCATAGCTGTATACCTAAACATATACCTAAATCGAAATGTACCCTGTAGTAGGAAGCTTAAAACGAGTACGCAAGGCCCTGTTGAGGCCTTTGGTACGCGACCTCATTTCCAGAAGGGATGAGCTTCCCAACCCGGGACAATGCCGAGAACGGAGGTGGTCAAACCTGCTTTCGCTAGTGCCGCAACGGGAACGGTCGCCATCACCGCTTTGAATTTGCATTGCCAGTCCGAGCTGGGATCAATTTTTCGTAGCAAAGCCTGCATAGCAACCGCTCGGGCAAACACTCGGCCTCGGTCAGCCTCCGCCGGGAATTCCGCTTTAATGGCCTTCGCATATTGCGGCGTGTCAGAGGTTACGGACGTGTTCCACAGTCGACTATGGTGTGCGCAGATATTGCGCAAAAGAGTGATGCTCTTGAGCCAAGAGCAAATCACACCCTCGTTGTAGCCAAAACAGGCAGCGACGCTTTTGCGATGGTCTAGGTGCAGACCCGCCAGCAGTCGCGACAATTGACCGATGGTCATAGCCTCTAGAACTGTCCAGATCGGCGGCAATGCTGGGGTATTATAGGTGTCGTAATAGTGCTGGATCGGGGCATTTTTCACCCGAAGACCGAGGACGTTTTTGAGGAATTCTCGATGCGTTTCCATGCTATGGAAATGGATCGCGTCAGTGTAGAAATGAGGCCCGCAGGCTCTATCATTCGCTAACGTATTGGTGATAGCAGCGCGGAATGCGACCTCGATACGGTCGATTGCATCAAGGCATACCAACCTCAGCCTTCTATCAAAATCGTAGAGAGCCAAGACATCGTCAAAGCGAGCGGTAGGATGAAACCGCTTCGCGGTATCCTGCATCGGACGCATATAGATCAGGAGACGAAAATAGCCGATGAACTCTAAGGCACGCGTCGCCTTGTCGCGTTGACCGCGGGTGCTGAGCCCTTTGGCGCGAAGATGTCGAAGGAGTGCGGCGGGGGTTTTGGCAGGCTTGACGAATGCCATAGGGGCATGTGGCATGCCTGAGCTTCCTGCTGGCTATGATTTAGAAAAAACTAACCCCCTGGTGCGCAGTTCGGGACTAGGTCCCGTCCGAGGCGTGGGGGTTATTCTTGAGTCAAAATATAAGGGACTTTTGACATTTTGTCAATCCCCATTCTCGGAACTGAAGGATGCAGGCCGTCTAGCAGCGGGTTAATCCGATCGAATTTAAGTATCCTCAAGCATTCTGAACCCATTGACAACCACCGCTGATCCGCGCGCTTGGCCGCGAGTTTGGTAAGCGAAAATCAATCCATGATTCTACCATCGAGGTAGGCCGAGGCTCTTAAAAGGCTATCGAACACTTGCCGCCACCAGTTCGGCGATACCCTGTCGCACGGCGTCTATGTTGTCATCCATAGTCGCCAGCGCGCCGTTGACGTTTCCCACCACGGCATCAGATCCCCGCTCACCAACCCACTTGGCCAGCTCCTCAACCGAGGCCCTCAGCGCGTCCTGGTTGTGACTGAGGCGCTCGAGCACCTCGGCTACGGTGCGTAGTTCTTTCATCCATGGCTCTCCGCTGGGTTATCGAGGAACCATAGTTGATCGGCGACGGCTGGCAAATGCACTGGGCATACCCATCTCGGAGACATCTTTGTCGCCAGGGCATGGCGATCTCCACCATTCCTTACCCGTGGTGGTGGCCTGGTTCCAGCTCCCATGGTGCCAACAGACCAAGGCTGGGGCACTTTGGCCGCCCCCTTCGTAGGCCCGGCATGTCAGGTTTTGTCAGGTTCTGAACCGCCCGATTTCTCTTGACGAGCACACTTGGAAATTCTTGACGGTCTCCGCTCCCACAGCCTAATCGAATCCAGCGCTATGGCTTGCACAGCAGGGCTCACAGCCAATTCTGCTCAGGCGCCAGCGGCTGAATCCGTCAAGGCCTGTCAGGAATTTCGCCGCCCCTGGCCATTCTGGACGAGTAGACGCCGGTCGATGGTAGCCAGCCTCCCGCTCATCAGGACATTCACCGCTCCTGGCATTCCACCTGCTGGTGCTGGCGCTGATCCGTCCAGAGCTATCCAAAATCCGTCAGGGGTCTGTCGGGGGCGAGAGGCGACTAGAGCCGCTAATTTGACGGCCTCCAGCACTGGGAAGACCTCAGACGCCCGGCCACAGGGGCCACTGCTATCTGCCTGGCCCGTGATCCGTCAAAGCGTGGTCAAAGTAGCGCCCAACACCACCAGAAATGTGAGACGGCGCCGGCCATCAGCTTCACCGCCACGGCCTGGCGCGTGGCCTTAAACGCCCAGGCCATGCTGGTTTCGTCTCATGCCTGTCTCACATTTGGTAAAGGCCCAGTAAAGCTTGATGATTTAAGCTTGCGCGGCGATCTTTCGCTTGGAGTTCGTCTGGAAACGGTTGCCTGAAATTGGGGACTGATAAATATCCTCATCCAGGAATCTTAGCAACGCCTTGAGGCTCTTCTTGTCCCCCGGGAAGACGAGCTTCATTTGCCCGGCCTCATCATAGACACCTATATCAATGTCAAACCCGGCAGCTGCAACACGCAGTTCCTGTGGCGTGCAAGCATCGAGAATGCCTTCCTGATTAATGAAGGTGACCTTTTTGCGTATCCAGTTATCAATATTGGCATCAAGCCAACTGGAATTAAAGCCATGGAATTTATCAATATTGAAGAAGTTTTCTACCTCTTCCTTAGTGCTTTCATGGTAATAGGCATCCATATCGAAAAGCCGACGAGCATTGTGAAGGCTAACAAATCGAAGTTCGGTAGGCGAGTTCTCAGCAACCCCTTGAGTGAGTATTGCGGTAGGCTTGTTGTCCAAGGCGATGCCTATCCCATCTAGTCGGCGGAAGGTATTCTTGTCATAGAAAATTGAGAACCTTCCTGTGGCTATTGCTTGTCGCTTATCGAAAGCTTGGACGACTACTGTCGTAATTCCATTTTCAGTGAAGCCTCCAAACAAGCCTTTGATTACCCCCAGCCCCTGCTCTGAGGGCTGCCATGTATCGGCGTTTTCTGGCTCCCGCACAGCGGCGATCAGACCGTCCAGGTCATCGAAGCCATCTATCAGAAGTACCTCATCGTCATCCGGTCGGTAGCGCGCATCAAAGGCAACGTCAGTTTTGTTGCTAATGAATGCTTGAGCCTGTCGGCGAAGCTCCGCCTCGATATCGGTTTGAAGCTCGCCACTCGTAACAACTCTGAGGATACGCGGCGTTGTACCTAGCAAAACAAAAAGATCCATCCATTGTCTCCTAAGATGACTCAAGCACTGTGTGCGACGTTATGTAACTTACTTTCCCAATATCTGCCGGCTTACTGATGACGTTCTTCGTAACAAGCAAAAGGTTCCCGCCATTATTTAGCTGGACCTCATAAAATTTATATCCGCAAATTGCAAGCACCGGATTCGCGTAGAAGGACTTAGACACCCAAATGAAAACAAAAAACATCAGCGCAAAAAAAGCGAAAGTAAAGGGCTCAAGAAAGTACTTCCCCCCTCCTAGCACCGGCAACATGTACGCGACAAAGTATCCCGAAATTTCTTTGTCGGCAGGCTTTATCGAAACAGCGGTGACAGTAGTTTTATTAAGTTTTGCGGCTGAAGATATAATTATCTGATGACAAATAGCACAGAGCGATAACGAACAAAACAGTACAAACAATGACCATAGCTTCTGGTCATGGCTTTGATAAAGCAAGAAGGAGAGCGTTAAACCGATTGGCGCTATCGTTGTCACTACGAGCGCGAATTTCATGAGGATGCTAAGCATGATCAGCCCTTCCACCGCCGTGCGCAAGCGCGCCAGCGACTCTGTTGGATAGAGCTAGCATAGTAAAGCCTTTTACTGGATATACATACAGCATAGAGCTATCCCTCGCCCCTTTGGCGCCAATACTGTTACCTGCCAAGGCAAGATGTCAAATTGCCATGGCGCGTTCAGGCCCGTGCATAGCACAGTTGCTGACTATGGGGCGAACATGGCCTCAGCGCATCCACTCACCCATCGGCACGAACCTGAGAAAACCTGAGATTGGACAGGCTGGCGCTGGGTGTGGGATTCGTGGTTTTGATGTGGTCGCTCATGGTGGGCGCGGCGGTGCTGTTTCCACCTGGCAAGGCCGCAATACCGTGGAAACCCCGCTGGAAACCCAGCCCTAGAAACCATAACTTTTGAAGGGTGGGCCGCCCTGGTTCGCGCGTGGGTGGTTGCGAACGAGAGTGCGAACCACCGGTGCGAACTGGCCCGGTACCGGCGCCTGAATGCGTACCAGCAGCGCGTACCTGGCTGCGTACCAATGGCCCTGCCTGCAGAGACAGCCCAAATGGTGGATACCAGGGTGGATACCGGCAGACCTGGTACGCGCCAGCTACCCGGTCAGACGTTGACATGAGAACGTCCCCGCACCGCCCTCCAGGCACTTGCCCTGTTAGCAAATGTTAGTGCCTGGCCGGGGCTGATCAGTCCTCGATGCGACTGGCTAACGATCAATCCTTCAGTTGATACCGCATTCAGCTAGAGCCTTGTGGAGTGACTGGTCGAGGGCATATTCACCGGTGGTGCTGGCAGCCTGGTTCAGGCCTAGTGTCCGATAGATCAGCACTTTCCCGTTCTTCATCTGCGACAGGATCTGCTGGGCCTTTTCCCCGGTGGCGGCAGTGAAGGGTGACATAGCTTGCGCCGACGCCTGCAAGGCAGTCTTGTAGGTCTTCTCCAGCATTTCCTGCTGCTTAGCGTCCCCACCATAGGCCTGCATGGCTTTTAATTGCCCCTCGGGAACATAGTCGACTGGTGTTTCACCTGTTGCGATGGTCCAAGCTGGATTTTGGTCGATCCTGATTTGCACATCCCCTACTGGAATCTTGAAGCGGCCACCGCTCCGAATTCCTACTCGCACCTCTCCATTCGCTGATTCGATGTATGGGTAGTAGTGGTTGGAAACGGTGTACACGCCTCTGCCGGTGTAGAAGCTGCCCACGGTAACGCCACAGGTAGACTTGTCAGTGAACTGGTCGGTGTCACGGACTGTAATCCACTCGACTGATGGCCGTTGACCAGTTGCGCAACCACTCAGCGCAAGCGCGAGCAGCAAAATGGCAGGAGCTTTCAATTTGACGTTCCTTGTTCAGCGTAGGATGTGCGGCCTATTGCCAGCAGGCAATATAACAGGCAGCTGCCGGGCGCGCGCCAGGTCGGCGAGACAGACGATATGGTCCGAGTGAGACGTTTTGGTCTGTCTCGCGCCACAAAACGGTGAGGTAGCATTTCGTGGCGCGTGTAGTGCAAGACACAAGCTGGCTAAAACGCGGTAGGCGAGAGATCCATGCTCATGCTGGTATCGATCGAGATGCGGTATTTCTTGATGCCGCCAGCATCCAACACGAATGAACGCTCCTTCAGGCCACCACCGCATAGGGTAGTAGAGTTGACCCCGACGATTCGTTCGCCCGGCTCAAGGTAGAATCTGGCGCTTTCCCCCGAAGCTATTTCAGCTGACCGATTACCGTCAATGTAAAGGATGGTATTGCAGGCACTACCGGTGAAGCCTGAGTCGCGGGTCACGACAAGCGTTCCATAGGGGCTGGCAGGTACTTTCTGAAACGCCATCAAGCGGCTCGCTGGAACAGGATCTGCTTGGGAAGAAGGAACAGGGGATGTTGCACAGCCAGACAGCAAAGCCATTCCGGCAAAGGCGATATAGGCGATACGCATACGATCATCCATTGGTTGCGCACAGGGGCGCTGAAAGTAACACGCCCCAGTGACTACACAAATTCCCTTTACGCCTTGTCCTCCGCAACAATTGAGGCAGAGATGATCGCCCCGCCCCAGCGACGCTCTCCAATGCAAATAGGGACAGGGTTGCCGCTGGCAGTGGTATTCCGCGCTGAGCCGAATGCATAGCTCGGAAGATTTTCAGGGGCTCCACTTTGAGAGAGACCCTTGGCCTGGGAGCTAAGCATTTGCATTACTCCTCCAACACCTACGGCCACACCTGCTTGAACCAGGTATGGCTGCTGGGCAACCACACCAACAACAATCAGGACAGCTGCCAACACAGTTTGCAGAACACCGCCGCGTTTACTGCCGGCGATGACAGGGACGATGCGCACCTCCCTGGCTCCTCCCCGATCGAACTCATCCGTCCCAACGTTCTTCCGATTCCTGAAGATGGCGAATTTCATGCCCAGCGCTTCAAGTCGCTTAATCTCTTGTTCAAAGCCTTCCAGCGTTGCCTTCAGGGCCCGAAAGACCTCCCAGGTGTTTTGGCTGTCCAGCAGGTAGTCCTTCTTGCGGAAGAACTTCCGAATCAGCGGGCCTGACAGGTACACAGTGGTCATCTCTGGGGTACTACGAACGATAGCGGCCATCGTTATTTTTCCTCTGCGCCAGTTGCGCTTGATCTGGGAACAGCGGCGCCGATCAACTCGGCAAGGATCATGCGAGCGGCCATCGCATCCTCTCGGATGGCCTTTTCTCGTCGTGGATCTGGGTTCCAGGCCGCGCAGTGAAAGGTCACCTCGGCACGAGCGCATTTGCGCTCTGGTGTTGCTTGCCAAAGCTCCTCTGCGATCTTCGCCTCTTCCTCGGTGAAGTACGGGCCATCGAAGTCCTTACGCCCGCCCTTCACAATGTCGGACACGTTCCAGACCTTGTAACCGGCCACCATTGTTGGGTGCTCTTCAAAGTCCGTGCTCTTGCAGGCCTCCGCAAAGCGCTCACGGTGTGTTGGCTGTGAGGTGCTGCTGTTGCTTGGTTCTGTCATGGGTACCTCTGGCGCCGCTGGCGCTTGTTGTGGGCAGATGCCCGGTGGTGTGGTTGATCGGGTCGGTCACCCGATCAGGTTGCAAAGAATCGCCTCTGACTCCGCCATGTCATCGCGTTGGCTGGCGACCAGGTAGCGGAACACCGACAGCGCCTCGGCCTTGTCGCGGGGTCTGATCTGCGCCAGCAGGCCGAACACGAACCAGTCACGCGCCGTTGCGTCGGGCGGCCCATCGCTGGCATCTCGGTCTACGGCGTTGCGCAGCCGGTACAGGTGATCCCAGTAGTCCAGTTCGTACAGGCAATCAGCCAGGGTGTGGGGTAGCAGCTCACGGTGGGCGTTGAATCGGGCAGCTACCTGGCCCTTGTCGAAGTCACCGAATTGGCCGGCAGGCTCAAGTCCGCGCAGCGCTTCGATGCAGAACGATTCCGCCTCGGTGTCGGCAAGCAGGGCATCACCAAAGCGGGCGGTGCCCTCCAGTCTCAGCCGGTGTTGCTCAATGGCCCGAGTGGCCAGCGCATCAAGGTCAGCGAAGCCGAAGGACGACATGGCGGCGAATAGGTGGCCGGGGTTGGTGGCCACCAGATAGTCCCGGTACCGCCTCTCCAGCACATCGAGCGGCGTCTTGATCTTCTTGGCGCCCTCCATGGCCCGGTCGATCAACGCGGCCTGACCGGTGCTGATGATCGAGCGCAGCCACAGCACCGCATCCACCTCCTTATCACCGGTGACCACCTCCTGCGGCGGCAGCTCGGGCACGCTCGGCAGGGTCTCGGTGCTGGCGCTGATCGGCGGCAGGGTGAACATGGTGCGATGCTGCTCGTTGTCGCGGAACGCCCCGGAGCGTGAAACCAGGGTCTTCACCGTTCCCAGCGGCAGGCCGGTGATCTCGGCCACCTCACGCAGCGAGTGACGGCGGCGCAGGTCCAGCACCTGCCGGCGCTGATCGTCTGAAACCCGTTGTTTCTTCTTGACGGCTGAATCCGCCTGTTTCATTGCTGGTGCGGCCATGGCTTACACCACGCTTAGCTTGGGTGGCAGTTTCGGCCCGAGTGGCGCGCCAGGTGCGAACGGGTCAGGCAATACGCCATCCGGGCAATCCCTGATGAAGTCCGCCATGGCCGCGTGACAGGCGTTGAACAGCGGCGGGTCATTCCACTCCTGCGCCCGGCGCTCTGCGCTGTCCTCCAGCGCATGGGTGAACACCAGGCCTTCCAGATTGGTTACGCCCTCCTGCCTAGCCCGTTCGCGCTCCACCGTATTCACGCTCAGCAGGTCGCACAGGCGCTCGAATCCCAAGGCCTGGGCCAGCCCGTCATGGTCGAACAGCAGCGACCGGCCAAACCCGGCCAGCGCCACCAGCGCCTTGGCTCGCTCAACAGATCGGTGCGTCTGCGCTTGCTCCTCCAGATCGGCAATGGCCTGTCGGGTGAACGGCAGGAACGCTTTCAGTTTGCCCACCTGCCGGCGCATGGCACGTCGCTCGGCGTGGATCGAATCGAGGTTGCGGCTGATGTTGCGGCAGATGCGCCGGGTGGTGATGAGTTGCGTGCTGGCGCTGATCCCTGGTTTCAAGGCGATATCGCACAGGCGCATGGTCGGTGTGAGCGTCATGGGTGGGCCTCCATGGGCGTGTTTTCGTAGGTGGCGCGCAACTCGGCACCGATCAGGCAATGGCGGCCAGCAGGCGCATAGCAGCCCCGGCAGGTCATCACATGGCTGATGTACTGGTCACGGGCCTGGCGCCATTCAGGCGTGGCATTGGCGGCGTTGGCGTAGGGACCAGATGGCAATTGCACAGGCTCAACCAGCACCAGGCGCGGACGATCCGGGGCGCGTTTCGCCATGGGCGGTTTGCCAGCGCCAGCAACGTTCGGCGGCATGTGGTTGAGCAGGTCGGAGAGGAGGCTCATGGCCTCACCTCCACCGGATTTCCGTAATGCCCAAATGTGTCTGTGAAAAAAAATAGGGGGAACGGGGGAACGCGGGGAACACCCAGTGTTTCCGGGGCCTCCAGCGGGGGTACGTGTTCCCCACCCGAAAAACGGGGGAACAGTGATAACCAAACAGAAGGAACTTCATATGCGCTTATATTTAAAAACATGTTTGTGTTCCCCCTGTTCCCCAACACTTCAATAAGGGGGAACGGCTACAGGCCGCGTAGTTACTGGATGTTCCCCCGTTCCCCCTGTTCCCCACGTTTTTAGGTTCCTGTGAATTCGGGCATTGGCGTTTGGTGGTGGTGGTGCTCATAGGCCACTGCCTTCACTGTCCATGGCGTCGGGGTCGATCACATACAGGCGGGCAGACCCACCAGCAGGCAGGCGGTACTTCTTCGTCTTGCGGCTATCCCGGTCGGTATCGTGCTTGGCGAGCGCGCCAGCACCTTCCAGTGCCTTCACTACACGCGCTAGCCCGTGCCCATGGGCGGCCTCGGTCAGTGCAGACTTGTTGAACAGGTACAGCCGCTTGGCGCCGACCACCTCCCAGTACCCGGCGCGGTTGAACACCTTGGTGTCCGGCGTTTGTTCTTCTACGTCCGAGAACCGGCTGCTGCCGTGCTTGTCGATGAAGTCGAGGATGCCGGCCAGGATCTGGCGATCCTCGGCATTACCGCCTCCCACCCGGCTCAGCCACTCGCCGTACAGCAACTGGCAGTCGGCCAGAGCCGTGCCCGGCGTCCACGGCAGCAGGCCGTAGGCAATGGCCATTTCGCCCGCTAGCGCGATCACCGCGAAGCGATCGGCCACCCGCCCGGCTTGGGCGTTGTCTTCCACGAACTGGGCGCGGATGCCGGCGAAGTCCTCGAGCAGGCCGGGGCGGTCATCGCTGGCCAACAGCCTCTCCACGAATGCCGGCCCGATGTGCCCGTGGTTCGCTCCTACGGCCACTGTGAGCTGGCGGTGGAAATCGGCGCCCTCCAGGCCGTGCAATTCATCGAAGGCGCGATGGGTGCGGGTGCCGGCGTTCACATCGACCATGCGCAACTCGGCACCAGCGTGGGCGGCGTTGCCGCTGATGGCCGCGTGCTCGGACAGCGATCGCTCACCACTGGAAAGCGCCAGGAGGCGCCAGCTCAGTTTGCCGCGGGCTTCCCGGTCGCGGGTCATCGTGCCCTTGCCCTGGCCGTTGGCCAGCGAGTAGGCCATTTCCTGTACGCGCTTGGGGTCGGCCCGCTTGATCTCGTCCAAAGGCAGCATGGTGTCGTTACGGCTGGACGCCTCGATCTCCAAGCCGCCCTTGGTCATGTCCCACGATGCGGCGAAGATGCCCGGGTCGCCCCACACAGACGAGCCGATCAACTGCGCCAGCGACTTGCCGCTGGAGCTGTCACCCACCAGGTGAACACCACCACCCAGCACACCCACCAGGCTCAGCAGCGGGCCGGCGAGGGCGCAGCCGATCGCCAGAGTCAGAACCGGGTTGCCCTCGCACTTGGCCGCCACCTCGGCCTTCCAGCCCTCCAGACTGCCCCGCACGCTGAACAGGTTCTGCCCTTTGGCGCTGGCCTGATAGCGCACCTTGTCGCTGCCGATGGTGCGCCCAGGCAGCACAAAGGCGCCTGACTCATGCCAGCCGGGGCGGCAGGTGGTGGCGAACACCTCAGCAGGCCGCTGCTCCAGCAGATACTCCATGAACTGGCCGCGCTTCTTCAGGGCGATGATGACGCCCATGCCGAACAGCGTCCGCCTGGCGTCCTCGCCACTCCCGCCGAACACCTCCATGGGAATGATCCAGTCCTTGGGGCCGCTATCGGTGAGCAGCCGCAGATATCGGCCTTCGCTGCCGTCGTCGCTGTTGGTGGTGCGAGCGGCGACGGTCACGGGCGTGGCGATCCACTCATCAGTGATCGGGCGGTCGCCCTTATCGTCGTCGCTGTCGTCTTCGCCGGCGCTGCGCTTGAAGCCGTGCCAGTACACGCCGGGCTTGAGCCTGCGGCCCTTCTCATTGGTCACCCAGTGCTCGTACACGCCCCAGCACGGGCGATCAGGCTCGACCTTGGGCGCTTCGGGGCGCAGGTTGATGACGTTGGTATCAGGCGGGCGCATGGCGGCACCTCCAGGCGGCGAGGTCGTTGAAGTCGGAAAGGGTCAGCGGTGCGTCGGCTGGCCACTCGGGGAAGGTCACCAGGCCACCGCATGCGGCTGCGGCGGCATGGGCGGCGGTACGCCCCGGATTACCCTTGCCCTCGGCCTCGGTTTCGCGGTCGTCGTCGCCGGCGATGATGATTTCAGTGCCGGGGTGGTCGGCCCGTAGCGCCAGCGCCACCGCTTTCAGGTTCCCGGCATTCATCGCGCAGGCGACCGTGTAGCCGCTTGCGTGAAGAGTTGCGCCCGTGGCCCAGCCTTCACAGATACACAGTGGCTTGCCCGGCGTGATGCGCCCCAGTGGCGAATAGGCGCCTTTGATCCGCCCGCCATACAGGAAGCGCTTGTCGCCGTCCGGGGCGATCCGTTGCAGGTTCACCAGCACACCACCGGCATACAGGGGGACCAGCAGGTCGTCACCACGCTGGCGCAAACCATGGGCTCGAATGTCCTTGGCGACCAGGTAGGGGTGGGCCGGATCAGCACGACGGGCATCACGCCACCAGCGCTGCGCCAGGCCGGCCGCTCTGAGCTGGCGCCGCTGCCGTTCGGCCTCCCGCTGTCGCCGGGCCTGCTCGATGCGCTGGCGCACCTGCTCGGCTTCGCGGCCGTCCAACGGCTCACGGCTACACCAGGTGCTGGTGTCGCCCGTCTTCCAGCTCCCGAACGCGCCCGAGGCGATGCCGTCGGCAAACAGGCAGTACCAGCCATTGAGCGTGCCAGGCTTGTCGCCGGGGACGTGGAAGCGGTGAATGTCGCCATCGTCCAGGGGCAGCCAGTCGAGCGGACCATAGGCCGACTGGAGCACATTACGGAAAAGGATCGTCGCGTCGGTCATGCTGCCCCCTGCGGTGGCGTGAAGCGCTTGGCCAGCCGCTCCAGTTGATTGGTCAGGTGCTCCAGCTCAGGGCAGTGACGGCCCGCGTCACCCTCGGCAATGCGCAACTCCAGGAAGCCCACCAGGGTTTCCACCAGCAGGGCATAGCTGGCGCTGTCGATATGGGCGCCAGCAGTCGGTGGACCACCGATACCCTTGCGGCGAATCGGCGTGACCTTACTCATGGCTCACCCCCTCGGCGCCAGCGAAGGCCCGGCAGACCTGGCCATTGTTCACCGCGTGCCAGTAGGTCAGCTCGTCCAGCGACTCGACGAGGCAGGCCGTCACCACGGCGTCAGCGCTACGCAAAACTACGCGCCCACACTCGGCGTCGGCCTGGCTCAAGAACGGCCCCAGCAAGGCCCGTTCGGCCTTCGGATGGCTCACGTAAAACAGTTCGGTGGCTTTCTTCGGGCAAGCCGATCCCGTCAGCGCAGCGAGGCGCTGTTGAAAACTGGTCATGTTTAACCCCTCAGTCTGGAGTCGCGGCGATGAGCGCGGCGGTGCTAACGGTCTTCACAGATCACCCACTTGCTCAGCAACCATGTCGTCAAGCAGTTCGGCCCAGGCCATAGCGGTGTGCTGCGCCATCACGGCGGTGACGCGGGCGGCGATGATCGGCGTGGTGGGCGATGCAATAACGGCTAGCGCCATACTCAGCAGCACCAGCACACCTTGCACGTCACGCAGATCGTCTTGGATATCGCTCGGGAACTGGATAACGGGAGTCATACAAGACATCCGTTAGCAGAAGGCTGGCCAACAACACCATGCGAGGCACCAAGATGGCGGTGGCGCCAGCAATAATTGCCACTGAACGACTGGATCTGCTCGAGGTGACGGGCAATGTCGCAGGCCAGCTCATTGTCATACCCGCCCATCGCCGGGATCACCAACGTCAGCAGGATCTTCTCCAGCTTTTTGTGCTCTTCGCGGGCGAAATTCATGTAGCACATCTCGCGAGCATCCAGCACCGCCGCAGACAGAACCTCACCATCAAGAGCCGCTACTGCCGGGAAGTTAGTCATTGGGCACCCCCGACTTGGGCTGCGGCCTTGAAATGCTCAACCAGCGCAGCGCCTGGGCGCGGCTGGCGCTGGCATTTCTCCAGCGCGGCGGAAACTTCTTCCGATACGCGCAAGGCATGATCCAGGCCGGCCAATGAACCGCGGCAGCGACCTTGAATGCTGATTGATGCGGACGGGAAATCAGCGCCCACGATGGCCGCGATATCCGTAGCAATGCCGCAGCCGATCACCGGAGGAATGCGGAACATCGCTTGGCCAGGCATGGTGACCACAACCTGAGACTGAATGAAGCCCTGTACAGCCTCGACGGCCTGCTGGACGCAAGTCACAGGGCACCGCCTTGCGCTTCCAGGGCGCGGGCGATCTTGGCGTGATGGTTGTAGCGGGCGAGACGGACAGAAAGGGAAGAGTTTGCGCGAAGTGCGGCCAAAGCCAGGCGGCGGTGGGCGTATGCGCGAAGGCTGATGTTCTTCATCACTGGGCACCACCCTTCAGCCAGAAGCTGCGGTAGACCTCATAGGTCGCATCATTGAGGCCAGGGACGAAGCGAGTCGCCAAGGTCTTCGCCACCTCCCCTTCAAGGGCGGCAGTGATGCGGGAAAGCTCAGATGGAGTGGAGTAGCGCGTTAGCGTCTTCAGCAGCTTTGAGCAGTAGGCGCGCTGATGCTCGCGGGATATTTCGGACGGATTGAGGGCGTGCATGGGTCGAGCTCCTAACGTTGAGGAGCTGCCACGAACCGTCGCCAAACGATTTGGGGTGGCAGCTGTACGCAGGTTGGCGAACCGGGACGTTAGGAACCCGGCAGACCCGAAGGTCTCCCGCGCACAGCCGCCATAACACGGGACTGCGGGCACAAAAAAAGCGCCTGCAATCGTGAAGGGGGCGCCTATGCGCCTAACGTGTGACGGGTCGCCAAACCCGGTCGCTGAATTAGCAGCGACGGGCGAACCATACCGAGCATCACGATTGCCTGCAACCAGAAATATCGACCGTTCATCGCGATTCTTGAGCGCCAAACTAATCATGCCGCCACCCGCTGGCGCTGCTTCAGCGGCGAGCACAGCATTTCCAGCACCGCGCTGGCGCGGCGGCGCTCGCTGGCGGGAAGGGTGTACCGGGTCACGGTGCAAGGTTCGCCCCAGTGATTAGGTACACGCTCGAGTTGGCGCTGGAACCTCAGGCCATAGCCATTGGCCAAGCTGCTGATGGTCGAGTGCAAGCAGTGGTCGCCCAGGCGTTCGGCCTCGAAGCGTTGCAAGCTGCCGTCATTCACCATGTACGCTAACACCCGGGCGATCTTGCTCGGCGGCTTGCTGGTGGTAACATTGCCTTGCGACGGGCTGGCCTGCTTACTTTCGGGCTGGCTCTTTTTCATTTATGCCACCTCGCGCAATGCGATGCGCTGGCGCACCCAAGCCTGAATCTCAGCGAGAACGAATCCCACAGGCGATCCGCGCGACTTGCTGTTGCTCAGCGATACAGGGCGGGGGAAGGTCGGATCATCCTTGAGGCGCTTGTATACGGTGGCGCGAGCCAGGCCAGTGATGGCCTCGACCTCGGGGAAGCGGATGATGGTATTGGCAGGGTCGAACTGAGGAGTGGTAGCCCTTGGAATGTGGCTGATCTTGCTCATGTCTGTATCCCGTTGTTGATGACGACGGGGCAAGAATGACAAGAGCCCAACTTGGAGGCGACGACAAAGCCAAGCGTATTTAGTCGATCTTCTAGGGCTGGAAAGTAAGGGTTTTATTTGCCTTGAGTGTCGTCAGAACTTGACCAAAATCGAGCCCTCTTCTGTCGGCAATTCTCCGGGCAACATCCTCTCGTATCGCGTCCATTTCAATCTTGGCGAGTCGCTCTATAGTCCTCATCTCCAGCGGCTTCTGAATAATCGACAACCCCATCAGGTGGAACACAGCCCTTTTGTGAAATGAACGATGGAACTCGTAATTGATGCGCAAGAGCTCAGAGGCGAGCAGGCGCACAGGAAGATCTGCATCGTTTCGCCGGCTAGAGGGTCTCTCCAAGATATCAGGCCCACTCAAATACCTCATGGCGCTACGAGTATTAACCGCGTACCGAAGCTGTTCTCTGAGCACCTCTGGCAGCCAGTCCACATCCACCAATTGATCAAACTCCAACAGCAAATCTTTCATCCGCCGAATAGTGACAGGCCCATCCAGCACAGCTCTATGCTGGGCTCCAGAGACGTAACCACCGATGGCTCCGGCGATGCTCGATACGTTCCGCAGGTATCTGCTAGCGTGCGAGGCGTAGCTGAACGCCTTTGAACTGGTGAAATTCCCGTTCCTGAGACCTCTTCGGATCTCGTTCGAGAAATATTCTCCCCAACGGTCATGGCTCGAAGGGCGATAGCCAAGCGTCTTAATGGAGAGCTCAAATGCAGGCTCGGCAATAAGCCAGTCTAGGCAAGCCCGTCCGTCATCCCCAAGGGCAGCCTCCCCCTCCTCGCTCAAGCTTTCAACGCAAAAATCGACGAGAGCCATAATGTCCTGCTCATCAGAAAGCGAGCTTTCGAGGGTCTTGAACCTCTCGTGAAGAATACGGCCAAACTTTTCCCTCAACAAAGGCCCTGCCTTTGCCAACCGCGTAAATTGTTCAGTGCTAGGTGAATTGGTCACCGATTTCCCTTCCTTCCCAAGAAACTGGATATCCGAACAGTAGTCTATATCTGTCTACCCGTGACCCTAAAACTACTGACCTGGCTTGCCAAAGATTCCCCGCACTGTACTTGTTGCCAGTCCCTCCCGATGTGCAAAGTCGTAGGGCGTGATGTGCGCCTCCCGGTTCGCGTCAAGGTAGTCGGCCCACCACTGAACCATCAGCCGGCGTTCCTCGATGTACTCGGCCTTATGGATGTACGCCGCTCGCACGCTGTTGCGCTCTTGGTGGCTCATCTGTCGCTCGACCGCGTCCTTGCTCCACAGCCCTGACTCGACCAGAGCGGAACAGGCCATAGCCCTGAAACCATGCCCGCACACCTCGGTTTTGGTGTCGTAACCCATGCGCCGAAGAGCCTTGTTCACCGTGTTCTCGCTCATCGGCTTCCAGTGGTTGCTGTCACCCGCGAACACCAGGTCGAAGCGCCCGGTGAGCTGGCGTACCTGCTCAAGCGTAAGCAGGGTCTGGCGGCTCAGCGGCACCAGGTGGGGTGTGCTCATCTTGGAGCCGCGATGCGAGTTCTTCACGCCTTCGATCTGCTGTCGCTCGCCCGGGATCTCCCACATGGAGCGGCTGGTGTCGATCTCTGGCCAACGAGCAAACCGCAGCTCACTAGACCGGATGAATACCAGCAGCGTTAGCTGGGTAGCCAGCCGAGTCAGGGGCCTACCCGTGTCGCGCTCGATCCTTTGCATCAGCTCAGGCAGGTGTTCAAGCGCCAGCGCAGGCCGGTGGACAGTCTTGCGTGTGGCGGTTGCGCCCTGGAGGTCCACCGCTGGGTTGGTGTCGATGTGCCCGTGCTGTACGGCCATACGCATGATTCCGGTCATGTACTGCCGTAGCCGGCCAGCGGTATCCAGAACTTCGCGCTTCTCCACCGCCTTGAGCGGCGCCAGCAGGTCGCGGGTCTTGAGGCCAGCCACCGGGCGCTGGCCCAGGGCCGGGAGCAGATAAGTTTCGATCCGCCGCCACACAGTCGCGGCATGGCCTGGTGACCATTTTTTAGAACAGGCGTCGTGCCAATCCTTGGCCAGCACGCCGAAGGTGTTGGCCCTCGCGTTCGCCGCTTCGACCTTCCCCTGCCTGGCGCTCTCGATAGGGTCTTTGCCATGCGCCAACAACTCCAGCGCTTCGGCTCGGCGCTCACGGGCAGCTTTTAGCGTCAGCGCCGGGTAGTTGCCGAAAGTGGCCAGCCCCTCCCTGCCATCAGGCCGCTTGAACTTCATGCGCCAGATCTTGCTGCCGTTCTTCTTGACCAGCAGGAACAGGCCCTGGCCGTCGAACAGGGTGTAGTCCTTGTCCCGCGGCTTGGCGGCCTCGCATTTGGGGTCTGACAGGGGCGTAACGGTGCGTGCCATAGGTATACGTTTTCTCGTCGAACCGGCGTATACCCTAGCGTATACCTAAAATCGGTATATACCTAGAGACAGAGCGAGACAGCTAGAAACAAGAAAGCCCGCACTTGGCGGGCTTTTCAGGGGGTTCCGTGTACAAGGAGAGACGTATCGGAACAGCTGGATGGTGCCGGAGACAGGAATCGAACCTGCGACCTTCGCGTTACGAGTGCGCTGCTCTACCGACTGAGCTACACCGGCGTGTAGCGCAACGTACCACTGCCGCAGCCGTTACGCAAACCCCTGTTTCCCCTCGCTAATTCCCCTGCCCTCAAGCTCCCTTGCAGCCCGTCGGCGCAAGGTCTTCCTCGATGTTGGTCGCGCAGCTCCAGCCGCTGGCCGAGCGGGTCAGGGTGAGGGTCTTGCCGAGCACGATGGCCGGTGCATCGGCCAGGGTGCAGCCGATGGTGGCGCTGCCATTGGCGGCGCTGCCCTGGGCGGTGATGGCGCAATGGGACGTGGCCGCCTGGCCGCCCAAGGCGGCCACATCGGCCACGTCCTTTCCTTCGTTCAGGCGCAGGTCCATCGCGGTCTTCAGCGCGGAGATTTCCAGCAGGCCGGCGGACGCTTTGGCGCGGGCCTGGTGGTTGGTGTACATCGGGATGGCGATGGTCGCCAGAATGCCGATGATCGCCACGACGATCATCAGTTCGATCAGGGTGATACCGCGTTGCCCTTTCATGAACGTTTTCCTTTTTGATTCGCATACTCGGTGGGGTCAGGCTCGACCCCAGACTCGCAGCGGCGCAGTAGGCCTGAACGGACACCTTTTGTCACCCCTGCCCGTCTGGGCGTCATGCTCGCTGAACTACTCTAGTGAGCCTCAGGGAAGCGCGCCCCTCCAAGGACGCGGCAAGCTGTTTCCAGGCTTGTCGCAACGGCAAAAAGGACCTTTGCATGAAGCATTCGACTCAGCGATACGCCTGGCACGGCACCGATGCCAGTGGCGCAGCCGTCAGTGGCCAAACGCGTGGGCGCAGCCCGGCGTATGTGCGCGCCGGGCTGTTGCATCAGGGGATTCACGTTGCGCATTTACGCGCCGTTGGCGAGTGGGCCTGGCGCTGGCCGAAGGGGCGGGGCAAATGCGACCCGGCGGGCTTCAGCCGGCAGTTGGCGGCATTGCTGAAAGCGGGTGTGCCGCTGCTGCAGGCGTTCGAGGTGATGGGCCGCAGCGGCTGCGATGCCGGGCAGGCGGCGTTGCTGCAGCGCTTGCAACAGGATGTGGGCGCGGGGCTTGGGCTGGCGGATGCCTTGCAGCGCCACCCAGGCTGGTTCGATGCGTTGTACTGCAACCTGGTGCGCGTGGGCGAGCAGTCCGGCACGCTGGACCGGCAACTCGAACAATTAGCGGCGATGCTGGAGCAGCGTCAGGCGCTGCACAAGAAACTGCGCAAGGCGATGCTCTATCCGCTGCTGCTGTTGCTGACAGGCCTGGGGGTGTCGGCGATCTTGTTGCTGGAAGTGATTCCGCGTTTCCAGGCGCTGTTCGCGGGCTTTGATGCGGCACTGCCTGCCTTCACGCAGTGGGTCATCGACTTGTCCACAGGGCTGGGGCGTGTGGCGCCGCTGCTGTTGATAACTGCCGTTGTGCTTTGCCTGGGTGGGCGCGCGCTGTATCGCAAGCACGTGCCGGCCCGCCTGTGGATATCTCGCCAAGCGCTGAGTGTGCCGGTATTCGGCACGCTGCTCGGGCAAGCCGCCCTGGCGCGCTTCGCCCGCAGCCTGGGCACGGCGTATACCGCCGGGGTGCCGTTGCTGGATGCGCTGGGCACGGTAGCCGGGGCCTGCGGGGGCGACTTGCAGCAACGGGCCGTGCTGCGCCTGCGCCAGGGCATGGCCAATGGGCAGGGGCTACACCAGGCGATGACGGCGGAGCCGATGTTTCCGCCCCTGCTGATACAACTCACCGCCATCGGCGAATCCAGCGGCACGCTGGAGCAGATGCTGGATAAAGCCGCCAGCCACTACGAAGAACAGGTCAGCCAGGCGCTGGAGCAGTTGACCAGCCTGCTCGAGCCGGCCATCGTGGCGGTCCTGGGCGTGCTGGTGGGCGGCCTGGTGGTGGCGATGTACCTGCCGATCTTCCAGTTGGGTAGCTTGATCTGAACATGACTTTATGGACTTTGCTGGCTGAACAGCCGGCGTACTTCATCACCTTGGCGGCCTTGCTCGGCCTGTTGGTGGGCAGCTTCATCAACGTGCTGGTGTATCGCCTGCCGATCATGCTGGAGCGCCAATGGCAGCGGGAGGCCCAGGAGGTGCTGGGGCTTGAACCTCATCGGCACGAGCGCTTCGACTTGTGCCTGCCTGCATCCCACTGCCCGCACTGCGGGCACCGCATCCGGGCGTGGGAGAACATCCCCCTGCTGAGTTACCTGATGCTGCGCGGGCGCTGCTCGGCCTGCAAAGGCACCATCAGTGCCAGGTATCCGCTGGTGGAAGCCGTTTGTGCGGCGCTATCGCTGGTGGTGGCCTGGCACTTCGGCCCCTCGCTCGCGGCGTTGTTCGCACTGCTTTTGACCTGGAGCCTGCTGGCCCTGAGCCTGATCGATGCCGACCACGGCCTGCTGCCGGACGTGCTGGTGCTGCCGGTGCTGTGGCTGGGGCTGATCGTCAACGCCTGCGGCACCTTCGTGCCGTTGAACCATGCCTTGTGGGGCGCGGTGGCCGGGTATCTGAGCCTGTGGACGGTGTACTGGCTGTTCAAGCTGGTGACCGGCAAGGAAGGCATGGGCTATGGCGACTTCAAGCTGCTGGCCCTGATCGGCGCCTGGGCGGGCTGGCAGGTACTGCCCCTGACCCTGCTGCTGTCGTCGGTGCTGGGGGCGGTAATCGGCCTGAGTTTGCTGCGCCTGCGCCAGCGCCCGGTGAGCATGGCGATACCCTTTGGCCCTTATCTGGCCATTGCGGGGTGGATTGCTGTGCTCTGGGGTGATGAAATATACGCTTCCTACCTGCAACTGCTTGGATTCTGATGACCTCTGCGGCCTTCACACCTTGGATTCTCGGCCTTACCGGCGGCATCGGCAGCGGCAAGAGCGCAGCCGCCGAACGCTTCGTCGAACTTGGCGTGCACCTGGTCGATGCCGACCAGGCGGCGCGTTGGGTCGTCGAACCCGGCCGCCCGGCCCTGGCCAGCATCGTCGAGCGCTTCGGCCCCGGCGTGTTGCTGGAAGATGGCCAGCTCGATCGCGCGGCCCTGCGCCAGTTGATCTTCGCCGACCCGGCGCAGCGCAAATGGCTGGAGCAGCTGCTGCACCCGCTGATCGGGCAGGAGATTTTCAGTTACCTGGCCAAGGCCCAGTCGCCTTATGCGGTGTATGTGTCGCCGCTGCTGATCGAGTCTGGCCAGCACTTGAAGACCCAGCGTGTGCTGGTGATCGATGCGCCCCAGGCATTGCAGGTGGCGCGCACCTTGCAGCGCGACAACACCAGCGCCGAGCAGGTGCAGGCGATTCTCGACGCCCAACTGGCCCGCGAGGAGCGCCTGCGCCATGCCGATGATGTGGTGGTGAATGACGGCGACCTGGCGGCGTTGCACCAGCAGATCGACCATTTGCACCACTTTTACCTGACTTTACGAGGAGGCCAGCCATGAGCAAGCCATTGACCGTCGATTGCCCGACCTGTGGCGCACCTGTGGAATGGAACGAGAAGAGCGCGTTCCGGCCGTTCTGTTCCGATCGCTGCAAATTGATCGACCTGGGGGCCTGGGCGGCCGAGGAGCACAAGATTCCGGGGGCTGAAGAGTCCGAGGATGAGCTGTATTCAGGGGATCTGGAGCCTCGGCACTAAGCCTGTAGGAGCGGCCTTGTGTCGCGAAAGGGCCGCGCAGCGGCCCCCAAGATTTCCCCGCAATGTCAAAGATCCGGGGGCCGCTTTGCGGCCCTTTCGCGACACAAGGCCGCTCCTACACGCGGCTTCATACCGCGTAGATTACCGCTCATCCTCCTTCCACGGCGCCTGCAGATACCGGGTGCGGTTGAACGTCTCCAGCCATTCCGGGCAAAACACCACCAGCGCACTGATCACCATGCCGTTGATGAACGCCTCCGGGAACATCATCAGCCACAGGTAGCCCACAAAGTCGCTCAACCACTCCGGCATGGCGAAACGCCCATCCAGCCACAGCAAACCCAGCGCCGCCAACACGCAGACCAGTACCGTGAGCGCAGCCGGGAAAAACCCCGAGCAGAAGATGTACACGAACAGGTTGCGCGGCTGCGCTCGCTCGACCAGCAGGGCGCACACCTCGGTAATCAGCACCGGCAAGCCCACCAGCAACAACCCGTTCACCCCTAGCGCTGCCAAGTCCTGCCGCCCCAGCGCCAGCAACCCGAGCTGGGCGAAGAAGCCCCCCAGAATCGCCAGCGGCCAATCCAGCAGCAGGGTCACGGCCGTCATGCCGATGAAGTGGTACGACACCCCGGTATCGAAGTCGCGCCGCACCAGCCACAGGGCAAACAGGCAGAACACCGTGCCAAACAGCAGGTGCTGCCGGCGCCGGTCGGTGAACAGCTCCACCCAGCGGGTACGGCTGGCCGCCCACACCAACAAAGGCACATAACCCAGCCAGCCAAGGCTTAGGCTGGTATCGGACAACACCTGCGCGCTGATCACCTGAGCCATACCCCTTGCCGGCCTGTGGATAAGCTTGAGTCTACACCCATTGAAAACAGCATCTTATCGTCATGGATTAGCGACTAAGCTTGTGGCATGGATGACTCAGACTACCTGCGCCTGCTCACCATCCAGGCCGAACAAGCCAATGCCTTCCTCTCCAATGCACGCAAGTGGGAGCGGGAGCGTTGGGTATGCCAGCGCCTGCTGCAGGGGCTGAACATCCCCTATCGCAGCGAGGATTTCACCCCGGCTGGCCAGGAGCCGCCGGACGTGCTGTTCCGCGATGCGGCCTTCGAGGTGTTTTTCGTGCTCGATGAAGGGCGCCGGCTCAATGACGAATGGCGCGAAGAATTGCAGCGCAGGCGCAGCGCCTTCTCCCTGGCCCAGCTGGTGCGCCGCGAAGCGCGGCCCCGGCGCATCGCCGCCAGCGAGCTGCTGGCGCGCCTGGCCCCGACCTTGCGCAAGAAGGCGCACAACTACCGCGAACGCGGGCTGGAGCTCAACGAGCTGGACATCATCGCCTTCGCCAGCCTCAAGCGCGAGGTGCTCGACCTCAACACCCACTTCCCGCCGCCCACCGAATACCTGCGCCAGGGCTGGCGGTCGCTGTCGCTGGTGGGGCCGACCTTCGCCCGGGTGCTGTTCGCCCACCCCGATGCGCCGGATTTCTTGCGCGGCAACCTGGGGCGCAGCATCGTGTTCGACGTGGGCATCAGTCTTTGATCCAGTGCCGAGAGTCTTTGCGATGGCGTACACTCGGCGCCAGGGATAGAAAGCATTATCATTTGTTTCAAGCGCTTGCATGAACGCTGTAGCGTGCATGCAGTCACAAACGTCTACCTGACGAGGCCCACCATGACCAGCCGCCTGAATCCTGAAGATCAGCGTCGTGTCGATGAGTATCTGCGAGCCCCCCAGCATCAAGTCGAGCGCAGGCCCTTCCGGCCTTGGTTGCTCCTTGCGCTGGTGCTGGCGGTTACCATCGGGTTGGGCCTCATCAGCCGCCTGCTGAGTGGACTGGTGCTATGAGCTGCCTTGCGCTCGCCCTCCCCTCGTGCAGTTTGCGGCCGGCCGGCACGGCCACGGATTCCGTAAACCTTATGAGATATTCCCATGACTCATCGCATCGTGATTGTCGGCGGCGGCGCCGGCGGCCTGGAACTGGCGACCCGCCTGGGTAAAAGCCTGGGCAAGCGCAAGCAGGCCGAGATCACCCTGGTCGACGCCAACCTCACGCACATCTGGAAGCCGCTGCTGCACGAAGTGGCTGCCGGCTCGCTCAACTCCTCGGAAGACGAACTGAACTACGTGGCCCAGGCCAAGTGGAACCACTTCAACTTCCAGCTGGGGCGCATGAGCGGCCTGGACCGTGAAGGCAAGCAGATTCAACTGGCCGCCACCCTCGACGAAGAGGGCCGCGAGCTGCTGCCTGCGCGCACCCTGGCCTACGACACCCTGGTGATCGCCGTGGGCAGCAACACCAACGACTTCGGCACCCTGGGCGCAGCGCAGCACTGCCTGTTCCTGGACACCCGCAAGCAGGCCGAGCGCTTCCACCAGCAACTGCTCAACCACTACCTGCGTGCCCACGCAGGCGACGTGGCCAGCGAGCAGATCAGCGTGGCAATCGTCGGCGCCGGTGCCACCGGTGTCGAGCTGGCGGCCGAGCTGCACCACGCGGCCCACGAGCTGGCAGCCTATGGCCTGGACCGCATCCAGCCCAAGGACATGCACATCACCCTGATCGAAGCCGGCCCGCGGGTGCTGCCTGCCCTGCCCGAGCGCATCAGCGTGCCGGTGCACAAGACGCTGGAAAAACTCGGCGTGAAAGTGCTGACCAATGCCGCGGTCAGCGAAGTGACCGAGGACGGGCTGAAAACCAAGGATGGCGAAGTGATCCAGGCCAGCCTGAAGGTGTGGGCGGCGGGTATCCGGGCGCCGGGCTTCCTCAAGGACATCGATGGCCTGGAAACCAACCGCATCAACCAGTTGGTGGTCAAGCCAACCCTGCAGACCACCCGCGACGACAACATCTTCGCCTTCGGTGACTGCGCCGCCTGCCCGCAGCCGGGTAGCGACCGCAACGTACCGCCTCGGGCGCAGGCGGCGCACCAGCAGGCTTCGATGCTGGCGCAGAGCCTGAAGGCGCGGCTGGAGAACAAAGCCCTGCCGACTTATGAGTACAAGGATTACGGCTCGCTGGTGTCGCTGTCGCGCTTCTCGGCGGTGGGCAACCTGATGGGTAACCTGATGGGCAGCGTGAAACTGGAAGGCTGGCTGGCGCGGATGTTCTATGTGTCGCTGTACCGCATGCACCAGATGGCGCTGTTTGGGTTCTTCCGCACAGCGCTGATGATGCTGGGCAGCAAGATTGGGCGCGGCACCGAGCCGCGGTTGAAGCTGCACTGATTTAGCGAGCAGCATGAGGCCAGGTTGTCTGCACTGGCCTCATCGCCGGCAAGCCGGCTCCCACAGGGGGCATGCGAACTGCACCGAAAGGTGCATTTTTTTTGCTTGGGATAAATGCGAGGCAAAAGAAAAAGGGCATCTCTTTCGAGATGCCCTCTTTACATGGTGGGTCGTGTAGGATTCGAACCTACGACCAATTGGTTAAAAGCCAACTGCTCTACCAACTGAGCTAACGACCCTGAAAATGGTCGGGGTGAGGGGATTCGAACTCCTGACATCCTGCTCCCAAAGCAGGCGCGCTACCGGACTGCGCTACACCCCGAGATTGGCTCCGCGACCTGGACTCGAACCAGGGACCCAATGATTAACAGTCATTTGCTCTACCGACTGAGCTATCGCGGAACTGAACTTCGGTACAACTTCGAAGGCTGTGTTAGCTTCGAACTCTTTAGCTTCTTCGCTTTCGCTTTGTCGCTGCTGAGGCCGGCTATTCTACATTCTTCGTTTTGCTTGTCAACCCCTTTTTTTCATTCAACTTACTGATTTGTAAGTTGTTTTGCGATCACCGTTGTTGCTGGTGATTCGCTTAGTGGCTGACAACGCGGCGTATATTAGGGGCACTCGATTTTAGATGCAAGCAAAAATTTCAAAATTTTCAGCAAGTTATCAAAAAAGGTTGGGAGGCCCAGGTTTTGCGGGGTTTGGGCGGGCGCCATCGCCGGCAAGCCGGCTCCCACACCGACCGCAGCCCGGCTTCGAAAGCATGTGGGAGCTGGCTTGCCAGCGATGGGGACACCACCTATTAAGGCAAAAAAAAGCCCCGCAGAAGCGGGGCTAGTTTTTTCAAGCAGCGAGATCAGGCAAACACGATGTCCTCGCCTTGCACCGTGGCAGTGATCGCCGAACCGGGCAGGAACTTGCCAGACAGGATCAGTTGCGCCAGCGGGTTCTCGATCCAGCGCTGGATTGCCCGCTTCAGCGGCCGCGCGCCGTACACCGGGTCGTAACCCACGGCAATCAGCTTGTCCAACGCCTCCGGGCTCAGGCTCAGCGACAGTTCGCGCTCCAGCAAACGGCTGCGCAGGCGGCCCAGCTGGATCTCGGTGATACCGGCGATCTGCTCGCGGCCCAGTGGCTCGAACACCACCACTTCGTCGATACGGTTGATGAACTCCGGACGGAAGTGCGCACCCACCGCATCCATCACCGCCGCACGCTGCGCCTCGCGGTCGCCTGCCAGTTCCTGGATCTGCGCCGAGCCCAGGTTGGAGGTCATCACGATCACCGTGTTGCGGAAATCCACCGTGCGCCCGTGGCTGTCGGTCAGGCGGCCGTCTTCCAGCACCTGCAGCAGCACGTTGAACACATCCGGGTGGGCTTTTTCCACCTCGTCCAGCAGCACCACCGAGTAAGGCTTGCGCCGTACCGCTTCGGTCAGGTAACCGCCCTCTTCATAACCTACATACCCTGGTGGGGCGCCGATCAGGCGAGCCACGGAGTGTTTCTCCATGAACTCGGACATGTCGATGCGCACCATGGCCTCTTCGGTGTCGAACAGGAACTCGGCCAGCGCCTTGCACAGCTCGGTCTTGCCCACCCCGGTCGGGCCGAGGAACAGGAACGAGCCACTGGGCCGGTTCGGGTCGGACAGGCCGGCACGCGAACGGCGCACGGCGTTGGCCACGGCAGTCACGGCTTCGTTCTGGCCGATCACGCGCTGGTGCAGCAGGTCTTCCATCTTCAGCAGCTTCTCGCGCTCGCCTTCGAGCATCTTGGCCACCGGGATGCCGGTCCACTTGGAAACCACTTCGGCGATTTCTTCCTCGGTCACCTTGTTGCGCAGCAGCTGGTTTTCCGTCTTGCCGTGCTGGTCGACCATCTGCAGGCTGCGCTCCAGGTCCGGGATCACCCCGTACTGCAGCTCGGCCATGCGGTTCAGGTCGCCTTTGCGGCGGGCGGCGTCCAGCTCCTGGCGGGCCTGCTCGATCTTTTGCTGGATCTGCGCCGAGCCCTGCACTTCGGCTTTCTCCGAGGCCCAGATTTCTTCCAGGTCGGAGTATTCACGCTCGAGCCGCTCGATTTCCTCGGTGAGCTTCTCCAGGCGTTTTTTCGCGGCCTCGTCTTCTTCCTTCTTCAGCGCCTGGGATTCCACCTTCAGCTGAATCAGGCGACGGTCGAGGCGGTCGAGCACTTCCGGCTTGGAGTCGATCTCCATGCGGATGCGGCTGGCCGCTTCGTCGATCAGGTCGATGGCCTTGTCCGGCAGCTGGCGGTCGGTGATGTAGCGATGGCTGAGCTTGGCCGCAGCAATGATCGCGCCGTCGGTGATGGCCACCTTGTGGTGCACTTCATAGCGCTCTTTAAGGCCGCGCAGGATGGCGATGGTGTCTTCCTCGCTCGGCTCTTCCACCAGCACCTTCTGGAAGCGGCGCTCCAGCGCTGCGTCCTTCTCGATGAACTGGCGGTACTCGTTGAGCGTGGTGGCACCGACGCAGTGCAGCTCGCCACGGGCCAGGGCCGGCTTGAGCATGTTGCCGGCGTCCATGGCGCCTTCGCCTTTACCGGCGCCGACCATGGTGTGCAGTTCGTCGATGAACAGGATGATCTGGCCTTCCTGCTTGGACAGCTCGTTGAGCAAGCCTTTGAGGCGCTCTTCGAACTCGCCGCGGTACTTGGCACCGGCGATCAGCGCACCCATGTCCAGCGCCAGCAGGCGCTTGCCCTTGAGGCCGTCGGGTACTTCGCCGTTGATGATGCGCTGGGCCAGGCCCTCGGCGATGGCGGTCTTGCCCACGCCGGGCTCACCGATCAACACCGGGTTGTTCTTGGTACGGCGCTGCAGCACCTGCACGGTGCGGCGGATTTCGTCGTCACGGCCGATCACCGGGTCCAGCTTGCCTTCTTCGGCGCGCTTGGTCAGGTCGACGGTGTACTTGTCCAGCGCCTGGCGCGATTCTTCGGCGTTGGCGTCATTCACCGCCGCGCCGCCGCGCAGGTTGTTGATGGCGTTTTCCAGGGCCTTCTTGGTCACGCCCTGGCTCAGCAGCAGTTTGCCGAGCTTGCTGTTTTCGTCCATGGCAGCCAGCACCACCAGTTCGCTGGAGATGAACTGGTCGCCCTTCTGCTGGGCCAGGCGGTCGGCCTGGTTGAGCAGGCGCGCCAGGTCCTGCGACATGTTCACATCGCCGGTGGGGTTCTGGATTTTCGGTAGTTGGTCGAGTTCTTTGACCAATGCCTGGCGCAGGCCGTTGATGTCGAAACCGACTTGCATCAACAGGGGCTTGATGGAGCCACCCTGCTGCTCGATCAGCGCCTGCAGCAGGTGCACCGGTTCGATGGCTGGGTGGTCCATGCCAACGGCCAGGGATTGGGCATCGGATATTGCAAGTTGCAGCTTGCTGGTCAAACGGTCTATTCGCATGGGGATACCTTCCTGTAAGGGCAGGTCGGAGCGATGGACAGCACCTTTAATGAAGAAACCTGCCTGAGATGACCTTATAGATAAGGTTGATTCTGGAAGATTCAAGCGTAGCGGGGTTGACTGGGGTCAGCTTGATGGATTAGCGGGGGCTTCATCGCGGATAAATCCGCTCCTACAGTACCGTGGTGTTTGTAGGAGCGGATTTATCCGCGATAAGGCCGGTACAGGCTAGCGAGGATCCAGCCAGACGAGCGAAGCAAAACGCCCGCCCTGCGGAGTACGGCGATAGGAAAAGAACCGTTCATCCGAAACCGTGCAATAACCACCACCATAAACGGCAGTCACTCCACACGCCGCCAGGCGAACGCGCGCCAGCTCATAGATGTCGGCCATCAGCTTGCCCGGCCGCTCGCCGTCGACAAACGCCCTGGCCGCCTCGGGGTGCACCGCTGTGAAGGCATCGCGCACTTCCAGCCCCACCTCGAACGCCTGCGGGCCGATGGCCGGGCCCAGCCAGACCAGCACCTCTTCAGGCGCCACGCCCAGGCGATCGAAGGTGGCTTCCAGCACGCCACCGGCCAACCCGCGCCAGCCGGCATGGGCGGCTGCCACGCGGGTACCGGCGCGGTCGCAGAACAGCGCAGGTAGGCAATCGGCAGTCATCACGGTGCAGGCAATGCCAGGCTGGTCGGTCCAGCTGGCATCGGCTTCGGCCACAACGGCAGGGTTGGCGTCCGCCACCACCAGCCCATGCACCTGCTTGAGCCAGGCGGGCTGGATGGCGAACTCGCCACTCAGGCGCTGGCGGTTCTCGGCGACCGCGGCCGGGTCATCGCCCACGTGGTCGCCGAGGTTGAAGGTTTCGTAGGGCGGCAGGCTGATGCCGCCCTGGCGGGTGGTGACACAGGCGCGTACCGAGGCCGGGGCCGGCCAGTCGGGGAACAGCAGCGACTGCGTCAGGCCACTCATCCGATAAACGCCTCGCGGTCCTGGTTCAGCAGCGACAACAGCCAGGTGAAGTCGTCCGGCAGGGGCGAGGCCCATTCCATGCGTTCACCGGTGGTCGGATGGTCCAGTGCCAGGAAACGCGCGTGCAGAGCCTGGCGCGGGAAGTTCTTCACCGCCTCGACCATGGCCACGCTGGCCGCCGGCGGAATGCGGAAGCGCACGCCGTATGTCTGGTCGCCGACCAGCGGATACCCCACATGCGCCATGTGCACACGAATCTGGTGGGTACGCCCGGTTTCCAGCTTCACCCGCACATGGGTGTGCGAACGGAAGCGCTTGAGCACGCGGTAGTGGCTGACCGCAGGCTTGCCGCCTTCAGTCACCGCCATGCGCTGGCGCACGCCACCGTGACGGCCGATCGGGGCATCGATCTTGCCCCCGGCGATCACCACGCCCACCACGATGCACTCGTAGATCCGGCTGACCGTGCGGCTTTGCAGCTGCTCGACCAGCTTGGTCTGCGCCTGCAGGGTCTTGGCCACCACCATCAGGCCGGTGGTGTCCTTGTCCAGGCGGTGGACAATGCCCGCGCGCGGCACGTTGATGATATCCGGCACATGGTGCAGCAGCGCGTTGAGCAGGGTGCCGCTGGCATGCCCGGCAGCCGGGTGCACGACCAGGCCGGCCGGCTTGTTGATCACCATGATCTGGTCGTCTTCGTAGACGATGTCCAGCTCGATGTCTTCGGCCACCCACTCGCCCTGGGCCTCTTGTTCGGCCTGCAGAACGAGCAGCGAGCCGCCATGGACGGTATCTCGAGGGCGCACGACCGCGCCATCGACCGTCAGGCGGCCCTCTTTGATCCACGAAGTAAGCCGCGAACGCGAGTACTCGGCGAACAATTGGGCGGCGACCTGGTCGAGGCGTTGACCGCCCAGTTCGGACGGTACCTCTGCGCTAAGTTGAATGATCTCGGACATGCTCGATTCGGCGGGCGTACAGCCTTTGGTTTCGGCTGCACGCTTGTGGTTAAATACGGCTTCTTTTGTCCCGGGGTTGGCCGGGGCGCTCATCATAACAGGACGGCACCGCCCAAGACAGCGGCCGTCAAAGGGACGCAAGCCGCCATGCAAGTGAAACACCTGCTGCTGATCGCCATCCTCGGGCTCACCGCGGCCTGTTCCTCCAATAAGGAAGTCATCGACGAGAACCTCAGCGAGGCCGAGCTGTACCAGCAGGCCCAGGCTGACCTGGACAACTCCAGCTACACCAGTGCGGTGAACAAGCTGAAGGCCCTGGAGTCGCGCTACCCGTTCGGCCGCTACGCCGACCAGGCGCAGCTCGAGCTGATCTACGCCAACTACAAGAACTCCGAGCCCGAGGCTGCCAAGTCGGCTGCCGAGCGCTTCATCCGCCTGCACCCGCAGCACCCGAATGTCGACTACGCCTACTACCTCAAGGGCCTGACCTCGTTCGACCAGGACCGTGGCCTGCTGGCGCGCTTCCTGCCGCTGGACATGACCAAGCGTGACCCAGGTGCCGCCCGCGACTCGTACAACGAGTTCGCCCAGCTCACCAGCCGCTTCCCCAACAGCCGCTACGCGCCCGATGCCAAGCAGCGCATGATCTACCTGCGCAACCTGCTGGCCGCCTACGAAATCCACGTGGCCGACTACTACCTGGGCCGCCAGGCCTACGTTGCCGCCGCCAACCGTGGCCGCTACGTGGTCGAGAACTTCCAGGAAACCCCATCGGTCGGCGACGGCCTGGCAGTGATGGTCGAGGCCTACCAGAAGATGCACCTGGACGAGCTGGCCAACACCAGCCTGGAAACCCTCAAGCTCAACTACCCCGACCACCCGAGCCTGGTCGATGGCCAGTTCCAGCCCAAGCAGACCGAGTCCGATGGCCGCAGCTGGCTGTCCAAGGCCACCCTGGGCCTGATCGAGACCGACGCACCGCTGCCGCCGGGCGAAACCCGCGCCAACCAGGACGTGGTCAAGCAGTTCCAGGACGCCCGCTCGGAAATGCCTGAAGCGCTGCTGCCCAAGGACGAGAATGGCGACCCGATCCTGCCGGAAGGCCCGAAAGAGGCCGAGAAGGACCGTTCGTGGTTCAGCTACATGACCTTTGGCCTGTTCGACTGAGCCATGCGTCGCTAGAAAGGGAGGCCCCAGGCCTCCCTTTTTTATTGGCGGCGTCCTAGACTGACGCCTTCATCACTCGACAAGCTGGACACCATGGTTCGCCTACTTTTCTGGATCGCCCTGATCGCCGCCGCGTTCTGGCTGTGGCGCAAGTTCAAGATCAGCCAGCAGTCGCACGCCGAGCCCAAACTCGACGCGCCCTTGCAGATGGTGCGCTGCGCCCATTGCGGCGTGCACCTGCCCAATGACCGGGCGCTGCACCGCGGTAACGAGTGGTACTGCAGCCCCGCGCACCTTGAGCAAGGGCCTGGGCGTCACTAAGCCTCCCCTCACTCGCTGTAGGAGCGGCCTCGTGTCGCGAAAGGGCTGCGCAGCAGCCCCAGAATCTATGCACCACCGCAAAATCCTGGGGCTGCTACGCAGCCCTTTCGCGACACAAGGCCGCTCCTACACGTTTGCGACCTAATCGTTCCATTTACGACCCCTCCCCCGCGCCAGCATTGACCCACCCCGGCAAAATTCGCTAAATCCTATTTATCCGCATAAATATGAAAAATAGCGAAATGCTCAAACCCAAACGCAAGCGCCAGAAGCTTTCAGACATGATCGTCGAATCGGTCAAGCGCTCGATCGTCACCGAAGCCTTGCACCCCGGCGACCGCCTGCCCACCGAGCGCGAGCTGATGGAGCACTTCGAATGCTCCAAGGGCACCGCCCGCGAGGCGCTCAAGGCCCTGGAAGTCGAAGGCCTGGTCAGTACCCGTACCGGCCCCAGCGGCGGCGCCTACCTCGCCGAAGTCGGCACGGAACCGGCCAGCCGCGCACTGCGCAACTACCTGCACTTCCAGCACCTGGACGGCGAGCAGGTGTACCAGCTGCGCAAGGTCATCGAAGTGGAGCTGGCGGTATCGGTGATGGGCCAGCTCAGCGAGGCGGACTACGCCGCGCTGCAGGCCAACATCGACTTCTGCAGCACCCCGGAAGACAGCGAGCAAGGCCAGCGCGAACAGCGCCTGGCGGAGCTGGAGTTCCATACCCTGCTGGCGCACCGCTGCCCCAACCCGCTGCTGCGCTTCATGGCGGTGTTCCTCAACGACCTGCTGCGCGACCTGGTGGTGCTGAAAAAGGCCTACCTGCCCAAGCGCCAGCAGTTCGCCGCCGCCAACATCGACTACCACAAACAACTGATGCAGGCCCTGCGCGCCAGCGACGAGCCCGCTGTACGCCGGCTGATGCACGAGCACATGTGCGACGCCGAGCACCACATGACCGCCCTTGAAGGCGAGGTCGCCCGCCACTTCCTGCTGGAGTTCGAACACAACCACTGATCCGCCTGTACAGAGGCCTGCACACAGGCCCGGCCGTACCCGCTTTGTCATTGCCACTCCTGCCTAATAACCACAACCAAGGAGTTACCCATGCAAAGACGTACCCTGCTCAAGGCAGGCCTTGCCCTGGGTGCCTTAGGTAGCCTCCCCTTCGGAGCGCACCGGGCATTCGCCAACGAACCGCTGACCTTCTACGGGCTCAAGTCCATGTCCGGTGCCTTCGCCAGCTATGGCAAGTACGCCGACATGGGCTCGCGCCTGGCCATCGCCGAATACCCACAGCTGCTCGGCCGCCCGCTCAAGTACAAAGTCATCGACACCGAAGGCAACGCCGGCAAGGCGGTGCGCAAGGTACAGGAAGCCATCGGCCAGGATGGCGCGCGTTTCTTCCAGGGCTGCACCCTGTCGTCCTCGGCGCTGGCGGTGTCGAAGGAAATCCACAAGGCCGGCGGCGTGTTCATGACCCCGGTCGGCGCCGACGAAATCACCGGCAAGGACTGCAACGCCTCGACCTTCCGCTGGTCGGTGCCCACCTACGGCGCCATCCGCGAGACCCTGGTGCCGATGATTCGCCAACTGCCCCAAGCCAAGCGCTGGTACACCATCACCCCGCAATACGTGTTCGGCGACGCGCTGCTGGACAACGCGCGCAAGGTATTCGCCGAGTTCGGCGTGGAGCACATCGGCAACAGCTACCACTCGCTGCAGGAGCAGGAGTTCTCCGGCTACCTGACCAACGCCATCGCCGCCAAGCCCGACGTGCTGGTGCTGCTCAACTTCGGCAGCCAGTCGTCCAACGCCCTGCGCCAGGCGGTGAACTTCGGCATCAAGGAGCGCATGAAAGTGCTGCTGGTGTGGTCGGCCGGGCTCGACCAGTTCCAGGAGCTGGGCAGCGACGTGCTCGAAGGCGTGTACCTGGGCGCGCAGTACTGGCACCAGGTCGACACGCCGCTGAACAAGCAGCTGGTGGCGGCCACCCGCAAGGCCTACGGCATCAACCCCAACTACCCGCTGGCGGCCGACTACATCGGCACCAAGGTCATGCTCGAGGCGATCGGCAAGGCTGGCAGCTTCGAGGGCGCCGCCGTTTCCGCCGCCTTGCAGGGCATGCACTTCCAGGGCCCGACCGGCGATGAGCTGATCCGCCCCGGCGACCACCAGGTGATGAAGGATTACTACCTGCTGCGCGGCAAGCCCCAGGGGCAGATGCGCGACGAGGACGACCTGGCCGAAGTGATCAGCGCCGGCCGCTCGTTCGTCGAGGTCGACCACACCGGTTGCGCCCTGGCCTGAAGCCGCGGCGTTAGTCAAACACCCCCGTACAGGCAGCCGCACCGCGCGCTGTCGAGGGCACGCTCATGCTCGATTTGTACCTGTTCCAACTGCTCAACGGCCTGGGGCTGGGGATGATCTACTTCCTCATCGCCGTGGGCCTGACGATCATTTTCGGCCTGCTCAACTTCGTCAACTTCGCCCATGGCGCGTTCTTTTTGCTCGGCGCCTACCTGTGCTACACCGCCGTGGCCATCACCGGCAACTTCTGGCTGGCGCTGCTGATCGCGCCGCTGGCCGTGGCGGCACTGGCCTGGGCGGTGGAGCGCCTGTTGATCAAGCGCATCTACCACCTGCCGCACACCTTCCAGATCCTCGTCACCCTGGGCATAGCGCTGATCATCCAGGAGGCCTCGGTGCTGATCTGGGGCCCGGTGGGCAAGAACATCGCCGTGCCGCCCGAGCTGCGCGGGGTGCTGATCATCGGCGACTTCATCTACCCCTACTACCGGCTGTTCCTGATCGGCTTCGCCGCGCTGATCGGCGTGGGCCTGTGGTTGCTGCTCGAGCGCACCCGCTTCGGGGCCCTGGTGCGTGCCGGCAGTGAAAGCACCGAAACCGTGTCGCTGCTGGGCACCAACATCTTCCGCCTGTTCTCCCTGACCTTCGCCCTGGGCGTTGGCCTGGCCGGAGTCGCCGGGGTGCTGTTCGCCCCGCTGCGCGGCGCCCAGCCGTTCGTCGGCCCGGAAATCCTCGGCATCGCCTTCGTGGTGGTGGTGATCGGCGGCAAGGGCTCGTTCGGTGGCGCCCTGGTGGGTGGCCTGCTGGTGGGCGTGGTGCAAAGCATGATGACCAGCCTCTGGCCGCAAGGCGCCAGCCTGATGATCTACGGCGCCATGGCGGCGGTGATCCTGGTACGTCCCTACGGCCTGTTCGGGAGAGCATGACAATGAGCGAGAAAAATCCATTGCCCGTGGCCAAGGGCCGCGCGCCAGCCCTGCTGTTGCTGGTGGTCGCAAGCCTAGTGGCGCTGCCGCTGGTGCTGCCGTCGGCCACCCTGGCCACCGAGATCCTGATCTTTGCCCTGGCGGCGCTGGCCTGCAACCTGCTGCTGGGCTACACCGGCCTGCTGTCGTTCGGCCAGGGCATCTTCTTCGGCGTGGGCGCCTATGGCGCGGCGCTGCTGATGATCCACCTCAAATGGGGGATGTTCGGCGCGTTGCTGGGCGCAGCACTGTTCGGCGCCTTCCTCGCCTTGCTGGTGGGGGCCTTGGCGATCCGCCGCAAGGGCATCTACTTCGTCATGCTGACCCTGGCCTTCAGCCAGATGGCCTACTTCCTGGCCTACACCCTGAGCGGCTGGACCGGAGGTGACAACGGCCTGCTCGACGTGCCGCGGCCGAACATCGAGATCGCCGGCCACGTGCTGGTCGACCTGGGCGACCCTCGGCACTTCTACGTGTTCGTCGCGGTGCTGTTCCTGCTGATCTTCGCCGGCGCCCTGCGGGTGATCCGCTCGCCCTTCGGCAGCACCCTGCTGGCCATTCGCGAGAACGAAACCCGCGCCGCCGCCATCGGCTACGACACCCGCCACTTCAAGATCCTGGTGTTCATGCTGTCCGGCGCCATCACCGGTATCGCCGGGGCGCTCTACGCGATGCTGTTGCACTTCGCGCCGCTGTCGAACATCGACCTGATGATGAGCGAGAACATTCTGATCATGACCATCGTCGGCGGCACCGGCTCGCTGTTCGGCTCGTTGCTCGGTGCCGGCGCCATCGTGGTGCTGGGCGATGTGCTGTCGGAGCTGTGGCCACGCTGGCTGATGCTGCTGGGGGCGATCCTGATCCTGGTGGTGGTGTTCATGCGCGGTGGCCTGTGGGGCGGCCTGGCCGACCTGGGCAAACGCCTGCAACCCTCGCGCCGGGCCGCCGCCAAGGCGCCCGCCAAGAGCAAGGAGACCCTGTGATGAGCGACTACCTCCTGCAAACCCGCAACCTCGAGCTGGCCTACGGGCCATTCAAGGCCGTGGCCGGCGTCGACCTGAACGTGCGCGCCGGCACCATCCACACGGTCATTGGCCCCAATGGCGCCGGCAAGACCAGCCTGTTCCACTGCCTGACCGGTGAACGCCAAGCCACCGCCGGCAAGATCCTGCTCAACGGCCAGGACATCATCCGCAAGCCGTCCCACGGCCGGGTGGCGCTGGGCATGGCCCGCTCGTTCCAGCTCACCAGCCTGTTCCAGAACCTCTCGGTGCGCGAGAACCTGCGCCTGGCCGCCCAGGGCCGCGACGGCCTGGGCGCGCTGAACTTCTGGCGCAGCGTGGAGCACAAGCGCAGCCACTGGGACACCGCCGACCAGGTGCTCGAGCGCCTGAAACTGACTGCCCGCGCCGACACCCTGGCCGGCGAGCTGTCGCACGGCCAGCAACGGGTGCTGGAGGTGGGCATGTCGATCTGCGCCAAGCCCACCTTGCTGATGCTCGACGAGCCCACCTCGGGCATGGGCATCGACGACATCCCGGTGATGACCGCGCTGATCAGCGACCTGGGCCGCGACCACACGGTGCTGCTGATCGAGCACAACATGAGCATCGTCATGTCGATCAGCCAGCGCATCACCGTCATGAGCCACGGCCAGATCCTGGTCGAGGGCACCCCGGAACAGGTGCGCAACGACGAGCGCGTGCGCACCGCCTACCTTGGAGAGGCCGCCTGATGCTCAACGTCGAATCGATCCATTCCTACTACGACAAGAGCCATGTGCTCGAAGGGGTTTCGCTGCAGGTGGGCGATGGCGAGCTGGTGACCCTGCTGGGGCGCAACGGCGCCGGCAAGACCACCACCCTGCGCAGCATCCTCGGCATCGTCCGGCCGCGCCAGGGGCAGATCAGCTTCAACGGCCAGCAGCTGGTCGGCCGCGAGATCTTCGATATCGCCCGCCAAGGCATCGCCCTGGTGCCCGAGCATCGCGGCATCTTTCGCCAGCTCAGTGTCGAGGAAAACCTGAAGATTGCCGTGCGCAAGGACAGCCGCTGGCAGCTGGAGGATGTGTACGGCATGTTCCCGCGGCTCAAGGAACGCCGGCGCAACGGCGGCTTCGCCCTCTCTGGCGGCGAGCAGCAGATGCTGGCCATCGCCCGCGCCCTGCTCAACGACCCCAAGCTGCTGATTCTCGACGAGCCCACCGAAGGCCTGGCGCCGGTGATCGTCGACGAGCTGGTGAAGATTTTGCGGCGGATCAAGGGCGAAGGCCTGTCGATCTTGCTGGTGGAGCAGAACCTGATGGTCTGCGACGCCCTCGCCGACCGCCATTACGTGCTCGAACAAGGCCGCGTCGCCTACCAGGGCAGCGCCGCCCAGTTCCGCGAAGACCCGAGCATCAAGAACCGCTACCTGGCCCTGAGTGCCTGAAAGGAGAATGCCCATGAACACCCGCATCGATCCCTCGCAGCACCTGCTCGGCCAGGGCGCGCTGGCCAACCGCGAACGCCTCTGGCAATCGCTGATGGACCTGGCCCAGCTCGGCGCCACCGCCAAGGGCGGCGTGTGCCGCCTGGCCCTGACCGACCTCGACCGCCAGGCCCGCGACCTGTTCGTGCGCTGGTGCAGCGAAGCCGGCTGCACGGTCAGCGTCGACGCCATCGGCAACATCTTCGCCCGCCGCCCGGGGCGCAACCCGGCCTTGCCACCGGTGATGACCGGCAGCCATATCGACACCCAGCCCACCGGCGGCAAGTTCGATGGCTGCTACGGGGTGATGGCCGGGCTGGAGGTGATGCGCACCCTCAACGACCTGAACCTGACCACCGAAGCGCCGCTGGAGGTGGTGGTGTGGACCAACGAGGAAGGCTCGCGCTTCCCGCCGTGCATGATGGGCTCGGGGGTGTTCGCCGGTAAGTTCGGCCTGCAGGAAACCCTCGACAAGGTCGATGACCAGGGCCTCTCGGTGGGCGCCGAGCTGGCGCGTATCGGCTATGCCGGCCCGCGCGTGCCGACCGGGCACCCGGTGGGAGCGTACTTCGAGGCGCATATCGAGCAGGGCCCGGTGCTGGAAGACCAGCGCACCACCATCGGCGTAGTCCAGGGCTGCCTGGGGCAGAAGTGGTTCGACCTGGTGCTCACCGGCGTCGAGGCCCACGCCGGCCCCACGCCGATGCACCTGCGCAAGGATGCGCTGGTCGGCGCCGCCGAAGTGGTGGCGGCGGTCAACCGCGTGGCCCATGCCCACCAGCCGCATGCCTGTGGCACGGTCGGCTGCCTGAGCCTGCACCCGGGCTCGCGCAACGTCATCCCCGGCCAGGTGAACATGACCCTCGACCTGCGCCACCTCGACCCCGGCCACCTGCAGGCGATGGTCGATGAGGTGCGCGCGGCCATCGAAAGCAGCGCGGCCAGGCACGGCCTGCGCTTCGATCTGACCCCCACCGCCGACTTCCCGCCGCTGTACTTTGCCGAGCAGTGCGTCGATGCCGTGCGCCAGGGCGCGCGCGAGCTGGGCCTAAGCCACATGGACATCGTCAGCGGCGCCGGCCACGACGCGATCTTCCTCGCCGAACTCGGCCCGGCCGGGATGATCTTCGTGCCGTGCGAAGGCGGCATCAGCCACAACGAAATCGAGAACGCCGCGCCACAGGACCTGGCCGACGGCTGTGATGTACTGCTGCGCGCCATGTTCCAGGCCGCCAACCAGGGAGCCCGTTGAGATGACCAGCAAGACCGCAATCGGAGCATTCACCGCCACCGAGCTGCTCGACCTGTACCAGCGCCGGCAACTGTCGCCGGTCGAGGTGGTCGACGACGTGCTGACGCGCATCGACCAGCACAACCCGGCGGTCAACGCCTACTGCCATGTCGACGCCGAAGGCGCCCGCACCGCTGCCCGCGCCAGCGAGCAGCGCTGGCAGCGCGGCGAGCCCTGCGGCCGGCTGGACGGCGTACCGGCCTCGATCAAGGACCTGACGCTGACCTGCGGCATGCCCACGCGCAAGGGCTCGCGCACCACCTCGGCGGCCGGCCCGTGGGACGTGGATGCCCCGTTCAGCGCGTTCATGCGGGGCGCGGGCGCGGTGCTGGTGGGCAAGACCACCACCCCCGAGTTCGGCTGGAAGGGCGTGACCGACAACCCGCTGTACGGCATTACCCGCAACCCCTGGGACACCCGCCTGACCGCCGGCGGCTCGTCCGGTGGCGCGGCCGCTGCCGCCGCGCTGAACCTCGGCGTGCTGCACCAGGGCAGTGATGCCGGGGGGTCGATCCGCATCCCCTGCGCGTTCACCGGCACCTTCGGCATCAAGCCCACCTTTGGCTACGTGCCGCAGTGGCCAGCCAGCGCCATGACCGTGCTCTCGCACCTGGGGCCGATGACGCGCACGGTCGACGATGCAGTGCTGATGCTCGACTGCGTGGCCCGCCCCGATGCCCGCGACGGGCTGGCCGGCGCCGCCCGGCAGGCGCCCTGGCTGGGCCAGGAACAGGACCTCAGCGGCGTGCGCATCGCCTACAGCGCCGACTTTGGCTACATCCAGGTCGACCCGCAGATCCAGGCTTTGGTGGCGCAAGCGGTACAACGCCTGGCGCGCCTGGGCGCGCAGGTGGAGGAAGTGGACCCGGGCTTCAACGACCCGCTGGAAGTGTTCAATACCCTGTGGTTCGCTGGCGCGGCGCGGTTGGCCAGCAGTTTCAGCGAACAACAGCGAGCGCAGCTCGACCCTGGGCTGCTCTGGATTGCCGAACAGGGCGCATGCATCAGCCTGAGCGAATACACATTGGCGCTGGAGGCACGGGCCGAGCTGATTGCCAAGATGAATGCGTTTCACCAGCGGTATGACGTGCTGGTTTCACCGATGATGCCGTTGGTGGCGTTCGAGGCGGGGCACAACGTGCCGCCGGGGTCGGGGATGGCGCAGTGGATGGAGTGGACGCCGTTCAGCTACCCGTTCAACCTGACCCAGCAGCCGGCGGCGTCGGTGCCGTGCGGGTTTACCCGCGAGGGGTTGCCGGTGGGCTTGCAGGTGGTGGCCGGGCGCTTTGCCGATGAGCAGGTGCTGCGGGTGTGCAAGGTGTATGAGCAGCATTATCCGAGCCGGCATCTGCAGGTGCCGATTACGGCCTGAGGCCACGTTGGCCCCATCGCCGGCAAGCCGGCTCCCACAGGTGCAACGCAGGCTTTGAGAGCGGTGCTATCCCTGTGGGAGCCGGCTTGCCGGCGAATGGCCCGCACAGCGGGCCCGGCTGTTTCAGCCCAAGCGCCCTTCAGGTGCATAAGGCGCCGGATCGATAATCGGCTCAGCCCCCGTCAGCAAATCAGCGAACAACTGGCACGAAGCCGGCGCCAGCACCAACCCATTACGGTAATGCCCGCAGTTCAACCACAGCCCCTCATGCCCCGGCACCCGCCCGATATAAGGCACACCTTCAGGCGACCCAGGCCGCAACCCGGCCCAGTGCCCCACCACTTCGGCGCCCTCGAGCTCCGGCAGCAATTCGATCGCCGACGCCTTCAGGCTGGCCAACGCCTCCTCGGTCGGGGTCTTGTCGTAGCCGGCGTGCTCCAGGGTACTGCCGACCAGAACATGCCCATCCCGCCGCGGGATCGCATAACGCCCCTTGGCCAGCACCATGCTCGGCAGGAAGTCCTCGGCGCACTTGAACAGAATCATCTGGCCCTTCACCGGCTCCACCGGCAACTCAAGGCCAAGCGTGCGCAGCAGGTCGCCACTCCAGGCGCCAGCACTGAGCACCACGTCATCGGCCAGCAGCACACCCTCTTCTGTCTGCACGCCGGTGACACGCCCACTCTCCTGAACAAAACCGGTGATCTGGCAGTGCTCGCGCAAGGTCACGTTGGGCAACGCCTGCAGCGCGGCCTTGAGCGACTTGACCAACCGCGGGTTGCGCACGTTGGCCACACCCGCCATGAAAATCGCCCGCTTGAAGCCCGGGCCCAGCACCGGCACGGCATCGTAGGCTGCCGAGATATCCACGGCGCTCAGCGGCCGCCCCTCGCGCTCGGCCCAGGCCAGGGCCTCGGCTTCGTCGTCCAAGTCGAGCCAGTAGAGGCCGGTGGTGTGCACCTCGGGGTCGAGGCCGGTGCTGGCGAACAGGCGCTCGCCCAGCTGTGGATAAAAGTCCTGCGACCAGTGCGCCAGGGCGGTCACCGCCGGGCTGTAGCGCCAAGGGTATAGCGGCGAGACGATACCGCCACCGGCCCAGGACGACTCGCGGCCGACCTCGCCCTGGTCGCACACCACCACCTGCCCGACTTTCGCCGCCAGGTTGAACGCCGTCAGCAGGCCGATCACCCCGCCACCGACCACCACTACTTGCTTGCTCATCTGTCGATCCAACACCTGAAGTAAAACCGCGATGCACGGGCATCATTGAGCCTTCAGCTTCCCCAGCAGCGTTCAGCAGCCTCGACGCCGCCCGGATTGCTGCGCACCAGCGCCTGGTCGAGCTGGTAGTCGCCACAGCGGTCATCGGCCATCAGGCCATGCGGCAAGCGTTGGGCGAGCAGCGTGAAGGTGTCGCTGCCGCGAATGGCCTGCAGGCGGTAATGGCGGTTGGCGACCGGCAATGCCGGGTCGCCCTCGGCGTACTGGCCGGTGCGCACGCGATGCTGCTCAAGGCGCAGGGCGGCGTCATGCAGCAGGCCGACCGCTTCGTTGCGTCCGGCTCGCCGCAGCTGTTCGCTGTAACTGGGGTAGGCAATGGCTGCCAGAATGCCGATGACGGCCATGACAATCAACAACTCGATCAGGCTCAGGCCTTGCTGCATGTCAGTCTTCCCTCAGTCGCTGGCGCCAGAGGATGCGCCGGGGGGCCTGGGCTTGCGCGGTTGGCACGGCATAGACGGCTTCCAGCACCTGCCTGGCTGGCAGTTGCCGGCTGACTGCCGTTACCCGGTACAGGGTGACGTGTTCACCTGCCGGCGTATGCGCGGCCTTATCCGTGACTCCCAGGTTCTGTAGTTGGTAATAGCCGCTCGACGTGCTTAGCCACGTGCCTCGCAGTTCGTGCGGATGCGACGGCGGCGGGCATGCCTGGCATATCGCGGGCGGCGCACGTCGGACGTGATCCACACCCACCAACAGCACCGCTTCAGCCGCTTCTAGCGCCTGCAGGCTGTCACGCAGAGAACTGCTCATTCGGGTTTCCTGCAACGCGGCGCGCAAGGATGAAACCGCCAGCAAACCGAGCAGCAGGCTCAACACCAGGGCCAGCAGCAGGGCCACACCTCGCTGGCGGCTCATGGGAAGACCAACGTATTACGCAGCGCCACGCTCAAAGCATGCTGCTGTTCAAGCTTCAGAGTTGGCTCATACAACGTCAGTAGCAGATCGACCCGCTCGCCAAGTGGCGTGCGCACAAGGGTCACCCGCATCTCTCGCACATGGTCGACCAAGGGCTGAGGATTGTTGCGTCGGGTGAGCCTCAGCGTGGTGCCGTCGAGCGCATAGCGATGGCGGCTGATAGGGATCGCCATCAGCGAGTTCGTATGCTGACGGCGCCCGCTGTAGACCTGCGCCTCACTGCTGCAGTCGGTCAGCAAGGTCCAGTCCGGTGCACCGGCAAAACCGGGTAACTCGGCAACCACCAGGTCCAGGCTGGACGGGCCAATGTGCAGCGGCCGGGCGTAAGCCTGCCGTGCGGCCGGGTCATCGAAATCATCGGGCGCCAGACGCAGACACCCGAACATGCCGGCCATGCGCAGATCCTGAGCCATGCGCAGCAAGGCCAGGCGGGCATCATCCTGCAGGCGCAGCGCTGCGTCTTGCAGGCGCCAGGCGTGATAGACAGAGGCGAACAACTGGCTGCCCGCCGCCAGCACCATCAGCCCGATGGCCAGCGCCAATAGGGCTTCAAATAAACCGAAACCGCTCTGCAGGCGCCTCATGGCTGGCGCCGCTCATGCTCGCTGTGCGCCGCAAGCGCCACCTGCGCCTCGAGCGTTGCAGCACCGGTGGCCTGCAAAGCCTTCACCTGCAAAGCTGCTGCAGCGAGTACTGCCACTGCCACCACCAGCATGGCCAACAGCACTTCCAACAATGTCATGCCGTGTTGATCGTTGTGCATCCTTGCACCTCCTGCGATTTTTCCTGCATTTACCTTCAACGCTGCCGACTGGACCGACTTCCCTACCAGCATGAAGCTTCAGCGAAGCACTTGCTGGGGAGGACTGCACGGTGAAGCAACAGGGCGTAACACTGCTTCAAATGATGTTGGCGCTGGGGCTGGCCACATTGCTGACACAACTGGGCATGCCGGCCTACACCCGATTTAGCGATGACCTGCACAGAGCAGCCGCCGCGCGGGATTTGGCACAGGCACTGCGTAGCGCACGCAGCCACGCACTGCTGCAAAGCCAGCCAGTGATGGTGCAATCTTTGGAAAACGATTGGGGCAAAGGTTGGCGAGTGCTGCTGGAACATAACCAGCAATTACTGCGCGAGCATCGCCTGCCACGGCCGATGAACATCGCCGTGAATATCGATGAGCAGGTGAGGTTCAGTGCGCTGGGTGTGCCGCTAGGAAGAAACAACGGGCTGCTGGGCGGCAGACTGGAGCTTTGCGAAAAGCCTTTCGCGCCGAGCCAATATCGGGTGGTGCTGGCTACCAGCGGCCGGGTCAGCCTGCGCACCGATGAGCTCGAGAACTCCCTGTGCGCAGGCCGCTGATCAGATCAGCGAGCGAACCCGCAGCTCTTTGGGCATGGAGAACGTGATGTTCTCCGGGCGCCCATCGAGCTCTTCGGCGCCAGTGGCGCCCCAGGCCTTGAGCTGGTCGATCACCCCACGCACCAGCACTTCGGGCGCCGAAGCACCGGCGGTGATGCCGATCCGCGCGGCCTCGTCGAACCAGCTGCGCTGCATGTCCTCGGCACCATCGATCAGGTAGGCCGGGGTGCCCATGCGCTCGGCCAGCTCGCGCAGGCGGTTGGAGTTGGAGCTGTTCGGGCTGCCCACCACCAGCACCACATCGCACTCGTCAGCCAGTTGCTTGACCGCATCCTGGCGGTTCTGGGTGGCGTAACAGATGTCGTCCTTGCGCGGGCCACCGATGTTCGGGAAGCGCGCACGCAGGGCATCGATGACGCGGCTGGTGTCGTCCATCGACAACGTGGTCTGGGTGACGAAGGCCAGGTGGTCCGGGTCGTTCACCTGCAGCCTGGCGACATCCTCTTCGTCTTCGACGAGGTAGATGGCGCCGCCGTTGCTGGCGTCGTACTGGCCCATGGTGCCTTCGACTTCCGGGTGCCCTTCGTGGCCGATCAGGATGGTTTCGCGGCCATCGCGGCTGTACTTGGCCACTTCGATATGCACCTTGGTGACCAGCGGGCAGGTCGCGTCGAACACTTTCAGGCCACGGCCGGCGGCTTCCTGGCGCACGGCCTGGGAAACGCCATGGGCACTGAAGATGACGATGACATCGTCCGGCACCTGGTCCAGCTCTTCGACGAAGATGGCGCCGCGGTTGCGCAGGTCTTCCACCACGAACTTGTTGTGCACCACTTCATGGCGCACATAGATCGGCGGGCCGAAGACTTCCAGCGCGCGGTTGACGATCTCGATCGCCCGGTCGACCCCCGCGCAGAAGCCGCGTGGGTTGGCGAGTTTGATTTGCATGCTCGGCTCCAGGCTTACAGGGCCTTCACCTCGAGGATCTCCACCTCGAAGGTCAGGGTCTTGCCAGCCAGTGGGTGATTGAAGTCGATGGTCACCTGGTCGTCATCGAACGCTTTGACCACACCCGGCAGCTCGGTGTTGGCGGCGTCGTTGAAGATGATCAGCAACCCTTCGGACAACTCCATGCCCTCGAAGTTGGACCGTGGCATGACCTGCACGTTCTGCGGGTTGGGCTGGCCGAAGGCATTCTCCGGCGCCACCACCACGGTGCGCTTGTCGCCGGCCTTGAAGCCGAACAGCGCGCTCTCGAAGCCAGGCAGCAGGTTGCCGTCACCGACCTTGAAGGTGGCCGGGGCCTTGTCGAACGTGCTGTCGACGGTGTCGCCGTTTTCCAGGTGCAGCGCGAAGTGCAGGGTGACTTCGGTGTTCTGGCCGATACGGGTGTCAGTCATGGACCGGATCCTCGGACTTCTTGCTCTTGAACATATCCAGCGCCAGCATCACCGCACCAACGGTGATGGCGCTGTCGGCCAGGTTGAAGGCCGGGAAGTAATGGGTGTTCTTCCAGTGCACCAGGATGAAGTCGACCACGTGGCCAAGCACGATGCGGTCGTACAGGTTGCCCAGTGCACCGCCCAGCACCAATGCCAGGGCCACCGCCAGCCAGGTCTCGCCGCGCCCCAGGCGCTTGAGCCAGACCACCAGCACGCCACTGACCACCACGGCGATCAGGGCGAACAGCCAGCGCTGCCAGCCGGCGCCGTCGGCCAGGAAGCTGAATGCCGCGCCAGTGTTGTAGGCCAAGGTCCAGCTGAAGTAGTCGGGGATGACCACGATCTGCTGGTACATGCTCAGGGCGTTGTTGAAGTACAGCTTGCTGGCCTGGTCGAGGACCAGGACCAGCAGGCTGAGCCAGAGCCAGGCAAGGCGCCCGAAGCGCCCCGCTGCAGGGTTAGGCATAGTGGCGCACCTCGCCCGAGCCGCTCAGGTTGTCGACGCAACGGCTGCAGATTTCCGGATGCTCCGGGTGGCTGCCGACGTCGGCGCGGAAGTGCCAGCAACGGCCGCACTTGGCGTGGCCGGACTTGACCACTTTGAGCTTCAGGCCTTCGACTTCGGTGGCCACGGCATCGGCCGGGGCCTGGGCGAACGGCACCACGCTGGCGGCGGAGGTGATCAGCACGAAGCGCAGCTCATCGCCCAGCTTGCCCAGGTCGGCGCTCAGGCCTTCTTCGGCGAACAGGGTGACTTCGGCCTGCAGGTTGCCGCCAATGACCTTGGCGGTACGCTGGTTTTCCAGCTCCTTGTTGACCGCCGCCTTGACGGCCATCACACGGTCCCAGTACGCACGGTCCAGCTCGGTGCCTGCGGGCAGCTCGCTCAGGCCCTGGTACCAGCCGTTGAGCATCACCGACTCGTTGCGCTCGCCTGGCAGGTACTGCCAGATTTCGTCGGCGGTGAAGGCCAGGATCGGCGCGATCCAGCGCACCAGCGCTTCGCTGATGTGGTACAGCGCGGTCTGGCAGGAACGGCGGGCGACACTGTTGGCGCCGGTGGTGTACTGGCGGTCCTTGATGATGTCGAGGTAGAAGCCACCCAGCTCCTGCACGCAGAAGTTGTGGATCTTCGAGTAGACGTTCCAGAAGCGGTATTCGCCATAGTGCTCTTCCAGCTCGCGCTGCAGCAGCAGGGTGCGATCAACCGCCCAGCGGTCCAGCGCCAACATGTCCTCTGGGGCCAGCAGGTCGCGGGCCGGGTCGAAGCCGGACAGGTTGGAGAGCAGGAAGCGCGCGGTGTTGCGGATACGCCGGTAGGCGTCGGCGCTGCGCTGCAGGATCTGCTCGGAAACAGCCATCTCGCCGGAATAGTCGGTGGCCGAAACCCACAGGCGCAGGATGTCGGCACCCAGGGTGTTGTTGACCTTCTCCGGCTCGATGGTGTTGCCCAGCGACTTGGACATCTTGCGGCCGCTTTCGTCCACGGTGAAGCCGTGGGTCAGCAGCTCGCGGTACGGCGCGTGGTTGTCGATGGCGCAACCGGTCAGCAAGGAGGAGTGGAACCAGCCACGGTGCTGGTCGGAGCCTTCCAGGTAGAGGTCGGCGACCGGGCCGGTGGCGTGGCCGATGTCGTGCGAGCCGCGCAGCACGTGCCAGTGGGTGGTGCCGGAGTCGAACCACACGTCCAGGGTGTCGCTGATCTTGTCGTACTGGCCGGCTTCTTCACCCAGCAGTTCGGCGGCGTCCAGCTTGAACCAGGCCTCGATGCCCTCTTGCTCGACACGCTTGGCCACCGCCTCCATCAGCTCGACGGTGCGCGGGTGCAGCTCGCCGCTCTGCTTGTGCAGGAAGAACGGGATCGGCACGCCCCAGTTGCGCTGACGCGAGATGCACCAGTCTGGGCGGTTGGCGATCATCGAGTGCAGGCGCGCCTGGCCCCAGGCCGGGACGAACTTGGTGTCTTCGATGGCCTTGAGCGCACGCTCGCGCAGCGGCTCGCCGGTGCTCGGCTGCTTGTCCATGCCGACGAACCACTGCGCGGTGGCGCGGTAGATCAGCGGGGTCTTGTGGCGCCAGCAGTGCATGTAGCTGTGGCTGATGGTTTCGGTGTGCATCAGCGCACCGACTTCGCTCAGCTTCTCGACGATGGCCGGGTTGGCCTTCCAGATGAACTGGCCGCCGAAGAACGCCAGCGACTCCACGTACACGCCGTTGCTCTGCACCGGGGTGAGGATGTCGTCGTTGACCATGCCGTAGCGCTTGCAGGTGACGAAGTCGTCCTCACCATAGGCCGGCGCGGAGTGGACCACGCCAGTGCCAGCGCCCAGCTCGACGTAGTCGGCCAGGTAGATCGGCGACAGGCGGTCGTAGAACGGGTGGCGGAAGTTGACCAGCTCCAGGGCCGAACCCTGGGCGGTGGCGAGCACCGTACCTTCCAGGTTGTAGCGCTTGAGGCACGACTCGACCAGCTCTTCGGCCAGCACCAGCAGGCGCTCGCCGGTGTCGACCAGGGCGTACTTGAACTCCGGGTGGATGTTCAGCGCCTGGTTGGCGGGGATGGTCCACGGGGTGGTGGTCCAGATCACGATGGCGGCGGGCTTGGCCAGCGCTGGCAGGCCGAAGGCGGCAGCCAGCTTGTCGGCGTCGGCGACCGGGAAGGCCACGTCGATGGTCTGGGACTTCTTGTCGGCGTATTCGACTTCAGCCTCGGCCAGGGCCGAACCGCAATCGAAGCACCAATTCACAGGCTTGAGGCCCTTGAACACGAAACCTTGCTTGACCATCTCGGCCAGGGCGCGGATTTCACCGGCCTCGTTGGCGAAGTTCATGGTCTTGTAGGGGTTGTCCCAGTCGCCCAGCACACCCAGGCGGATGAACTCGGTCTTCTGCCCTTCGATCTGCTCGGCGGCATACTCGCGGCACAGCTCGCGGGTGCGGTCGGCGGTCAGGTGCTTGCCGTGGGTGACCTCGACCTTGTGCTCGATCGGCAGGCCGTGGCAGTCCCAGCCCGGTACGTAGGGCGCGTCGAAGCCCGACAGGGTCTTGGAGCGGACGATCATGTCCTTGAGAATCTTGTTCAGCGCATGACCGATGTGAATCTTGCCGTTGGCATAGGGCGGGCCGTCGTGCAGGACGAACTTGGGACGATCCTTGCCAATCTCGCGCAGCTTCCGGTACAGGCCAATGCTGTCCCAGCGCTGCAGAATCTGCGGTTCGCGCTGAGGCAGGCCGGCCTTCATGGGGAAGGCGGTGTCCGGAAGGTTAAGCGTGGCTTTGTAGTCGGTCATTTCAGGCTCTTCGTTAGCGGTTGAGCGTGCCAATGTGCACGTGCGGCGGCGATATCCGCATCGATCGCCGACTTCAGCGCCTCCAGGGAGGCGAATCGCTGCTCTTCACGCAGCTTGTGGTGGAATTCCACCGTCAGGCGCCGGCCATACAGATCGCCGGCATAATCCAGTAGATGTATCTCGAGGTGCGGGCGGCCGTCACCGGCCACGGTAGGGCGCACCCCGATGTTGCCGACACCCGGCCAGGCCTTGCCGTCGATCTCGATGCTGGCCAGGTACACCCCGGACAGCGGCACGCGGCGCCGCTTGAGCTGGATGTTGGCGGTGGGTGTGCCGAGCTGGCGGGCCAGCTTCTGGCCGTGCAACACGCGCCCGGTGATGCGATAAGGGCGGCCCAGCAGGTGCTCGGCGAGCTCGAAGTTGCCTTCGCACAGCGCCTTGCGCACCTCGGTGCTGCTGACCCGCAGGCCATCCTGGATCACCGTGTTGGCAGCCTCGACGGTGAACCCGTACTGCTGGCCGGCGCCGACCAGGAAGGCGAAGTCGCCGGCCCGGTCGCAGCCGAAGCGAAAGTCATCGCCCACCTCGAGGTGGCGCACGCCCAGGCCGTCGACCAGGATCGCCTTGACGAATTCATCGGCGCTGAGCTTGCTCAGGCGCTGGTTGAAGGCCAGGCACAGCACCCGGTCGATGCCTTCTGCGGCCAGCAGCTCGACCTTGTCGCGCAGGCGCGCCAGGCGGGCCGGTGCGGTGTCGGGCGCAAAGTACTCGCGCGGCTGTGGCTCGAAGATCACCACGCAGGTCGGCAGGCCCAACGCCTGGCCGCGCTCGCGCAGGCGCGCCAGGATTGCCTGGTGGCCACGGTGAACCCCGTCGAAGTTGCCAATGGTGGCGACACAGCCCCGGTGCTCGGGGCGCAGGTTGTGAAGACCTCGAACCAGCTGCATAACGCGCTTCTTGCTCATAAAGTGGCCGATTATAACCACACCCGGGCGCTGGTGACAGGCAGCAGCGCCCGGGTGTGGCGTGGAATGCGAAAAACCGACGCCTGACCCGCCTTGTGCCTCAGTGCAGGGCCTTGCGGGCGAAATGCCGGGGCCTGAAGCCGCACAGGTAGAGGCAGCCGAAATAGGTCACCACGCCTGCCGCGATCAACCCGCCCAGGCGCATGAAGCGCGCCAGCATGTTGCCTTGGTCCCAGGCCGGCAGGTAGTGCATGCCCAGCAACAGCACCGCCGACATCAGCGTCACCGCCAGTACCAGCTTGAGCAGGTACAGCATCCAGCCCGGCTGCGGCTCGAACAACCGCTGGCTGCGCAGCTTCCAGAACAGCAGGCCGGCATTGAGGCAGGCACCGAGGCTGATCGCCAGGGCCAGGCCGGCGTGCTTGAGCGGGCCGATCAGCGCCAGGTTGAACAGCTGGGTGCAGACCAGGGTGAAGATCGCGATCTTCACCGGCGTGCGGATATTCTGCTGCGCATAGAAGCCCGGTGCCAGTACCTTGACCAGAATGATTGCCAGCAGGCCCACCGAGTAGGCGATCAATGCACGCTGGGTCATGGCCGCATCGAAGGCGCTGAACTTGCCGTACTGGAACAAGGCCACGGTCAGCGGCTCGGCGAGGATCGCCAGGGCCAGGGTGCAGGGCAAAACCAGCAGGAAGCACAGGCGCAGGCCCCAGTCCATGATCCGCGAGTACTCCTCACGGTCCTTGTTGGCGTAGGTCTTGGCCAGGGTCGGCAGCAAGATGGTGCCCAGGGCCACGCCGAGCACGCCCGAGGGCAGCTCCATCAGGCGGTCGGCGTAGTACATCCACGACACCGAGCCTGCCACCAGGAAGGAGGCAAAGATGGTGTTGATGATCAGCGAGATCTGGCTGACCGAGACCCCGAGAATCGCCGGCAGCATCTGCTTGAGCACCCGCCATACGCCGGTGTCGCGCAGGTTCAGGCGCGGCAGCACGAGCATGCCGATCTTCTTCAGCGCCGGCAGCTGGTACAGCAGCTGCGCCAGGCCACCGGCCAGCACACCCCAGGCCAGGGCCATGATCGGCGGGTCGAAGTACGGCGTGAGCAGCACGGCGAAGGCAATCATCGCCACGTTCAGCAGGGTCGGGGTGAAGGCCGGCACCGAGAAGCGGTTCCAGGTATTGAGGATTGCCCCGGCCAGGGACGACAGCGAGATCAGCAATATATAAGGAAACGTCACCCGCAGCAGGGCGGTGGTCAGCTCGTATTTTTCGGCGCTGTCGACGAAACCGGGCGCCGTGGCCCATACCACCCAGGGCGCAGCCAGGATGCCGACGGCGGTGACCAGCGCCAGTACCAGCGTCAGCAGGCCGCTGACATAGGCAATGAACGTGCGCGTGGCCTCTTCGCCCTGCTGGGTCTTGTATTCGGCAAGAATGGGCACGAAAGCCTGGGAGAAGGCCCCTTCGGCGAATATCCGCCGCAACAGGTTGGGCAACTTGAAGGCGATGAAAAAGGCGTCGGTGGCAACGCCGGCACCGAACACGCGGGCCAGAATCGTATCGCGCACGAAGCCCAACACCCTGGAAATCATGGTGATGGAGCTGACTGCAGCCAGGGATTTGAGCAGATTCATCGAAAAGATTCACGCCAATGACAGAGGACGCTGCATGTGGCGTCCGAATGTGCGATACTCCCGCGCCTTCGCAGGGGAGCCAAAAATTCCCGAGTTTACAGGTCGTGCAGCAGAAAGGAATTCTTTCCCTCCTGTTGGTGCACCGCTCGGCGGAACCCTGCAGGTGGCCTTGACATCCGCTCGACTGATCGGCATGATTCGCGGCCTATTTTGTTTGCTATTTACCTAAAGTCTTTCGAGGAGCTCGACGGTGGCCAACACACCTTCCGCCAAGAAACGTGCAAAACAGGCTGAGAAGCGTCGCAGCCACAACGCCAGCCTGCGTTCCATGGTCCGCACCTACATCAAGAATGTAGTTAAAGCCATCGACGCAAAAGACGCCGAAAAAGCGCAAGCCGCTTACGTTCTGGCTGTACCAGTAATCGACCGCATGGCCGACAAAGGTATCATCCACAAGAACAAAGCTGCTCGCCACAAAGGCCGTCTGAATGGCCACATCAAGGCGCTGAAAGAAGCTGCAGCTGCCTAAGCGACGTTCTTGTCGAAAAACCGACCCTAGGGTCGGTTTTTTATTGCCTGCGATTTGATGAGCTTGCCTGTACCGCCCTCATCGCCGGCAAGCCAGCTCCTACACTGTGGGAACCGGCTTGCCGGCGATTGGGGCCGCATAGCGGCCCCACTCCATTACTTGGCGATCTGAATCTTCGGGGCCCACTGCAGCCATTGATCCTCAGGTTTCTCGAACAAGGCAAAGGTCTGCTGCGGTCGAGCCGGGTTGCCCATCTGCTCGCCATCGGGCGTGGCAAAGGCAATACCGCCATCTATCAGCGTTTCCAGCGACTCGGTACGCACCGTCGCGCCCTTGAACAAGCCCCAGTCGAAGCCGAACCCGCTGCTGTTCCAGAATCGGCTACCACTGCGCACCAACGCGGCATAGCGCGGCTCGATCAGGATATGGATCAGCACCCGGTCGGCACTCTGGCCCAGCTCGAAGCCGGTAACCTTGCCCACGGCCACCTCGCGATAGGTCACCGGCACGCCAGGCTTGATCGAACCTCGTCGAGGCGCGCTCAAGGTCAGCGGCAGGCCTACCTCCTGGCCAACCACCTCCGGCGCCTGGGCCAACGCGATGAAGTCGCGCTGCGCACCCCGGTCCTTGGCTGATGGCTGCACTTCCAGGTATTGGCCACCAATCAAGGTGTCGAGGTTTTCGGTACGCACCAAGCCAAGCGCCGGCTTGACCACCCAGAACTGGGTGCCCACCCGGGCGATGCGGTCAGCCGCCTCAGTGATGCGCGCTCGCAGCACCACCGCCTGCAGGTCCTGGGTCAGGTCGACGCTTTCCACGCTGCCCACGTCCAGGCCGCGGAAGCGGATTGGCGTGCCCGGCTTGAGGCCGTCGGCGCGATCGACGCGGATGGTGACCAGCGTGCCGCTGCGGTTCACCGCCTCCTGGCTCTCCAGCAGGCGGAAACGCGGGATACGGCGCTTGAGCGCAACATTCGGGGTCGGCGTATCGAAGGCGATACCACCAGCCATCAGGGTCTGCAGCGATTCACTCTTGATCTTGATGCCCGATAGGCCGCCCGTGAGGGTGATGCCACTGACGTTCCAGAAGCGCGACGATCCGTTGACCAGGTTTTCGTATTCCTTCTCGATGTGCACACCGATCAGGATGCGATTGCTGTTGCGGGCGAACTGGTAGCTCTGCACGCTGCCGACCTTCACCTGGCGATACATCACCGGGCTGCCGACCTCCAGCGAGCCCAGGGTGTCGGCGAACAGCACCATGTGCAGGCCGGGTGCCTTGAGGTCGAGTGGCGGCGCCTTGGGCCTGGCCTCGAACTCGCGCTGCGGCGTGGCGCCCTTCTCACCCGGGCGGATGGCGATGTAGTTACCCTTGACCAGGGCCTCCAGGCCGGTGATGCCCGCCAGCGAGATGGACGGCTTGACCACCCAGAACTGCGTGCCGTCGACCAGATAGTCTTCGGTCAGCGGGTCCAGGGTCAGCTCGGCCATGGCGCTGGCCAGGTTGTCTTCCATTTTCAGCGCTTTCAGCGAACCGACCTGAATGCCTTTGTACATCACCGGCGTGCGCCCGGCCTGCAGGCCTTCGTAGTCGTTCAGCTTGACCTTGACGCGAATGCCCGCCTGGGCAGCGTCGAAGTCTTCATACAGGCGGAACGGCAGGCTCGGGTCGGTGGGCGGGCTGTCCTTGCGGTACTCGGGGGTAGCGAAGGCGATACCGCCGGCGACGATGCTGGACAACGATTCGCTGCGCACCTTCACCCCGGACAGGTCGGCGTCGATGCTGATGCCGCTGGCATTCCAGAAGCGCGTGTGCTTGCGCACCAGGCTGGCGTAGGCCGGCTCGATGAATACCTTGACCTCGACCGTGCTCTGGTCGTCGGAGAGGCGGTAGCTCTTCACCCGGCCGACCTGGATCTGCTTGTAGAACACCGGGCTGTCGCGGTTGAGCGAGCCCAGGCGGTCAGCCTTGAGCGTCAGGTGCAGGCCTGGCTCGTTGTCCGACAGCGGCGGCGCCACTTTCAACGCGGTGAAGCGCTTGGTTCGCTCACCTTCACCTGGACTGACGGCAATGTAGTTGCCTGACACCAGCGTCTCGAGCCCGGAGATACCCGCCAGGCTGACACTGGGCTTGACCAGCCAGAAGCGCGTGCCCTTGTTCAGGTGAGGCTCTGCGGCCTTGTTCATCTCGATGGTGGCGATGACGCCCTGCTTCTCGCCCTTGGCGTCGAGCACCAGGCTCTTCACCTTGCCGACCGGCATGCCCTTGTAGATGACTTCGGTCTTGTTGGCGACGATCCCCTCACCGCTTTCGAAACGCACCTCGATTTCCACGCCGGCATCGCGGTACGCCTGCCAGGCCAGCCAACCGCCGATCATCAGCGCGATCAGCGGCAGAATCCAGATTGCCGACCAATTGGAGGCGGGGCGGGTTTTGGCGGTTGGCAAGTCACTCATGGTCGTCATCCGACTCCGTGTTATCCCAAATCAGTCGGGGATCGAAAGTTAAAGCGGCAAGCATCGTGAGAATCACCACAGTTGCGAAGGCGACAGCGCCCAGGTTGGCTTCGACACTGGCGATGCGGCCGAAATTCACCACTGCCACCAGAATGGCAATGACGAAGATGTCCAGCATGGACCAGCGCCCTATGAACTCGATGAAGCGGTACATCAGGATTCGTTGCCGCGCCGACAAGGGTTGGCGGCGCTGCACGGAGTACAGCAGCAGGCCGATGCCGATCAGCTTGAAGGTCGGCACCAGGATACTGGCGATGAACACCACCGCGGCAATCGGCAGCATGCCGTGCTTGAGCAGGGCGATGACGCCGGACATGATGGTGTCCGGGCTGCCCTGCCCCAGCGCGCTGACGGTCATGATCGGCAGCACGTTGGCGGGAATGTACAGAATCGATGCCGCGATGAGCAGCGCCCAGGTCCGCACGATGCTGTTGGGCCGGCGTGCGTGCACGATGGCGCCGCAGCGCGTGCAGGTCTGCGTGCCTTGCTCGCTGTCCTGGCGGTTCAGTTCATGGCATTCGTTGCAAACCACAATGCCTGCATCAATCGCCCGCATGCAGATCCTCCCCCGACAATGCACTCCAGATCTGGTGTGGCGACATCACCACTTCGAGCCAGACCTGGATCAGCAGCAGGCTGATGAAACAGAACAGACCCAGGCCTATGCTCAGCTCGGCCAGGTCCACGAGTTTGACGATGGCAACCAGCACGCCCATGAAGTAGACCTCGAGCATGCCCCAGTCACGTAGATGGTGATAGATGCGGTAGCAGAGCAGGCCATAGCTGCGGCCGATGTCCAGGCGGATGCTCAACAGCACCGCCAGCTGGCACAGCAGCTTGAGCAAGGGTATGGCCATGCTGCACAGGAAGACCACGATGGCAACGCCGCGCATCTCGGAGTTGTACAAGCCCACTACACCGGTCCAGACCGTATCGTCCGAAGTCTGGCCAAGCAGATGCAACTGCATGATCGGCAGGAAGTTGGCGGGCACGAATAGCAACAGCGCGGTCAGCACCAGGGCAAGGCTGCGGTTGACCACATTGTGCCGGTGGGCATACAGCTCGTAGCCACAGCGCGGGCATTGGGCTTTTTCGTCATGCTGCAGCACCGGCTTGCGCATCAGCAGGTCGCACTCGTGACAGGCGACCAGCTCATCCAGCGGCAACTGCTCTAGGGCTTCGGTTTCGGGCATCTGGGGATTCTGAATAGGTACGTCGGACTATTCTAGTGGCCCCGCTCGAAATGTGGGAGGCGACGAAGGCCCGAGTTTTCGAAGTAGAAAGACAAAACCCCTACCTGCTCGCGCAGATAGGGGTTTTGCGAAATGAATCTTGACGATGACCTACTCTCACATGGGGAAACCCCACACTACCA